>NZ_JBIBGK010000032.1:0-73943 GCF_042956445.1 Streptomyces sp. NPDC008238 | reverse complement strand
CTGGGAAGAGGCGGACTGGGCCGGACAGGGCCTTGCCGCCGCCGTCGTCGACTACGCGGCGTACATCGAGGACGGGCTCGCGGCGGACCTGCGGGTCTACCTCCACTGGCTGGAGGAGGGAATCTCCCCCACTCACGGTGACCGGCTGCCGCGGCTCTAAGCGGCCGCGCAGCCGGCGAGCGGAGCAACGTGGGGCAGCGCGTTACGCCACACGCCCTCGCCAGCAGTCGAGGCGCACGACAGCCGGACGCGGTGAGGAATCAGTCCGGGATAACCCCGGTTGCCCCTCACCGGTCGTTGTGCGCTCATACCGGCGGGAGGGGGTGTGGCGGGGTGCTCCCCCTGGCCGAAGGCTGAGGGGGAGAGACGAGCGGCGCATGCCTCGCCGCATGACGGAAGGCAAAGCCCCGCACGCCAGGGGCCCGTATGCCGCGCTGGCGTATGTCCTCCGTATCGGCGGCGGCCAACGGCCGGTGGGGGTGCGAAGGCGGTCCGGGGTTGCCGCGCGTGCCTATCTGACCCCCCACCGGCGGTTGTGCGCCCACACGGCGGGAGGGGGTGTGTCGGGGTGCGCCCGGAAACGACGAGCGGTTAAGTGCGGTGCACAAGGATGTTGACGTAGACCGCGAGCGTTGAGGACGTGCGCCGGCGCGGCCCCGACCCCACAACGAGGTGCGCAGGCCCGCACCAATCGCGCCGGGCAATCGGGCGGGAGGGTGGGAGAGAAACCGCAACAGCAACCACAACGGCGCCGCACACGACAACGGGCCGCGCCCTCACACCCCCCGGCCCCCCGCGAAGCGCAACCCGTCGACGATCAGGTCCAGGATCCGCCCCGCCCGCGCCTCCCCGTTGCGGGCGGCCGGGTCGATCCGCCACAGCACGCTCAGCTGCAGCAGCACGTCCTCGGGGTCGAGCCCGCGCTTGAGCGACCCCTCGGCGGCCCCCGCCTCGAGCAGCGTGCCGATGGCGGCGACGAAGGGTTCGTAGTTCTCGTCGTCCAGGCCGCCGTTGGTCGCCGCGTGGACGACCTCGGCGACGCCGAACTTGAGCCGCCCGTAGTAGGCGACCTCGTCGAACCAGAGCCGCAGCGCCGTCAACGGCGGGTGGACTTCCAGCAGTTCGGGGGCGCGGCCGATCAGCTTCCCGATGTCGTGCCGGTAGAGCTCCATGATCAGGGCTTCCCGGGTGGGGAAGTGGCGGTAGAGCGTTCCGATGCCCACGCCCGCCTTCCTGGCGATCGCCGTGAGGGACGCGCCGCTGGAGGTGGAGAGCTCCTCGCGGGCGGCGGTCAGGATCCGCTCGCGGTTGTCGCGGGCGTCCTTGCGGGTCGGTCCGGGGGGCTTCGGGTTCACGGGTGTCGGCCGTCCGTCGGTGGTCGATTGCTAAAACGGAGGGGCCTCCGGCGGTCGTGAGGTGTGGCGGAGGGGCCTCCGCTTCATTCTGGCACACCCATCCCCACGCACGGAGGACACCGTCATGCCCGAATTGGTCCTGGTCACCGGCGGCAGCGGCTACATCGGAGGCTGGTGCGTCGCCGAACTCCTGCGGCGCGGCTACGACGTGCGGACGACCGTGCGCGGCCGGGACAGGGAGCGGGCCGTCACCGAGGCCGTGGCGCAGGTCGCCGACCCCGCCGGGCGGCTGCGGTTCGCCGTCGCCGACCTCACCTCCGACGAGGGGTGGGACGCCGCGCTGGAGGGCGTCGACCGGGTGCTGCACGTCGCCTCCCCGCTCGGCCTCACCGCCGCCGACCCCGGCGCCCTGGTCGCCACCGCCCGCGACGGCGCGCTGCGGGTGCTGCGCGCGGCGACCGCGGCCGGGGTGGGGCGCGTCGTGATGACCTCCGCGGCGAACGCCGCCAGTCCGTCCTCGTACGCGGAGGAGGGCGTGACCGACGAGACGCTGTGGACCGACCCCGACGACCCGAGGCTGATCCCGTACCGGCGCTCCAAGACCGTCGCCGAACGCGCGGCCTGGGACTTCGTGGCCGCCCACGACGGCCCGACCGAGTTGACGACCGTGCTGCCCGGGGCGGTCTTCGGCCCCGTCCTCACGCCGGACACCCGCGGTTCCGTCGGCGTCGTCGCGCGCATGCTGACCGGCGGGATGCGCGGGGTCCCGAGGATCGGACTGGAGGTGGTGGACGTGCGCGACCTCGTGGACGTCCACATCCGGGCGATGACCTCGCCGCGGGCCGCAGGCGAACGCTTCCTGGCCACGGGCGAGTTCATCTGGATGGCGGACATGGCCCGCGCCCTGCGCGACGGGCTCGGCCGGACGGCCGCAAGGTGGCCACAAGGCAGGTCCCAAACCTTGCCGTACGGTTCGCGGCCCGGTTCACCGACCCGTCCCTGCGCGAGATCACGCCCTCGCTCGGCCGCCGCAACCGCCACAGCACCGAGAAGGCGCGCCGCGTCCTGGGCTGGGAGCCCCGGCCGGCCCGGCAGACGGTGCTGGACTGCGCCCGCAGCCTCATCGACCACGGGGCGGTGTGATCCGGCTCGCGGGGAAATCCGCGTGTGCCCCGCGCCGCCGGGGTGACATCCTGGCGGGGTGAGCGGCCTGAACGGACCCGAGATCGGCATCACCTTCGCCTCCGCGCTGCGGCTCTTCGCCGCGGCGCCACGACGGGAGGGGCGGACGACCGTCGTCACCGACGGGGTGTCCACCCTGGGGCACGTCGTGGAGTCGCTGGGGGTCCCGCTCACCGAGGTCGGCCGGCTGCTGGCGGACGGCCGGGAGGTGCCCGTCTCGTACGTGCCCGCCGGCGGCGAACACGTGGAGGTCGAGCCCGTCACCCGGCCGCAGTCGGTGCCGGGCGCGCCCCTGCGCTTCCTGCTCGACGTGCACCTGGGCACGCTCGCCCGGCGGTTGCGCCTGCTGGGCGTCGACGCCGCGTACGAGAGCGAGGACATCGGTGACCCGGCCCTGGCCGCCCGTTCGGCCGCCGAGCGGCGGGTGATGCTCTCACGCGACCGCGGACTGCTGCGCCGCCGGGAGCTGTGGGCGGGCGCGTACGTCTACAGCGACCAGCCGGACGAGCAACTGCGGGACGTGCTGGGGCGGTTCGCCCCCGACTTGGCCCCCTGGACGCGTTGCACGGCGTGCAACGGGCCGTTGCGGGAGGCCGACAAGGACGCGGTCTGGGAGAAGCTGGAGCACGGCACCCGCCGCAGCTACGACGTGTTCGCGCAGTGCGCCGACTGCGAGCGCCCCTACTGGCGCGGCGCGCACCACGCCCGCCTGGAGACCATCGTCCGGGACGCGGTGACCGAGTTCGGCGCCGCCCAGGCCGCCCCGCCCGGCCGGCTCGCCAACTGAGCGACGGCTTACAGGCGTTCCCCGATGCGGGCCGGTTCCGGGGGGTGCGGCCCGCCGCCGTCCTTGATGTCCTGCTCGCAGGTCCGCCTGTCGTAGGACCGGTCGTTGGGTATCACCAGCACTCCGGCCACCCGCCCGGGGTCCTCGACAGTGAGCCAGTCGTCGCCGGTGCGCCGGTGGGGTCGCCGTTCGGCCCGAACGCCTGGGACGGGGAGATCGTCCGGCACCCCAGCACCACGCGCTCCTCGTCGACCGCGCAGGCCTCCACCACGGGGTCGGATCCCCCGCTGGCGCCGGCGCCGGCGCCGGCGCCGGCGCCGTCGAAGCGGAAGCGGAAGCGGACCCGGTCGCCTCCGGAGGGCTCCTGCGGGTGGGGTCCGAGGCGCCAGCCGACGACCTCGGCGGTGACGCCGACCGGCTGCCCGTACACGTCCTCGACCCGCACCCGGACCCCGGCCGCGCCGCGTTCCGCGGTCGTGTCGCTGCAGCCCCAGCCGGCGGAGCAGCCGGACAGGGCGAGGACCGCCAGGGCCGAGCAAGGACCGGCACGTACGCGTGCGGGGAACACCGAGGGGGCCTCCCGTCGGGGTCGGGCGGAGCAGTGTAGCCCGGGCCCTCGCGGCAGTGCGGCACGTTGCGGCCAAGACTGACGGTTAGTCAGAGATGCCTGTTCCGTGCTGCCTTGGCGGCCTGCGCCCACCGCGCCCGGGCCGTAGGGGGCCGGCCGGCGCGGGCCCCGTGGCGTGGATCCGGTGACGTCCGGCCTCTAGACATGACGTGTCCATGTCGCCAACCTGTTACCTGCCGCTTGTCCCGCAGAAACGTCCCAGCAGAAGGATGGCCAGCGGTTTCAGCGGCCAAACACCCCCACACCAAGAGGGAGTTCCCTATGTCCCGGATACGCAGTGCTCTCGCGCGGCGCAGTGTCTACGCGCGTCGACGCCTGGGTCTCCTCGTGGCTCTCACCAGCCTGTTCGCCGGTTTCGCGACCCTGAACGGCCCCACCGCGCAGGCGGCGCTCCCCACGCCCGTCAGCGCCGCCACGGCCCGCACCTACCTGGCCTCGCTCAAGGTCGCCACCGAGAACCGCTCCGGATACAACCGCGACCTCTTCCCGCACTGGATCACCATCAGCGGTGCCTGCGACACCCGTGAGACCGTCCTCAAGCGCGACGGCAGCGGCGTGGTCACCAACTCCTCCTGCTCGGCCACCAGCGGCAGTTGGTACTCCGTCTACGACGGCGCCACCTGGACCGCCGCCTCCGACCTCGACATCGACCACCTCGTGCCCCTCGCCGAGGCCTGGGACTCCGGCGCCTCCGCCTGGACCACCGCCAAGCGCCAGTCCTTCGCCAACGACCTCACCCGTCCGCAGCTGATCGCCGTCACCGACAACGTCAACCAGGCCAAGGGCGACCAGGACCCGGCCACCTGGATGCCGTCGCGCTCCGCCTACGCCTGCACCTACGTGCGCGCCTGGGTCCAGGTCAAGTACTACTACGGCCTGTCGGTCGACACCGCCGAGAAGAACAAGCTCAGCAGCGTGCTCAGCGGCTGCTGATCCCGCGTCCCGGCCCCGCCCCGGCCGCCGGGACCGCGGCCGGGGCGCGGCCGGGAACTCACGCCTTCCCTCCGACGTCCACAACTCACGACGACGGAGGGAAGGCCGACCGCCATGGCACAACTGCGCCTGGGCCCGCTGCTGAGGTACGTGGACGAGGACACCGCCACCGTGTGGGTCGAGGCCGACCGCCCCGCCACCGTGGCCGTCGTGTGCGACGACGGGGCCGACGGCACCGAGCACACCTGGCAGATCGCCGGCCACCACTACGCGATCGTCACCGTGGGCGGGCTGCGCCCCGGCACCACCACGGCGTACCGCGTCCTCCTCGACGGGCAGCAGGTCTGGCCGCTCGCCGACTCCCCGTACCCGCCGAGCACGATCCGCACCGCCGGGCACGACGGCAGCGGCGAAGGGGACGGCGAGGCGGACGGACGGCCGCTGCGGGTCGCCTTCGGCTCCTGCCGCTGGGCCGCACCGCCCCCGGACGAACCCGACCCCATCGGCCCCGACGCGCTGGACACCCTCGCCCACCACATCGCCTCCGGCGACGCGCCCCGCCCCGACCTCCTGCTGCTGCTCGGCGACCAGATCTACGCCGACGAGACCTCCGCGGCCACCCGCCGCTGGCTCGCCCGGCGACGCGACCTGAACGAGCCGCCCTGGGACCAGGTCGCCGACTACGAGGAATACACCCACCTCTACTACGAGTCCTGGCTCGACCCGGACATCCGCTGGCTGCTGTCCACCGTGCCCAGTTGCATGATCTTCGACGACCACGACGTCATAGACGACTGGAACACCTCCCACACGTGGCGCGACAGCATGCGGGAGACGGACTGGTGGCACGAACGCGTCACCAGCGGCCTCACCTCGTACTGGGTCCACCAGCACCTCGGCAACCTCACCCCCGCCGAACTCGCCGCCGACAAGCTGCTCGCGGCGGTACGCGCGGCCGACGACGGCACCGAGACCCTGCGCGCCTTCGCCGCCCGCGTGGAGGCCGACCCGGCGCACACCCGCTGGAGCTACCGCCGCGACCTCGGCCGCACCCGCCTGCTCATGGTCGACTCACGCGCCTCCCGCGTCCTGGACGAGCACGAACGCGCCATGCTCGACCCGGCGGAACTCGACTGGCTGCGCGAGAACGCCCGCCCCGACGGCAGCTTCGACCACCTGCTCGTCGGCACCTCGCTGCCCTGGCTCCTGCCGCACGCCATCCACGCCACCGAGGCCTGGAGTTCGGCCCTCTGCGGCGGCAGCCGCGGCCACCGCTGGACCCACCGCGGGGAGCGCCTGCGGCAGGCCGGCGACCTCGAGCACTGGTCGGCCTTCCCCGACTCCTTCGACGACCTCGCCGGGATCCTCAGCGACGCCGCGGACGCGCCCGAGGCCCCCGCCACGATCTGCGTCCTGTCCGGCGACGTCCACCACGCCTACACCGCCGAGGCCACCCGCCCGGGCCGGCCCCTGCGTTCCCGGGTGCTGCAACTCACCTGCTCCCCGGTCCACAACACCATCCCCGGGTACATGCGCCTCGCCTTCCGCTTCGCCTGGACCGGTCCCGCCCGGCTCCTCGGCCGGGCGCTCGCCCGCCACGGCCGCGTCGACCGCCCCGCGCTGGGCTGGCGCAAGCTGGACGGTCCCTGGTTCGGCAACCAGCTGATGACCCTGACCCTGCGGGGCCGCGCCGCGGATCTCCGCCTCGACCAGACCCGCGCGCCGAAGGGGACCTCACGACGGGCGGCGCTGGTGACGGTGATGGACACGCACCTCACGACCGGCTGACCACCACGACCGGACACCACGACGGAGGGCCCGCGCAGCGCGCGGGCCCTCCGTCGTGGTGTGTATGGAGGATCAGAACTTGCCGGTGCTGTTGAACCTCGCGGTGGACCAGAAGTAGCCGAGGACGGTGAGGCCGACGCACCAGGCGGCGGCGATCCAGGCGTTGTGGCCGATCCCGGTGCCGAGGAGGAGGCCGCGGAGGGTCTCGATGGCGGGGGTGAAGGGCTGGTACTCGGCGACGGGCCGGAACCAGCCGGGCATGGAGTCGAGGGGGACGAAGGCGCTCGACAGGAGCGGGAGCAGGATCAGGGGCGTGGCGTTGTTGCTGGCGGCCTCGGCGTTGGGGCTGACCAGGCCCATGCCGACGGCGATCCAGGTCAGCGCGGTGGCGAACAGGACGAGCAGGGCGAGGGCGGCGAGCCATTCGAGGACCGTCGCGTGGGTGGAGCGGAAGCCGATGGCGACGGCGACGGCGGCGACGACCAGGACGCTGACGAGGCACTGCAGGACGCTGCCGACGACGTGCCCGACGATCACGGAGCCGCGGTGGATGGCCATGGTGCGGAAGCGGGCGATGATGCCCTCGGTCATGTCGTTGGAGACGGAGACGGCGGTGCCGATGGTGGTGCCGCCGACGGTCATCAGGAGCAGACCGGGGACGAGGTAGGCGATGTAGGCGGAGCGGTCGGGGGTGCCGCCGCCGATGCCGGCGCTCATGGTGTCGCCGAAGACGTAGACGAACAGCAGGAGCAGCATGACCGGGGTGAGGAGGAGGTTGAGGGTGAGAGAGGGGTAGCGGCGGGCGTGCAGGAGGTTGCGGCGCAGCATGGTCGCGCTGTCGCGCAGGGCGAAGGTGGGGGTGCTCATCGCAGGGCCTCCGTGGTCTGGTGGGGGAGGGTGGCGTCGCCGGTCAGGGCGAAGAAGACGTCGTCGAGGTCGGGGGTGTGGACGGTCAGTTCGTCGGCTTCGATCGCGGCGGCGTCGAGCCGGTCCAGCAGGGTGCGCAGGGCGCGCTGGCTGCCGTCGCTGGGGATCTGCAGGGTCAGTGCCTCGTCGTCCCGGGTGGCCCCGCGCAGTTCGTCGGCGGCGGAGCGGTAGGCGGCGGGGTCGGTGAAGCGGAGCCGTACGTGGCCGCCGGGGATGAGCCGCTTGAGTTCCTCCGCGGTGCCCTCGGCGGCGATGGTGCCGTTGTTCAGGACCGCGATGCGGTCGGCGAGTTCGTCGGCCTCCTCCAGGTACTGCGTGGTGAGGAAGACGGTGACGCCGTCGGAGACCAGCTCGCGGATGATCTGCCACATGGTGTGGCGGCTGCGCGGGTCCAGTCCCGTGGTGGGCTCGTCGAGGAAGATGATGCGGGGGCTGCCGACCAGCGTCATGGCGATGTCGAGGCGGCGCTTCATGCCACCGGAGTAGGTCGACGCGGGCTTCTTGGCCGCCTCCGTGAGGTCGAACCGCTCCAGCAGTCCGGCGGTCACCTTCCTGCCCTCGCTCTTGGACAGGTGGTGCAGGTCGGCCATGAGCAGCATGTTCTCCTCGCCGGTGATCAGCCCGTCGACGGCGGAGAACTGACCGGTGACCCCGATCGCGGCGCGCACCGCCTGCGGCTCGACGGCGAGGTCGTGGCCGCCGACGCGGATGTCGCCCGCGTCGGCGGTGACGAGCGTGGAGAGGATCTTGACGGCGGTGGTCTTGCCCGCGCCGTTGGGGCCCAGCAGCGCGAACACCGAACCGGCGGGGATGCGCAGGTCGATGCCGTCGAGGACGGTCTTGTCGCCGAAGGACTTGCGCAGTCCGACGGCGGAGACGGCGGCCGGCGGCGTGCGGCCGTCCGGAGAAGTCCTGGGCGTGGGCATGACAGATGAAGACACGGGGCCCTCCGATCGAAGGCTGAGGCGGGTGGGGAGGGGAGCGGTGGGGGTGGTGGTGCTCAGGCCCGGGCGCGGTGGATCTCGATGTTGCCCCAGCGGGTCCGGGCGTGGACCTCGACGGTGTCCTCGGTCTTCTGCGGGGCCTCGGAGCCGCTGAGCGTGTTGCGCACCTGCCCGCGCTCGGAGCTGACGTCGAGCCAGGCGGCCGTGCCCTCGCGGACGCCGACCTCGATCGCGCCGTAGGAGGTCTCCAGCCGGACGGTGCCGCGGGCGACCTCGGCCACGCGCAGGTTGCCGTGGGCCACGGTGGCCGTGACCGAGGCCTCGGCGCGCGCGATGTCGACGTTGCCGTGGGCCCCGCGTACCCGCAGCTCGCCGAGCGCGGCGCCGACGGTCGTGGTGCCGTGCGAGTTCCGCATCTCGGCGGGGCCGCCGAGGGTGCCGACGCGCAGGGTGCCGGAGCTGGTGGTGATCTCGGCCGGGCCCTCGACGCGGTCGACGGTGACCGTGCCGTGGGAGGCGGTCAGCTGCAGCGGGCCGGTCGTGTCGAAGCGGACGTCGTTGGACGAGGTCTTCACGCGGACCTCGCCGAGCCGGCCCTCGCCCAGCACCTGGGTCCAGGAGCCGGTGACGTCGACGTCCGAGCCCGTGGGCAGTTCGACCGTCACGTCGACGGCGCCGCTGGGCCCGATGAGGAAGCGCTCCTTCGTCCTGACGGTCAGGGCGCCGTTCGCGTACGCGACCTCGGTCTGCTCGGCGGCCCGTACGTCCTTGTCCCGCTTCGGCTCGCGGGGCCGCACCTCGACCACGGTGTCGGGGCGGTCGCCCGCGGTGAACCGGATGGAACCGGCGCCCACGTGGGCGGTGACCGAGATGGGTCCGGGGGTGTCGAAAGAAGGCATGGCTGTCCCGTCCTCTTGAGTCCTTGGGTCGTCCCCGCTGGTGGGACGTGATGTGTGGGTGACGTGGGTGGGGGCGGGGAGCGCTTAGCGCACCCAGCCCCGGAAGCTCTGTCCGGTGGTGCGGGTCTTCTCCTCGGCGCGCGGCTGCGGTGCGCCGTCGACCGCGGCCGACACGGCGCGGACCAGCCACGCGTTGACCGACAGGCCCTCGCGCCCGGCGGCCTCCTCGGCGCGGGTCTTGAGGTGTGCCGGCAGGCGCAGGTTGACGCGGGCGGTGCCGCCCTCGTCGCCCTCGACCGGCGCGGGGGCCCTGAGCGGTTCGACGGGTGCGGTGCCCTGGTCCGCGGTGCCGCCGCCGGTGGGCGGCAGCGTCACCACGAAGTCGGGGTCCAGCCCGCGCAGCCGTACGTCGACCGAGCCGGGGGCGAGTTCACGGGTGATCTCGTCCATCGCGGCGGAGAGCACGTTGAGCATGGTCAGGCGGGTCGCCGACTCCAGGGGAGCGGTGAGCCGTTCCGCCAGCTCGCGGGCGTCCTCCCCGCCGGCTTCGGCGGCCACCGCGAGGTCGCGGCGGAGGGTGTCGACATACGGGGTGAGGTCCATGACGCCATAGTGGCACCATCGTGGCGCCATGCGCAAGCCCCTATGGCGCCGCATGTGGCACCGGATGGGCGGCACGGGGTCTGAGCTGCACAAACGTGGTGGTTGTTGTGGGGCCGGAGGTGGTGTCATCGGTGGCCGACGCGCCATCCGAGGCGCAATGTGGCACCGGATGGCACCACGTGGCGCCGGGTGGTGTCACTTGGAGCCATGTGGCGCCATGCAGTGCCATGCGGTGGCACGTGATGCCACCGCAGGAGCATCCGCCCACCGGTCAGCCCGCGCGTTCTGCCGGGTCCTCCGAGCGCGCAGCGCCGTGGCGGCGCGGGGTCCGGGTCAGGGCCTCGGCGGCGGAGTGCCAGGGGACGGGCGTGGCGCCGGGGGTGTCACCCCTCGTGCTCGTCCAGCCAGAGGACGATGCCCGTCACGCCGCCCAGCACGGACGCCACGCCCGCGCGGATCGCCGCGGCGCAGCGGGCGGGGGTGAAGGTGCCGGCGTCGTACGTCGAGGACATGCCCAGGCCCTCGCCGCGGAACGAGGCGCCGGACCAGTCGACGGAGGTGACGTTGGCGGTGGGCTCGGCCAGTTCCGCGCCCACCACGAGGAACTGCTGCGAGAGGTGGTTCGGGGTGACCGTGGCGAGGGGGTCGATCAGGTCGTTGCCGGCGCTCACGATGAGGTCCGGGTGCAGGTCGAGGGCCCGGGTGGCGGCGGGCAGGAGGTCGGCGGCGTGCTCGGCCTCGACCTTCCTGAGGTCGACGTGCTCGGCCCGGGCCCACTCCTCGACCGCGGTCACGAGCGTCTTGGTGGGGCGGTCGTCGCCCGCGGTCAGCAGGACGACGCGGTAGCCCTCGGAGGGGTGGACCCCCGACCAGGAGCCGGGCCGCGGGGTGGCGGTGGCCTCGGGGGCGGGTGGGGCGGCGCGGTCGACGAACCCGGGGCCGGGGGTGCCGACGGCGCTGGGGCTGGGGTGCGGCTGCGACCAGTCGTCGCCGGAGCCGCATCCGGTGAGCAGCGCGGTGGCCGCGGCCAGGACGGCGGCGGCCCGAAGCGAGGGGCGCAAGGCGATCGACCTCCGGGTGTGACAGGTGGTGCCGTCCCCATCCTGCAATCCCGTTTCCCATGGTCTCCATCCACCGGGGGCCGTTCTCGAACTTGTTTTCGCACGATTCGCCGACCGGCCGGTTCCGGTTCACCCATGACGTGCACGGTGCAGTGGCAACCTGAAGGAGCCACATGTCACATCGCCTCCGCCGCACCCTCGTCGGGATCACCGCGGCGGTGATCGCCCTCCTCGGCCTCGGGCAGCAGTCCGCGTTCGCGCACGGGTTCACCTCGACCGTGTACGCCGACGTCGCGCCGGCCGACGGGGGCCGCATCCGGACCACGCTGGAGCTCGAGTACGACCTCTTCGTCGTGTCCGCCGCCGACTACCAGCACGACGACGACCTCTTCCGTGAAGGAACCGCCGCCTTCGACGCCGAGGACTCCCGCGCGCAGGCCGCGGCCCTGGCGGCGCACGCCGAGTCCGCCGTGGCGTACGCGCGCGAGCGCTTCACGGTGACCTCCGACGCCAAGGCCTGCACCGCGACCCAGGCCGGCGGCTTCACCATGGGCACCCGCGAGGGCGTCCCGTACGCCACCCTCCGCCTGGACTGGAACTGCCCGCAGGGCGACGACCACGAGGTGCGCAGCGGGCTGTTCCCCGACTCCGAGGGCTACGTCAAGGGCGTCAAGACGATCGTCACGTACGCGCTCGACGGCGGCTCGGGCAGTGCCGCGCTCGACGCCCAGCACCCGTCCTTCTCGGTCGGCCAGTCCTGGTACGAGCGCTTCTGGGAGTTCTTCCGGCTCGGCGCCGAGCACCTGCTGACCGGCATCGACCACATCCTCTTCCTGCTCGCCCTGATCGCCGGTTCGCGGCGGCCGCGCGAGATCGTGCTGGCGGCCACCAGCTTCACCCTGGCGCACTCGGTGACGTTCATGCTCGCGGCGCTGGGCCTGGTCGACGTGCCCGCGCGGATCGTGGAGCCGGTCATCGCGCTGTCGATCGCCGTGGTCGCCGGCTGGTACCTGTGGCGGATCTGGCGGCGCGGCGACCACGCGACCGAACTCGAGTCGTCCGGGCAGGGGCACTTCAGCCTGGACCGGGCCGGATGGACCCGGCTGGGCGTCGTGTTCTGCTTCGGCCTGGTGCACGGCCTGGGCTTCGCGGGCGCACTGGGGATCGACGAGGCCTGGTCGTGGACGCTGCTGTGGTCCCTGCTGGTGTTCAACGTCGGCATCGAGACCGTGCAGTTGGCCATCATCGCCGTCGTCTTCCCGCTGCTCATCGTGCTGCGCCGGCGCTCGGCGCGGGCCGGGCTGTGGGCCACGGGTGCGATTTCCGCGGGGGTGTCCGTGATGGGGCTGGTGTGGTTCGTGCAACGTGTGTCCGGATTCTGAGACTCCGTCCAGGGCTCGTGCGAAGTTCAACTACCACGTGGCTCGCATTTATGTTCGCTTTACCTTCCGAGGTGAGCGTGGAGATCTCCACTCGATGCACACGAATCGTGCACAGAAGGAAATGACAAACATGAGATCGAGCAACTCCTCGCGGACCTCCGGGTCCGCGCGGCGCCGTGTGGCCACCGGGGCCACCGCGGCGTTCCTCGGCCTGACGGTTGCCCTTGGCAACGGGCTGGTGACCTCGGCGTCCGCCGCCGACACCGCCACGCTGAGCGGCATCGTCCTCGGTGTCGGCGCCAACGAGACGCAGCGCACCGTGACCTGGTACTCCTCCGCCGACACGGCGCAGCAGATCCAGGTCGTCCCGACCGCGCAGCTGGTGAACGACGAGTTCCCGGCCGGCGCCGCTTCCTTCGACGCCATCGGCGCGGCCAACATCGCCACGAGCGGCGGCTACAACCGCCACGCGACGATCACCGGCCTCAAGGAGAACACCCAGTACTCCTACCGCGTCGGCAGCGAGGGCAACTGGTCCACCGCGTACTCCTTCAAGACGCAGGACTTCGAGGGCGAGTACGACTTCCTGTTCTACGGCGACCCGCAGATCGGTTCCTCCGGCAACCTGGCCGCCGACCAGGCCGGCTGGCAGGACACGGTCGACGTCTCGCTGCGGGCCAACCCGAACGCCGAGATCCTGGTGTCGGGCGGTGACCAGGTCGAGACGGCCAACACCGAGTCCCAGTGGAACTCCTTCCTCGCTCCCGACGGACTGCGCCAGTACCCGTGGGCCGCCACCATCGGCAACCACGACGTCGGCGGCAAGGCCTACGAGCAGCACTTCACCACCCCGAACACCGACCGCTCGGCCCCGTACTACGACAACGGGAACCCCGCGGGCACCAAGTCGGGCGGTGACTACTGGTACATCTACAAGGATGTCCTGTTCATCGACCTGAACAGCAACAGCTACAACTCCGCCAACGGCGGCGGTGACGCGGCGCACGTCAACTACGTGACCGACGTCATCAACAAGCACGGCAACGAGGCCAAGTGGAAGGTCCTCGTCTACCACCACGCGATCTACTCGCCGGCCTCGCACGCCAAGGACGGCGACAACAAGCAGCGTCGTCTGGACTTCCCGACGACGTTCTCCAAGCTCGGGGTGGACCTGGTCCTGCAGGGCCACGACCACAGCTACTCCCGCAGCTACCTGATCAAGAACGGTGAGAAGGAGAACCCGGCCGAGCAGCCCGGCGCCTCCGACGTGTACCCGGGTCCCGGCGGCGTCCTCTACGTGACGGCCAACTCCGCCTCGGGCTCGAAGTACTACGACATCACCAAGCCGGACAGCAGCGGCACCAGCGGCGCGGGCAACGGCGCCGACCCGCTGAACCCGAACAGCTACTGGTACAACTCGGTCCAGAACCAGGAGCACGTCCGCACCTACGTCAAGGTCCAGGTGCGCAACGACAAGCTCGTGGTCGAGAACATCCGCAGCGCCGCCAACGGCGCCGACCAGCCGGTCGGTTCGCACGTCGACGACGTCACGGTGCACCCGTACCACGGGGACAAGCAGGACCTGCAGGTCAACGTCCCCAACCCGGCTCCGGGTGAGTTCGGCTGGACCATCGACGGCTACAACGGCCTGGTGGACCTCGGCACGGCCAAGGAGGAGAACGGCGACCACTTCGTCGCGGGCGGCAAGATCAACCCGATCCTCGTCTCCGACAGCCGCCGTTCGCTCGCCCCGTGGTCGATCTCGGCCAACGTGAGCGACTTCAAGGACGCCGACAAGACGTTCTCCGGCTCCTACCTGGGCTGGACGCCGTACGTCCTCGACGGCGGCGCCGGTGCCACGGCCGGTGACCCGGTGACCTCCGGCTACGACGACCACGGCCAGGGTCTGTCCGTCTCGCGGGGCCTCGGCACCGCCGAGCAGGGCCACCCGCGGGGCTCCGCCAAGCTCGGCGCCGACCTGGATCTGAAGATCCCGGACAGCGTCGAGAAGGGCGGCTACCGCGCCACCCTCACGATCACTGCGCTGAGCAGCTGACCGTACCCGTTTGACGGCGGGGCAGGCACCGTCGGTGCCTGCCCCGCCTCCCCGCTCCAGGAGACCCCGACATGCACCCGTCCGCACCGCGCCGCACGACGCCCCTCGCCCGCACCGCCGTCCTGGTCCTGCTCGCGGCCCTCGCCCTCGTGGGCCTCCACGCGGGCCCCGCCCGGGCGGCCGACGGCGACGTCACCTGGACGGTCAGGACGGCCGCGAACGGGTTCGGCGACGACCGGTCCAGCTACAGCTACAGCGTGAACCCCGGCGGACAGGTCAAGGACGCCATGGTCGTGGCCAACCGCAGCAAGGACCCGCTGCGGCTCGCGCTCTACGCCGCCGACGGCTACACCACCGACACCGGGCAGCTCGACCTGCTCACCAAGGACAAGAAGTCCGTCAAGATCGGTGCCTGGGTCCACGCCGACCGCGACAGCGTCGAGATCGAGCCCGGCAAGACCGCCGAGATCCCCTTCACCGTCACCGTCCCGGACAACGCCACCCCCGGCGACTACGTCGGCGGCATCCTGACCTCGCTCAAGCAGTCCGACGAGGCCCAGGGCATCAACGTGGACCGGCGGCTGGGCATCCGGGTCAAGCTGCGGGTCAGCGGCGAACTCAAGCCCAAGCTCGCGGTGGAGGACCTGCACGTCGACTACGACGGCCCGGCGAGCCCCTTCGGCAAGGGCGACGCGACCGTCACGTACACGATCCACAACACCGGCAACGCGATGCTGTCGGCGCGCCAGTCCGTCTCGGTGGCGGGCCCGTTCGGCTGGCTGCGGGCGAACGCCGGCGACATCGCCGCACCGCCCGAGCTGCTCCCCGGTGAGAGCTGGAAGGTGAAGGTGCCCGTCCACGGTGTGGCCCCCGCGGTCAGCCTGACCGCGACCGCCACCCTCACCCCGATGCTCACCGACGCGTCGGGCTCCATCACCCCCCTGGACCCGGTCGAGGCCACCGCCCACGGCTGGGCGGTCCCCTGGATCCTGCTCCTGCTGGTCGTCCTGGTCGCCGCGGCCGTCGCCGCCGCGATCATCTTCACCCGCCGCGGCCGCGCACGGCGCAAGCAGCGCGAGGACGGCCGCGTACGGGACGCCGTGGAGAAGGCGCTCCGCGAGAAGGACACGAAGGCCGCGACCGAGAAGAGCTGACGCCCGGCGACTCCGCGACCGCCCCTCGGCGGCGTCCGTTCCCGGCGCCGGGAACGCCAAGAGCCGCGCGCGGCCCGTGTGTTGCCCGGGCTGCGCACGGCTTGTGGCCTGGCGGGGTCAGAGGAGGTACTCGCCGAGCGCGTAGCCCTTGGGCTCCGTGATGAGCTCGATCCGGAGCCCGTTGGGGTCGGCCAGGAACATGCTCTGCGCGACCTCGGTCGGGAAGTCCGCGTACGCGATGCCCCGTTCCTCGAGGCGGGCCTTCACCGTGGCGAAGACCTCGGGCGTGACCGACAGCGCGACGTGGTGGCCGCCGCCGACGGTCTCGGCGTACTCGGGGTGGGGGTGTCCCGGGAAGTCGAAGAAGGCGAGCATGTTCTCGCCGCCCATGTCGAAGAAGAAGTGCGTCGACCCGCGGTAGTCGCGGTTCTCGACGAGGTCGACGAGCGGAAGGCCCAGGACGTCCCGGTAGAAGAGGATGGTCTCCTCGACGTCCCGGGCGATGAACGCGGCGTGGTGGACGCCCTGCGTCGTCGGCGCGGGGCGCTCCGCGGCCGGCAGGAGGTAGCGGTCCCGCAGTTCCGCCTGGCGTTCCAGGATCGCCTGCAGTTCCTCGCCGTTCGGCTGTGCCATGGTCGTGACTCCTCATCCTGCGGACTGGGCCGACGGTGCGGACCGCGCCGGCCGGGCGGGCGAGCCCTGGCGACGGTCGGGCCCGCCCTGACCCCTGCCCCAATTACTTGACGCGTCAACCGAACATAGAGCCATTTATTTGACACGTCAAGCATGGGTAGCGCGATGCCCCGCGCCGCCGGTACGTGGGCGCGGGAAACTCCGGTGCGCCGCCGCGCCACGCACTGCCACACTGCGCCGCATGACGCGACCGGAGTTGACCGAGCTCGACCACCTGCGGGAGGTCGAGCGCCTGGCACGCGCCGTCGTCTCCGCGGCCGGCGACGAGTCCTGGCTCTCCTACCTCCCCGAACCGCAGGACGCGACCGCACTGCAACGCGCGGTCAACGCCCTCGCACGCTCCATCCGGCACTACCACTTCCCCGGCGACGGCTGCGTCGACGACGAGGACCGCCCCGACGTCAGGCTCGTGGGCGTCGTCATCCTGCGCCCCGGCGCGATGCCGGCCGAGTGGACGGAGACGTACGACGCCGCCTGCGCCCGCCTCGGCGTCGAAGCCCGGCCCGAAGGCTGGGCCCTGTGGAACACCTGGTCGGACGGCGGCATGCCGGCCACCATGGTGGTCTCCGCCGACGACACCACCGAGGGCCTGCTGCGCAACTGGTCCCGGGGCCGCGCGGCCCTCCCCGTGCTGCCGTTGCCCTCCCAGGTCGCCCTGGTCCACCAGGGGTGGAACGCACCCATGGTGCTCTCGCCCGCCGCCGCCCACCGCACGGGCCTGTCGGGCCGGCCGTGAGGCGTGCGGTCCGAGGTGGTGCGGGCTCAATGCGCTTCAACCGCCCTCCTGTTCCGAGATGGTGACGGGTCGTCCCTTTACTTCGCTCCGGATCACCGGTGAAACTGGTGCACCGTACAGCGAGCGGTGCACCGGCCCCGGCCGCCCGTCCGCACGCGAGCGATCACCCCCGTGAGACGGCGTCCCCCACCCCGGCTCCACCCGCCCGGTGAAGGACATCCATGCGACGCTCCACCCTGATCACCCGCACGTTCGGCGGCCTGACCCTGGCCTGCGCCGCCGTGGCCCTGGCGCTGGTCTTCGTGCGCTACGACGCCCCGGCCCCGCGCTGGGACGTCCTCTCGGCCCTCGGAGCGGCCGCCGTCACCGCCGGGGCCTGGGCGCTCGCCTGTCACGTGGCGCCGCCCCTCCTCGCGGCGCCCTCGCCTCCGGGGCAGCCGCTCCCGCCGCCACTGCCCCGCCGACTGCCGCTCCCCGCCCGTGCAGTGGGCCGCACGACGGGGGCCGTCCTCCTCATCGTGACGCCGTTCGTGCTCGCCCGCCTGGCGGCCGGCTCCGGGGGCGTCCTGTCCGGAGCGGTGATCATCCTCGTGCTGGTGCTGACGGTGAAGACGCTGCTCTTCGCACGCCGCCGGGTCAGCGGGGCCGAGGTGCGCGCCAAGATGCGGGTGCTGTCCGAGGACGCGGGGCGGGGCGAACTCCACGCCGTACGCGTCCGGGTCGGGGAACCGGTCCGGATGCGGTACCTCGAGCGCGGGTCCAAGCCCGGCGAACTGGACGTCACGCAGTTCCACTGGGTCGTGCTCCACGACGGCGCACGCGAGATCAGGCTGGCCGGGCCCGCGAAGGAGGTGGGCCGGGCGAGCCTGCGCCTCGGCGGCCAGGAGGGCTGGCTCTGCTGGCCGGAGCGGTGGAAGCTGATCGACGAGGAGTTGCCCGCGGCGTTCGTCGCCGACGGCGGCGAGGTCTTCACGGGCCTCGCGGATCCGGACGAGGCGCGCCCGTACCTCGGGGGCGCACACCGCGCGGCCACCGCCGACCGTCCCGTACGCCGCCTGCCGCGCACCACCGCGTTCTCCGCACCGGTCCACGCCCGGATCCTCGGCGGGGCCCTGCTCGCCGCGCTGATCGCCGCCCCCGTCCTCTACGCCGGACCCGGCCGTCTGCACTGGGCGGTCGACTGGCTGCTGTGCGCGCTGGCCGGGGCCGCGGTCGTCCTCCTGCCGCTGCGCGGGACGGGTGAGGCGAGCGGGGCCCTCCCGGAGGGGCCGCACTGGTCGGTGCGCGAGGAGTCGGACCCGGCGATCGCGTGACGCGGGCCGGGCCGGGCCGTCCGGACGGGACCGGCGCGGGCGAGCCGGACGGTGGTCGCGGAGGGTGACCCCGGACCCTGGTCGTTGGCCAGGGGGCGTCGGAGGGTACACGGTCGGCCGCGGGGTCGCGAAGATTTCCGACGGGGCCATAGCACCGCCCCTGACCTGCGGAGAAGCGTCCGCGCCCGCGCCGTGACGCGGCGCTTTCTTTTGACTCCGGGCCCCACCCGTGTCACGGTCATGTCCTCGGCGTTTGCCGCCTTGCATCACGGCGTCCCTGCCCGGTGAGCGAGAACGCGTGGGTCACGTGCCCCTCGTCCTGCCGGCTCCAGGCACACGAAGCCGGTTCGACGACGGTCGGAAATGGCACGGCCGTTGTCCACCAATCTTCACGTACGAAGGAGATTGACATGCGTGCAAACATCACCGTCCGCCGGACTGTCGCCGCGGCGCTCGCGGCACCGATGCTCGCCTTTGTCGCGGCGGGCACCGCCGATGCGGCACCGCAGACCACGACCATCGCCCGTTCGACAGGCGTCACGAGCTCCGTCCAAGGCGGCGGCGGCTTCGGCGGCTTCGGTGGCAACGGGTTCTACGGCAACAACTTCTACGGTGGGTTCGTCCCCGCCGTCGTCGTCCCCGTGGTCGTCCCCGTCGCCGGATTCGGTGGATTCGGTGGATTCGGCGGCGGATACTTCCCGTTCCGCTGACGGCTCACCGCCCCCGGCGGCGACCGCGGCACGCCCCGCCCGGCCGGAGGTACCGTGACGAACCGTCACGGGGCCTCCGGCCTCGGGCCGCGGCCGTCAGCGGCGGGAGTCCCGGCGGCGGTCCCTCGCCGCCCGGTCTTCCAGGGCCAGTCGTCCCACGACAGCGCCGGAACCCTCATCAGGACCGGTGACTTCGAACTCCGGACGAGGACCACCCCCGGCACCCTCGACCGCGTGCTGGAGCACTTCGGCGCCCGCCGCGTACTGCGGTGACCACCGCCCCACCAGCACCGTCATGGGCGTGTCCGACCCGGCACTGCCCGGCCGGCTCGTCGAGACCGGCGCGGTCGTCCGCCTCGACGTCCTCGACGTCCTCGACGCCACGCACTGACGGCCCGACCGCGGAGGGCTAGGATCCCGGCCATGGCCCTGACCCCGCACGACGTGGACCGGTTCGAGGCGTCCAGGCCCCGCCTGGAAGCCGTCGCCTACCGTCTGCTCGGCTCCGCGAGCGAAGCCGAGGACGCCGTGCAGGAGACGTTCCTGCGCTGGCAGGCCGCCGACGTCGGCCGCATCGACGTCCCCGAGGCGTGGCTGACCAAGGTGCTCACCAACCTGTGCCTCAACCAGCTCACCTCGGCCCGCGCCCGGCGCGAGACCTACGTGGGCCAGTGGCTCCCCGAGCCGCTGCTCGCCGGCGACCCGATGCTCGGCCCGGCCGACACCGCGGAGCAGCGCGAATCGGTCTCGTACGCGGTCCTCGTCCTGCTGGAACGTCTCACCCCGAGCGAGCGCGCCGTGTACGTGCTGCGGGAGGCCTTCGCCTACCCGCACCGCGAGATCGCCGAGATCCTCGACATCACCGAGGCCGCAAGCCAGCAGATCCACCACCGCGCGAAGAAGCACGTTGCGGACGGCAGGGCCCGCGGCGCCGCCGCCGGCGCCGGTGCCGTGATCGACGAGGCGGCGGCCCGGCGGGTCGTCGAGGAGTTCCTGGCGGCCGCCACCAGCGGCCGGACCGAGCCGCTCGTACGGCTGCTCACCCAGGACGTCGTCGCGGTCGGCGACGGCGGCGGGAAGATCCCGGCCCGCACCAAGGCGTTCGAGGGCGCCGTCGCCGTCGCGAAGTTCCTGCGGGGCCTGTTCACGCCGGGCACCGCCAAGCGGGCGCTCGTCGGCGGCTCGGCCGAGGTCCATGTGACGGCCGCCAACGGCGCGCCCGCCGTGGTGGCGGTCGTCGACGGCCGGGTCGTCGGCGTCATGTGCCTGGAGGTCACCGCCGACGGCATCGCCGCCGTCCGCAACCAGGTCAACCCCGACAAGCTCGACCGCGCCACGAGGCGATGGGCGGCCGGCGACCACGGGGAACCCCTGCTCCACGCCTTCTGATGCCGATGTGACGTGCTTCACATCCCGTTCCTGTCAGGAAACGGCGGGCCGTCCGGTTCAAGTGGCGAATCCGCTGGAGAGCAGACAGGAGCCAGGACATGCAGCACCGCATCGTCGTCCTCGGAGCCGGGTACACCGGAGCCAGCGCCGCCGGGCGCCTCGCCCGGCGGCTGCACCGCGAGGACGTCGCCGTCACCCTCGTGAACGCGGACCCCGACTTCGTCGAGCGCGTCCGGATGCACCAACTCGCCGCGGGCCAGGACCTCACGCCCCGGCCCCTCGCCGGGATGTTCGAGGGCACCGGCGTCGCACTGAGGACGGCCAGGGTCACCGGTGTCGACGCCGACCGCCGCACCGTCACCGTCCGGGGCGTGGACGCTGACGGAAGCGCCGGTGGCACCGGCGGCGCCGAGGAACTGCCGTACGACACCCTCGTCTACGCGCTCGGCAGCGGCTGGAAGGACCAGGGCGTCCCCGGCGCCGCCGAGCACGCCTACGAGATCGCCGGCCGCGCCGGTGCACTCCGGGCGCGCGAGCGCCTGTCCGGGCTCGAGGCCGGCCGTCACGTCATGGTGGTCGGCGGCGGTCTCACCGGCCTGGAGGCCGCCACCGAGATCGCCGAGGCCCGCCCTGACCTCGCCGTCGCCCTCGCCGCCCACGGCGGCCTCGGCGACTGGCTCTCCCCGAAGGGCGCCCGGCACCTGCGCAAGGTCGTCGACCGGCTCGGCATCACCGTGCACGAGCACACCACCGTCGCCGCCGTGGAGGCCGGCCACGTCCTCACCGCCGACGGCACGTCGCTCCCGGCCGCGGTCACCCTGTGGACCGCGGGCTTCGCCGTCCACCCGATCGCCGGGGCCACCACCCTGGAGACCACCGCCACCGGCCAGATCGTGGTCGACGGCACCATGCGCTCGGTCTCCCACCCGGACGTCTACGCCATCGGCGACGCCGCCCTGGTGGCGGGCCCCGGCGGCAAGCCGCTGCGGATGTCGTGCGCCTCGGGCATCCCCACCGCGTGGCAGGCCGCCGACTCCATCGCCGCCCGCCTGACCGGCGGCAAGCTCCCCGACGTGCCGCTGCGCTACTTCAACCAGTGCATCTCGCTGGGCCGCAAGGAGGGCCTGATCCAGTTCGTCACCGCCGACGACCGCGCCGTCGGCGCGGCCGTCACCGGACGGTTCGCCGCCGTCTACAAGGAACTGGTCTGCAAGGGCGCCGCCTGGGGAGTCGCCAACCCGACCTTGGGCCTCCCCGGCCGCCGCCGCAGGGTCGCCACCCGGCCCGTCCCGTCCGACCCCGCCGTCCGCACCCCGGCCTGACCCGCCCCGTGACCGACGTCACGCCCACCACGCCCCGCCGCGGGGGACCACTCCGCGGCGGGGCGGCGGGACGCCGGGGAGCGGGACGCCGGGACGCTCAGGAGTTGGCGAAGAGCGCCGCCGTCGGCAGCAACGTGGCCAGGACGCTCAGCAGCCAGTAGCGGCGCGCGGTGAGCGTCGTCCGCGCCGCGAGCGGCCGGTTGGCCGCCCACCAGAGCACGGCGAACAGCAGCACGACGGGCCCGAAGAGGACCAGCCCGGGCAGGATGCCGTCGTTCTCCGTCGGCTCCCGCTGCGTCAGACCCAGGTCCGCCAGCGGCCAGTTCGCCGCGAGGTACCAGAGCATCCAGAGCGGGACCACGCCCGGTATCCCCAGCAGCAGGTTCACCCCCAGCGCGGTGTACCACCGTCCCGCCATGCCCCGTGTCCCTCCCGTGTCCCGCCCCTTGACCGTCCCCGCAGACGGTACCGCCCCGGGGCGGGGACGGAGCCGGCCGCCGCTGCCGCGACCGTGATGCGGTGCGGAGCGGCGGCCGGGACACATGTACCCGCCGGCGGGACGGGCGGTCAGCCGATCTCGACCGCCATCCCCTTGACGTTGGTGGCGTCCAGCGCGGCGCGGATCCCCTTGGCGAGCTTCACCGCGTCACCGACGGCCCAGAAGTGGACGAAGAACAGCCGCGGTTCGTCCGTGAGCCCGTGGTTGTGCAGCTCGACGAGCTGGCACCCGGCACGCCTGAGGGCCGCCAGGACGTCCTGGACCTCACTGGCGATCATGGCGCAGTCGCCGCTGACCGCGGCCCGGCCGTTGCCCAGCGGCTGGTAGTTGATCGCACTGGTCGACCCGAGGCCCGGCGGCAGGACCATCCCGTTGTCGGTGATGGTCTCCTTGCGCACGAAGGTGTTCTTGTAGACGCCGTCGTCGATGCCGCCCTTGACGCCCATCACCTTGTCGATGGCGGCGGTGTCCATGTCCAGCTGGCGCGGTACGGAGTGGTCCGGCCGTCCCGGGGGCGGGGCGCCGGTCCGGTCGAGCGCCGCGCGCAGGCCCTTGGCGATGGCCACGGGGTCCTTGCCGTGCGCGTGGACGTGCACCCACCAGATCTCGGGGTCCTGCGACAGCAGGTGCTTGTGGATCGCGGTCTGCTCGATCTTGCGCTCGTGCAGCACGTCGGCGAACGACTGCATCTCCTTCTCGGTGACCACCACGTCGCCCATCAGCAGCGTGTTCCCGTCGGCGTACCGGACGAAGGACACGTGCGAGCCCAGCGCGAGCCCCGGTTTGACGGTGACGCCCTGCGAGACCACCTTCAGGTCCCGGCGCGGCAGGCCCGTGTGGTACATGAAGTCGCGCCTGATGTCCCCCGTCCGCCCCAGCGCGACGGCCACGTCCTTCCAGTCCGTCAGGGCGGTGCGCACGGGCATGACCGACGGGTGGTTGTGCTGCTTCGACGTCCCGGCCGGCGCGCACGCCGAGATCGCCCCGCCCAGCACCGGCGCCAGTGTGGCCGCGGCGAGCAGATGCCGCCGTGACGCACCCGTCCGCGGGGTGGTGTCCTGCTGTCGGTCCTCACGCATCATGTGTGCCTCCTGACGGGATGGAAGCACGGCGAGCCACGCACACACCCCAGCACCGCCAGCACTGCGGCCAGGTGGGTGAAGCGTCCGTCGGCAAACGGGTGAGCCCACCCGGCGCAACGGCCTCCGCGCCCGCGTCGCGCCCGCGGCGCGCCCGCGGCGGCGTGGCCCGCCGGGGCGTCATCCGCCGGCCCGCACCCGGCGGGTCCGGGCCGGCCCGTCAGCGGCGCCCGACGGAGCCTCGCGGGGGCGTGACGTCGACCGGTGCCCCCGGCTCATCGCGCCGTGCCGACCGCGACGAAGCCTGTCAGAGGCTTCCGTCATGCTCGCGTACGTGGACGAGAACGCCTTCTGGCAGCTGATCGAGGACTGCGCGCCGACGACACCCGACCCGGACGCGGAGCGACTCGTCGCCGCCCTGACCGCCCGCCTGGTCGCGGGCCCCCTGGGCACGGTGAAACAGTTCGCGGAGCACCTGTCGTGGGCGCTGTACCGGCTGGATCGCAGGGAGTACGGACAGGACCTGTCGGGCGACGCCTTCCTGTACACCCGGGCCGCCGTCGTCGCCGCCGGACGCGAGACGTACGACCGCGTCCTGCGGGATCCGGCGGCGTTCGAGCCCTTCGCGAGCGGCCTCGTGTGGGCCGAAGACCTGCTGTACGTCCCGGACCGGGCGTACGAGCACCTCACCGGCGAGGAGTGGGAACGCCGTACGCGCTACTGCTACGAGTCCTACTCCAACACCGCGGGCTGGGCGCGCTCCCAGCAGGACCTTGCTCTGCCGTGGGGGAGGGGTCACGGCCCCGCGACGCGGGCGAGCACGACCGCGTAGCGGCACTCGGCGTCGCTGGTGTTGGCGAAGACGTGCGCGACCGGTTCGTCGATCTCGATCGAGTCGCCCGCGTCGAGTTCGTGCACCGCGTCGCCTGCGTGGAAGGTCAGCCGGCCGTCGAGCACCCAGACGGCCACCCGCTGGAAGGCCAGGGACGCCGCCGGGTACGGCACACGGGCCCCCGGCGGCAGGCGGACCTCGGCGATGTCCGCCGGGAACCGCGGCCCGGTGATCTGGCGCCGGCGGTACCCGGTGGCCGGGTCGTGCCACTCCGTGGCGTCGGCCGTCCGGTGCACCCCGGTGGCCTCGGGCGGGGTGAGCAGGGCGGAGAGGGGCACCTGGAACGCGGCCGCCAGTTTGCCGAGGACGACGGCGGTGGGGCTGCTCTCGGCGCGCTCGATCCGGTTGATCATCGCGCGGGACACCCCTGAGGCGTCCGCGAGCTGCGCCAGGGTCCATCGGCGCTGTTCCCGTTCACTGTGGATGCGCGCTGCGATCTGCGCGACCAGCGGATCTACTATATTGGACACAGATTCTAGTATATAAGAAGGAGAGCCCGCCCGCGTCGCCGCCCGGCACGTCCGTACGCCGCGGCCCACCCTGCGGACGCCGTCCGCTGCGCGTCGTCACCGGCCGCGTCCCGGAACCACGCACCGCACCTGTTGGAGGACCCATGGAGATCGGTCTCGCACTGCCCACCGCCGGGCCGCAGACCTCGCCGGAGACGATCGTCAGGGTCGCAGTGGAGGCCGAACGCCTCGGCTACGCCGCCCTGTGGACGTTCGAGCGGCTGCTGCGCCCGATCGAGAAGGTCGTGCTGTGGACGGGGGGCGACCCCGACATGCTGCCGGAGTTCTACGGCTCGACGTACGAGCCGCTGGAGACGCTGAGCCATGTCGCCGCCGTGACCGAGCGGATCAAGCTGGGCACCGCGGTCCTGGTGGCGCCGCTGCACGTGCCCGTGATGCTCGCCCGCCGGCTCGCCACCCTGGACCGGTTCAGCGGGGGCCGGGTCATCGCCGGCCTGGGACAGGGCTGGCAGCACAACGAGTTCGAGACGGCGAACGTGCCGATCGGCCGCAAGGGCGCCCGCACGGAGGAATTCATCACGGCGATGCGGACCTCGTGGGGCCCGGACCCGGTCCGGCACGACGGGGAGTTCTACAAGATCGCGCCCTCGGAGGTGAACCCCAAGCCGGTCCAGGCCCACATCCCGGTGCTGCTGGCCGCGAATGCGCCGGCCGCCGTAAGGCGTGCCGCCCGGATCGCGGACGGCCTGATCCCGATCACGTCCTCGGCGCAGGAACTGCGCGGCATCGTCTCCGCGTTCCACGACGCCGCCCGGGAGGCGGGTCGCGACCCGGCGGACCTGATGGTGGTCAACCAGGTGCCCTGGCCGACCCCGCTCACTCGCGAACCGATCGGGGAGGGCCGGCCCTTCCTCGGCGGATCGCCCCGGCAGGTCGCCGAGGACCTCATGGCCGCCCGCGAGTGCGGCGCGACCCAGGTCTACCTGGCCGGCGGCCAGGGCCTCGGGCTCGACGTGGGCCTGCAGGCCGCCGACGTGGACGAATGGCTCGGGCTGCTCGGCGAGGTGATCGAGGAGGCCGACCGCCTCGGCGTCCGCGCGCCGTGACGAGCGGTACGCCCGAGCGGTGGGGGTGACTCGGGAAGGGGGTCGAATCGGGGCCGGCGGGGTGTGAAAGAAGCGGAAGCCCGCAATCTATGACATCGGTCACAAGACCCCGCCAACCTACCGCCGCACTTAGTAGGTGCGTGTGGAAGGTATCGGCTAATTTGTCCAACTTCGCCGGAATGTGAATCCTGTCGCGCCTCCCGCAATTCAGCGCGGCCGACCCGTACGCCGACTGCTATGCGGCGTACGGGTTCTGACGTTACGACAGCTCCTTCCCCCACCGCCGTGTGCGGACGGAGGCCCGATCGCTTGCCGCGGCAAGGTCCCGGGACCTACGAGGCGACCTAGTGGCAGGGCCCGTTGCGCTCTCCGTCGGGCCGTTCTAAGAATGGCGACCCACAGGACGTCGCTGCAGGTCGGAACCGGTGTTCGCGGAGTCGGACGCGCACCGGACGCTCGGCGTCACCGAGTGAGTAGGAGACCTCCCATGAAGTCGTCCCGTACGTCCCCGAGACTCTTCGCCCTGGCTCTCGGTCTGGGTCTGGCCTCCAGCGCGCTGGGCGCGGCGGTGCCGGCGAGCGCCCACGCCCCCGCCGCCCCGTCCGCCCCCACCGGTACTTCCGCAGCGGCGCGGTACGACGGGTCGGGCGAGGAGGCCGCGAACAACGAGGCGTTCTTCAAGGCCGTCCTCACGTCGGTCGCCGCGAAGCGCGCCGCCCAGCCCAACGCGCAGGCGGTGACCGTCCACTACGACGCCTCCCACGCACCGAGCTTCCGTTCGCAGATATCGAGCGCCGCCTCGATATGGAACAGCTCCGAGTCCAACGTCAAGCTTCAAGAGGCCTCGGGCAACGCGGACTTCTCCTACTACGAGGGCAACGACCAGCGCGGGTCCTACGCCTCCACCGACGGCCACGGAAGCGGCTACGTCTTCCTCGACTACACCCAGAACCGGCAGGACGACTCGATCCGCGTCGTCACCCACGAGACCGGGCACGTGCTGGGCCTGCCGGACAACTACAGCGGGCCGTGCAGCGAGCTGATGTCGGGTGGCGGCCCCGGCCCGTCCTGCACCAACCGCTACCCGGACGCCACCGAGCGCTCGCGCGTCGACGAGCTGTGGGCCGGCGGACTCGCACAGGCCCCGGGCACGGGAACGCAGCAGCCCGGCGGCCAGGTCAACCCCGCACCCCCGGCGCAGCAGCCCGGCGGCCAGGTGCCCCCGGTGCAGCAGCCCGGCGGCCAGGTCAACCCGGCACCCCCGGTGCAGCAGCCCGGCGGCCAGGTGAACCCCGCACCCCCGGCGCAGCAGCCCGTCATGCCGGGCCACGGCCCGGGACGTCCGATCCACGGTTCGCCCTGGCGGTGATCCCGTTCCCGCATGGGAGGCGGTTCGCTGTCGCGAATGGCGTCAGCCACACGCGGGCGGACCGCCCCATGCGGCACGGGTGGCTGCCCGGCTCGCTCGCCAAGCAGGGTGTGGCCGCGGGAGGATGCGCCCATGGCTCGCCCGTACGACGACCCCGAGCTGCGCGAACTCGCCCGCCGCTTGGGCTTGGGACCGGCAGCCCTAAAAGCGCGGGTCGTCGCTGCAGCCGGGCTGCTGGTCGTCGGCGGAGGCCGCGTCATCCCACGGCGATCCCTCTTGTTCCGTCGGCCGGGGTGGACGAACGTCGGTGGGACGTATGAGGTCTTCGTAGGGCTCGCCCCAGGCCTTGAGGCCGTCGATGGCGCCGTGGCGGTAGTACTGAGGGCGTTCGCAGGTCTCCAGGAGATCCCGTGCACGGAGGGCCAGATGAGGTCGGTGGCCTGCCAGATCAGGGTGTTCGGAGAGGAAGACGGCCGTCATGAGGGCCGCGTGGCGGACGGTCGGCTCGGCGTCGTCCAGGAAGGGGGCGACTGCCCGGAAGAACAGCGGCCGTAAAGCCCGTACCGCCTCGATCTCCGGCGAGACCTCGCCCCGCCTCCGTAGCCTGGCGTACAGCTCGTCGTCGGTGTCGTGGACCAGTGCCGCCAGCCATTCGAGCAGTTCCACGCGGAGCAGGCTGCGCCGTTCCCCTCCGACTGGGGCGTCCCAGGAGTAGTAGGTCCCTTCGACCTCGGCGCACGGATCCGGAAGGATCGCGGCGATGAACAACGCCGCGGGCACCGTGGCCGGGGAGACACCGTTCGAGTGGCGCAGGCAGTCGAGGTCCTTGTCCATGACGCGCGCGTGGACAACGGGATCCGTGCCGCGGAGGGCCGCCAGCGCAGCGGGCACGTCACCTGCGGGACCCCACAGATGCTCCATACCGGCCCAGTCGGTGTCGCGGAGGATCGTTTCCGCCTCGGGCAGGGACCGCATCACCGCAGACGTGGGGTGCTCTTGTGCGCTCGTCACCAGGACAGGCTACGAGGGACATCAGACGGCGTTCCGGCGCCTATCATCACGGCTCCGGCTCCGCAGGTGGGGCGCCATCGTCATCGAGGGCGTCGAACAGCCGGCCTCCCTGGACCGCGGACATGCGCTCTGCGATTTCTGCGGGCGTGAGCCGGCCGACGTCCGTGCACTCGTCGGGGATGCGTTCGGTGCCGCCCGGACGGGATTGCAGCGGAAGACCGGAGCCACGCCCCGCGCGTAGCAGGATGCGACTCTCCGGAGGGCGGGCCTTTGCTTGTTCCGGCTCCGACGTGCATTTGACTATCCCGAGGCCTGGCACGTACATCATGGGATCCGCCAAGTGCGCCTTGCGGGTGCCGAGTCGGGTGTGGGTACCTCCTGCGGTGCTCTGCCCGGCCGTTACGATCGCGGCTCACCCACGGATGAGGAGGTGCCGTGCACGAGAAGCACTCTGCCGAGCCGGCCGAGATCCGGCCTGAGCCGTACGCGCGCGCAGTCCGTGGTTGTACGGCCGCCATCGTTTTCGCCTTTGCCGTACTCGTGGTGTTGTTCAGCTTCGGGGGGACCATCGAGATGGAGTCGTTCCCCGGGTTGCGGGAGAACATGGGGCCGGTGATCGTCTACATGCTGGTGTTCGCGGCCCTGGTGGGCGTCGGCGGACTGGCGCTCTCCGGCTGGCGGTCCTACGGGGGATGGGCTGCTGTCGCCTGCATCGGTGTCCTCATGGCAGTGCGGATGTGGACGCTCGCGCCGGCGCTCCACTGCTGGTCGTACGACAGCGTGGGGCGCAATGACGACGGCTCGTACAGCTGCGTGAACCGGGGATAGTTGCTTCCCTGAGGCCTCAGGAGTGGCCTCGTCGTCCCGAAGCACTGCACGCGACCCTGTGACTTCGGGCGGAACCGTCCATCTTCCGCGTCCGTGGTCGTCCGCGTTCGTGCGGTGGCTGTCGCGGCGTATTTCAAAGCCCGGGCCGGCGGCGACATGCGGCGGACGGGTCGGTAACCGCTCCGAGAAATCCGATGGCACCAACAGCCCTCCGGCGACAAGACTGCCCCGGTGAACACCCCGCCGTCGATGCCCGGCCCGCTTTCCATGCCCATGCCGGATCCACGTGGCCGCTACATCGTTCTGGACTACGACGGCATGCACGCCTTGGTCTCGGACCTGGTTCTGCCTCAGGGGGCGTCGATGTACGTCATGAGCGCGATGGAAACCTCCCGCGAGCTCATCCGGCACTCCTACTACCGCTACGAGTTCGCCACCGTCGCCGTCACGCACTCCCTGTTCGCCCTGGAGCACGTCCTCGCCGAACGACTGGGCTCGAACGACCCGCTTCACGCCCTGATCCAGCGGGCCACCGACGCGGGACTCATCACGGCCGGACTCGCCGC
The DNA here is from genome assembly GCF_042956445.1 of Streptomyces sp. NPDC008238. Lineage (NCBI taxonomy): Bacteria > Bacillati > Actinomycetota > Actinomycetes > Kitasatosporales > Streptomycetaceae > Streptomyces > Streptomyces sp. NPDC008238. The sequence continues at coordinate 44,261 of NZ_JBIBGK010000032.1, read as the reverse complement.
CGAACTCGACCGCAGCCGACGACTGCGCGACCGGCTCACGCGGGGCGCCGCGTCAAGTGCCGCCGTCGGAGCGGCCCAAGCGGTCGCCATGGTGCGTGCCGTCTTCGATGCCGTCGCCCTGCTCCTTCGCCCACCGTCCGCGGCAGAGACGAGAGCCATCCCGGTGGGCGGAGCACAGCCCGCTGGCGGACTCGCCCGGCTGTGGAAGGACCACCAGCGCGCGCTGTTCCCCGACGGCTTCCGCGGCGTGGACTTCGACGGCGTGGACCTGGTCCTCCTGGACGCCGACGTCGCCGGCCTCGTGCAACGAGAACTGGACGGCGGACTCGACGACAGGGGCATTGCCTCCCTCTGGGGCCGCATCGCCGACCTCGACAAGATCGTGCCCCTGATCAACGAGGAGTACTGCGCCTCCTACTTCACGAAACTTCGGACGATGGCACAGGTCGCAGCATCGCCCTACATCCCCCATGCGATCTGACTGCCGGGGTCGAAACAGATTCGGGCCTGGTGGTCGAGGGCGTCGAGGGTGGGCAGATCAGAGCGGCCTTGGAGAGTCCTGGGCTCAGCCGGTCATCGCGACGGCGACGCCACGTTGTTGACCGCGGCTGACCGCCCGATGCGGCGCAGCTGCGGCACGCCGGCGCGGCGGCGGTTGTGCTGCGCCGTGGGCAGGTTGACCTGCTCGGCAACGGCCACGGCGAGGAGGCCTAAGGTTGCGGGCGTGATGCGTGACCTGATCGCGGCGTTCAATGCCGCCGCACGCGAGCGTATGACGGAGGCCGGCTGGCGTCGGCGCGGCCGCGGGGGCATCTTCACGCTGGACCTTGGCGATGGCTTCGAAGCCTGGGTCGGTCTCAACACAGCCACGAGGTATCACCCTCTCCAGATCAATCCGGTTGCCGGTCTCGCATACGTGCCGCTGGAACGGCTCCTGGCTGAACTGCTGGGTGAGAAGCCCGTCCCAGGAAAGGCCACCCTGAGCAGGCCGATCGGATACCTCACCCCGTACAGCAGTTTCCTTCAGCTGAAGATCGCGACTCCCGAGGCCGCTGGACCCGCAGCCGAAGAGCTCGTGGAGCTGGTCATCCGGTACGGGCTTCCGCACTCGCGCCGCTACGCAAGTCCGGACAGGCTGCTGGCTGCGTTGGAGGAAGGCGGCCACGTGGGCAATCCCGGGCGGGCGAATCTTCTGATCCCGGCACTGCATCTCTTGCGGGGTGAGGCCGACCGGGCCACCTCCACCGCACAGCAGCACCTGCTTCGATACGGCAACGACCTCAGCATGGCGAACGTCGAGGAGTACCACCGGTTCGCCCGCGCCCTCGTGGTGCGCCACGGCCTGGATCTCGACGTGCTCGGCCACGATGGGTAGCAGCGGTCAGGCCTTGCCTGCGGTGGCCAGACTGATGGCCAGCAGTGGGAAGCCCGCGATGAGCAACGTGACGCCAACGGCGAAGGTGCGCATCATGCGCAGCATGTACATCTGCCAGGGGCGGCTTCGTGACGGCGTGAGCCCCAGCCGCTCGGCCGCGCGGCGGGAGACGTCTATCCGGCCGGCTGGAGCCTGCGTGATCGCCGTTCGAATCTCCACGTCGTGACCTTCGTCGAGGATGAGGCGGACACCGTGCGCATCCTTGATCGCGAGCTGGTCCACCGCCGGCGTATAGGGACCTTGGAGTTCGATCCGTCGCACCTTGACCAGACTGGTGAGATCGACCGTGCGTCGCCCACATTGGGTGCGTGCTGTCAACAGATGACCGTCACGCAGCTCCGGGGATCGCGCCTCAGCGGGACTCTGCCACACAGCGAAGCCGATCAGGGGGGAGAAGAGGGCGAGGGCGCACCATGCGTCCCCGACCAGCCCGGACCTCACGAGCAGCGTAGGGATCACCACCAGCAGGAGAACTACCAGCAGCGCTGCCCAGCCCACCATCTGCTGATTGATGCGGCCCTGGCCTGCAGTAACGCCGTCGATGGGGCGATCAGAAGTCACCTCGCGACGATACCGGTGGCCGGTACGCGACGTACGTTGGGTGTCACGTCGATTGTCCGGGCGAGGTTCGTGCGGCCCCGCCGGCGGTGTTCCGTTGCACGAGGTCGGTGGGCACGGCCCAGAGACGGCCCGGAGACGGTGCTCGACTCGTGGGCGACATCCGTTCCAGGAGCGAGGTCGGCCATCAGCGCCGCGCCTGCGGGCTCCCTGTCTTGACCAGAGCCCGGAGGCCGTACCCTTGCGCACCCCTGATCCGCGTGATTCCCCTCCTGGCTCCCCGCCCGATGCGGCACGGCTGTGGCACGCCCGCCGGCTGTTACCGTGCGCGTGTGGACGAGATACCCGGGTCGCCGCCGTGGCTTTTCCAGCGCATCCAGGCCGGGAGGCCGCCGATGAGGGACCACCGGGCGCGTATGTCGGCCGGGGCGCTGTCCGTTGCCGCGCTGCTCCTGACCGTTGCCTGTACCCCCGGTGCGCCCGCGCGAGCGCAAGAGGCGTCGAAGAACGGGAAACAGGCCGCAGGCTGCGAGTTGCGCGACACCACGCAGCAGATCACCGACCGGTTCTCGAAACTGGGCACGGTCGTCCGCACGCGGTGGTGCGCCGTCAACCTCACCGGTGGTTCCGGCCGGGTCCCGGGGCCGACCGACTTCCGGCTCGTGGGCTACTTCGACACCACGGCGGCCGACATGAAGGGGCTCCTCGACCACCCCTACTGGACGTTCGAGCATTCACGGCCCAAGAGCATCCCCGGTCCCGTCGCCCAGGCCGCCGGCACGGCGTCGGTCTCGTCATGGATGACGAGCACCGACCTGGAGAGGACGGTCACGCGCGACCTCTACACAGCCACCTTCTACCTGGACGGGGAGTCCAACCGCATCGTCTTCGACACGGTGAACCCCATCAACCCCAAGGACAAGGCGGTCATCGTCAAAGGCTGACCCCTCCGGCACCCGCAGGGGTGGCGCTCGCGCCGCCCCACCATCCTTCTTGGCGTGGCTGATGTCAGGGCTTGCAGCGCATGCGGTCGACCCTTCCCCTAGCCATCGCGGCTGGAGCCCGCAGCTTGAGGAGCGGCCGGTGCGGAGAGGCGCAGCGGTCGCTTCGTGATCGTCCGAGACCTGCCAGGTGAGTCGCGAGCTGGGGATGCCGGCTTGTCAGTGCTCGGACCTAGCATGCGGAGCATGAAGCGGTACGTTGATGAGGATCTGCACGGTGCCGAGTTCCGCGAGTGCGATCTGACCGGGGCACGCCTGATCGGCGTCGCCATGCAGGATGCTGTGATCGACGGGCTCGTCACCAACCTCGTGGTGAACGGTGTCGAGGTCACCGAGTACGTCGAGGCAGAGCTCGACCGGCGTCATCCGGTGCGCGTGCTGATCCGCTCCGAGGACCCGGCCGATCTGCGCGAGGCATCGCGTCAGCTCCATGCCGGCTGGGCCGCCACGATCGAGCGCATCCGCCGTAAGCCCGGCATCGAGCGCCGCAGCGTGAACGACGAGTGGTCGGCGGTGCAGACGATGCGCCATCTGGTCTTCGTCCACGACTCGTGGTTCCGCCGCTGCTGCCTGGGCTCGACGGAGCTGTTCACGCCGATGGGCATCGGGCCGACCGTCGAGCCCTACCGTGGAGCGCACGGGCTTGACCTCTCGCTCGATCCGGCCCTCGACGAGATCGTGAGCGTGCGTGACGCACAGGCCGCCGAGCTCGAGGCCTGGCTTGACGAGGTCACCGCTGGGCAGCTCGCAGCGCGCGCGCCGGTGCCCGACGACGATGTCTGGCCGCCGTACGCCCGGGGCCGCTCGGTGCGGCAGTGCCTTGGCACGGTGCTCAACGAGACCTTCGAGCACCACGGCTTCTGCGTCCGCGACCTCGACCTGATCGAGGCACAGGACGCCGAGTAGGGCCGGCTGGGGACTCGAGCCAGCCGTGGGGGTCTGCCATTGTCGGCAGTCGTCAAGCATGGCCCGGCGCAAGCCCCAACCGAGCTCCGGCAGGCCTCAGAGAGCGATGGGCTCGTACGTCATGGCTCGGTCGACGACCTTCTCCCCGTTCAGCGCGGGGTCGAGTTCCAAGGGGATGGTGGCTGCCGTACTCGCCGTGACCGACTGGGGGTCTTCTCAATGGTGGGCGTGGACGGTTTCGAACCGCCGACATCTGCCTCGCAAGTTCGATCCGGGCCTGCTGCGGCGGCTTTCGTCGATTGGTGCGACGGCCGGGCCGAGGTGCTGGTGTACGCACCCGTCCAGCGTCGTTGATGTCAGCCGCTGATGTCAGCCCCTGCACGCGGTCTTTGCAGGCGGGGCGGCGCTGTTGAGCGATTGGGGCTGTCCTTGGCGTGGCGGAGAATAGGGCTCATGTGCGCTCTTTTCGACCCCGCTGAGCCTCGCCGCGTCTCGCCGGGCGAGTACCCCGTGTGGGACCAGGCTCTCGCCCTTCTGAACCGGGACCTGGCGGTGACGCTTCCCCAGCTGGACCCCCTGCAGCTGCTGGCCCTTCCGTCCTACGACGCGGATGAGCCGGAGAACGTCTACGTCGCCATGGCCAACGGCGAGTGGCACGGCAACCACTTGGACCCGAACTCACAGGACAGCCTTGCCTCTGCACTGGCGAGCGTCGCCGATGCCGCGCAGGAGACCGTCATGGAGCTTCTGCGGCAGGCGTGGCCCCTGTGCCCCGAGCATGACCTGGGCATGCATCCAAGGGAGGACACAGAAGAGCGACTGTCCTGGTGGTGCGCGGGAGAACGGTTGCGTCGCGGCCCGGCTCATATTCACGCGGCCGTGGGTGCACTCGACGCCTTGGGAGAGTCGACCCGTATACGGTCTTGAAAACCGTCGTGGCAGCGATGACACCGTGGCTTCACATCCCACCCCCACCGCAGGTGAACGGCCTCTGACCAGGCAGCGGCTTGGGATTGGGTCCACGCACCCGGCGTAGGCTGTCGCGGGATGAGGTCGCCCGCACGGTAAAGGACGGGACCCGGAGTGCGGACAGGGTCGTCTGCCTCATCCATCTGACTTCGTCGCGGTGCACACCCAGTTTGGAAGACTGAGGCTGCGGACCCAGGGCGACGGCGGTGACCGAGGGGACGATGCTGTTTGCCTTCAGCGCGTACGGGTCGTTGAAGTAGCCAATGCGGCCATGAGAACAGCCTCGCATGGTGCGGTGTCGGAGATCGGCCCGCCATCCAGCTCTACGAGCAACGGGTGGATGGAGGGGCTCCTAGCCAGTCTTCACCGGCAAGTGTGGCGGTCAGACGCCCACCGGACAGAGAAGTGACAACGTCCCTGCCCGTCCTGACTGCTTCGGTGAAGGAGGCGGGCGGCGTCTGCCGTAGCGCGAATACGGAGTGAAGGGCGAACCGCGGCCTTGTTGCGTCCACCATGCCGTCAGCGTCGAGTCGGAGATTTGCCTGCCACGCCGCCTGGCACAGCACTGACGACTGCGACGTCTGGTTCACCGTGGCCCGGGCCGTGCCAGTCGTGCAGGCAGTCTGCGAGTGCGTCCCAGTTGTGGCCGAAGTAGTCAGCGAACGAGAGTTCACGGGCGAAGGTCCGGAACAGCGCTATTGGATGCGTCAGTTCGCCGCCATCGAGCCTAAAGAAGAGGCCCCCGCGTTCCATGAGCTCGGAGAGCTCACCGGTCAACCACAAGTCATTCTCGTACGTAAAGACCACCCACGGCGGTCTGGGCGCGGTCAAGGATGGGGCATCCACAGCTGTGATTCTCCCATCCGCCTTCTCCCCGCGGGTCATCTCGGCGACGTGGACCGCCTGAGCGGGATCTAGCTGCCTGTTCAGTTGGGTCGGCCGCGCTCCCATGCGTAGTCGAAGCTGCGCATGTAGTGCCGGAAGGTGCGGGCACTGGGCAGGTAGCGGAAGTGCAGGACCGGGTTCTGGCCGGGGGGAGCTTCGCGGACGTGCGGGTTCACCAAGACGTCGTCGTCGAAGTGGTAGATGGAGTTGTAGAGGATCGTGTCGTGCGACCTGACCTCCACACCTGGCGTGGCCATGCTCGGTTCGAGATAGCGGCGCTTGATCCTGGCTCGCGCGGCCAGGTCCCCGCCGATCCCCTCCTTGTTGCCGCACTGGTGGACCGCCTCCGATTCCGGGTCGCCCAGCAGTTTCCGCACCTGCGCGCCGGCGGCGGCCTTCTGCGCCAGCAACTCGGGGCGGTCGGAATGGTTGTACGCGGAGCCGGGCCGCACGGGTCGGGTCTTCGTCGGGCCGCGCGGGGGAGTGCTGCGACGGAACACTTCCGGCGGATCTGGCTGCGGGCCATCGGCGCGGCCGGCCTCGGGGACGTCCACTTCCACGATCTGCGGCACACCGGGAACACCGTCGCCGCGACGGGCGGGGCCGGGGCCTCCACGTGGGAACTGATGCACCGCATGGGGCGCTCGTCGGTGCGGGGCGCGCTCATCTATCAGCATCTCGTCAGATGGTCGCGACCACGAGATCGCGGGGCACGTGGACGACCAGATCCGGCGGGGGTCAAGGGGACGGACTCCGATGTGGATTCTGGTGGACTTTCTGGTACGTGAGTGGCACGGCGGCCCTCACGGGCGGCAAAAGATCAAGGCCCAGGCATCCGGACTCATGCTGGATGACCTGGGCCTTTTGCTTGCCATGGGGCTGGTGGGCGTGGACGGTTTCGAACCGCCGACATCTGCCTTGTAAGGGCAGCGCTCTACCGCTGAGCTACACGCCCGCTGGACATGCGAAAGCACACCCTACCCTGCCATACCCGGTGGCCAGCAAACGCACGCCCGGGGTCAGGTGTAGGTCACGCGGAGTTGCTTCACGCCGTTGAGCCAGGGGGAGCGGAGGCAGGCGGGGTTCGCCGGCGAGGCGGATGGCGGGGAGGGTGTCGGCTATGGCGTTGAAGATGAGGTCGATCTCGAGGCGGGCGAGGCTGGCGCCGAGGCAGAAGTGGGGGCCGCCGCCGCCGAAGCCGAGGTGGGGGTTGGGGTCGCGGGTGATGTCGAAGGCCTCGGGGGCGGTAAAGACCTCGGGGTCGTGGTTGGCGGAGGCGTAGAAGATGCCGACCCGGTCGCCCTCGCGGATCTTGGCGCCGCTCAGTTCCGTGTCGTGGGTGGCGGTGCGCTGGAAGGAGGTCACGGGGGTCGCCCAGCGGACGATCTCGTCGGCGGTGGTGCGCGGGCGCTCGGCGCGGAAGAGTTCCCACTGGTCGGGATGGGTGAGGAGGGCGTGCATGCCGTGGGTGATGGCGTTGCGCGTGGTCTCGTTCCCCGCGACGGCCAGGACCAGGACGAAGAAGCCGAACTCGTCCGTCGTGAGGTTGCCCTCGTCCTCGGCGGCGACCAGCTTGGTGACGATGTCGTGCGCGGGGCAGGCCTTGCGCTCGGTGGCCATGTTCATCGCGTAGGAGATGAGCTCGATGGAGGACTTCGTGCCGACCTCCTCGGTGATGGCCAGCTCGGGGTCGTCGTAGCCGATCATCTTGTTGGACCACTCGAAGATCTTGCTGCGGTCCTCCTGCGGGACGCCGATGAGTTCGGCGATGGCCTGGAGGGGCAGTTCGCACGCGATGTCGGTGACGAAGTCGCCGGTGCCGTGGGCGGCGGCCCCCGCGATGATGTGCTCGGCGCGGCGGCGGAGGGCGTCCTCGAGGGCGCGGATAGCGCGGGGGGTGAAGCCGCGCTGGACGATCTGCCGCAGGCGGGTGTGCTCGGGCGGGTCCATGTTGAGGATGATCAGCTGCTGGGCGTCGATCCGGTCCCGCTGCATGTGTTCGTTGAAGCGGATGATCGCCGTGTTGGTGCGCGAGGAGAAGGTCTCCGGCGTGGTGGAGACCGTCCTGACGTCGCTGTGCCGCGTCACCGCCCAGTAGCCGTCGTCCCCGAAGCCGGCGAGGCCGTGGGGCTGGGGGATCCAGGAGACGGGTGCCGTGCGCCGGAGGGCGGCGAACTCCGGGAGCGGTATGCGCTCCTGGTTGACGTCCGGGTCGGTGAAGTCGAAGCCGTCGGGGAGGGCGGGGCAGGAGGGGGGCGGCGGCGTGGCGGACATCGGCGGCTCCTGGTCCGGTTGGCTCCTGGTCCGGTGCTGGTGCTGGTCCGGTGCTGGTGCTGTGCTGGTTCCGGTCCGGTGGTGGTTCCGTTCTGGTGCCGCTCGGTGGTGGTCGCGTTCTTGTGCCGGTTCGGTGGTCTTCCGGTCTGTGGTCCGGTGCGGTTGAGGGCCGGGGCCGGGTGCGTCCCCGCGTACCGTCTTCTGACGGGGCATCAGATGTGCCTGTGGACGGTAGCCCCGCCCCCTTCAAGTCGCAAGGCCCGTGGCGGTGCGGATCGGCCGGCTTGGTGCACGCCCCTTGCGCCCGCGTACCGCCGGTAATCAGACTGCTGGGCAGAACTAGAACGCGTACTAGTTCTGCCGTGGGCGCCGGGACGCCCCGCGGCCGAGGAGAGGACGAGGTACATGGCCGCTGAACCCGTCATCGTCGAAGCTGTACGCACCCCCATCGGCAAGCGCGGCGGCGCGCTCGCCAATCTGCACCCCGCCTACCTGCTGGGCGAGACGTACCGCGAACTGCTCGGCCGCACCGGCATCCAGCCCGACGCGGTGGAGCAGATCGTCGGCGGTACGGTCACCCACGCCGGGGAGCAGTCCATGAACCCGGCGCACACCGCCCCGCTGGCCTGCGGGCTGCCGTACGAGACGGCGGCGACCACCGTGGACTGCCAGTGCGGCTCCTCGCAGCAGGCCAACCACATGGTCGCCAACATGATCGCGGCCGGGGTGATCGACATCGGCATCGGCTGCGGCGTCGAGGCCATGTCGCGGGTGCCGCTCGGCAGCGGTTCCAAGCACGGCCCCGGCAAGCCCTTCCCGGACGAGTGGAACGTGGACCTGCCCAACCAGTTCGAGGCCGCCGAGCGCATCGCCCGGCGTCGCGGGCTGACCCGCGAGGACGCCGACCGGCTCGGGCTGCTGTCCCAGGAGCGGGCGGCGCGGGCCTGGGCCGAGGAGCGCTTCAAGCGGGAGACCTTCGCCGTGCAGGTGCCCACGACGGAGGAGGAGCAGCTCGCCGGCCAGAGCATGTGGCGGCTGGTCGACCGTGACGAGGGGCTGCGCGACACCAGCATGGAGGCGCTGTCCGGGCTGAAGGCGATCATGCCGACGGCCGTGCACACCGCGGGCAACTCCTCGCAGATCTCGGACGGCGCGGCGGCCGTGATGTGGGCGTCCAAGCGGATGGCCCGGGCGCTGAGGCTGCGGCCGCGGGCCCGGATCGTGGCGCAGGCCCTGGTCGGCGCGGACACGCACTACCACCTGGACGGGCCGGTCGACGCGACCCGCACGGTGCTGGGCAAGGCCGGCATGACCCTGAACGACATCGACCTCGTCGAGGTCAACGAGGCCTTCGCCTCCGTGGTGCTGTCCTGGGCCCGGGTCTTCGACCAGGACCTGGAGAAGGTCAACGTCAACGGCGGCGCGATCGCCCTCGGTCACCCCGTGGGCGCCACCGGGGCCCGGCTGATCACCACGGCGCTGCACGAACTGGAACGTGCGGACAAGGAGTTCGCGCTGATCGTGATGTGCGCCGGCGGAGCCCTCGCCACCGGCACGATCATCCAGCGGATCTGACCCGGAGAGCGCGGCCGGCCCCGGTACGCCCGGGGGACCACCGCATTCCGGGCGGCGGGCGGCGGGCGGCGGGCGGCGGCGCCGGGCATGGGCGCATGCCTTCCCACCCCACGGACAGGCGTCCTCCGCGAGCGCGGGGGAGGGCGCTCGCGAGCGCCGCCACCGTCCTCGCGACGGCCGTCGCGAGCGGCGCCGTCGCGGGGCCGGTGGCGGCCGTGGCCGCCCCGCGTCCACCCGCCGCGACGGCCCCCGCCGGCCGCGGCCGGCTGCTCTCTGTGACCCGCCGGCGACGTACGACCGCGCCGCGTTGTGCGCCTGCCCGGCGACACCGGCCGTTTGGGCGCGTTCCCGCGCCGGTTCGCCGCGCCGGCCCGTCAGCGCGGCTGAGCCGGCCCGTCCGGTGCGCGCGGTCCCCCGTCCCCGAAGGCCACCGGGGCGCCGAAGGCGGCGCGCCGGGTCGCCCGGCGCAGCGCGCGCAGCACGAACGGGCCCAGGGTGAGGGCCAGCACCGCGGTCAGCACGGCACGCGGAAGGTCCCAGCCGAGGGAGGTGGCCAGGCAGTACGCGACGAAGCGGGCGAGGTTGTCCGGGAGCGGGTCGCCCGGAACGAAGGAGACCCCGGAGGACAGGCCGCCCAGGTACGGCCAGCCCTGCAGGTTCATGACCGTCCCGTACGCGATCGAGGACACCGCCCCGTACCCGGCGAGCAGGACGAGCTCGCCCCGGCCGCGCAGCCGCGCGGCGCCCGGGAGCAGGCCCGCACCGAGCGCCACCCAGCCCATCGAGAGCATCTGGAACGGCATCCACGGCCCGACCCCGCCGGTGAGCAGGGCCGAGGCGAACATCGTCAACGCGCCCAGCGAGAAGCCGAAGCCGGGGCCGAGCACCCGGCCGGACAGCACGACGAGGAAGAACATCGGCTCGATGCCCGCCGTGCCGCCGCCGAGCGGCCGCAGGGCCGCGCCCGCCGCGGCCAGCACGCCCAGCATGGCGACGGACTTGGCGCTCAGGCCCTCCTCGTCGTCCGCGATCGTCGCCATGACGACGGCGAGCAGCAGCGGCAGCAGCAGCGCGAACAGCCAGGGGGCGTCCGCGCTGTGGGCGAGCCCGGAGCCCGGGTCGGCGAGCAGCGGCCAGCCGAACGCGGCGACGCCGATCAGGGAGACGAGGGTCAGCGCGACGACGGCCCGGCGGCCCAGCCGGACCGCGCGCGGCGGACGCGCGCTCACGCCGTCCCCGTCAGGGCCGCCTCGACCTGGCCGACGGTCAGCCAGGGCAGGGGGCCGAGCACCTTGGCGACCTGCGGCGCGAAGGCCGGGGAGGAGACGACGACGTCAGCCGTGGGCCCGTCCGCGACGAGGTCACCGTCGGCGAGGACGACCACGCGGTGGGCGAGTTCGGCGGCGAGTTCGACGTCGTGGGTGGCGAGGACGACGGCGTGGCCGTCCGCGCCGAGCGCGCGCAGGTGCGCGGCGAGACGGGCCTTGGCGGCGTAGTCCAGGCCGCGGGTCGGCTCGTCGAGCAGGATCAGCGGGGGCCGGGCGGTCAGTACGACGGCGAGGGCGAGCGCCAGGCGCTGGCCCTCGGACAGGTCGCGCGGGTGGGCGCCGTCGGCGACGCCCGGCAGCAGTTCGCCGACCAGGGCGCGGCAGGTGCCGGGCGTCGCGCGGGCGTCGGCGTCGGCGGCGGCGCACTCGGCGGCGACGGTGTCGGCGTACAGCAGGTCCCGGGGGTCCTGCGGGACGAGGCCCACGTGGCGGATCAGCTCGGCCGGCCTGGTGCGCGACGGCTCCAGACCGCCGACGCGCACGCCGCCCGAGGTGGGCGCCCGCATCCCGGCGAGCGCGGACAGCAGCGTGGACTTGCCCGCGCCGTTGCGGCCCATCAGGGCCACGGTCTCGCCCGGCCGTACGGTCAGGTCCACCGAGCGCAGCGCCTCGACGCGGCCGCGGCGCACGGTCAGTCCCGTCACGACCGCGACGGGTTCGCCCGTGGCGGGCGCGGGCGGCGCGGGCGGGGTGCGGCCGGCGAGGCGCTCGCGCAACGGGGCGGCGGCACGGCGGGCGTCGCGCACCGACAGCGGCAGCGGGGACCAGCCCGCGAGGCGCCCGAGCGCGACCACCGGCGGACGGACCGGCGAGACCGCCATGACCTCGGCGGGCGGCCCGCAGACCGGGGCGGCGCCCCCGCCGGGGAGGAGGACGACCTGGTCGGCGTAGTGCACGACCCGCTCCAGGCGGTGCTCGGCCAGCAGCACGGTCGTCCCCAGGTCGTGGACGAGCCGCTGCAGCACGGCGAGCACCTCCTCGGCGGCGGCGGGGTCGAGCGCGGACGTCGGCTCGTCCAGCACCAGCACCCGCGGGTGGACGGTGAGGACGGAGCCGATGGCGACGCGCTGCTGCTGCCCGCCGGAGAGGGTGCCGATCGGGCGGTCGCGCAGCTCGGCGAGGCCCAGCAGGTCGAGGGTCTCCTCGACGCGGCGGCGCATCACGTCGGGCGGCAGGCCTATCGACTCCATGCCGTAGGCGAGTTCGTCCTCGACGGTGTCGGTGACGAAGTGCGCGAGCGGGTCCTGGCCCACGGTGCCGACGACATGGGCGAGTTCGCGCGGCCGGTGGGTGCGCGTGTCGTGCCCGGCGACGGTGACCCGGCCGGTGAGGACGCCGCCGGTGAAGTGCGGCACGAGACCGGAGACGGCGCCCAGGAGCGTGGACTTGCCGGTGCCGGAGGGCCCGACGACCAGGCAGAGTTCGCCCTCGGGGACGGTCAGGTCGACACCGGCGACGGCGGGTTCCGCGGCGCCGTCGTACGTGACGGAGACCTGCTCGAAGCGGATCACGGGCGGGCTCCCTTCAGATGGGCGGGCAGCAGGCCCAGCAGGACGGCGGCCGCGGGCCACAGCGGCAGCGTCGGCGCGGTCAGCGGCACCACGGGCGGGTCCAGGTCGGCGGGCGAGGCACCGGCGGCCCAGATCGTCAGCGCGGCGACGGCCACGCCCGAGGCGGTGATCAGCCACGCGGTCGCGTCCCAGCGGTCGGGGCGGTAGCGGGTGCGTACGGAGCGGCGCCCGCCGAGCCGCAGCCCCGCGACGGCCGCGGCCGCACCGGCCAGCAGAAGTGGCAGGCCGTACGCGGCGCCCTGCGCGGCCAGCAGCGCGTAGGTGCCCGCGCACAGCCCGAGCAGCCCGCCGAGGGTGAGCGCGACGGTCGCCCGGCGCACGGCCGGCGGCACCTCGGCGGTGCGGCCGTAACCGCGGGCGTCCATCGCGGCCGCGAGGGCCACCGAACGCTCCAGGGCGCCCTCGAGCACGGGCAGGCCGACCTGGAGCAGCGCCCGTACGCCTTTGTCCGCGCGGCCCCGCAGCCTGCGGGCCGTCCGCAGCCGGCGGACGTCGGCGACCAGGTGCGGCGCGAACGTCATCGCGACGACCACGGCGACGCCCGCCTCGTACAGGGCGCCGGGCAGCGACTTCAGCAGCCGGGCCGGGTTGGCCAGGGCGTTCGCGGCGCCCAGGCAGGCCAGGAGGGTGGCCAGCCGCAGGCCCTCCCGGAACGCGAACCACAGCCCCTCGGCGGTGACCCGGCCGCCGAGGCGGACCCCCTGCGCCCAGTCGGGCAGGGGCACTTCGGGGAGGGTCAGCACGGTGTGCGTGCCGGGCACCGGGGAGCCCAGGACGACGGCGAACGCGAGCCGGATGGCGACGACCACCAGGCCCAGGCGGAGGAAGGCGGCGTACGACCGCGACCAGGGCGCGTCCGGCACCCGGCACACGGCGACGACGTAACCGGCGACGGCCGCGAGCAGCGCGAGCAGCGCGGGGTTCGACGTCCGCGACGCGGCCGTGGCGAGCCCCAGCGCCCACAGCCACCACGCCCCCGCGTGCGGTCCCCGCGCCCGCCCCCCGGGTGCGCCTTCCGCGCCCCCGTCCTCCGCCCTGCCCGGCCGCCGCATCAGCGCCCGCAGGCGGCCGGGGTGGCCGTCGCCGCCCGCGGTGGCCGAGCCGCCCCGGGTGCGCGGCCGCGGCCGGCCGGGCAGGGCGCGGGCCCTCGAATCGTCCGGGCCCTCGGCGACGGCCGGGTTCCAGCCGGGGACGGGGACGGTGGGCCGGTGGTCGCGGGGGTGAGGCCGGGCGGGCCCGGACGAGGCGGGTGATGGCGTGGCCCGCGTGGGGGTTGTGCCGAAGGTGCCGGGTCCGGTGAGGGAGTCGCCGAGGGGGATGCCCGTGCGGCGGGGCCGGGTGGCCAGGGTGGTCGAGCCGTCCCCGGTGGGGGTGCGCGATGGCGTGGCTCGTCCGTCGGAGGGGGCGGCCGTGTGTGGTTCGCCGCCGATGTCGTGGGGGCTGACGGACCGACGGGTTGGCGTCGCGGTGTCGTCCGTGCGGGCGGCCGGCGTAACGGCTGCCCGGTCGTCGCGCGCGTGCGGGCGGGCCGGCCCGGACGACGGGAGCGATGCCGTGGCCCGCGCGGGGGTTGTGCCGAAGGTACTGGGTCCGGTGGGGGAGTCGCCGAGGGGGATGCCCGTGCGCCGGGGCTGGGTGGCCGCCTCGGCGGTTGTGCGCGGCGGTTCGGGCCGGGCGGCGGTCGTGCTGCCCGGTGTCGCCCGCGCGGTCGGGCCGGTCAGGCCGTCGCCGTCACCGTCGCGTGGGCGCAGAAGCCGCAGCAGCCGAAGCAGGCCGAGGGGCCGCAGGGCACGCGGGCCGGGGAGCGGAGTGCCGCCGGTCCACGGCAGAGGTGTGCCGGCGGTCACGGGCGGTCGTTCCGGCGGCGGCGGATCTGCCAGGCGGCGGCCGCGGCGACGAGGAGGACGACGCCGGCGGCGCCGTACGTGCCGAGCGCGGGGCCGGGGGAGGAGGTGGGCGCGGGGGGTGCGGCGTCGTCGGTGACCTGCTCGCCGCAGCCCTTGGCGGGGTAGCCGGCGATGGCGCACACCAGGCCCGCGGAGTTGTAGCGGAGGGGGGGCGCGACCGCGGCGAGGGCTTCGGCGGAGGTGGCGTCGACGGGGACGCGGGCGCAGGCGGCGCGGGCGGCCGGTGCGTCGGCCGCGGTGCCGAAGTCGAGCAGCAGGGCGACGCGCTTGGTGCCGGGGCGGGCCGGGGTGCCGTCGCAGACGGCGGCGAACCGGGCCGTGCCGCGGGGGCGGGCGGCCGAGTCGGCGTCGGGGCTGACGCCGAAGCGCCAGCCCTCGACGGCACCGTCGTCGGGGCGGCTGAGGGCGGGCCCGGTCGTGGCGAACGTCCAGGCCTGGCCGGCCGCGTCACGCTGCCAGAAGGACCAGTAGCGGTAGGCGGCCGCGTGCGCGGGCGTCGCGACGAGGGCGGCCACCAGGGCCAGGAGGAGTGCCGCCGCCGTGAGGGGCGGCCGCCTCACAGCCGGTGCTTCCGGCCGGCGAGCAGCACACCGATGCCGATGCCGGCGACCAGGCAGGCGCCGACGAACCACCACACCGAACTGCCGCCTGAGTCGGGCTTCTGCTCCGCGACCGGGCCGAGGGCGCTGAGCCGCGTGATGTGGTCGCGCATCGGGTTGCCGGTGGCGTACGCGGCGAGGGCGAGCTGCGCGAGGGCGGTGGGATTGTCCTTCGCCCAGGCGCCGGAGTTGGCGGCGAGCCAGTTGTACGCGCCCTTGGCGGCGTCGAGGTGGCCGCCCGCGGCGAGGGCGATGACGGCGTCGGCGGTCGTGCCGAAGTCGGGGGTCTTCTGGTCGGAGCCCGGGGTGACGGCCTCGAAGTGGCTGCCGCCGGCGGTGAGCCGGGCCGCGAGCCAGGCGGCGCCCGCGTCGGAGGCGCTGCCGCCGCACTCGGTGCGCACGGCGAGGTCGCGGTCGGGGGCCTCGACGACGAAGCCCGCGCCCTCGGCGCCGCGCACGGCGTCGGCGGTGGCCTTGGCGTTGGCCGCGAGCGCCCCGGACTTCGCGTCGGGCTGGTAGGCGAACGCGCCGCCGTCCTCCTTGCCGCAGGCCAGCTGGAGGGAGCGCAGCGCGTCGTAGGGCGACCGGCCGTCGGTGGTCACGGACTTGACGTCGGTTCCGGCGGCCTTGAGGCCGCCGATGACGACGCCGGTGGAGTCGGCGTCGGAGGCGCCGCCGGGGTTGTAGGACCAGCCGCCGTCGCGGTTCTGCACCTTGGCCAGCCACTCGGCGGCGCGCTCGACGGCGAAGTCCTGGCCGTGGACGGCGAGCGCCTGCACGGCTATGGCGGTGGCGTTGGTGTCCTCGGTCTTCGGGTCGCAGGGCGCCGTCGGGTCGGGACGGTACGAGGCGAAGCCGCCGTCGGCGCACTGCTGCTTGGCGAGCCACTCCACCGCGTTCCCGGCCGGCTCCGTGTCGGCCGCGTGCAGCGCCAGCAGCGCGTACGACTGGCGCCACACGCCGTCGTACGTCGGGTCGGCCTCCCCGTACAGCGCGGCGGGCGCGGTCGCCGGCGACGGCGAGGGCGACGCGGCTATGAGGAGCGTGCTGACGGCGGCCAGGGCGGCCGCGGCGGTGCGGCGCAGGTGCATCGGGTGGTGCCTTTCGGTGAGCGGTCGCGCAGACGGATGCGGGCGCGCGGTCACGGCACCGGGCTCCGGCTCCGTGTACCTCGACGGAAGAGCCGCTCCCGTCCGCGCGGGTGCTCCGGCTGGGCCCTCCCCGGACGGGGACGGCTCACGGTTGCGGGTCAGCGCCGGATTCGCACCGGCTTCCCCCGCTCGGACGTGATGGGACTTGGTTGTGTCGACCACACCTTAGCCGGGACCGCGTGCCGTGCCGCCCCCGGCCGTGTGCGGTCTGCCTCACACCGGCGCCCTCAGACCGCGGTGTACGCGACCGGGTCGGATTGGGGTACCGGCTCGGCGTGGCCGAGCTTGACCAGGCGGCGCAGGTGCGCCTCGGCCTCGGCGACGGCGATGTTCCGGGAGGGGAAGGGGATCTGCTCCCAGGGCCGGTTCCACTGCATGGCCACGGCGAGCTGCCACGGGGTGCGGGGGGCCTCGGCGATCAGGGCGCGCAGCGAGGCGAGGCGGGCGGTGTGGTGGTCCAACAGTTCGCGCACGCGGGCGGCGGCGCCGGTGAAAGCGTGCTCGTGGGCGGGCAGCACCTCGGCGGGGGCGAGCCGGGCGACGCGTTCGAGGGAGTCGAGGTAGTCGCCCAGGGGGTCGCCGGCGGTCGCGTCGTCGGGGTCCTCGTACAGGCCGATGTGCGGGGAGATGCCGGGCAGCAGGTGGTCGCCGGAGAACAGGCGGCGGCCGTCCTCCTCGAAGAGGCAGACGTGGCGGGGGGTGTGGCCGGGGGTCCACACGGCGCGGACGGCGCGGCCGGCCAGCGGTACCCGCTCGCCGGGGACGATCTCGCGGTCGGGGAGGGCGGGCCGCAGTCCGGGGACGTCGGCGGCGCGGCGCTCGGCGCGCACCGCCCGCAGCGGGGCGAGGTGTTCCTCGGGGGCGCCGGCGGCGGCGAGCTTGACGGCGAGGTAGTCCAGCCACACGCCGGGCCGGGCGCCGCGGGCGCGGCGGACGACGGCGGTGTCGGCGGGGTGCATGGCGATCCAGGCGCCGGAGGCCTCGCGGACCCGGCCGGACAGGCCGTGGTGGTCGGGGTGGTGGTGGGTGACGAGGACGCCGTGGACGTCGGCGACCCGGGTGCCGAGCGCGCCGAGGCCGTCCGCGAGGGCGTCGTAGGAGGCGGGGTCGTCCCAGCCGGTGTCGACCAGGACGGGGCCGCGGTCGGTGTCGACGACGTAGACGAGCGTGTGGCCCAGGGGGTTGTCGGGGATCGGGACCGGGATGCTCCAGATGCCGTCACCGTGCTCCATGAGGTCCCCTCTCCGATCCGTCACGCGCATTGCCCACCATAACTAGAACTGGTATCAGTTCTGAAGCAGAGTCACCTTCTGACGCGGCATCAGCCAAGGGCGGGACGGGACAGGCATGGACGGGAACGGGATCGTCGAACACGGACAGCTCTACATCGGCGGGCAGTTGGCGGACCCGCTCGGCACCGGCACCATCGAGGTCGTCTCGCCCCACACCGAGCAGGTCTTCGCGCGGGTGCCGCACGCCTCCCGCGAGGACGTCGACCGGGCCGTCGCCGCGGCCCGCCGGGCCTTCGACGAGGGCCCGTGGCCGCGTGCGAGCCTCGACGAACGCATCGAGGTCGTCACCCGGATCAAGGACGCGATCGCCGTACGCCACGAGGAGTTCGCCCGCGTCATCAGCGCGCAGAACGGCTCGCCCTACTCCTGGAGCGTGCTCGCCCAGGCGCTCGGCGCGATGATGGTCTGGGACGCCGCGATCACCGTCGCGCGCGGCTTCACCTGGGAGGAACGACGGGCCGGTGCGCTCGGCCCGATCCTGGTGCGCCGCGAACCGGCCGGCGTCGTCGCCGCCGTCGTCCCCTGGAACGTCCCGCAGTTCACCGCCGCCGCCAAGCTCGCCCCCGCGCTGCTCGCCGGGTGCACGGTGGTCCTCAAGCCGTCGCCGGAGTCACCGCTCGACGCGTACCTGCTCGGCGAGATCGCCGCCGAGGCGGGGCTGCCCGAGGGCGTGCTGTCGATCCTGCCCGCCGACCGCGAGGTCAGCGAGTACCTGGTCGGCCACCCCGGCGTGGACAAGGTCTCCTTCACCGGTTCGGTCGCGGCCGGCAAGCGCGTCATGGAGGTCGCCTCCCGCAACCTCACCCGCGTGACGCTGGAACTCGGCGGCAAGTCCGCCGCGCTGGTCCTGCCCGACGCCGACCTGGACACCGCCGTCCCCGGCATCGTCTCGGCGGCCTGGATGAACAACGGCCAGGCCTGCGTCGCCCAGACCCGCATCCTCGCGCCCCGCTCCCGCTACGACGAGACCGCCGAGCGCCTGGCCGCGGCCGCCTCCGCCCTCGTCGTCGGCGACCCCCTCGACCCCGCGACCCAGGTCGGCCCGCTGGTCGCCCGCCGCCAGCAGCAGCGTTCCCTGGACTACATCGCCCTCGGCCAGCAGGAGGGCGCCAAGGTCCTCACCGGCGGCGGCCGCCCGCAGGCCCAGCCCACCGGCTGGTACGTCGAGCCCACCCTCTTCGGCGACGTCTCCAACTCCATGCGGATCGCCCGCGAGGAGATCTTCGGCCCGGTCGTCTGCCTGCTGCCGTACGAGGACGAGGCCGAGGCCGTCCGCATCGCCAACGACTCCGAGTACGGCCTGTCCGGCAGCGTGTGGACGGCGGACGTCGAGCACGGCATCGACGTCGCCCGCCGGGTGCGCACGGGCACGTTCAACGTCAACACCTTCAGTCTCGACATGCTCGGGCCCTTCGGCGGCTACAAGAACTCCGGGCTGGGGCGCGAGTTCGGCCCCGAGGGGCTGGGCGAGTACCTGGAGCACAAGATGGTCCACCTGCCCGCCGGCTGGGAGGGCTGACCCCGTGGGGGACCGCTGGCACATCGAGGTCGACCGGGGGGTGTGCATCGGCTCGGGCATGTGCGTGAACTCCGCCCCGGACGGCTTCACCCTCGACTCCGCCCGGCAGTCCCACGCGGCGGCCCCGGACACCGACGCCGCCGAGGCGCTGCTCGCGGCGGCGGAGGGCTGCCCGGTGGAGGCGATCAGCATCACCCTGGCCGCCTCCGGCGAGGTGGTCTTCCCACCCGAGGAGTGAACGGTCCGCAGGGGTCAGGGCTGCGCGCGGCGCGGATCGGTGAGGTCGATCAGCCGGCACACCGTCTCGATGTCGATCTTCACCTGGGCGATCGAGGCCCGCCCGGACAGCCAGGTCACCAGGGCCGAGTGCCAGGTGTGCTCGATGACGCGCACCGCGGACAGCAGCTCGGGCCCGGGCGGCCCGTCCAGCCGCATCGCGTCCAGGACGATCGAGGTCGTCAGCCGCGACACGGCGTCCACCTCCGGGCTCACCGAACGGTCGGCGAACGTCAGCGCCCGCACCATGGCGTCCGCGAGGTGCGGCTCGCGCTGCATCGCGCGGAACGCGCGCATCAGTGTCTCCGCCACGCGGTCCGCGGGCGCGGAGGCGGTGGGCGGGCGCTTGCGCAGGGCCTCGTGGAGGTGCTCCAGCTGGTCGCGCATCGTGGCGACGAGCAGATGGATCTTGGACGGGAAGTAGCGGTAGAGGGTGCCGAGCGCGACGTTCGACTGCTCGGCGACCTCGCGCATCTGGACGGCGTCGAAGCCGCCCCGGACGGCGAGTTCGGCGCTGGTGCGCAGGATGCGGCGGCGGCGGGCTTCCTGACGCTCGGTCAGCGGCACCGGGGACGGCTGAGGAGCTGCGGTCATCTGTCCCTATCCGAATCTGTGCGCCGAGCGGAACCGTCCCCCAGCGTAAGGGCTGCGCCGCCGGCCGGTGCGGTGTGCGTGACCCTTCGTGCCTCCGTGCGGGTGCGGCGTGGTTGCTGTTGGGGGTTCGCCCACCCGCCCACCCGATTGCCCGGCATGGTCGGTGCGGGCCCGCGCTCTGTGGGTTGGTGGGCCGGGGGCGGGGCCTCCGGGGTGGGCATTCTGTACCGCATATTTATGTGCATGACGGGCACCTGCGCTTGGTCACCCGGGATGCCGCACATCAAATACACGTCAGCGTCCAGAACGCCCGCCCCTACGACCCCACCCCCTCCCTATCGACAGCGGCCAGCGGCCGGTGGGTGGTCACAAGGCGGTCCGAGGTCACCCCGGTTGCCCATCTGCCCCCTCACCGGGGAGACGAGCAGCGGGGCCGTGAGGTCACAGGGCAGCTCCGGGTAACCCCGAACGCCTATCTGACCCCCACAGGCCGTCCTGCGCCCACACGAGAGAAGGGGTGTGGCGGGGTGCTCCCCCTGGTCGAAGGCCGGGGGAAACGAGCGGTGGGATTCGGTGCCCAATGATGCGGGCTGAGCCCGTGGGGCCGTGGGGTCAGTGAGCGGTTCGGGGTGCCCTGGACTGCCTTCTGACCCCCTCCACCGGCCGTTGTGCGCCCGTACCTCGGGAGGGGGTGTGTCGGGGTGGGCCCCCTGGCGGAAGGCTGGGGGAGACGAGCGGCGGACGCGGTGCCCAAGGATGTGGGGGTAAACCGCGAGCGTTCTGGGGGTCCCCCCGGCCGAAGGTTGGGGGAGGGCGGGAGGGTGGGGGAACCCCCAACATCAATTACAACGGCGCCGCACACGACAACCGGGCAGCCCGCCGCAGGCGCGGCGTGGCGGGAATCACCCGCACCAGCCAGGGCACCCGGCACGGGCCCAGGTATCTTCGTGCTCTCGGGCCAACTCCTGAGTAACCGATTCTGAAACTTGTTCTACCCGGGCACGGGCGGCTACGCTCCCGCTGAAGTGCAGTGAGAAGGGGGCCGTGAGTGACCGCAGAGGCCAGGCCGCTCCGGATCGCGCTGCTCACCTACAAGGGGAACCCGTTCTGCGGGGGCCAGGGCGTGTACGTGCGCCATCTGTCGAGGGAACTCGCCCGGCTCGGCCACAGCGTCGAGGTGATCGGTGCCCAGCCCTACCCCGTGCTCGACGCGGTCGGTGACGGGGTGCGCCTCACCGAGCTGCCGAGCCTGGACCTCTACCGCTCGCCGGACCCGTTCCGCACCCCGAAGCGCGGCGAGTACCGCGACTGGGTGGACGCGCTGGAGGTCGGCACGATGTGGACCGGCGGCTTCCCGGAGCCGTTGACGTTCAGCCTGCGGGCCCGCCGTCACCTGGCCGCCCGGCGGGGGTCCTTCGACGTCATCCACGACAACCAGACCCTCGGCTACGGCCTCCTCGGCGGCCCGGACGCCCTCGGCGCGCCGCTGGTGACGACCATCCACCACCCCATCACCGTGGACCGGCGGCTCGAACTCGACGCCGCGCAGGGGTGGAAGCGCCGGGCGTCGGTCCGCCGCTGGTACGGCTTCACGCGGATGCAGCGGCGGGTCTCGCGCCGGCTGCCGTCCGTGCTCACCGTCTCGGGCAGCTCCCGTCAGGAGATCGTCGACCACCTCGGGGTGCGTGAGGACCGGGTGCACGTGGTGCACATCGGCGCCGACACGCGGCTGTTCTCGCCGGACCCGTCCGTGCCAGAGGTGCCGGGCCGGATCGTGACGACGTCCAGCGCCGACGTGCCGCTCAAGGGCCTGGTCCACCTCGTGGAGGCCCTCGCGAAGCTGCGCACCGAGCACCCCGACGCGCACCTCGTCGTCGTCGGCAAGCGGGCCGACGACGGCCCGGTGGCCGCCGCCATCGAGCGGTACGGGCTCGGCGGCGCCGTCGACTTCGTGAAGGGCATCAGCGACGAGGAGCTGGTCGACCTGGTGCGCGGTGCCCAGGTGGCGTGCGTGCCGTCGCTGTACGAGGGGTTCTCGCTGCCGGCCGCCGAGGCCATGGCCACCGGGACGCCGCTGGTCGCCACCACCGGCGGCGCCATCCCCGAGGTCGCCGGGCCCGACGGGGAGACGTGCCTGGCCGTGGCGCCGGGGGACCCGGGCGCGCTGGCCGCGGCGCTGGGCCGGCTGCTGCGCGACTCGGAGCTGCGCCGCCGCCTCGGCCGGGCCGGCCGGGAACGCGTACTGGCCCGCTTCACCTGGGAGCGGGCCGCCATCGGCACCGCCGAGCAGTACCGTGCGGCGATCGAGGCCGCCGCGGGGCCGCGGCCCACTGTCCAGTCACCGTCCCGGACGAAAGCAGACTCCACGTGCTGACCGTCGACTTCTCCCGCTTCCCGCTCGCCCCGGGCGACCGCGTGCTCGACCTGGGCTGCGGCGCGGGCCGCCACGCCTTCGAGTGCTACCGGCGCGGCGCGGACGTGGTGGCCCTGGACCGGAACGGCGACGAGATCCGCGAGGTCGCCAAGTGGTTCGCCGCGATGAGGGAGGCCGGGGAGGCCCCGGCCGGGGCGACCGCCACGGCGATGGAGGGCGACGCGCTGAGCCTGCCGTTCCCCGACGACACCTTCGACCGCGTCATCATCTCCGAGGTCATGGAGCACATCCCGGACGACAAGGGCGTGCTCGCCGAGATGGTGCGCGTCCTCAAGCCGGGCGGGCTGATCGCCGTCACCGTGCCGCGCTACGGGCCGGAGAGGATCTGCTGGGCGCTGTCCGACGCCTACCACGAGGTCGAGGGCGGCCACATCCGCATCTACCGGGCCGACGAACTGCTCGGCAGGATCCGCGAGGCGGGGCTGCGCCCGTACGGCAGCCACCACGCGCACGCGCTGCACTCCCCGTACTGGTGGATCAAGTGCGCGGTCGGCGTGGACAACGACAAGGCCCTGCCGGTGAAGCTGTACCACAAGCTGCTGGTCTGGGACATCATGAAGAAGCCGCTGGCCACCCGGCTCGCCGAGAACGCGCTCAACCCGCTGATCGGCAAGAGCTTCGTCGCCTACGCCACCAAGCCGCACACCCCGAAGGCGGGCGTCGACGCGTGAGGCGGACCGAACACCTCGTCCTGCCCGGCGTCCTGACCTCGGAGCAGGCCGCGCAGACCGTCGCCGGGATCCTCGCCGTGCAGCGGCCGGACGGCGCCGTACCGTGGTTCGAGGGCGGCCACCTCGACCCGTGGGACCACGTCGAGGCCGCCATGGCGATGGACGCCGCCGGCGAGCACGTGCACGCCGAGGCCGCCTACACCTGGCTCGCCCGCCGGCAGAACCCGGACGGTTCCTGGTACGCCGCCTACGGCTTCGCCGACGGCGCCGAGGGCGAGCCCACCGACCTGGGCCGGGAGAGCAACTTCTGCGCCTACGTCGCCGTCGGGGTGTGGCACCACTACCTCTCCACCGGCGACGACGCGTTCCTGGAGCGCATGTGGCCGGTGCTGTACGCGGCCGTCGAGTACGTCCTGGAACTCCAGCTGCCCGGCGGCCAGATCGCCTGGAAGCGCGAGGACGACGGGACGTACCCGCAGGAGGCGCTGCTGACCGGCTGTTCGTCGATGTACCAGGCGCTGCGCTGCGCGCTGGCCGTCGCCGAGCACCGCGAGGACCCGCAGCCGGACTGGGAGCTGGCCGCCGGCGCCCTCGGGCACGCCGTCGCCCACCACCCCGAGCGGTTCCTGGACAAGGACCGCTACTCCATGGACTGGTACTACCCGATCCTCGGCGGGGTGCTGCGGGGGGAGGCCGCCCGGGAGCGCGTGCTGGCCCGCTGGGACGAGTTCGTCGTGCCCGGCCTCGGGGTCCGCTGCGTGGTGCCCAACCCGTGGGTGACCGGCGGGGAGAGCGCCGAACTCGCCCTCGCGCTGTGGGCGATGGGCGAGTCCGACCGCGCCGTGGAGGTCCTCGGCGCGATCCGGCACTTGCGTGCCGAGGACGGCATGTACTGGACCGGGTACGTCTTCGAGTCGGACGAGGAGGCCGGTACCGGCCCCGCCGTGTGGCCCCGGGAACGGACCACGTGGACGGCCGGGGCCCTGCTGCTCGCCGTCGCCGCCCTGGGAGGGGACGAGGCGACGACGGCGGTCTTCGGGGGTGAGAGGCTGCCGCTCGGGCTGGTGCCCGGGGCGGCGGGGTGCTGCGCCGGCCGGTGAGCGGGCGTCAGGCCCGGTTGACGCGGCCCGCCACGGCGTGGCCGACGACCAGGTAGACCGCAGCCGGCAGGCCGTAGTTCAGCAGGGTGCGCGCCCACGCGGAGTCGGTGTCGAAGATGTCGTGGGCCCAGCCGCCGAGCCAGGACGCGACGTCGTGGATCCACTCCACGAGGTCGTTCGCCCGGTTGGCGTCGAGCATCCACAACACGATCCACAGGACCAGGATGAAGGCCGCCACGTCCGCGGCCACCATGATGACCGTGGCGGCCAGATTGCCGCGATATCGTCTGGACATACCTGCCGTCTTGCCCCGATCGGCGGACTGAAACGTGGGGCGCCGGCCCCCGCCTGACGCCCCGTACGGCCCTGTGCGGTGGCCGGTGCCGGGGGCCCGGGCGAGGATGCGATCACGCACCGCATCCCCCCGGGAGAACCGTCATGCCCTTGCGCCGTGCCCTGACCGCCCTGCTGCTCTCCGGCGTGCTGATGCTCGTCCCCGCCTGCGGCGGCGACTCGCCGCGGACCGCGAGCGTCGGCACCGCGAGCCCCACCTCCTCCGTGCAGAAGCAGAAGCTCGCCAAGACGCGCTTCGTCGCCAACGCCGGACTGGCCGCCGGCGCGACCTACCAGTGGATCGTCAAGCCCTACCGCGAGGGCAAGTTCAAGAAGGACGCCGAGGGCCGCAAGCTGGCCCTGGTGAAGGCGGGCCTGGCCGGGGCCTTCGCCTACAACCGGCTCAAGGCCGCCTCGGAGAACGCCAAGGGCGACCCGACCCTGGCCAAGCTGGTGGCCCCGCTGAACGCGGGCATCGAGTCGCTCAAGGACCTGCCGGCCAAGCTGCGCAGCGGCCAGGGCACGGACGACATCGTCGGCACCTTCCAGGACACCATCACCGGCGTCAAGTCGGCCGGCGAGGGCGCCGGCGCCAAGGTCACCGACAAGGTGCCCTCGCTGTCCCAGCTCAGCGGCGGATGAGCTCGGCCAGCACCCTCAGGGTGGCCGGGTCGGGCGCGGTGACCAGCAGGTCGGTCACCGGGCCCGACCGCCACACCTCCAGCCGTTCCGCGATCCGCTCCCGCGGGCCGACGAGCGAGATCTCGTCGGCGAAGGCGTCCGGCACCGCCGCGACCGCCTCCTCGCGCCGCCCGGCCAGGAACAGTTCCTGGATGCGCCGGGCCTCCTGCTCGTAGCCCATCCTGGCCATCAGGTCGGCGTGGAAGTTGCGGGTGGCCGCGCCCATCCCGCCGATGTAGAAGCCGAGCATCGCCTTGACCGGCAGCAGGCCCTCCGCCGGGTCGTCGCACACCTGGGCCCGCGCCATCGGGGCGATCATGAAGTCCTTCGGCGCGTCCGCCAGTGACACCTCGTACACGTCCGTGCGGAACGGCGACCAGTACAGCGGCAGCCAGCCGTCGGCGATGCGGGTGGTCTGCGCGATGTTCTTCGGGCCCTCGGCGCCCAGCAGGACCGGCAGGGCGGCCCGCAGCGGATGGGTGATCGGCTTGAGCGGCCGGCCGAGGCCGGTCGCGTCGGGCCCCGCGTACGGCAGCGGGTGGAAGCGCCCGTCCAGCGCCACCGGGCCCTCGCGGCGCAGCACCTGGCGCACGACGTCCACGTACTCCCGGGTCGCGGTCAGCGGACTGCGCGGGAACGGCCTGCCGTACCAGCCCTCCACCACCTGCGGCCCCGACAGGCCGAGCCCCAGCATGACCCGGCCGCCGGAGAGGTGGTCCAGGGTCAGCGCGTGCATGGCGGTGGCGGTGGGGGAGCGGGCGGCCATCTGCGCGATGCCGGTACCGAGCCGGATCCGGCTGGTGTGCGCGGCGATCCAGGTGAGCGGGGTGAACGCGTCCGAGCCCCAGGCCTCCGCCGTCCACACCGAGTCGTAGCCGAGCCGTTCGGCCTCCTGCGCCAGGGCCAGGTGGCCGGGGGAGGAGACGCGCCCCCAGTAGCCGAGGGCCAGTCCGAGCCGCATGCGCACGCCTCCCACCGGAGCTGACGGTACGTCAGCCGTACGGTACGGCAAGCACACCCGCCCCGGAAGAGCGGACAGCCGTGCCCCGGGCCGGACGGCCCGGGGCACGGCTGTCGCGTGCGTGCGCGAGTGGCGCTCCGGCGGGGATCAGCCGCGCTGGATGCCGCCGGCGTCCTGGAGGACGCCGCGGCGGCCGTCCTGGGTCTGCGCGACC
Organism: Streptomyces sp. NPDC008238; assembly: GCF_042956445.1. Taxonomy (NCBI): domain Bacteria; kingdom Bacillati; phylum Actinomycetota; class Actinomycetes; order Kitasatosporales; family Streptomycetaceae; genus Streptomyces; species Streptomyces sp. NPDC008238. The sequence goes on along the minus strand of NZ_JBIBGK010000032.1, from coordinate 18,027 downwards.
AGGGCGGAACCGCGCTGCTCCACCGCCAGGTACCAGGTGCCGGGGGCCAGCTCGGCGATCTGCCGGCCCGAACCGTCCTCCGCGTACAGCGGACGCGCCACGGGCACCGCGAACCAGAAGGCCGCGAACTCCGCGGAGGGCTGCGCCTGCGGCTGCTGCTGGGGCTGCTGGGCCTGCGGCTGCTGCTGGGCCTGCGGGTAGCCGTACTGGCCGCCGCCGAAGGACGGGTCGGCCTGCGCGCCCTGACCACCGGTCTGCCCCGGGTACCCGTAGCCGCCCTGCTGCACGCCCGGGTAGGGCTGGCCCTGCTGGCCGCCGTACGGCTGCGCCTGCTGGGGCTGCTGCGGCCGCGGAGCGGGCAGCAGCGGCGCCTTCAGCACGGGCAGGCCCTGCAGGGTGAGCAGCATGGCGGCCGCGAGGGCCGCGGCGGCCACGAAGGAGAGGTACGCGCCGGCGGCCAGCTCGAAGGCCTCGCTGCCGTGGAACAGCGACCACAGCGCGTCCCAGGCGGCGGCCACGGAGAGGACCGCGCCCCAGTGCGCCAGCCCGATGCCGAGCAGCTTGCGCCCCTCGGGCTGGAAGCGCGAGGCGACGAACAGGCCGGCGGCGATCAGGCCCAGGAGGTGCACCGAGGGCAGCAGCGGGAACAGCTCGCTCTTCCACGCGCTGGCTCCGCACTCGTCGGAGCTGCATCCCTTGAACGTGTAGAAGTTCAGGAACGAGGCGATCAGCAGCAGCAGTGCCGCGCCGATCACCGCGCCGTCTCCTCGGGTGAGGGAGCGGTTATTCACTAGGAGTCCTTGTCAGTCGTCTCGTTGTCGCTGTCGCCGGGCGGTTCCCCATCGTATGAGGGCCGTTGCCGCCGGGTGGGACCGGTCCGCCCCTCGGTGACACGATCGGGACCCAATGCTCACCGGCCGATCACCCGCGGTCCTCCAAGAACGCGGTGATGCCGTCCGCGATGCCCTCCGCGGCCCGCTGTCGCCAGGCCGGGCTGGTCATCAGCGCGGCGTCCCTGGGGTCGCGCATGTTGCCGCACTCGATCAACACCTTCGGCCGGCTGCTGAGGTTGAGTCCGCCGAGGTCGCTGCGGACGTCCAGGCCGGTGCCGCCGCCGATGTAGTTGGACGGCCGGGTGCCCGTCTCCTCGGCGAAGTGCCGTTTGAGGGCGGTGCCGAGCAGTTTCGACGGCCCGCTGATCTTCCGGGTGTCCGCGATGCCGCGGTGCACCGGGGCCGGCATGATCACGTGGAAGCCGCGGTTGCCGGCCGCCGAGCCGTCGCCGTGCACCGACACCACCGCGTCGGCCTTCGCCTTGTTGCCGGTCCGGGCCCGCTCGTCGATGCAGGGGCCGTAGGCGCGGTCGCCGTCGTGCGTGAACGTCACCTTCGCCCCCCGCGCTTCGAGCAGCGCCCGGGCGCGCCGGGACACGTCCAGGGTGAACGCGGCCTCGGCGTACCCCGCGTTGGTCGCGGTGCCCGTGGTGTCGCACTCCTTGCGGGCGGTGCCGATGTCGACCAGGCGGTTGATCTCGGCCGTGTGACGGCTGTTGCGCGTGTTGTGGCCCGGGTCCAGCACCACGACCTTCCCCGCGAGCGGCTTCGCGGACCCGGCGGACGGTGCCGCCGAGGACGGTCCGGAGGACGCCGCCGCCGAGCGGTGCGGACGCACGCTCTGCGGGAGGTCCCCGTTGCGTCCGGGGTCGTCCGGTCCGCCCGTGGCGTCCCACACCAGCCACGCGGCCGCGCACGCCGGGACCAGCGCGGCCACGACGACCACGGTGGAGCGGCCTTTGCTCTTGAACACGTCAGCGATGCTATCCGCCGTCCCGGACCCCGGCGCACGTACGCCGGAGGACGTGCAGCGAACCCGTCACGGACAGTTCCGTGAACGCGCCCGACTCCAGCGCCCGCCGGTAGATCCGCCAGGGCGCCTGGCCGCCGTCGGCGGGGTCCGCGAAGACGTCGTGGATGACCAGGAGGCCGTCCTGCGCGAGGTGCGGCACCCAGCCCTCGTAGTCGTTGCCCGCGTGCTCGTCGGTGTGCCCGCCGTCGATGAAGACCAGGGCCAGCGGCTTCCCCCACACCGCCGCGACCTGCGGCGAACGGCCGACGACCGCGACCACGTGCTCCTCCAGCCCGGCGGCGTGCAGGGTGCGCCGGAAGGTGGGCAGGGTGTCCATCAGGCCGACCTCGGGGTCGACCAGGGTGGTGTCGTGGTACTCCCAGCCGGGCTGCTGCTCCTCGCTGCCGCGGTGGTGGTCGACGGTGACGGCGACGGTGCCGGCCTCGCGGGCGGCGGCGGCCAGCAGGATCGTGGAGCGGCCGCAGTACGTGCCGACCTCCAGCAGCGGCAGGCCCGGGAGGCGGGCGGCGGCGTCGGCGGCGGCCGCGTGCAGGGCGAGGCCCTCATCGGTGGGCATGAAGCCCTTGGCCGCCTCGAACGCGGCCAGCGCGTCCGCGGGGACCGCTGCGGGGGATGGCGTGCTCATGCCCCCATCGTCCCGTACGGCCGCGGTGCCCTTCGGCGGGGGTGCGCCGGCGTCGCGCCCGGCGGGCGCGACGCCGGTCCCGGATCCGGACGTTCTGGTTCAATGGTCACGTCATGACTGATCCGCTGTGGGCCGGGGCACCGCTCGACACCGAGCTGGTGCGGGCCGCGCGGTGCGGTGACGCGGGTTCCCTGGGGCTGCTGCTCGCCAGGCACCGGGCGGCCATGCACGCGGTCGCCCTCGCCGTGCTGGGTTACGGCCCGGACGCCGAGGACGCCGTGCAGGAGGCGGCGCTCATAGCGCTGCGGCGCATCGGTGACCTCCGCGACCCGGACGCCGCCGGCCCCTGGCTTCGGATGGTGGTCCGCAACGTCTGCCGGGCCCAGCTGCGCAGGAAGTCGGCGGTCCCCGTGGCCGAGATCGAGGGATTCGTCGCCATGGACCGCTCGGGCGGCCCGCCCGACCCGGCGGACGTGCTCGACGGGCACGTGCTGCGGGACTGGATCTGGGACGCGCTGGAGGGCCTGTCGCCCGGGCTGCGGCTGGTGACGATGCTGCGCTACTTCACCGACGTCACCTCCTATGAGGAGATCGCGCTGCTCTGCGGCATCCCCGTCGGCACCGTGCGCAGCAGGCTCAGCCAGGCGCGCGCCAACCTGTCGGCCGCGCTGGTGGCCGCGGGCGACCGGGTCCACGACGACTCCGCCTCCCTCACCGCGCGCCACCGCCGGCTGGCCGAGGAGACCATGCTGGCGGCGCACCGCGGCGAACTCGCCTCGGCGTGGGCCGGCTGGCGGTCCCCCCAGCTGGAGGTGACGTGGCCGACCGGCAAGCGCACCGACCTCGACTACCTGGGGTTCTCCTTCCGCCGCGACGTCTCCGAAGGCGTCCGCCAGAAGCTGCTGAACGTGGTGGCCAGCCGAGAGGTCGTCATCTGGGAGGCGGCCATCGTCAGCCCGCCGGAGGACCCGTTCCACTGCCCGCCCGGCGTGGTCTGGGTGCACTTCCTCGACGGCGGGGGCGAGGACAGGCTGCGCCTGTACCACCCGCGCCGCCGCCGGGAAGAAGCCCGCGCGAACGATCACGGGAACTGACCGAACCTTTTCGCCGCCCGCCGCATCGTGTGGGCATGAACGTCATCCCTCACGAGGCGGAGCACCCCACACGTGCCGCCGCCGAGGTGCGGACCGTCCTCGTCGACGGCGTGCGCCAGGTCTACCGGGTCAGGGGTGCCGGGCCGGTGTGCCTCGTGCACTCCGGAGGCCCCGGTGTGCACCCGGAGTACCTGCGCGTACCCGCACTGGAACAGCACCTGACCATGGTCCACGTGGACCCCGTCGGCTCGGGCGACAGCGATCCGCTGCCGGACGGGGACTACTCGACGTCCCGCTACGCGCGCTTCGCCGCGGCCGTACTGGACGACCTCGGGGCGCCCACCGCCTACTTCCTCGGCCACTCGCACGGCGGCTTCGTGGCGCTGCAGTTCGCCCTCGACCACCCCGGCCGCCTCGACGGGCTGATCCTCTACGACACCGCGCCCGTGTACGGGCCGGAACTGATGGAGACGGCGACCGAGGAGATGGCCGCCTTCGTCGAGCGCCGGCCCGACCGGCCCGAGGCGGCCGCGGCGGGGCGGGCGTGGCGGGCCCGGGTGGCGGGGACGGCGGCGATCACCGACGACGCGTCCATGGAGCGCTACCTCGAGGCCGTGCTGCCGGCCTACTTCGCCGACTACCGCAGGACGGCGATGCGGACCGGGTCCGTCCCCGCCCTCCGGGCCACCCACGACCCGAACCGGCGCCCCTCCGCATGGGACGTCCGCGACCGGCTCGGCACGATCGGGGCGCCGGTCCTGGTGATCGTCGGCACCCACGACTTCATCTGCCCGCCGGGCTTCGCGTACGAGCTGCAGGTCGGGATACCGCAGGCGCGGCTGTGCGAGCTGACCGCGAGCGGCCACTTCGGACACATCGAGGAGACGGAGAGGTTCGTGGCCGCGGTGCGCGACTTCGTCACCACCCAGGACAAGGAGAACGCAGCATGACGACGACGGTGCCGACCGGCCTGGCCGAGGAGACAGAGATCGCGGCGTACGCCGACTTCGTGACCGGAGCGCCGGCCGGCGTGCGCGGGGCACTGGGCATCGGCACGCGGCGGTTCGGCGCGGTGCGCGCGCTGGCCGTCCGCGAGGACCCGAGCCGCTTCTTCAACCGGGCCGGGGGATTCGGCTCCGCCGGACCGGTCACGGCCGAGGCCGTTGACGAGGTGTGCGGCTTCTTCCGGGCCCAGGGCGTGCCCGTCGGCTCGCTCATGATCGCGCCGTCGCTGCTGCCGTCCGACTGGGCCTCGATCGCCGGGAAGCGGGACCTTACCGAGGGCACCCGCTTCGCCAAGCTCGGCTGCGACGTCCCGGCGGCCCTGGCCGCGGTCGACGGTGCCACCGCGCTCGACCCGGGGCTGCGCGTCGGCCTCGTCGAGCCCCCACCAGGCGCACGAGTGGGCGACCGTGATGATGACGACCTTCGGCTTCACCACGCCGGCCATGACCGACATGGCCGCGGCGTGCGTCGGCAGGCCGGACTGGCGGCAGTACGCGGTCTGGGAGGGCGAACGGATCGTCGCGGTGGGCAGCGTCTTCCTCAACGGCGACTGCGCGGGCATGTTCGGCGGGGCCACGCTTGCGGGGTGGCGGGGCCGCGGCGCCCAGTCGGCCCTGCTCACGGCCCGCGTCCGGGCCGCCCACGACGCGGGCTGCCGCTGGCTCGTCGCCGAGACCGGCGCGGAGGGCCCGGGCGAGCACAACAGCTCCCTCCACAACATGCTGCGCGCCGGCTTCGAGCCGCTGTACGAGCGGGTGGCCTGGGTCTGGCGCGGGTAGCCGTACGGCGCCGCCGGGCCGGCTCGCTTTGTGCGCCGGTCCGGCGGGGGGTGTTCCGGCAGCAGCGGGGGGCGCGGGCACAGGTGGGGTCCTTCGTCCGTGCGGGCGGAGTGAGATGACGCGCACGGTCGCGCGGACCCGTGACGTGTGCCGATGCCGCGGGGAGGTCTCGCGACCTCCCGGCCGTGCCAGCAGTGCCGGGGGTCGGCACCGTCGTGCCGACCCCGGGGCCGGAGTGGTCCGGCGACGGCCGGATCCGGTCGCGGCGCACGCTGACGGCGAGATCCCGGCCTGCGTCGAGCCGACGGGGATGTGGGTCTTGCCGGAGATCCGGGCACTGCGACGGTTGCCGGGCACGGATGGGCTTCCTCTGCCCGGAGGGGGCCTGAGCGGGCCCGGAGCTGCCCGGCGCGGTGGGCCGGGTCGCCGGGAGGGGCGGTGGTCGGCGGGGGCGGACCGGGGTCCTTCGTCCGGTGCGGGAGTGCGGGTCTTGCCGGAGATCCGGGCACCGCGATGGCTGCCGGGCGCAGACGGGGCAATTTCGTCCGCCGGGAGGGGGGTGGCCGGTGGGGGCGTACGCGGACGGGGGCCTCGGGCCCCGGGTCAGAGCCAGCCGTTGTGGCGGGCGGTGCGGACGGCTTCCGTCCGGTTGCGGGTGCCGGTCTTGCCGATGGCGGACGACAGGTAGTTCCGCACCGTCGACTCCGACAGGTGCACCCGCGCCGCGATGTCCGCCACCGTCGCCCCGTCCGCCGCCGCGTTGAGCACGTCCTGCTCGCGCGGCGTCAGCGGGCTGGGCCCGGTGCTGAGGGCGGCCGCGGCCAGGGCGGGGTCGATCACGCGGTGACCGGCGAGGACGCGCCGGATCGCGGCGGCGAGGTCCTCGACGGGGCCGTCCTTGACCAGGAAGCCGGACGCCCCGGCCTCCATCGCGCGGCGCAGGTAGCCGGGGCGGCCGAACGTGGTGAGGATGAGCACCTTGCAGGCCGGGAGGCGCTCGCGCAGTTCCGCCGCCGCGTCGAGCCCGCTGCGGCCGGGGAGTTCGATGTCGAGCAGCGCGACGTCGGGCCGGGCCTCCAGCGCCGCGGTGACGATCCCGTCGCCCGCGGCGACCTGTGCGACGACGTCGATGTCGTCCTCCAGGTTGAGGAGCAGGGACAGCGCCCCGCGCATCATGCCCTGGTCCTCGGCCAGCAGGACCCTGATGACGCCGCTCATGCGGTCTGCTCCTCCTCCACCGGCAGTTCGGCGACGACGCGGAACCCGCCCCCGGGGCCCGGGCCCGTGCCGAGGGAGCCGCCCGCCGCGGCGAGCCGTTCGGTGAGCCCCTTCAGCCCCGAGCCGGAGCCCGAGCCGAAACCGGAGCCGTCGCCCGGGCCGGATCCGGGGGCCGAGCCTACGCCGCGGCCGTCGTCGGTGATCCGCAGACGTACCCGGCCGCCGGTGCCGGCGAGCTCGATGGCGCAGGTGGCGGCCCCGCTGTGCCGTACGACGTTGGTCACCCCCTCCCGCACCACCCACCCGAGCAGGGCCTCGGTCTGCGAGGGCAGCGGCGGGCCGGACTCCTTGACGACGGCCTCGATGCCCGCGGCCGCCAGGGCCGAGCGGGCGCGGTCCAGTTCGGTGGAGAGGCTGCCCTCGCGGTAGCCGGTGACGGCCTCCCGGATCTCGGTGAGCGCCTGGCGTCCCACCGCCTCGATGTCGGCGACCTGGGCGAGGGCGGCCTCCAGGTCGCGCGGGGCGAGCCGGCGGGCGGCCTCCGCCTTGACGACGACCACGGAGAGCGTGTGCCCGAGCAGGTCGTGCAGGTCGCGGGAGAAGCGCAGCCGTTCCTCGGCGACGGCGTTGCGGGCCAGTTCCTGGCGGGTGGCGCGCAGTTGGGTCACCGCGTCGAAGAGGGTGAGCATGGCGGCGGTGACCAGGCCGGAGATGAGGCTGCCGTACCCGATGGAGACGCCCTCCCAGATGTCGCCGCTGCGCATCCCGGAGACGATCCCCGCGGACACCGCCAGGGCGACCAGCACGGGACCCATCCGCCGGCCGCGCACCACGATCCCGACGGCCAGCGACAGCAGCGGGAAGAACACCAGCCAGCTGCCGCCGTAGCCGATGGCGAGGGCGTAGGTGACGGCGGCCAGCGCCAGGAGGTAGCGCCGGGGCACCTTGCCGCGGGCGGTGCGCGGGTCGAAGGAGGTGAAGACGACGCCGATGTAGAGGGAGTTGAAGGCCAGCAGGCCGAGGCCGCCGAGCCAGGGGTTGGCGGCCTTGCCCTGCAGGAGGTGGGACAGGGCGCCCACGCCCATCAGCAGCCAGGGCAGGAAGGTGAACCGGGTCGGGGGCTTGAGGTCCTCGATCTCCTCGGCGAAGGGCCGGGTCACCCGCAGCTGCCGCCAGTGGTGGAGGATCCGTGCCGGCAGCGGGCGCCGGGGTTGCGTGGTGATGGCCATGGCCGTCGCCACCTCCTCTTCCACGGTCCCGGTGGGGTTCACGGGGTGCGGGCCGAGCGGCGGTAGGCGTACACGGCGTACGCGCCGAAGACGGCCGTCCACGCGGCGAGCACGGCGACGGTACCCGTCCGCGGGACCGCGCCGTCCGCGATGCTCCAGCCGAGCTGCCCGAAGCGCTGGGACGGGGTCCACTCGGAGACCGCCCGCAGCCAGTCCGGGAAGACCGACGAGGGGATCCACAGCCCGCCGACCACGGACAGGCCCAGGTTGCAGGCCATGTTCACCACGCCGGTGGTCTGCCCGGACAGCCGGTAGCCGTTGCCGAGCCCGAGCAGGGTGAAGGGGGCGGTGCCCACCCACAGCAGCCCGCCGACGGCGGCCCACTGCCAGGGCCGCAGTTCGACGCCGTTGACGAGCCCGCCGGCCAGCAGGACGGCCAGGATGGCGGGCAGCACGGTGACGGAGCCGCTGATGCAGCGGCCGGTGACGACCAGCAGCGGCGACATGGGGGTGATCCGCAGCTGGCGCAGCCAGCCGAGGCCCTTGTCCTCGGCGACGCTCGACCCGGTGGACACCGCCGAGCCCAGCGCGCCGTACGCGGCCATGCCGATCATGGCGGCCAGCGAGGCGGCCTTGTCGTCCTCCGAGCCGGAGACGCCGAGGTTGGTGAAGAGCAGGTACATCATGACGGGCATGCCGACGCCGAAGATCACGAATCCGGCGTCGCGCAGGGTGCGGCGGATCTCCAGCGAGACGTAGGCGAGCAGCATCAGACCTTCTCCTCGGCGAGGGCGGCGGTGTCCTTGGCGGTGGTGGGCGCGTGGTCCGGGGCGGGGGACTGCGCGGTGAGGGAGAGGAACGCGTCCTCCAGGCTGGCGGCGGTCACCGTCAGGCCGCGGACCATGCCGCGGTCGGCGAGGGCGACGACGGTGGCGTCGGAGTCGGCGGAGCGCAGCAGGGCGCGGTCGCCGCGGACCTCCACGGACACCACCCCGGGCAGCTGCCGCAGGCCCTCGGTGGGGGCCCCGGCCAGGTCGAAGGAGACGAGGTTGCCGCCGACGGCGCGCTTGATGCGCTCGCCGCTGTCGTCGGCGACGACCCGGCCGCGGTCGATGACCACGATGCGGTCGGCGTTCTCGTCCGCCTCCTCCAGGTAGTGGGTGGAGAACAGCACGGTGTTGCCGCGGGCCGCGTACGCGCGCATCGAGTCCCAGAAGGCGCGCCGGGCCTCGACGTCGAGGGCGGCGGTGGGCTCGTCCAGCACGATGAGCTCGGGGTTGCCGGCCAGGGCCACGGCGAAGCGGACCCGCTGCGCCTGGCCGCCGGAGAGCCGGTCGGCGCGGCGGCCGGCGACCTCGGTGAGGCCGGCCAACTCCAGGGCCTCGGCCACGGGCAGGGGGTCGGGGTAGGTGCGTGCCACGAAGGTGATCAGCTCCCGGACGGTCACCCGGGGGATCGGCCTGCCGTCCTGCAGCATCGCGCCGACCCGGCCCGCGCGGACCGCGGTGTGCGGGGTGCCGCCGAAGAGCCGGACCTCGCCGTCGTCGGGCTCGTTGAGCCCGAGCAGCAGGCTGATCGTGGTGGACTTGCCCGCGCCGTTGCGGCCGAGCAGGGCGACGGACTCCCCCCGCCGGATCTCCAGGTCGACGCCGTTAACCGCGCGTACCGCGCCGAACGTCTTGACGGCCCTGGTGAAACTCACTGTCGTCGTCATGTCACCGACACTACGGCCAGGGCCCGCCGCGGGGTCAGTGGGGAATGTACGAACCCTGGCAGGACAAATGTCACTGTTGCGAAGGCACTCTGACGGTACGTCAGCTATTCCCAGGGCCCGGGTGATGCGTTATACATGGGCTGGCTAGAACGCGTTCTAGTACGCGCCCTGGCGGGGCCGACGGTGCGGACGGCCGCGCCAGGGCCCCCGCGCAGCGAAGGAGCCGCCGGACATGCCGATCGACGTCGCCGCCGCCACCTCGGCCGAAGCCCGCAGCGCCGAACTCGTCTGGGACCACCGGGACGTCATCCTCTACCACCTGGGCCTCGGCGCGAACGCCCTCGGCTACGCACTCGAAGGCCCCGGCCTGCAGGTCCTGCCCAGCTTCGCCACCGTCGCCGGCGGCTCCGCCGCCGCCGGGGAACCGCGGGGCGGGCTCTCCCTGCCCGGCATCGAGATCGACCTCGCCGCCGTCCTGCACGGCGCCCAGCGCATCGAGGTGCACCGCCCGGTCCCCGTCCGCGGCCGGGCGCGGCAGACCACGCGCGTCGCCGACGTGTACGACAAGGGCAAGGCCGCCGTCATCGTGCTGCGCCGCGAGGTCGCCGACGAGCAGGGCCCGCTGTGGACCTCCGACGCGCAGATCTTCGTCCGCGGCGAGGGCGGCTTCGGCGGCGACCGCGGGCCCTCCGCCCGCACCGAACCGCCCGGAAGGGCGCCCGACCGCACCGTGCTGCGCGCCACCCGCGAGGACCAGGCCCTGCTCTACCGGCTCTCCGGCGACTGGAACCCGCTGCACGCCGACCCCGGGTTCGCGAAGCAGGCCGGCTTCGACCGGCCGATCCTGCACGGCCTGTGCTCCTACGGCATCACGCTCAAGGCCGTCGTCGACACCCTGCTCGGTGACGACGCGAGCCGTGTGACGTCCTGCTCCACCCGCTTCGCCGGGGTCTTCTTCCCCGGCGAGACCCTGCGCATCCGGATGTGGTCGCAGCAGGGCCGCGTCCTGGCGTCGGCGACCGCCGTCGAACGCGACGACGCGCCGGTCCTCGCCGACACCGTTGTCGAGCACTCGTAAGTCCCGGAGGGGAGAGGGGAACACGCATGCGCGCAGCACTCCTGCAGGAGATCGGCCAGGACAAGCTCGAGGTCGTCGACGACGTCGAGACGGTGGGCTTCGGCCCCGGCAAGGTGCGCATCCGGCTGCGGGCGACCGGGCTGTGCCACTCCGACCTGTCCGCCATGAGCGGCGTCCTGCCGCAGCCCGCGCCCTTCGTCCCCGGCCACGAGGGCGCCGGGGAGATCACCGGGACCGGCGAGGACGTCAGCGGCCTCTCGGCCGGCGACCGCGTCCTGGTCTGCTGGCTCCCGGCCTGCGGCGCCTGCCCGGCCTGCCGGCGCGGCCAGTCCCACCTGTGCCTTGCCGGGTTCATGAACGCCGGCACCCCCAACTTCCGCCGCCCCGCCGGGGACGTGTTCGGCTTCGCAGGCACCGGGACCTTCGCCGAGGAGGTCGTGGTCCCCGCCTCGTGCGCCGTGCCCATCCCCGACGACCTGCCGTACGAGATCGCCGCCCTCATCGGCTGCGGCGTCACGACCGGCATCGGCGCCGCGCTCAACACCGCGCGGGTCACCCCCGGTTCCTCCGTCGCCGTCATCGGCTGCGGCGGCGTCGGCATCAGCGTCATCCAGGGCGCCCGCGCCTCCGGCGCCTCGGAGATCATCGCCGTCGACCCCGTGCAGACCCGCCGCGACGCGGCCCTGCGCCTCGGCGCCACCGACGCGGTCGCCCCCGAGGAACTGGCCGACGCCAAGGCCCGGATCACCGGCGGCGAGGGCTTCGACTACGTCTTCGAGGTCGTCGGCCGCAGCGCGACGGCCCGCACGGCCTACGACACCACCCGCCGCGGCGGCACCCTCTGCGTCGTCGGCGCCGGCGCGATGGACGACCTCCTGCAGGTCAACATGTTCGAGCTCTTCTTCGATGAGAAGCGCATCCTGCCCTCCCTGTACGGCGGCGGCGACGTCCTGCGCTCCTACGACCGCGTCATCCGCCTCTGGCGCTCGGGGCGCGTGGACCTGGAGGGCCTTATCACCCACCGGGTACGGCTCGACCAGATCAACGAGGCCGTCGACCAGATGCGCAGCGGCGAGGCCCTGCGCACCTGCATCGCGGTCTGACACCGGGACGGGAGGACGCATGCGCGTGCTGGACGGCAGGACCGCCGTCGTCACGGGGGCGGGACGCGGCCTCGGCCGGGCCGAGGCGCTGGAACTGGCGCGGCTGGGCGCCAACGTGGTCGTCAACGACTACGGGCAGTCCGGCCGCGACGGCTCCGGCGAGGCGTCGGCGAGCCCCGCCGACGAGGTCGTCGCCGAGATCACCGCCGCCGGCGGCCACGCGGTGGCGCACCACGGCGACGTCGCCGACCTCGACCAGGCGCAGGACCTGGTGCGGCTGGCGGTCGGCACGTACGGCGCGCTCGACGTCCTGGTCAACAACGCCGGGATCCTGCGGGACCGGATGGTGTTCTCGATGACCGAGGACGAGTGGGACTCGGTCGTCCGGGTCCACCTCAAGGGCCACTTCGCCACCACCCGGTTCGCCGCCGCCCACTGGCGCGAGCGCGCCAAGGCGACGGGCTCCCCGGTCTACGGCCGGATCGTCAACACCTCGTCCGAGGCGTTCCTCGCCGGCTCGGCCGGTCAGCCCAACTACGCGGCCGCCAAGGGCGGCATCGTCGGCCTCACCTCGTCGACGGCCGCCGCCCTCGGCAGGTACGGCGTCCGCGTCAATGCCATCTGCCCGCGGGCGCGGACCCGGATGACCGAGGACGTCTTCGCGGGCCTCGGCCGTCCCGCGTACGGGCCCGACCCGCTCGGGGTGGAGCACGTCGCCCCGCTCGTCGGCTACTTGGCCTCACCGGCGGCCGACCGGATCACCGGCCAGCTGTTCGTCGTGCACGGCGGGATGGTGGCGGTGATGGACCGCCCCCGCGTCGCGGCGAGGTTCGACACCGCCAAGGACGCGTTCACCCACGACGAGCTGGACGACCTGCTCACCCCCTACTGGGCGGGCCGTGACCCCGGTGACGGGTTCGCCGCCACCGACGTCCTGGCCCTGCGCCACGAGGGCTGAGACGGGCCCGGGCCCGTCAGATCTCCATGGCGGGGGGCCCGGAGGGGCGGCGGTGGCGGCCGTGCGGCGCCTCGACCACCTGGGTGTTGTCGTCTTGGGCGGAAGCCGTACCGCGGTGGCGGCCGGCGTGCAGGCCCTCGGCGTAACCGTCCTCGAGGCGGGCCTCGGCGGCGGTGTCGTGTCGGGCATCGGACATGAGGAGACTCTCCGTCGACTAGCTTGCAGGGTGCGCGGAACGCCGCAGGAGTTTACCCATTCAAGATCCCGTGGCCAGCGGCGCCTTCTGCAACGGGAGCACGGGGCTGGTCCGCGCGGCCTCCGGCAGCTCCGGGGGAGCGCCCTCCGCCGCGCTCCCCGGCGGGAACGGCACGGGCACCGCGGGCGGCGCCTCGTACTCCACCGTGCCGCACGGGCAGTGCGCGCAGGCGTACGGCAGGCGCAGCACCCCGCGGGCCGACCACAGGCCCGCCCCGGGCAGCCATCCCTCCGGCGCCGACAGCCAGGTGGCGCGGCGCTCCCCGGGCCGCCAGACCGCCAGCGACGTGCCGTGCGGGCCGTCCGCGCGCAGCGCCACCGCGCACGCCTCGGGCATCAGCACCTGCCCGGGCTGGGCCGCGAACGGGGTCAGCACCGCGTCCGGCACGCGCAGGCACTCCGCGAACCGCATGGGCCGGCGGCTGCCCAGCACGCCCCAGCCGATCCGGTCCTCGCCGGTGGCGTCGCTGCGCACTATCAGCAGCCCGCTGTCCGGTTCCGCCAGCAGCAGCCGGTCGTTGCTGTCGTCGGTGATCTGCAGCAGCGGGCTCACCGCCCCGGCCCGCTCCAGGTCGACGGCGACCGTCTTGACCGCCCCGTCCGCCTCGCGGTCCAGCGCCAGCAGCCGCCCCGCCCGGTCCAGCCACGCGCCGCCCCCGCAGCGGCCCGGGACCTCCGCCAGCCGGCGCGGCCGCAGGTCCCGGTCGTCGTGCACGAGCCACACCGCCGACACCTCCCGCGCCGGGTCGTAGGTGAGCGCGTACACCTCGCCGGAGGCGACCGGAGGCAGCAGCCGCGCCCGCGTGTCCCCGCCCGGGAGCGAGCCGACGAGCAGTTCGCCGGTGCCGGGGCCGGTCGGGTAGAGCAGGGCGAGGTCGTGCCGGTCGGCGACCCGGCGGAGGATCAGCACGCGGCCGTCGGGCAGGGGCAGGACCTCGGAGCACTGTTCCTCGGGCTGGTTGCCGGGCAGCGGCACGGTGTACGGCTCCGGTCCGCCGAGCGTCCAGCGCTCGGGGTACCAGCCGTCGTCCCCGTCGGGTCCCTGGGCCAGGCAGGCGGCGTAGGAGCCGTCCGCGGCGATCGTGAACCCGGCCCGTCGCACGGTGGTGGTCTCGGTGGCGCAGGCTGTCATGGTATGGCTCACCTCCGGGCCACGACGCTAGTTTTCGCACGCCCGGCCGCCCGACACGAGTCGGTGGTCTTCACACGTAAGGGTGGCTCTCGTCCCGTTCCGTCGGACTTCGGATGCTCGGTGTGCTCATGACCAGGCCGGGATTCCGGCCGTCCGCCACGGGCGCGGTAACCTCGACCCGTGCCGAAACTGTCCGACGTCATCGCCGCCCTCGAAGCCCTCTGGCCCCCGGCGTGGGCCGAGCAGTGGGACGCCGTCGGCCTCGTCTGCGGCGACCCGGACGCCGAGGTCGGCCGGGTGCTGTTCGCCGTCGACCCGGTCCGGGAGGTCGTCGAGGAGGCGATCGCCACCGGCGCCGACCTGCTGGTCACGCACCACCCGCTCTACCTGCGCGGGACGACGACGGTCGCGGCCACCGGCTTCAAGGGCCGCGTCGTGCACACCCTGATCAGACACGACATCGCGCTGCACGTGGCGCACACCAACGCCGACCGGGCCGACCCCGGGGTCTCCGACGCCCTCGCCGAGGCCGTCGGCCTGCGCGTCACCGGACCCCTCGTGCCCGACCCCGCCGACCCGGCCGGCCGCCGCGGCCTCGGCCGGATCGGCGAGCTGCCCGAACCGCTGACGCTGGCGGAGTTCGCCCGCCGGGCGGCTGCCGGCCTGCCGGCCACCGCGACCGGGCTGCGCGTCGCCGGCGACCCCGAGCGGCCGGTCCGTACCGTCGCGGTGTGCGGCGGCTCCGGCGACGGCCTCTTCGACGACGTGCGCAGGGCCGGGGTGGACGTCTACCTCACCGCCGACCTGCGCCACCACCCGGCGTCCGAGGCGCAGCAGGCGGGACCGCCGGCGCTCGTCGACGCCGCCCACTGGGCCACCGAGTGGCCCTGGTGCGAGCAGGCCGCGCGCCGCCTCGACGAGGTCTCCGAACGGCACGGCTGGACGCTGCGCACGTACGTGTCGCGCACCGTCACCGACCCGTGGACGGCCCACGCCCCGGCACTTCCCCTCGACGAACCCACGACCTCAGGAGCCCCCCGCTGAAAGCCGCGCCCGCAGACCAGATCCGACTGCTCGAGGTCCAGTCCCTCGATTCGCGCCTCGCGCAGCTGGACCACAAGCGCAAGAACCTTCCCGAGCACGCGGAGATCGAGCGCCTGAACTCCGACGTGACCCAGCTGCGCGACCTGCTGGTCGCCGCCCAGACCGAGGAGAGCGACACCGCCCGCGAGCAGACCAAGGCCGAGCAGGACGTGGACCAGGTGCGCAAGCGCGCCGTCCGCGACCAGGAGCGGCTGGACTCCGGCGCGGTCTCCTCCCCGAAGGACCTGGAGAACCTGCAGCGCGAGCTCACCTCCCTCGCCAAGCGGCAGAGCGACCTCGAGGACGTCGTCCTGGAGGTCATGGAACGCCGCGAGGGCCTGCAGGAACGGGTCCAGGAGCTCACCGGGCGCCTGGAGTCCGTGCAGGCCAAGGCCGGCGAGTCCGGGGAGCGCCGCAACGCGGCGCTGCAGGAGATCGACGCCGAGGGCTCCACGGTCGTCAAGGAGCGCGAGATCATCGCCGGTTCGGTCCCCGCCGACCTGCTGAAGCTCTACGACAAGCTGCGCGCCCAGTCCGGCGGCGTCGGCGCCGCCCGGCTCTACCAGAAGCGCTGCGAGGGCTGCCGGCTGGAGCTGAACATCACCGAGCTCAACGAGGTGCGGGCGGCCGCCGCCGACGAGGTCGTGCGCTGCGAGAACTGCAGGCGCATCCTCGTCCGCACCCCCGAGTCGGGCCTGTAATGGCCCGTACGTTCGTGGTGGAGGCCGACGGGGGGTCCCGGGGCAACCCGGGACCGGCCGGCTACGGCGCCGTCGTCAGCGACGCCGCCACGGGCGAAGTGCTCGCCGAGGCCGCCGAGTTCATCGGTACGCACACCAACAACGTCGCCGAGTACCGGGGCCTGATCGCCGGGCTGCGCGCCGCCCACGCGATCGACCCGCAGGCCCGGGTGCGGGTGCGGATGGACTCCAAGCTGGTCGTCGAGCAGATGTCCGGCCGCTGGAAGATCAAGCACCCGGACATGCGGCCGCTGGCCGCCGAGGCGAAGGCGGTCCTGCCCGCGGAGCAGGTCAGCTACGAGTGGATCCCGCGCGAGAAGAACAAGCACGCCGACCGGCTCGCCAACGAGGCGATGGACGCGGGCAAGCGCGGCAAGCAGTGGGAGCCCGGCCGTTCCGCCGCCGCGCTCGCCTCTTCCTCTGCGCCGGCCGCCGTGCCGGCCGCCGCCTTGGCGGCCGATTCGGTGGACGAGCCGGTGGACGAGGCCCCCAAGGCCCCGCCCGTCGGCTGGGCGGCGGCGGCAGACCTCGGCACGCCCACCACCTTCGTCCTGCTGCGGCACGGGGAGACCCCGCTCACCGCGGAGAAGCGCTTCTCCGGCAGCGGCGGCGACGACCCGGAACTCTCGGAGAGGGGCCGCTGGCAGGCCCAGCGCGTGGCCGACGCCCTCGCCGCCCGCGGCACCGTACAGGCCGTCGTCACCTCGCCGCTGACCCGCTGCCGGCAGACCGCGCAGACCGTCGCGGACCGGCTCGGGCTCGACGTACGCGTCGACGAGGGTCTGCGCGAGACCGACTTCGGCGCCTGGGAGGGGCTGACCTTCGCCGAGGTGAAGGAACGCCATCCGGCCGAACTCGACGCCTGGCTCGGCTCCGCCAAGACCGCCCCGCCCGGCGGGGAGAGCTTCGCCGCCGTCGCCCGCCGGGTCTCCCTCGCGCGGGACAAGCTCATCGCCCGCTACGCCGGCCGCACGGTGCTGGTGGTCACGCACGTCACGCCCATCAAGACCCTCGTCCGGCTCGCCCTCGGGGCCCCGCCGGAGTCGCTGTTCCGGATGGAGCTGTCGGCGGCGGCGCTGTCGGCGGTGGCGTACTACGGGGACGGGAACGCGTCGCTGAGGCTGCTCAACGACACGTCACACCTGCGCTGACGGCGCGGTGAGCGCGGCCGCCTCGCGGGCGAGCCGCTCCACCCGGTCCCAGTCGCGGTCCCGCAGGGCGTCCTGCGGGACCATCCAACTGCCGCCCACGCAGGACACGTTCGGCAGGGCGAGGTAGGCCGGCGCGCGGGCCGCGTCGATGCCGCCGGTCGGGCAGAACCGGACGTGCGGCAGCGGGGCGGCCAGCGCTTTCAGGTACGCCGGGCCGCCGGCCGCCTCCGCGGGGAAGAACTTCAGCTCCGTCACGCCGCGTTCGGCCAGGGCGAGCACCTCGGAGGCGGTCGACACCCCGGGCAGGAACGGCAGCCCCGAGGCGGTCATCGCGTCGACCAGGCCGTCCGTCCACCCCGGGCTCACCAGGAACCGTGCCCCGGCCCGCACCGCCGCCCCCACCTGCTCCGCCCGCAGCACGGTCCCGGCCCCCACGACCGCCTCCGGCACGGCCCGCGCGGCCGCGGCGACGGCGTCCAGCGCGGCGGGGGTCCGCAGCGTGATCTCCACCGCGGTCAACCCGCCGCGGGCCAGCGCCCCGACGAGGGGGGGTGCGTCCGCGGGGTCCTCCAGCGTCACGACCGGGATCACGGGGGCGAGGTTCAGCACCATGCGCCGCATCGTGCCGGTCCCTTGTGCCCTCCGCAACGTGCGTTGCACGCCGCGCAACGGGGGTGCCCCTTGCGGCCGGTGGTTGTGTGCGGGTTGTTTGCGCCTGCGGCGGGCTGTTTCCCACCCTCCCGCCCGATTGCCCGGCATGGTTGGTGCGGGTCTCGCACGTCGTTGTAGGGTCGGGGCCGCGCCGGCGCACGTCCTCAACGCTCGCGGTTTGCGTCTACATCCTTGGGCACCGGGTCCGCCGCTCGTCGTTTCCGGGCGCACCCCGCCACACCCCCTCCCGCCGTGTGGGCGCACAACGGCCGGTGGGGGGTCGGATAGGCAGGTGCGATCACCCCGGACGGCATTTGGCACCCCCACAGGTCTTCAGCGCACAGGC
>NZ_JBIBGK010000031.1:0-82052 GCF_042956445.1 Streptomyces sp. NPDC008238 | reverse complement strand
GGGTGGTGGCGAAGCGGTTGACCAGTACGTATCTGCCCGGTCGCCGCAGCCGTGACTGGATCAAGGTCAAGAACCTGCACGCCGACGGCTCCTGAGAGGACTGCCGGTCACCGTCCGTGCGTCCCGAGTCACAGGCCGAGGGCGATGGCGGTGCGGGTGAGTTCGGCGGTGCTGTGGATGTCGGGCTTGGCGCGGATGCGGCGGAGGTAGGCGTCGACGGTGTGCCGGGACAGTCCCATGTGGCGGGCGGTCTGGAGATAGGTGCGGCCCGCGGCGATGTGGCGGAGGGTCTCGCGTTCGCGCGGCGCGAGTGCGGGCAGGTCCGTTCCGGTTCCGGTTCCAGTAGCGTCGGCTTCGGCGCCGGTCCGGGGCGTGGTGGGTGCGGTGTCCACGGGGGTGTCCTTCGGTGCGGCGGCTGTCGTCCCTGCTCACGCCCTCGGAAGCGGGAGATGGATGTCCGATTAGAGCGTTTTGCCCTCTATTGGCGACCCTTGCGCGTCGAGGTCATGACGCCGTCCGCCGTCCGTCACGGAGCTGTCGCGGGACGACGGGGGCCTTGCCGGCCGTCCGGGGGCGGGGGACGCCGTCGACCGCCGTGCAGATGCCGTAGACCCGGCCGTGGCCGGTCCAGCCGTTGACGTGGCCCCGGTTGTTGCTGATCTGCACCCGCTTCCTGGCCGGATCCACCGCGGACACCAGGTGCAGGTACACCGTGCCCGCGACGCGGGCGAGGACGATGTCGCCGACCTCGAGCTTCGCGGGGTCGACCGGGGCCACCGTCACCTGCTGACGGCTGCGCACCAGGGGGACCATCGACGATCCGCTGGGCCGGAACTCGACCGTCGCCCCGCCCGCCACCCTGCCCGCCACCGAGTCAAGCGCTCCCATGGGGCGATCGTGACGCATCCCGCCCGGCCCGCCAAGCCATTATCGCCGGGGTCCGCCTGACGGCCCGTCCGCGGCGGGGCGACCGGTGCGGCGGTAGTGGGCGGCCACGCCAGGCTGACCCGTGTAGTTCGGTCCCGCGTCCGGGTCGGCCCCGACGTAGCGCAGCGGGAGCCGGACGGTGCGCGGGCCGGCGAGGGTGAGGCGGTGGTGACGGGCGCTGTAGGCGAAGCCCTCGGCCCGCAGGGCGGCCAGGACGGAGCGCCCGGCGGGGCCGCCGTCCGCCCAGCGGATCGCGGCGGGGTCGAGGTGGGCGACGAGCAGGCCGTCCGGTCTGAGCCAGCCGGCGGCGCGGGCGAGCAGTCCGAGCCGGTCCCCGACGTAGTGGAGGCCGTGGACGCAGGTGATCAGGTCGTACGGCGCGGCCGGCTCCCATGCCGTCACCGACGCGGTGACCAGTTCCACCGCGGGCGGCAGGGGTGCGGCCGCCAGGGGTCCCACCAGGTCCACCCCGGTCAGCAGTGCCGTCGCCGGCAGACGGCCCGCGGCCTCCCGCAGGGCCAGCCCCTCCCCGCTGCACAGGTCCAGCCAGCGGGGTCCGGGGGCGCGGGCCAGCAGGTGGTCGACCGGGTCGAAGCCGAGTTCCCGCACGTAGCTGTTGGTGCCGGCCAGGCCCGCTCGCGGTTCATGGTGTTGTTGGCGACGACGTCGGTGAGTTCGAGCCGGTGGTCGGGCAGCAGCGCGTCGGGCGAGGTCATCGGGCCATTCTCGGTGCCGATGCGCCCGCCGGCCAGGCCGGTTGGGGATGGTGACGGCAGCTCTAATGTGCACCTCAGATGCAAATTTAGGTTAGGGTGGGGGCATGGACCTTCACGCACCAGACGTCGTCCTCTGCGCCGCGCGGCCCGGCGCCGCCCCGAGCGGAGCGCCCGGTGAACGCCGGCGCCGTGCTGGCGCAGGTGGCCGTGGTCTTCGTGTGGCTGGGGATGGTGCTCGGGATCTCGTTCCTCGAGGCCCCCCTCAAGTTCCGCGCCGAGGGCATCACCGTGCCCCTGGGCCTGGGCATCGGGCGGATCGTCTTCCGCGCGCTGAACCGCGTCGAGGCCGTGCTGGCCGCGATCGCCGCCGTGGCGGTGGCCCGGGAGGTGCCGGGGCCCGTCGCGCTGGCCCTGGGCGCGGGAGCCGTCGCCCTGCTCCTGGCCCAACTCTTCTTTGTCCGCCCCTCGTTGAACCGCCGTACCGCCGCCGTCCTCGCCGGGGAGACCGGCCCGCGCAGCCGGGCCCATCTGCGCTACGTCGCGCTCGAGGTGGTCAAGGCGCTGTGCCTGGCCGGATGCGGCGCCGCCCTCGTCCTGGAGCGGCTGTGAGCGCGCCGGGGCCCGTCGCCGCACAGGACGGCACGGGTCGCGACCTCGTGGACCGCGCGGACGTCGAACGCCTGGTGACCGTCTTCTACCGCCGGGCCTTCGCCGACCCGCTGATCGGGCCGGTCTTCACCGAGGTGGCCCGGATGGACCTCGACGCGCACATGCCGATCATGTGCGACTTCTGGGATTCGGTGCTGTTCGCCGCCGGCCGCTACCGGCGCAACGCGCTCGCCCCGCACCAGGCCCTGCACCGCATGACCCCGCTGGGCCCCGAGCACTTCGGGCGATGGCTGGCGCTGTGGGGCACGACGGTCGACGAGCTCTTCCGGGGCGAGAAGGCCGAACTTGCCAAGCTGCAGGCCGGGCGTATCGGCGGGTCCCTCCAGCGCCGTCTGGCGGGCCGCGAGGCGAGCGAGTACGTCACGATCCGCCGCCGGGAGGGCGGGGAGGGCCTCTGAGGGCGCGCGTCGCCCGGTCCGGGCGGTGGGCCCTGCACCGCGGTCCCCGAGGAACCGGAGAAACGGGTGATGTCCTTCGAGGACCCTCCGCCCGAGCTCCGGGACGTTCCCCGCGAACGCGTCGGTGAGCACCTCGGAGGCGGCCGCCGTACCCCACGCGGCGGGGGCCGCCCGACGGGAGACACCGACCGGTCGGACCCGGCAAGCGCCGGCTCGGACGTCCGCCGCCGGGGAGGCGCTCAGCGGGTGACGACGACCTTGCCGATACTCCGGCCCGACTCCACCATCGCGTGGGCCCGTCGCAGCCCCGCGGCCGAGAAGTCCTCGATGGTCGTGGTGACGGTGCTGCGGATGCGGCCGTCGTCCACCAGGGCCGCGATCTTCTGCAGCAGGTTCTTGTGCTCGATCATGTCGGGGGTCCGGAACATCGGCCGGGTGAACATCAACTCCCAGTGCCACGCGATGCTCTTCGCCTTGAGCGGCAGCAGGTCGAGCCCCTCGGGCTCGTCGATCGCCGTGATGTGCCCGCCCGGGCGCATGATCCGGGCGTAGGTGTCGACGTTTCCCGCGGAGTGCGGGGAGAGCAGGTAGGCCACGCCGTCCGGCGCCGCCGCGGCGGCGGTCGCGGCGAGGTCGTGGTGGTCGACCACGGCGTCGGCCCCCAGCCCGGTGACCCACTGGCTGCTCTCGGGGCGGCCGGCCGAGGCCAGCACCCGCAGGCCGGTCAGCTGCTTCGCCAGCTGGATGAGGATCGAGCCCACACCCCCGGCGCCGCCCAGGGCCAGCAGGGTGCCGGTCGACCTTCCGTCGAGCGCGAACCGCTCGAACAGGGTCTCCCAGGCGGTGATGCCGGTCAGCGGCAGGGCGGCGGCCTCCGCGAAGCCCAGGCTGCGCGGCTTGCGGGCCACCAGGCGCTCGTCGACGACCTGGAACTCGGCGTTGCTGCCCGCACGGGTGATGTCCCCCGCGTACCAGACCTCGTCCCCCACCTGAAGGGTGGTCACCTCGCCGCCCACCGCCTCGACGACGCCCGCGGCGTCGAAGCCGAGGACGCGGGGCGGGTCGGAGGCCGGCAGACCGGCGCGGACCTTGATGTCCACGGGGTTGACGGACACGGCCCGCACCCGCACGAGCACGTCGCGCGGTTCGGGCTCCGGCAGCGGCACCTCGACGTCGACGAGACTCTCCGGATCGTCCACGGGCAGGCCCCGGTAGGAGGCGACGGCCCGCATCGTCCGTTCGGTCATGGCCGGAGGCTCCCTCGCTGCGCTGACGGGTCCAGGCCAGCCTGGCACGCGGGACCGCACCCGGCAGCGGCGGCCGGGCCATCCGGGTGCCGCCGCGGGGGAGCCGTCCGGCGGCCGGGATGCGGGGCGGGGCCGGACGGGTCATCCTGACGAAATGCAACGTCGCGTCATCGTGATGCCGCCATCGACGAGCGGCGGCCGGCGCGTCCGTGTGGACGGCGAGATCCTGGGGATCGCGTACCACCTCCGCGACGTCCAGGAGTTCCTGCGGCGCGCCGGCCTCGATCCCGGCACCGTCGACCTCGCCGACCCGGACGTCGTCGAATGGCGCGGGGCCGGACCCGGCGTGTGGACGTGACGCCGCCGCCGCTGCTGCCCTGAAGCGGCCGCCGGCTACGCGGACTCCTCGTACCGCGCGGCGCACCAGTCGACCAGGACCAGGCCGAACTCCCGCATGAGGGCGGCCAGTCCCGGGACGTCCCGCACCGTGGCCCGCGAGGCCGGCAGAAGGCCCAGGGTGACGACCCGGTCGCCGGCGCAGCGTCCGTACACCGCGACCGGACCGACCCGGGCGGCGAACGAGTCGGCGACCCGTCCCTGGCCCTCGCGCAGCGCCACGCCCGCGAATTCGTGCGACACCGGGAGCAGCTCGAACAGCCGCCGACGGGTGAGCGCCCCGGTCAGCGGCTCCGCCGGGGACTCCCGCAGGTGGAGTGCGTCGAACACCCGGACGGCCGATCCGTCCTCGCCGACGGTCCGTGCGTGGTCGCGCAGGATCCGTGCGACGCAGGCGAGTTGGGCCTCGACCTGAGCGATGCAGCGGCGTTCCACGAGTTCGGTCTGGCGCCAGTCGTCCTCGTGGATCTCCAGGTCGTCCGCGGCGTCGTCCGGGGGTGTCAGCGGGGGCAGGTCCGCGCAGAGGGTCGGCAGGGAGTACGCGACCTGGCGGGGGTCGACCGTCCGCAGCCGCCGGAGCGTGAGGACGAGCCGGCCCGCGGCCAGGAAGGCCGCGCGGTCCGCCGGTTGGGCCCGGACGACCTCCCACACGGCCCCGCCGAGGTCGAGCCGGGTCTCGGGCGTGAAGGTCTCCGGGAGTTGTCCGGCGGGCAGTTCGGAGCGGCCGAACGGCTGTCCGTCCGCCGCGTCGACCAGCGTCACGTCGATCAGGCCGTCGTCAGGCATGGGCGCATGCTATCTACGGGGCAAGGCAGCCGGAGCGGGGGTACTGGCGCAGCGGTTGCCCGTATGTGAATGTCATGGCCACGTAATTTTCATCTGCGCCCCTCTACCCGCATAGACAGCGGGCGGCCATCCTGATCGGCGAACCCCCCACGAGAGGACGCCCCATGGGAACGGTGACCAAGACGCTGGCCGCAGCCGCCACCGCCGCGGTGTGCGCACTGACGACGCAGCCCGCGCACGCCGCGGTGCCGCCCGAGCACGCGATCATCGTGTGCCAGAGCGCGAGCTTCTACGCGAACTACGACAGCGCCTCCGGCCCCCGCGGACTGATCCGCGTCCTGGGCTACGGCAACAAGGTGGGCCACACCCGCGGCGCGCACCCCGTCTACAACGGCTGGGCGGCCACCTTCGACTTCGGCAAGGGCGACTGGGGCTACGTCCGCAACGAGTGCCTCGGCGGCTACGGCTCCTGGTGACTCCCCTCCCGCACCGGCACCCCCCACCACCACAGGAAGGACCCACCCGCATGCCCGCATCCCGGATGCTCCGCGCCGCCACCGCCGTCGCGGCCCTGACCGCCGCCGTACTGGCCACCGCCGCCCCCGCCCGGGCCGCCGACGGGACGGTCGGCCGGCGTGAGACCGTCTGCGCCCAGGACCTGTACGTGCGCACCGCCCCGCTCGGCGCCTGGACGGGCACCCTCTACAAGGGCCAGACCTTCACCGTCGAGAGCAAGCAGGGCGCCTGGGCCTACGGGTTCGCCTACGGCGACATCAACCGCCGCGGCTGGGTCCAGGACGGTTGGTTCTGCTGACGCACAGCCACGGACCCGTACGGACCCGTGGCGCGCCCCTTCGGCGGACGGCGCGGGGCGCGCCGGGTCCGGGCCGCCGTCCGGCCGGGCGGATGTGGCACGGTGGGGCGCAGCCCCGAAGATCACCGCGAAGGAGTTCCCGTGTCCAAGCCACCGCTTCCCCCGGCCGCGATCGAGATGCTGAAGAAGCCCAACCCGGCCGTGATCACGACGCTGCGGGCCGACGGCCAGCCGGTGTCCACGGCCACCTGGTACCTGTGGGACGACGGCCGGGTGCTGGTCAACATGGACGGCGGCCGCAAGCGCCTGGACCACATCCGCCACGACCCCCGGGTCACCCTCACGGTCCTGGACGAGGGGAACTGGTACACCCACGTCACCCTGATCGGGCGGGTCGGCGAACTGCGCGAGGACACCGACCTCGCCGACATCGACCGGCTGGCCCAGCAGTACCTGGGCCGCGCCTATCCCCAGCGTGACCGCGAGCGCGTCAGCGCCGTGATCGATATCGAGCGGTGGCACGGCTGGGGGACGCTCAAGGACAGCGGCCAGCCGGGCTGACCGCACGGCGGGGTCAGCCCTCGTACGGCTCGGTCGGCGCCCGTACCGGCCGGGCACGGCTCACGTCCAGGAACGGGACGGGACCGTCGTTGACCGGGTCCTCGGCCCGGCGTGGGGTGTAGGTCCCGGTCACCTCCAGCCAGGCGTCCGGCTGCAGGACGGGCGGCACCTGCCCGGTCATTCCGATCTTGACCGGGCGGGCGTCGGCGGCGCAGCAGTTCAGCACCATCCGGGTCAGGTAGGGGGTGCCGTCGCGGGCGACGCTGACGAATCCGGTGAGGGTGATCCGGCGGCCGGTCAGGGAACGTCCGTGGTCGTGGACCGCGCGGCCCGCGTAGTCGGCGGTCTCCATCCGCAGCGGGTCGCCCGCGGGCAGGGCGGGGAAACCGAAGGGACGGGGGACCGACGTGCCGCTCCGGGCGGCGGAGTAGGACCCCAGGGCCGGCGGGGCGACCAGGACCAGCGCGACCAGCGGCAGCACCAGCAGCCACGCGACCACGGGCTCGCGGTGCGGGTGCGGATGCGGGTGCGGGTCCCCGGCATCGTGGCCGTCCTCCCGCTCGTTCTCCTGCCACGCGTCCTCCCGCCGCCCGTCCTCCTGCCCCGGATCGCCGCGACGCGGCAGGCGCAGTTCGTACCAGACGGTCGCCAGGGCCGCGACGACCAGCACGGCACCTGCCGCCAGCAGCAGCGGCTGCAGCCCGGCCTTGACGTAGCGCAGGTAGAGGTCGCTGAGCCCGGCGTGCAGCAGGGCCACCCCCGTCAGCAGCAGCACGGCGGCCTGCGCCTCCCGGTTCACAGCAGCACCGCCCCGGTCACGCAGCCCAGGACGACGGCGACCGCGAAGGTGGCGGGCGCGAACCGCACCGCGAAGGCGCGTCCGAAGGTGCCCGCCTGCAGCGCGAAGAGCTTCAGGTCGATCATCGGCCCCACGACGAGGAACACCAGCCGGGCGGTGAGGGAGAACTGCGACAGGGACGCCGCGACGAACGCGTCGGCCTCCGAACAGATCGACAGCACCACCGCGAGCACCGCCAGCGCGAGCACCGACACCACCGGGTTGCCCGACGCGAGGCGCAGGACGTCCTCCGGCACGAAGGACTTGAGCGTGGCCGCCGCCATCGCCCCGACGACCAGGAAGCCGCCGGCGTGCATGACGTCGTGCCGCACCGAACCCCAGAACGCCGGTCCCCTGCCGCGCCCTTCGGCCGACGGGTGGTGCCCCGCGGGCCGCAGCAGACCGGGACGCCCCAGACGCTGCCAGAGCCAGCCCATGACGCACGCGACCAGCAGTCCTGCGACGAACCGGGCGACCACCATGCGCGGCTCGTTCGGGAAGGCGACGGCCGTGGCGGTCAGCACCACCGGGTTGATCGCCGGCGCGGACAGCAGGAACGTCAGCGCCGCCGCCGGGGCGACCCCCCGCCGTACCATCGCCCCCGCGACCGGCACCGACGCGCACTCGCACCCCGGCAGGACCGCCCCCGCGACCCCCGCCACCGGCACGGCCACCGCGGCGCGGCGCGGCAGTGCCCGCGCGAAGAACGACGGCGGGACGCACACCGCGAGCACCGCCGAGAGCAGGACGCCCAGCACCAGGAACGGCAGCGCCTGCACCACCACCGCGACGAACACGGTCGTCCAGCTCTGCATCACCGGCGCGGACAGCGCCCGCCGCACCGGCCCCTGCATCGTCAGGGCGGCGAGCAGCAGCAGCGTCAGCACCAGCGGCGAACTGACCCGCCACCGCTCCTCCTGGTCCGGCGGCCCGGAGTCCCGCCGCGCGGTCCCGGCGGGGGCCGGCGCCTCCTTGGTGACGGTCACGGGCGTACTACCTCCGACGCGAGGGGGCTTGGGGGACTCCACCCTCAGTACGCCGCCGCCCCGCCCGAAGTCTCACGCCGCCCCCGGCCTTTGCGCACCCTTGGCCCAAGCCGGGCCCGGAGATGACCATGGACACGGCCGGGTCCGACAGAGTGGAGCCAACCGTGCGCACGGCGGGTACGGGACGGGGGCCGGGGGGTTTCATGAAGACGGGTCTCAGCGTGCACGCGGGCGCGGCGATGGTGCTGAGCGGGGTGTGTCTGGTGCTGGCGCTCGGGACGTTCCTGCCCGGCACCTGGCTGCCCCGGCACAGCAGCCTGGTGCTGGGCGTCGTCTGTGCGGCGCTGTTCCCCCTGTTCGCCGGCGCGGTCGTCCGGGCCATCGCCCTGGCCACCCACGGAGTGCGCGTACAGGGCAATCCCATGCTGCTGTGGCTCGCCCTGCGCTCTCTGCCGACGGCTGTCGGGGCGGTCCTCGCAGGGTTCTCCGTCCTGGGGGTCGCGCTGCTGGCGAGCACGGCCACCGGCCACGACTCCCGTCAGGCGGGCAAAGCCGTGAAGGGCCACTACTACGCCTCACAGGAGGACGGTCCGCGCCACGAGCAGGTGCCGGTCTCCCGGACCGAATACGACGGTCTGCTCGCACACGACCTGCGGTCCATGCTCGCTCTCGTCGGACTGATGGCGGACCTTGCCGCCGTCAGCACCCTCGTCAGCGGACAGCTCCACCCCCTCACCCGCCCGTAGCCGGCCGAGGGCGCGGGACGACCGGTTCAGAGGACGCGCTGCCCCTTGCCCAGGGCGATGACGCCGTTCGCGGAGGCGTGGTAGAGCTCGCGGTCGCGTTCGGGGTTGACGCCGACCGTGGCGCCCGCGGGCACGACGACGTTCTTGTCGAGGATCGCACGGCGCACGACCGCGCCCCGTCCGACGCGGACGTTGTCGTGCAGCACCGACCCCTGCACCACCGCGCCCTCCTCGACCACCACCCCCGGCGACAGCACCGACTGCGTGACCTGCCCGGAGATGATGCAGCCCGGGCTGACCATCGACTCGCCCGCGATCCCGCCGGCCACGAACTTCGCCGGGGGCAGCCGCAACGAGTGCGTGTACAAAGGCCACTGGTCGTTGTAGAGGTTGAAGACCGGGTGGACCGAGATCAGGTCCTGGTGGGAGTCGTAGTACGCGTCCAGGGTGCCCACGTCCCGCCAGTAGCCGTGGTCGCGGGCCGTCTCGCCGGGCACGTGGTTGTCGTCGAAGTCGTAGACCTGCACCTGCCCCTTGGCCGTGAGCAGCGGGATGATGCTGCCGCCCATGTCGTGCACCGACGCGTCGTCCTCGGCGTCCTGGGCCAGCGCGTCCAGCAGCACCTTCGTGGTGAACACGTAGTTGCCCATCGAGGCGTACACGCGGTCGGGGTCGCCGGGCAGGCCCGGCGGATCGGCGGGCTTCTCCAGGAACCGCTCCACCCGCACCCCGCCAGGGCCCGGGGTGATGATCCCGAACGAGGAGGCCTGGTCGCGCGGGACGCGGATGCCCGCCACCGTGGCCCCCGCGCCCGCCTCGATGTGCTGCCGCAGCATCTGCCGCGGATCCATGCGGTACACGTGGTCGGCACCGAACACCACGATGTAGTCGGGCTGTTCGTCGTACACCAGGTTCAGCGACTGGTAGATCGCGTCGGCGCTGCCGAGGAACCACCGCGGGCCCAGCCGCTGCTGCGCCGGGACGGGGGTGACGTAGTTGCCCAGCAGGTTCGACATCCGCCAGGTCGTGGTGATGTGCCGGTCCAGGGAGTGCGACTTGTACTGCGTCAGCACGCAGATGCGCATGACGTCGCCGTTGACGAGGTTGGACAGGACGAAGTCCACCAGCCGGTAGGCGCCGCCGAACGGCACGGCCGGTTTGGCGCGGTCGGCGGTCAGCGGCATCAGCCGCTTGCCCTCCCCGCCCGCGAGCACGATTCCGAGCACCGAAGGTCCGCCGCGCATCACTGCCCCCTTTGCCGCTACCGCCCTTGCGACCTGCAGATCTCCTCGTACACGTCCACGGTGCGGCGGGCCACCGCGTCCCAGCCGAACTCCGCCACCGCGCGCTCGCGGCCTGCCGCCCCCATGCGCGCCGCCGCCCCCGGATCGCCGGCGACCGCGCCGACCGCCGCGGCGAGTCCCGCCTCGAACGCCTCCGGGTCCTTCTCCTCGTACGGCACGAGGAGCCCCGTGACGCCGTCCGCCACCACCTCCGGGATCCCGCCCACCGCGGAGGCGACCACCGGGGTGCCGCACGCCATCGCCTCCAGGTTCACGATGCCCAGCGGCTCGTACACCGAGGGGCACACGAACACCGCCGCGTGCGTGAGCAGTTGCACCACCTCGGACCGCGGCAGCATCTGCGGGATCCAGACCACCCCGCCGCGCACCGCCCGCAGTTCCTCCACCAGTTCACGGAACTCCCGGTCGATCGCCGGGGTGTCGGGCGCCCCCGCGCACAGCACGATCTGCAGGCCCGGATCGATCCGCCGGGCCGCCCGCAGCAGGTGCGGCACCCCCTTCTGCCGTGTGATCCGCCCGACGAACAGGGCGTACGGGCGGCCCGGGTCGACGCCGTGCGCGCGGAGCGCCGCGGTGGACGCGTCCGGCCGGTACAGGCGGGTGTCGATGCCGTTGTGGACGACGTGCACCCGCGCCGGGTCGAGGGCGGGGTAGCTCCGCAGGATGTCCGCGCGCATCCCGTGCGAGACGGCGATGACGCCGTCCGCGGCCTCGACCGCCGTCCGCTCCGCCCAGCTCGAGAGCGCGTAGCCGCCGCCGAGCTGCTCCGCCTTCCAGGGACGCAGCGGCTCGAGGGAATGGGCGGTCATCACGTGCGGCACGCCGTACAGCAGCTTGGCCAGGTGCCCGGCGAGGTTGGCGTACCAGGTGTGGGAGTGCACGAGGTCCCGGCCGGCCAGTGCGGCGGCCATCGACAGGTCGACCGACAGGCTGCGCAACGCCTCGTTGGCGTCGCCGAGTTCCGCGGCGGCGGCATGCCGGGTGACATCCGGGCCGCCCTCGCGGTCGTCCGCGGCGCCCTGCCCCCGCGCGCCGGCCCAGCAGTGCACCTGAAGATCCGTCAGCTCCCGTAGCTCACGGGCCAGGAACTCCACGTGCACACCGGCCCCGCCGTACACGTACGGCGGGTACTCCCGCGTGAGCAGTGCCACCTTCACGGGCGCCTCCCCGGGTCCCGTCGCCGTGTAGGGACATCCATGCCCCGTGGAACGGTGTTCGATCCGTCTTCCCCGCCTTTCGCCGCGTGATGCCCCGCCCGGAATTCCCTCGACTTCGCCGTCCGCTCCGTGAATCGTGATGCGTATGCGACAGGACGAGATCTGGGGCGCGGATACCGCCGGCAGCTACGACACCCCCGGCACGGGCATGTTCGCCCCGGAGGTACTGGATCCGGTCGTGGACCGACTCGCCGAACTCGCCGACGGCGGACGGGCGCTCGAGTTCGCCGTCGGCACCGGCCGTGTGGCCGTGCCGCTCGCGGCGCGGGGCGTGCCGGTCAGCGGCATCGAGCTGTCACAGCCGATGATCGACCGGCTGCGCACCAAGGCGGACGAGGCGACGATCCCGGTCGTCACCGGCGACATGTCCACCGCCCGCGCCCCGGGCACCTTCCGGCTCGTCTACCTGGTCTACAACACGATCGCCAACCTGCTCACCCAGCCTGAGCAGGTCGCCTGCTTCCGCAACGCCGCCCGTCATCTCGCACCGGGCGGGCGCTTCGTGATCGAACTGTGGGTCCCCGAGCTGCGCAAGCTGCCACCCGGCCAGCAGGCGGTGGTCTGGCACTCCGGATCCGGCGCCATGGGCGTGGACACCTACGACGTCCTGCGGCAGCGGGTCGTCTCGCACCACTTCCGCTTCCGGGACGGCGAGCGCACGAGCCTGTTCCGCACCCCGCACCGCTACGTCTGGCCCTCCGAGCTCGACCTCATGGCCCAGCTCGCGGGATTCGACCTGGAGTCCCGCCACGCCGACTGGCACAGCGCGGAGTTCACCGCCGAGTGCCGCTCGCACGTATCCGTCTACCGGCTGCCCGCCGCCGAGGGGTGAGCGGGGTTCCTAATCCTCCTCGCCGCTCAGGGCGCCCGCGGCGGTGAGGGGGGCGGATTCCGGGGCGGGGGCAGGGTCGGGGGCGGCGGCCGGGGGGACGGGCCGGGCTTCCGCGGCGCGCTTGGCGGTGGCGCGGGTGAGGGAGACCGTCGGCGGAGCGGAGGGCGGGGCGAGGGAGCGTGCGAGGTCGCGGTCGAGGCGGCGGAGCTGGGACTGCATGTGGCCGGTCAGACGGCTGCGGTAGGCGTCCTCGAAGGTGCGGAGGTCGTCGACCTTGCGCTGGAGGGCGGTACGGGCGGAGGCCAGGTCGACCATCGCCTGGCGGTGCTTCTCCTGGGCCTCGTGCTCGAGGGCCTGGGCGCGCTCGCGGGAGTCGCGGCGCAGGTTCTCGGCCTGGCCGAGTGCCTCGCCGACGATCTTGTGGGCCTCGGCGCGGGCCTCGGAGACGGCCTGTTCGGCGGTGCGCTCGGCCAGGGCGAGCAGACGGGCCGTGCTGTCGACGGCGAACCCGGGCTGCCTCCCGGCGGTCCCGTCGTCGGCCTCCTCGGTGTCCGCGGGCTCCGCCGGTCCCGCCGACCCCGAGGCCTGGGCGACGAGCACCGGGGCGGGCTCCGGCTCCGGCGCCACTTCAGGCTCGGGTTCGGGCTCGGCCTGGGCCTCGACCTCGGGCTCGGCCGCGGGTTGCGGCGCGGACGCCACCTCGAGTTCGGGCTCCTCCGGCTGCCGGGTGGCCGCTGCCTCGGCGGCGGAGAGCTGGGCGCGCAGGTCCTGGTTGGTCCTCAGCAGCCGGGTCAGCTCGGCCTGGACCTGGTCCAGGAAGTCGTCGACCTCGCGCTCGTCGTAGGCCTCACGGAGGCGGACGGTGGTGAACTGCTTCGTGCGCACGTTCTCGGGGGTAATCGGCGTCTGTGCCATCTGCTCACCTCGAGGTGTTCGTCGACAAGTCCTGACCGCATCCGTCAACTCCAGCTTGGGCGGCGGGCCGGGCCGGGGCAGCCCGGGAACACCGCGCGTGCGCGGTGCGGGCGGTGTCACCAGCGCCGATCGTGGGACCAGGGCGAGCGGCGTGGAGGGCGCAACTACGGGCGGCGCAGTGGCAACTGTGATCATCCGTGTTGTCACGGCGCCCGCAGACAGCGTGGATTTCCCCGCGCACCCGGCGAAAGGGCCGGACGGGTGAATACCGGCCCCCAAGGCCCCGGTACGGGCGGCGCCGGGAGACCCCGGGTGGGGGCCGGGGAGTGATTCCTCCCCCGGGGATGGACCGGAAGGCGTACGCCGGGGCGGCACGGAGGCCGGCCGGAACCGCGTCGTACCACGCGCCCGACCGGGGACCCCGGTCGGTGACCGGGCGCTCGCCCGGCTACCGCCGGGTGGGGTGCCTGCACCGCTCGTGGGGCGGGCCCCACGGTTCCCCCAGGCGTGGTGCATCGCAAGGCGGAGGAGCGTCCTCGTCGTGGGCGGCGTCCTCCGGACCGAGGGCCGGAACCGCGTCGCACCGCGCGCCCGACCGGGGGACCCCGGCCGGTGGCCGGGCTCCGCGGGCCCGGCGCTAGGCTCACGGCGTCGTCGTACCGGCTGGTCGCGGGCGCCGGGGCCGCCGGGCGCCCGTACGGCCCGGCCCACCAGCGAAGGGAACGCCATGACGCAGCCCGTCATCATCGGAAGCGAGCGCAGCGAGGTCGGCCTGCCGGCCGGGATGGACGTCCTGCGGCGCGGCGGGACGGCGCTGGACGCCGTGGAGGCGGCGATGCGCCGCTGCGAGGACAACCTCACCGACCACTACGTCGGCACGGGCGGGCTGCCCAACGCGCAGGGCGTCGTCGAGCTGGACGCGTCGGTGATGACGGGCTCGGACCGCAGGTTCGGCGCGGTCGGCGCGCTGCGCGGGTTCCCGAACCCGATATCGGTGGCGCGCGCCGTGATGGAGCGGCTGCCGCAGCACTGCCTGCTGGTGGGGGAGGGCGCGGCGCTCTTCGCGCGGGAGAACGGGTTCGAGGGCGCCGAGCTGCTGACCGACGCGTCGCGGGCCATGTGGCGCGAGCAGTTGCTGACCGCCGCCGAGGCGGTCGAGGGGGAGAACACCCCGGCGGTGGACGGTGACCACCGCTACCGGCGGGCGGCGCTGGAGCTGGTGCGGCGGATGGCGCCGCACGAGGGGCCGTGGGGGACGATCAACATCGTCGCGCTGGACGCGCACGGCGAGATGTGCGTGGGCGTCTCGACCTCCGGCTACCCCTTCAAGTACCCGGGACGGGTGGGCGACTCCGCCGTCCCGGGGGCGGGCAACTGGTGCGACCTGCGCGGTGGCGGGGCGGCCTGCACCGGCCGCGGCGAGCTGAGCCTGCGCGGTGGCACGGCCCGTACGGTGGTCGACCTGCTGGCGCTGGGCAAGGAGCCCGCCGACGCGTGCCGGATCGCGCTGGAGGAGGCGGCGGGCCTGCCGGACGAGTACCGCTCCGAACTGCGGGCGCTGGCACTGACCCCGGACGGGCGGCACGGCGGCGCCGCCGGCCAGGAGGGCAGCGTCTACGCCGTGATGACCGACGCCTCCACCGAGCCGGAGCTCCGCCCGCGCACGCTGGTCTGAGGGCCGCCCGGGCCCGCGGCTGCGGCCGTGCCTACGGCTGGGGCGCGATCAGCTCGCCGCTGGTCGCGTCCCGGAGGGTGATCGCCTCCACCGGGCAGGACTCGGCCGCGTCGACCAGGAGCTCGTCCGGCTCGGCGGTCGGGTGCCGGGGGCAGGACTTGCGGTCGCGGAGCTCGAAGTGCTCGGGGGCGATGCCGGCGCAGGAGCCGGTGCCGATGCAGGTGTTCCGGTCCACCTCGATCTGCCAGGTCATGGCGGGTGTCCTTCGCTGTCGTCGGAAGTCTTGCGATGTCGTCGGGCGGCGCCGGTCGCCGTCAGGCCCCGTCCCAGGTGACCGGCATCCGTTCGGGCCCGCGCAGGGCGACGCCGGACTTCCACACGACGCTCTCCTCGGGTCCGGCGAGGCGCAACCCGGGCAGCCTGTCCAGCAGCGTGCTCAGGGCCACCTGCAGTTCCATCCGGGCCAGTTGGGCGCCCAGACAGTGGTGCGGTCCGTGCCCGAAGCCGACGTGGGAGGCTTCCTGGCGCAGCAGGTCGAGCCGGTCAGGGTCGATGTAGACGGCTTCGTCGCGGTTGGCCGACACGGGGCAGACCACCACCGCCTCACCGGCGCGTACGGTGCCGCCGCTGAGTTCGACGTCGTCCAGCGCGTAACGGGGCATGCCCGCGCCGTTGCCCAGCGGGACGTAGCGCATCAGTTCCTCGACGGCGCCGGGCACGAGGCCGGGGTCGGCGCGCAGCGCCGCGAGCTGCCCGGGGTGGGTGAGCAGCGTGTAGACGAAGTTGGGGATCTGCGAGGCTGTGGTCTCGTGGCCCGCGACGAGCAGGGAGACCGCCAGGACCTGCAGTTCCCGCTCCGAGAGCCGTTCGTCGTTGTCGCGGGCGTCGACCAGTGCGCCCAGGAGGTCCTCGTGCGGCGCGGCGCGGCGTTCCGCGATCAGCCCGGCCATGTAGGCCATCAGGGCGTCCGTGTGCTCCTGAACCTCCCGCGGGGTGTACTTGGTGGTCGACAGCAGCGCGTCGGACCAGGTGCGGAAGTCCGCGCGGTCGGCCAGGGGGACGCCGAGCAGTTCGCAGATGACGGTGACGGGCAGCGGCAGTGCGAAGTCCGCGACGAGGTCGGCGGGCGCGCCGCGGGCGGCCATGCCGTCGGCGAGTCCGGCCGCGATCCGCTCGGTGCGGGGCCGCAGGCGCTCGATGTGGCGGGCGGTGAAGGCCTTGGCCACGATCCGCCGCAGCCGGGTGTGGTCCGGTGGGTCGAGGTCGAGGATGCTGCCGCGCAGGCCACGGTGCGGCCGCAGGCGCGGCTCGTCGCGGTGGACGGCCTCGGCCCGGCTGAACCGGGGGTCGCCCAGGACGGTGCGTACGTCCTCGTACCGGGTGACCAGCCAGGCGGCCTCCCCGTAGGGGAACCGGACCCGGCACAGCGGCTCGTCCTTGCGCAGTCCGGCGAAGGCCGGGTCGACGGTCAGCCGGTCGGCTTCGGTGAAGGGGTACTTCCGGGGCTCGGTCGCTGCCATGGCGCTTGCCTCCAGGGGACTCGAGGTTGGGGCGGGGTCCTCACGACGGCCCGCGCGGACGGCGCTGCGCGGCGGGCCGGCCGCCGAGGGCGGGGCGCAGCAGGTGGCACAGGTCGTCGGTGAGGAGGTCCAGCGGGTCGTCGGTGTCGACCGGCAGGCCGCCGGCGATCCAGGCGGTGAGGAACGAGCCCGTCTGGAGCACCGCCATCAGGGCGCGCTGCCGTGCCTGCGCGGGGGTGACGCCCCGCCAGCGCCGGGGTCCGGCGGTCAGCAGGGCCACATAGCGCTCGTACGCCGCCAGATAGCGGTCGCGGGCACTGCCCTCGTCCCCGGCCGCCGACGGGGTGGCCGCCAGCAGCACGCGGATGGTCGGCGCGAGCGCCCGCCAGCTCGCCGCGGCCCGTTCCAGCCACGTGCGGACGGCGTCGTGCGTCCACTCGGGGACGGCGGCCAGCTCGGCGTACAGCGCGTCGGTGACCTGGTACACCCGGTCCGTCAGGGCGGCGATCACTTCCGCCTTGCCGCGGAAGTGGGCGTACACCGTGGCCCGGGTGACGCCCGCCGCGCGGGCGATGTCCTCCATGGTGGCGGCGACGAAGGACTTGGCGGCGAAGACCTCGACCGCGCCGTCCAGGACCCGGTTGCGGGTCAGGTCACGCTGCTCGGTGCGCAGGCTCACCCGCGGTGCGCCCACCGCGGTCGCGGAACCGGCACCGGCCGGCCGACGACGTTCCATAGGGAAAGCCTACAAAACAGACCGAGTCTGTACATTTTGTGTAGGGCGGCGACGCAGGGCCTACGGCGACGCAGGGCGCACCGCCGTGGTGGGCCCGTCGCGGGCCGTCAGCCCTGGTTGCGGGGGTGGGCGCGGGCGGTGCGTTCGTTGCCGTGCTTGTAGTTGCCGGTCCAGCGGGCCATGACCAGCTGGGCGTCGCCGCGCTCCACCTCCTCCAGGAAGCGTTCCGCGCGTTCCCCGCGCAGGACGGCGGCGGTGTGCGCGCCATGCGTGACGACCACGGTGCCGTCGCCGCGTCGGCGGTAGGAGAATCCGTGAGGCCGGGGCATGGCGGCGAGCGTAGGGCCGCTCCGGGCCCGCGCGACAGCGATTTACGGGGCGTCGCGGGTCACGACGCGCGGCGAACGTACGGCCAGCGCGGCGATGTCGTCGTCCAGCCGCCCGCCGCTGTAGTGCAGTAGCTCCCGGTGCAGCCGGTCCAGCAGTTCGCGGGGCGCCGCCGGGGACTGGCGCCGCAGCCAGTCCGGCAGCGGGAAGAACGCCCCGGCCCGGTCGCGGGTCTCGGTGACGCCGTCGGTGTAGAGCAGCAACTGGTCGCCGGCGGCGAAGGCATGGTTGTCCACGGCGTAGGCGTCGCCGACGAGGTCGGCGAGGTTCAGCGGCGGGGAGGCGGCGCTGGGCTCCAGCACCCGGATGCGGCCGGCGTGCACGACGATCGGCGCGGGATGCCCGCAGTTCAGCAGCCGCAGGCGGCCGCCTCCGTGCGGGATCTCGGCGATCACGGCGGTGGCGAAGCGCTCCGGCAGGTCCTGACCGGGGTAGCCGGAGCTGTGCCGCCCGATGCTGGTCTCCAGGCGGTGGATGATGCCCCGCAGGTCCGGCTCGTCGTGCGCGGCCTCCCGGAAGCAGCTGATCAGGGCCGAGGCCGCGCCCACGGCGGACAGCCCCTTGCCGCGTACGTCGCCGATGAGCAGCCGCACCCCGTAGGGCGTGTCGGCCACCTCGTAGAAGTCGCCGCCGATGCGCGCCTGCTCCTGTGCGGCCAGGTAGAGCGACTCGATCTCCATGCCCTGGATGTGCCGAGGCAGCGGCCGCAGCAGCACCGTCTGCGCGGCGTCGGCGACCAGCCGGGCGTGGAAGAGCGCCTCCTCGCGCTGGATCCGTACGTGGCTGGCGTACGCCGCGGCCAGGGTCACCGCGACGATGGCGGCCCCGGTGTACGGGGTGCCCAGGTCGGTGTAGACGAAGCTCAGGCCCACCATGACCAGCAGGCAGAACGCGCCCAGCAGCACCGTCGCCGGCACCGGCCACATCGCGGCGGCCAGGGCGGGCGCGACGGGCAGCAGGCGGCTGATCGCGATCTCGCGCGGGGTGGCGAACGCCAGGGCGGCGATGAGCACGGTCAGGATCACCGGGGCCGGCCGCCAGGTGAGCCGGCGGCCGTCCAGGCGGGCACGTCGGCGCCGCAGCCATCCGGACATGATCACGAAGCGCATCATACCGGCGTAAAAGGTGAGGAACGCTGCCCGTCGGGCCGGACGGACCAGCCGACCGCCCCGGGGCCGGGCCCCGGGGCGGTCGGAGGTCGTCAGGGGGCAGGACGCCGCCGGGCCGGTCAGTGCCCGCCGCGGCGCCCCGGCAGGACCTGGATCGTGTCGCCGACGGCACGCTCACCGGTCGCGTCCGAGGGGACGTTGGCCAGGACGCCTTCGACCACCATCGCCGACGAGCCGCCGCCGTCGAGGTTGAGCGCCTGCACCGCGCCCAGCGACCGCATGAACCGGGCCGCCTCGCCGAGGGTGAAGCCCTCGCTCACCCCGGGCTGCCGCCCGTCCACCGTCACCAGCAGGAGCCGGCCCCGCCGGTCGATGCCGGCCATCGTCCGCGGCTGGCGGACGTTGGACCACGCGAAGCCGAACGACAGGTCCAGCGGGTCCAGGGTGCCCTCGCCGGCGGCGTCGATGTGGACACGGCCGTCCTCCACCAGGGTGGGCGCCGCGCTCACGATGCTGTCACCGCGGCCGAGCCGGACCCGGCGCCCCTCGGCGTCCCGGACGACCTCGCTCAGGGCCAGCCGCTCGCCGGTCCTGGCGTGCTCGGTCAGCCACGCGGCCGCCGTGCCCGTGCCCTGCAGCACCGTGCCGTCCTCGGGGACGGAGCCGCCGCGGGCGCCGGCCGAGAGCACCTTCCCGTGCGCGTCGAGGACCACCTGCGCACCGGCGCCCGTGGGCAGCGCCGCCCGGAACGCCGGCGTGAACTCCACCAGGTCGTCCGCCAGGGTGCAGGTCGTGTCGTGGCGCGGCTGCTCGGTCGGGACGCCACCGGGCCGGCCGCAGTTGCGGACCTTGCCCAGCAGACGGTTGATGCCCTGCACCGCGTGGCGGGCGGAACCGGCCCGCACGGTGACCGTGGTGGACAGGTCCGCGATCCGCGGCTGCCTGCCGCCGTCACCGAGGACCAGCGCAGCGCGCGAACCGACCGCCATCGACTCCAGCTTGCCGTCCACCGCGGAGAGACCCGCGACGGTGCCCTGGACGCCGTCGGCGTCCGAGGTGATGAAGAAGCCGCCGTTCACGCCGAGCAGCGACCCCAGCCGGCCGGCCACCGCGGAGGTCTTCTCCCGGTCGGCGACGTTGCCGCCGTCGCTGACCGCGACGGACCCGTTCAGGCGCGCCGGGTCCACCACGGCGACGTGGACGCGCTCACCGTCGGCGGCCTGCCGCCCGTCGTAACCCGTCCACTCCGCCGTCGTACGGAAACCGGCGGCCGCGACCGCCGTGTTCGCGGTGCCGGCCTCGGCCTGCGTGGCGTACCGGCCGACCCGGACCTGCCAGCCCATCACGCCGCGCGGGGTGTCGGCGTAGGTGTCCCACTCGACCGCCTCCAGCCGCGGCTCGAACCCGGCCTCCCGCAGCCGCGCGGAGGCGGCGTCGGCCCAGGCCCGGTCACCCAGCGGGGCCCACGTGGCGGCGCCCGTCAGCCGGTTGACGGCGGGGGCCTGCACGGTCACCGTCCACACACCCGCGGCCGACGGGTCCCGCAGCACCCCGCTGCGGACCTCCAGGCCGGGCGCCACCTGCTGCGTCGTCCACGTGATCCCCTGCGTACCGGAGGCGGCGGGCGACTGCGCCCCCGCGACGGCCGGCGGGACGACGGCGACCAGCGCCAGGGCGGCGGCGAACACCGCCCCCCTCCGCGCGGCCTGCCCCACCCGGCGCGCCTTCTCACGCGGTTCGGCGGCTGTGACGGACATACGCTCTCCTGACGTTCGGTTCCACCGGGCGGTACGTCGCCCCGTCCGGTCCTTGATCCGCCATCCCAGACCCGCACGGGGACGCGCGGCCCACCAGGCGACGGACCCCCGGGGAACCCTCGATGACAACCGGACGCGATCGCGGCACAGTTGCCCGCGGCCGCGCCGCCGGGCCCACCCCGCCCGCGGCGGCACGGCGCGCGCCAGGTAAGAACGTGCCGTGACCTTCGCACCCTCCGTCCCCCGGCGGCCCTGATGCCCGCGCTCGACCCGGCGCAGTGGGCCGTGGCGCTGCTCGCCCTCTTCCTCGTCGGCTACTCCAAGACCGGGGTCTCCGGGGCGGGGACGGTGGGGGTGGCGCTCTTCGCGCTGGTGCTGCCGGCCAAGCTGTCCACCGGCGTGCTGCTGCCCCTGCTCCTCGTCGGCGACGCGGTGGCGGTGGCCGCCTACCGCCGGCACGCCGACTGGGGCCGGCTGGTGCGGCTCTTCCCGTGGGTGGTGGCCGGGGTGCTGCTGGGCGTGGTGGTCGTCGACCGGGTCGACGACGCACGGATGCGCGAACTCATCGGCGCGCTGCTGCTGTCGATGCTCGCTGTCCACTGGTGGAGCCGCCGCAGGGGCCCGGACGACCCGGTCGCCCAGCACCCGGCCGTCGCCGCGGGCGCCGGGATCCTTGCGGGGTTCGCCACGATGACGGCCAACGCGGCGGGCCCGATCATGTCCCTGTACTTCCTCGCCGTGGGGCTGCCCATGCTGGGCTTCCTCGGCACCAGCGCATGGTTCTTCCTGCTGCTCAACGCCTTCAAGGTGCCCTTCAGCGTCGCCCTGGGGCTGATCACGCCCGGCACCCTGGCCTTCGGCGCGACGGCCGCCCCGGCGGTCCTCGCGGGGGCCGCCGCCGGCCGGGCGACGATCAGCCGCATCAGCCCGAAGGTCTTCGAGCGCGTCACGGTCGCGCTGACCCTGCTCGCGGCGATACGGCTCGTCACCCTCTGAGCCCCCGGGGCCGGGGGCGGGCCGGGGCGGCCGGCGGCCGGGTCACACGTCGAACGGCTCGAAATCGACGACCGCGGTCGAGTTCCCGCCGTACCGCACAATGATGTCCACCGCCATCGCCCCGCCGTCGGCGGGAGGGTTCAGGTCGACGTGGGCGCAGGCGTCCGCCGGTCCGCCCAGACAGTCCTCCACGGTGAGACGGGTGCCGGGTAGGCCTCGTTCAGCCATGCGTCCAGATCCGTCCGCGTGATCGTGAAGTGGGCCGTATAGGTCGTGTCCAGCCAACTGAGGGCGGTGCACTTCGCGTCGTGAGCCCCCTTGGGCAGTCCGTCCTGGTCCGCGAAGCGCATGGCCTCGTCGCACGGGACGGTTTCCCTCTGGGACATCGGGTCGCCGAAGAAGGGCGACATGACGAACGTCCAGGCGACCCATCCCAGGAAAGCCACCGGAAACGCCAGAACGGCGATGAGCACCCACTTCTGTCTCATGATCACCTTCGCTGTCCTCCGCGCACCGCGGGCCGTGGCGCCGCAAGAAAGCGACGCTGAAACCCGCCGCGCGGTTCTCGGTCGTGCGGCGGGCCCAGGCGCATCCGCACCCGCAGGCCGTCCACGGGCACAGCGAACCTCCGCGGCCGCGGAACTAGCTGACGATCGCGCTGATCAGCCGCCCGCAGCGCTCCGCCATCTCCTGCGCGGACTCGCCGGGGTGGTGGATCCACCAGGTGACCAGGGTGCTGACGGTGCCCGTCCACAGGTGCTTGAGCGCGTCGGCGTCCAGCGGGTCGCCGATCCCGCGGGCGGCGAGGAACTCCGCGCTGCCCACGGCCGCCAGCCCGTCGATGACGGCACGGTGGCGTTCGGCCTCCTCGCGCAGCGGACCCTCGGCGGGCAACGTCCGGTCGTACAGTACGAACCAGGCGTGGCGCCGCCCCTCGAGCGTGGTGAAGACGGCGCGCAGCACGGCCAGCGGGGTCCCCAGCGAGGTGACTCCCTGGGTGAGGGCCTCGGTGAGGGCGCGGGTCAGTGCGCCGGCGACCCGGTCCAGGGCGGCGGCGTACAGCGCGTCCTTGGACCCGAAGTACTGGTACAGCAGCGGCTTGGTGACCCCGACCCGCTCGGCGATCGCGGCCATCGACGCGCCCGCGTAGCCGCGGCGCCCGAACTCCTCGACGGCCGCGGTGAGCAGTTGTTCCTCGCGTTCGGCGCGGGGCACGCCCTTCGTCCCGGCGGTACGGGTTCTCGCGCTCGCCACGTCCGTGATTGTAGGCAGCGAACTGACCCCGTGGTCAGTTGACCCCTCCCGCCGGATGTGACCCAGTGGTAATTTACCCATCGGTCACATCGGCTGAGGCGGAGGGCGGGACACGCATGCGACACGCGGGCACACGGTCGTGGTGGGGATGGGGCGCCGTCGAGCACGCGGTGCGGGGCGCCGAACGCGCCGCGCTGACCGACCGGGTGGCGGGACTGCTCCCGGACGCCGACCTGACCGTCCACCTCCCGCCGGACGTCGCGTCCCTCGGCCTGCCGCCCGTACGGGTCGCGCCGCCGCGGTCCCTGGCCCACCTCTGCTCCGCCACCCCGCACGACCGCGCCGCGCACACCC
The DNA here is from genome assembly GCF_042956445.1 of Streptomyces sp. NPDC008238. Taxonomy (NCBI): domain Bacteria; kingdom Bacillati; phylum Actinomycetota; class Actinomycetes; order Kitasatosporales; family Streptomycetaceae; genus Streptomyces; species Streptomyces sp. NPDC008238. The sequence goes on along the minus strand of NZ_JBIBGK010000031.1, from coordinate 58,912 downwards.
ACGGCAAGGCCTTCCGGGACGTCGTCCGCAACCTCCACGGCGACCTGCGCCACGCCCCCGACCTGGTCGCCCGCCCCCGCACCGAGCGGGACGTCGTCGACCTCCTGGACTGGTGCACCCGCGAAGGGATCGCCGTCATCCCCTTCGGCGGCGGCAGTTCGGTCGTCGGCGGAGTGGAACCGCGCCTCGCCGACGGCCGTCCCGCGGTCACGCTCGACACGGGACACCTGGACCGCGTCCTGGAGGTCGATCCGGTGAGCCGCTCCGCCCGCATCCAGGCCGGAGTGCTCGGCCCGCACCTGGAGCGGCAACTGCGGCCCACCGGCCTGACGCTACGTCACTTCCCGCAGTCCTTCGAGTACTCCACGCTCGGCGGCTGGCTGGCCACCCGGGCGGGCGGCCACTACGCCACCCTCCGCACCCACATCGACGACCTGACGCAGGCCCTGCGCGTCGTGACGCCCTCCGGCACCAGCACGTCCAGGCGCGTGCCCGCCTCAGGCGCGGGACCGTCGCCCGACCGGATGTTCCTCGGCTCCGAGGGGACCCTCGGGGTCATCACCGAGGCCTGGATGCGGCTGCAGCGACGCCCCCGGCGGCGGGCGAACGCCTCCGTCCACTTCGCCGGCTTCTCGGGCGCGGTCGCCGCCACCCGCGCCCTGGCGCAGTCCGGGCTGCACCCGTCGAACTGCCGCCTGCTGGACCCCGCCGAGGCCCTCGTCAACGCGGGCGTCACCACCGGAGAAAGCGTCCTGATCCTCGCCTTCGAGTCCGCCGACCACCCGCTGGAACCCTGGATGGACCGGGCCCTGGAACTGTGCCGCGACCACGGCGGCCGGCTGCCCGAGCCGCCCCGCCACACCGACACGGGTGCGGACGGCGCCACCGACGCGGGCGGGGGAGCGGGCGCGGACCGCTCCTGGCGTTCGTCCTTCCTGCGCATGCCCTACCAGCGGGACGCCCTGGCCCAGCAGGCCCTGGTCGTCGAGACCTTCGAGACCGCCTGCACCTGGGACCGCTTCGAGGAGCTCCACGCGGCGGTCACCGCAACCGCGAACGAGGCGATCCGCACCGTCTGCGGGACGGGCGTCGTCACCTGCCGGTTCAGCCACGTCCACCCCGACGGGCCCGCACCCTACTTCGGGGTCTACGCCGCGGGCCGCTGGGGCAGCACGGTGGCCCAGTGGGACGACGTCAAGGCCGCGGTCTCCCAGGCCGTCGCCGACCACGGCGGCACGATCACCCACCACCACGCGGTCGGCCGCGACCACCGCCCCTGGTACGACACCCAGCGCCCGGACCCCTTCGCCGCCGCCCTCGCGGCCGCCAAGTCCGCCCTCGACCCGGCCGGCATCCTCAACCCGGGCGTCCTGCTGCCGGCCGGCTGAGCCGCGCCCCCGTCGCCCGGCTCACCGCGTGGGCTCCGCCACCGTGCCCGTACGGCCGCCGCTCGCCGACGCGGCGATGACGGGGAGGACGGCGAGGGAGAGGATCCCGCCTCGTCGACGGCGGCCGTGCGCGAACCCGAACCACGGGACGTCATCAGCAGGGCCGAGTTCGGCGCGGAACTGCTCGCACAGGCCCGGAAGCGGCCCGACGGCAGGTGGGCCAAGCCCCGCAAGCCGAGGAGGCCGTGAGGCCGGCCGGGACCCGGCGGGTTCCGCGGTCGGTGCGCTAGCCGAATTCGCCGTCGCGCACGCCCATTCGGAACGCCGCCCACTCCTGCGCGGTGAAGCGCAGCGCCGGCAGGTCCCTCCGGTTCGAGTCGCGGACCGCGACCGCTCCGCCGCCGAGGTCGGCGACCTCCACACACGTCTTGTCCCACCTGTTGCTGTGGCTGCTCGTGACCCAGTCCGCGCCGGACAGGTCCCTCGCGTACAGCTCGGCCTTGGCTGCGTCCATCATGGGAATCTCTCCTGTCGGTGTCGGATGGGCGGTCTCTCCTCAGCATCACTCCGATGGCCCCGACGCGCATGTCGCCTCCAGCCCGGCCGGCGCGACCCCGGCCGCTCCACGTGGCGACGCGGCGTCGATCGTGCGCCGAAACGGCAGCCCCATCGAGCCGAATGAGGTGCCGTCAGCTCTGCTGGGGGAGCTCGCGCGCCGCCGCGGTCCCGTCGGGGAGCGCGGCGGCGGGGCGGCCGTGGGGGAGGCGGCGTACGGCCGTGGAGGCGATCGGGGCCAGGGCCGCCGCGGCGTACACGACTCCGGCGGCCGCGGCCACCGGGTATCCCCCGACGCGGTCGGCGAGCGGGCCGACGCCGAGCTGGCCGAGGGGAATGGCGACGTAGGAGAGCAGGTCGTCGAAGGACGAGACGCGCGAGAGGGAGCCGGGCGGTACGTGCTCCTGGAGGGAGGTGTCCCAGCCGATGCCCGCGACCGACGAGCCCAGGCCGGCGGTGAAGGCGGCGGCGACCAGCCAGGGGGCGCCCAGGTGCGTGCCGAGCGCGAGCAGCGGCAGTGCGCCGAGCACCCCCGCCAGCACGCTCAGCCGCAGCAGATGACGGACCGTCAACCGGTACATCAGCGCGCTCATCACCAGCAGTCCGGCACCGCGCGCGCTGAGCACGAGGCCCCACGCGGCCTCACCCGCGAGCTGCCGGGTCAGCACCGGGCCCAGGATCTGCCAGCTGCCGACCTGCACCAGGTTGACCACGCAGAAGCACAGCGACACCGTCCACACCCAGCGGATCCGGCGGTACGCGGCCCAGCCCTCGCCGATGTCCGCGAGCAGCCCCGGGCGGCGACGCGACGTCGTCGCCGCGGCGGCGGTGAGGGAGGGCAGGCGGGTGAGACAGACGGCGGCGATCAGATAGGTCAGCGCGTCGAAGGCGATGGCCGGTCCGCCGCCGACGGACGCCGCCAGGACCCCCGACAGGCTGGGGCCTAGGATCTTCGTGGCGTTGCGCACCGTACCCAGCAGCGCGTTCGCCTGCCGGATCCGGTCCCCGGGGACGAGTTCGGGCACGATGCCGCGCAGCGCCGGCGTGGTGAACGCGGCGAGCACACCGTTGAGGAACCCCAGCGCGGCCACCGGCCACAGGGCGTACCGCCCGGTCAGCAGGAGCGCGGCGACGGCGCCCTGGGTGGCGGCCGAACCGAGGTGCGCCGCGACCAGCACCGTCCGGCGCGGCAGACGGTCGGCAGTGGCGCCCCCGACGAGCAGGAACAGCAGCAGCGGCACCATGTACGCGGTGAGGACGACACCGAGGTCGCCCAGGCCGTCCGCGGCGTCGAGGACCGCGAACGCCAAAGCCACCGGGGCCATCGCGGTGCCCAGCAGGGACACGGTCTGGGCGGTCAGGAACCAGCGGAAGCCGTGGTGCGGCGGAAGGGGCGGGAGCACGCGCGGAGTCTGCTGGAGGCGCCGCGCGGGGCACTATCGTTTCGGCGGGAGGCGAAAGATGACCTTGTTGCGGCTGAGCCCGCTGGCCCTGTCGCGGTCCCGGTTCGCCCTGTCGCCGCTGGCCGAGACCCTCGCGTCGCTGCACGTCCTGGCCGCCGGCCACTGCGACCCGTGGCTGGCCTCCTGGCACGACCGCCACCACGCGGCGTTCCTGGCCGCCCTCGACGCCGACCCCTTCGCGAAGGGCCTGGTGCGGCTGCTGACCTCCAGCACGTGGATGCCGGCGCACGTCGTCCTGCCGCCGGGCGGCGGCATGCGGACCGCGATCGACGGCGAACTGGCCGCCGTGGCGCGGGTGCCCGACGCGCGCGTGCGCGCCGAACTGGAGGAGTCGGTGGCGCAGAGCTGGAAGGAGCACGACCTCCGCTGGCTGACGGGACGCGACTGGGCCGCCAGGACCGCCGAGGTGTTCCGCCGCACGTGGACCGCGCACGTCGCACCCGACTGGCCGCGCCGCCGGGCGCTGCTGGAGCGGGACGTCACCCACCGGGCGGGGCTGCTCGCCGCGTACGGCTGGCCCCGCGCCCTGGAGCACATGAGCCGGCACAGCGCCTGGGTCGGCGCGGACGCGATCCGCTTCAGCCACCGGGGCTCCCCGGACCGGGTCGTCGGCGACGAGGGGATGCTGTTCGTGCCGGTCGCCGCCATCTCCCGGGGCACCTGGCTGTGCGAGGCGCCGCCGGCGTCGTATGCGCTCGTCTACCCCGCGCGCGGCACCGCCGGGGCGGAACGGCGCCCCGAACCCCGGCGGGCCCTGGGGCGGCTGATCGGGACCGGCCGGGCGGCGATCCTCCTCGAACTGGAGCGTCCCGCGACCCCCAGCGAACTCGCCGCCCACCTCGGGGTGTCGCTCGGCACCGTCGGCGGTCACCTGGCGGTGCTGCGGGACGCCGGACTGGTCACCGGCACGCGTGTCGACCGCCGTGTCGTCTACCGGCGGACCGCCTCCGGCGACCTGCTCGCCGCGGGCACGGACCGCTGAACGCGGCACTCCCCAGGCCACGGGGGGAGACCTGGGGAGTGTGCGGAGATCATCGTCCTTCGAACGGCCGTACGTCAAGTCGGCATCGTGCGCGTGCCGTTGAGGGGGTTCCGGTACCTCGTCCGCCGAGGGGGCGGTGATCACCGAACCGGGCAGGATTGATACGGTCCAGGTTGCCGGGGGACGGCAACGACGTGTGCCTGGAGGGGAGACGGGGCCATGGGGCGCGTACCGCGGGAGGACCTGGAGGCGTACGCGCGCATGCTGGGCGAGGTCTCGGGCACGGGCCGGCGACTGCGGCGGGACGAACTGGCCGCGCTCCGCGGGTCCGGTGAGCGCGCCGGCGGCGGGGGGTACGGGCTGCGCGACATCCTCGGCGCCTACCTGGCGGCGACCCGTGACGCGTGGGCCACGCTGCCGGGCCTCGCGGCCGCCGGCACCGCCAGGGAGGCGCAGCGGGCCGGAGAGGCGGTGCTGACCGCACTCGACGCCGCGGTGGCCGCGCTCGGCGAGGGCCACGAGAGTGCCCAGCGGTTCCTGGCCGGCCAGGAGGAGGCGGCCCGCGGGGAGTTCGTCGACGACCTGCTGTACGGACGCAGCGACCCGGGACGGCTCGCCGAGCGCGCCCAGCGCTTCGGACTGCGGCTGGGGCGGGGACACGCGGTGGCGGTGGCACGCGGCGTGGAGGCGTACGAGGACAGCCAGCCGGTGGTGCGGCGCATCGAGCGGGAACTGGTGGGTCGCTTCGGGCACCGCGAGGTCCTGGTGGCGAGCAAGGACGGCCGGCTGGTCTGCATCGCCCCCGGCGGCGAGCGCGCCGTCTTCAACGCGTTCGCCGACACCGCGCTGCGCCCCGGCCCCGGTCACGGCGCGGCCCGCCGTGTGGCGGTCGGCCGTACCCACTCCGGCACCAGCGGCATCGTGCGCAGCTACGAGGAGGCCCTCGGGGCACTGGACGTCGCCGACCGGCTGCGCCTGCATCCCCCCGTGCTGCGCGCCGAGGAACTGCTGGTCTTCCCCGTGCTGATGCGGGACCGGGCCGCGATGGCCGACCTCGTCCGCACCGTCCTCGGTCCGCTGGAGCAGGCTCGGGGCGGGGCCGGACCGCTGCTGGAGACCATCACCGCGCACGCCGAGGCCGGGCACGTCAACGCCGAGGCCGCGCGCCGGCTCGGCCTCGGGGTCCGGACGTTCACCTACCGCCTGGAACGGATCAAGGTGCTGACCGGCTACGACCCCGGCGAGCCGCTGCACCGGTACACCCTGGAGACCGCGGCCATGGGCGCGCGGCTGCTCGGCTGGCCCGACCAGCCGCTGTAGTTCCGCACGCGGCGCCGTCAACGAGGCGTCAAGACTGCCGGGATCCGGCAATGTGCACCGGGTGCCTCCCCTGTCACCATCGTCACGGCACCGACAACGGAGCCGATGCGCGCGGAGCGGGCAGGGCAGGGCCTTTCGGCCTGGTCCGGTCCGGCTCCGCGCTCGTGGGGCCACTGAGGACCGGGGGGAGCGTCCTGACCGGTGGCTTGGACGTCGACGCCCTCGACGGGAGACGCGGGGGGTACGGGGGAGAGGGTGTCGGCGCCCACCACGGCGGCCGCGGGAAGCGGGACTTCCGCGAAGGACCGCCGTCGTCCGCGCGCCGTCGCGTGCGTGCCGCCCGGTCGGGCGGTCAGCCGGCGGCCGTCCGGGCGGAGGCACCGGGCCGGGTGTAGGCCTGCCGGGGGGCGAGTGCGTCGTGGCCCCCGGCGCAGACCACGACGGCCCCGACGGGCTCGTCGCAGTCGCGGTGGCGGACCTCCAGGGGCGGGCCCTCGGGGTCGGCGGTGTAGCGGTCGCCCCACTGCTTGAGGGCGATCATCGCGGGCCACAGGTCCCAGCCCTTGGGCGTGAGCCGGTACTCGTTGCGGGTGCGGCTGCCCGGTTCGCGGTACGGCACGGTGTCCAGGATCCCCGCGGCGACCAGCTTGCGCAGCCGGTCCGCCAGCACCGCTTCGGAGAGCCCCATGTGGCGCCGGAAGTCGTCGAAGCGGCGGACGCCGTTCATGGCGTCGCGCAGCACCAGCAGCGACCACTTCTCGCCGACGAGGTCGAGGGTGCGCTGCACCGTGCAGTTGTCGGTACTGGTGTCCAGCCAGGTCATGCGGTCATCGTAGGCTGGCTTCGGCATTGACATCCAGAGGTGCGACTGGCTAACTTCGAACGCCGAAGTCAGTTGGTCAGGGAGGGAACGCCCGATGGCGAGGTCACGCACGTTCGAGTGGGGGGACCCGAAGGTCTCCGCGGCCGCGGTCGGCCGCACCAGCGGCCTGGAGTTCCTGCGCGACGTGCTCGCCGGACGGCTGCCCGCTCCCCCCATCGCCTCGACCCTCGGGTTCACCCTGGAGGAGGTCGAGGCCGGCCGCGCGGTCTTCGCCATGGAACCGGGGGAGGAGCACTACAACCCCATCGGCAGCGTCCACGGCGGTGTCTACGCCACCCTCCTCGACTCCGCCGCCGGCTGCGCGGTGCAGTCCGTCCTCCCGGAGGGCATGGGCTACACCTCGCTCGACCTGAACCTGAAGTTCCTGCGCCCGGTCACCGTCGACACCGGCAAGGTCCGTGCCGTCGGCACCGTCCTCAACCAGGGCCGCCGCACCGCCCTCGCCCAGGCGGAGCTGTTCGACGCCGGCGACCGCCTGCTCGCGCACGCCACGAGCAGCTGCATGCTCTTCCCCGTCCCCACGGGCTGAAGGGAGGGTGGCCCGGGCCGTGCGGCCCGGGCCACCGCTCCTCGACGCGGTCCGCAGTAGCGCGGTCGCCGCCGTGTCGTCCGGGGCCGGACGGGTGGTCACGCGTCCGGTCGGGCGGTCACGCGTCCGGGCCGGTGGTCACGCGTCCGGGCCGGTGCCGCGGGCCGCGCCCGCCGACGCGGCCACGACGCACAGCACCGCGATCCACTGCGACAGGTGCAGCGACTCCCGGAGCACGACGAGGCCGATGAGGGCCGCCATCGCCGGTTCGAGGCTCATCAGGATGCCGAACACGCGCGGGGGGATCCTGCGCAGCGCCTCCAGGTCCAGCGAGTACGGGATCACCGAGGAGAGCAGGGCCACGCCGAGCCCCGCCAGGAGCACCCACGGCTGGAGCAGCGACGTCCCGCCGTCGGCCACGCCGAACGGCACGGTGACCAGCGCGGCGACGGCCATGCCCAGGGCCAGACCGTTGCCCTCCGTGGTGTGACGGCCGAGCGCGGCACCGACCAGGATGTACAGGCCCCAGCACGTGCCCGCCGCGAGGGCCAACAGAAGCCCCACGAGGTCGAGTTCGCCGCGTCCCTCCGTCAGCAGGAGCACACCGCACGCGGCGAGCACGGTCCAGAAGGCGTCCAGCCACCGCCGCGACCCGGCCAGGGCCACCGCCAGCGGCCCCAGGAACTCGACGGTCACCGCGATCCCCAGCGGGATGCGGGCCAGCGACAGGTAGAAGCACAGGTTCATCGTGCCGAGGACCACGCCGTAGCCCAGCACCACCGTCCACGCGCGACGGCTCATGCGCGGCGACGGGCGCCAGAACAGCGTCAGCACCGCCGCCGCGAAGAAGAGCCGCAGCGCGACCGTCCCGAAGCTGCCCACCTCGGTGAACAGGTTCTTGGCCAGGGCCGAGCCCAACTGGACGCTGACGATGCCGAGCAGCACCAGCGCCGTCGGCGGGATCGCGCCGTAGGGGCGACCGGCCCGCGCGGTCGGCGAGCGACGGACGTACGGGCCGCGTTCGGTGCCGTCGACGTTCAAGGTGGCCACGCGTGGATTGTCGGCTACCGTGCGCCGGGCGTCACGTGGTTTTCCGGCGCCGCCGCGTCGCGCAGACCGACCGCGTCGTGACGCCAGAACGCGTCCGCGTAGACGAAGGTGCCGGTCATCCAGGGCTCGTACGCGGGGAGCGGCAACGCCTGGAAGGCGGCGTCGGGGATGCGCAGCGACGGCTTGCGGAAGCCGAGTTCCCTGCCGGGCACGAAGCCGAGGCGCGTGTAGTACGCGGGATCGCCCTCGACGAACACCAGTGGGACCGCCCGCTCGGTGAGGATCCGCAGAACGTGCCGGACCAGCGCGGTGCCGACGCCGCTCCGCTGGTGCCGGGGCGCGACGGCCAGCGGGCTCAGCACCCGCACGTCGACCAGCCGGCGCGGGGCGTCGAGCAGGGCGCGGGTGAACATGACGTGCCCGACGACCCGGCCGTCGAGCTCGGCCACCAGCGAGACCCCGCCGGCCGGAGTGACGTCACCGCGCAGGGTGTCCACCAGGTCTGCCACGACCCGTCCGTGGCCGCCGAACGCCCGCAGGTGGACGTTCCGCACGGACGCGTGGTCGCCGGGGAGCTCTTCGCGAAGTTCCATGGCCGGGAGGGTAGGTTCCCCTCCCGGCGGCCGCACACGCTTTTGGCGGGGGAGGGGTTGTCGTGGGGTCGAGCCCGTCGATCCTCACCGGCAGGCGCGACATCGTGGTCTCGCGCCCGCAGGCCGGCGGGGTGCTCGGGATCGTCACGGAACCGGGCGCCCGGCTCGGCGCGGTCGTCCTCGACCCGGGCGGCGGCGGTGCCGTGCGCCGGGCCGAGGAGTACGCACACCTTCCGGCGGGCATGCGGGACGGCGCCGTCGCCGTCGGGATGACGGGTGAGGCCCTGGGGGCCGCCCTCCACCGGGCCGCGCCGGCGATGGCGTGCCGGCGCGTCAACTGCCCTCCCTCCGTGCCCGCTGCACCTCCCGGTGCAGGGCCCAGGCGTCGGCGACCGGCCCGAGGTGGCCGAGCTTGCCGGGGTTGAGCACCGTGCGGACGGCCTGGATCCGCCCGTCGAGCACGTCGAGGGCGAGGGTGTGCAGGACCCTGCCGTCCCGGTCGCGGAAGACCGCCCCGGGCTGGCCGTTGACCTCGTGCGGCTCGAACGTCACGCCGATCCGGAGCAGCAGGGGGAAGACCGTGCCCAGCAGCCGGGCCACGTTCTCCGCGCCCGCGACGGCCCGCGCCAGCTGGGGCGCCCGGCCGCCGCCGTCCCCCACGAGCTGCACGTCGGCCGCGAGCAGCTCACGCAGCGCGTCGACGTCCCCGTCCTTCAACGCGTCGAAGAACCGCCGCGCCAGCTCCTCCCGCGCCTCGCGGTCCGCCGCGAACCGCGGCCGCCCTGCCGCCATGTGCCGGCGCGCCCGGACCACGAGCTGACGGCACGCCGCCTCCGAACGCCCCACCGCCCCGGCGACCTCGTCGAAGCCGAAGCCGAACACCTCCCGCAGCACGAACACCGACCGCTCGAGCGGGCTGAGCCGCTCCAGCAGCAGGAGCGCCGCCATAGACACCGAGTCGGCGAGCTCCGCGGACCTGGCCGGATCCTGGTACGGATCACTCAGCAGCGGTTCCGGGAACCAGGGCCCGACGTACTCCTCCCGCCGCACCCGCGCGGAACGCAGCACGTCGATCGAGAGCCGCGTCACCGCCGCCGAAAGGAACGCCTTCGTCGACACGGGCCGGGTGGACGAGGCGTCGAAGCGCAGCCACGTCTCCTGCACCGCGTCCTCCGCCTCGCCCACGCTGCCCAGGATCCGGTAGGCGATCGAGAACAGCAGCGGCCGCAGCTCCTCGAAGTCCTCCACCTTGGTCACGCCGGATTCCCTTCCCCCGGTCCCGGTCAGTGGAACCGGCCGGGCACGTAGTCGCCCGCCGGCTGCCGGGAGATGACGTTCAGCCGGTTCACCGCGTTCATGAAGGAGACCAGGACGACCAGGGCCGTGAGTTGCTCCCGGTCGAAGTGCCCGGCGGCGCGCGCCCACACCTCGTCGCCGACACCGGTGCCCGCGTCCGCGACCCGGGTGCCCGCCTCCGCCAGTTCCAGCGCGGCACGCTCGCCCTCGGTGAAGACCGTGGCCTCCCGCCACGCCGCGACCAGGTGCAGCCGTACCGGTGTCTCGCCCGCGGCGGCGGCCTCCTTGGTGTGCATGTCGACGCAGGCCGCGCAGCCGTTGATCTGGCTGACCCGCAGCGCCACCAGTTCCTGCGTCGCGGCGGGCAGCGACGACTCCTTGAACCACGTGCCCACCGCCATGAAGTGCTTGAGGGCCCTGCTCGCCGCCGGGTCGGCGAAGTAGTCCAGTCGCGCGTCCATGGTGTGCTCCTCCTGTGTCCCGCGTGCACGTCCGTGGTCGTCCACGGCCTCACCCCCTGGGACGAGGCGGCCCGCGCCCCAGTGACACGGCACGGTGTGAGCTGCGTCTCCCAAGTGAGTAGCCGTACTCATGCGTTCGTGTGCCGGGTCCCACGACCCTTGGGGCATGACAGACCTCACCGTCCCCGTCCGGCGCGCCGGACTGCCGATGGCTGCCGCCGCCGTCGCGCTCACCGCCCTGGTGGTGTCCGGGATCCAGCCCCGGGACCGCGGCACATGGGTGCTGGAGACCTTCTGGATCGTCATCGGGCTGCCGCTCGCGGTGGGGCTGCGCCGCCGGTTCCCGATGACCGGGCTGCTGTGCGCGCTGCTCGCCCTGCACGCCGTGGTCCTGTCGGTGGGCGGTCACTACACCTACGCCCAGGTCCCGTTCGGGGACTGGTTGCGCGACACCCTGGACCTGTCGCGCAACCCGTACGACCGGATCGGCCACCTCATGCAGGGTTTCGTGCCCGCCGTGCTGGTGCGCGAGGTGCTCGTCCGCACCTCCCCGCTGCGCGGCAGCCGGTGGCTGGCGCCGCTGACCGTGTGCGCGTGCATGGCGTTCAGCGCGTTCTTCGAACTGCTGGAGTGGTGGGCGGCGTTGATCGGCGGGGACGCCGCGGACGCCTTCCTCGCCACGCAGGGGGACGTCTGGGACACCCAGTGGGACATGTTCTGCGCCCTGGTGGGCGCCGTGCTGTCGCTGCTCCTGCTCAGCCGGGCGCACGACCGCCGACTGGACGCCCTCGCGCCGCGCATGACCGGGTCGCGGACCGGGTGAGGGCGGGCGGCCGGCGTGCGACCGCGAGGCCTCACACCAGCGGCTGGCCGCCGTCGACCGCGAGGCACACCCCGGTCATGAACGTGTTGGTCATCGCGAACACCACGGCCTGGGCGACGTCCTGCGGCGTGCCGATCCGCCGTGCGGGGTTGCTCCCGGACAGGCGGGCGAAGAGTTCGGACTTGCCCGCGTCGCCCAGCCCGTCCCACGCGCCGGTGTCGATGGTGCCGGGGGACACGGCGTTCACGCGGATCGGGGCGAGTTCGACGGCCAGTGACCGGGTGACGGTGTTCACCGAGCCGTTCGTCGCGGCGACGGCGAGGAACCCCGGGTCGGGTTCGAGGGCCGCGACGCCCGAGAACAGCACGAAGGAACCGTCCTGCGGCATGCGCGGGGCGAAGTGCTTGGCCAGCATGATCGGCCCGACCACCTTGGTGCGGAAGGACAGGACGATCGCCTCGGGCGTCAGCTCGGACACCCTGCCGCGGGCCCGGGCGGACGCCGTGGAGACGACGTGGTCCACGCTGCCGAGGTCCTCGGCGAGCGTCGCGATCGACTCCTCGTCGGTGAGGTCGACCTGCCGTACGGCGACGTCCGTGCCCCCGTAGGCCTCTTCGAGGCCGCTTGGCGACCGTCCGGCGGCGACGACCCGGGCGCCCTCGGCGCGTGCCGCCTCGGCGACCGCCCGGGCGATGCCGCTGCCGCGGCCCACCACCAGGACCGTCCGGTCCCGCAGGGAAGCTGACATGGGGGCTCTCCCTCGATCTCATCGTGTACGTGTATCGCGCGTGGGTGTGCGGGCGGGACGGCCCTGGTGACGGTGGACCTGGTGGCCCCGCACCTCGTCCGTGCCCAGGCCCCGGTCCACGCCGTGCGGGAGGACCTGCTGGCCCGGTTCCGCCTCCAGCCGCTTGCCGTCGAGGGTGACCTCGACCCTGTCCGGCTCGAAGGACACCAGGCCGTCGATGCGGCCGACCTCCGGGTAGGCGTCGCGATACGACCACGCGGCCTTCCGGACGCCGCCGATGTCGTAGTACTCGGCGATGCCCTTGTACGGGCAGAAGGTCCGGTCCTCGGCGGGCGTCAGCGCCGACGCGTCGACGTCCGCGCGCGGCACGTACCAGCGGGGCGCGAAGCCCGACTCGTACAGCACCACGGGGTGCTCGGAGCGGGCCACGACGTGGCCCTCGGAGCGGACCTCCAGCGTGCGCGAGGTGGTGCGGATGTCGATGCGGTGGTAGGCGTCGGCGGCGTGGCCGAGGATCCGGTCGTCCTCCTCGTAGAAGGCGTCCATCGCCCGCCAGGCGAAGGCGATCCGACCCCTGAGCTCGGACGCGTGCTCCGGGAGCGCGACCAGTTCCCAGGCGGCGCGCTCGGTCGTGCGGCCGCCGGCCCGTACCGCGAACCAGGCCGTGGCCCCCAGGTCCTTGTGCCGGGTGACGTGCTCGCCCGCGACCAGCGCCTCCGGCAGGACGTCGGAGCGCGGGAAGTAGGCGACCGGGTAGCGGCCGGGTTCGTGGAGGAGCACCACGTCCTCGCTGTCGGCGATCCACTCGCCGGCGAACCTGACCCTCATGCGCCGGCGCAGGCGCTCGGCGAAGAGCAGCCGCTCGGGGAGCGGACCGGGCACCAGGAAGCGCCCGATCCGGGTGGTGGAGAGCGGCCCCTGCTGCCAGGACAGTCCCATGGCTCGTCCTTCCTCGTGGGTCGTCGCGATGGTCACTTCGACGCTAGGTCCGCCGCGTGCCCGGAACAAGCGATCAAGGATTCGTCTTTCGGAGGCGACCACGTCGGAAATCGACGGGCCGGTCTCCGCGGTCCCCGGGCCGTGGCCCCGCGGGCCCCCGCGGCTCAGGTCAGGACCCGGCCCAGGAAGTCCCGGATGTGCCCGGCGACGGTCTCCAGGTGGCTCTCCAGCGCGAAGTGCCCGGTCTCCAGCAGGTGGACCTCGGCGTCCGGCAGGTCCTTCCGGAAGGCACGGGCGCCGTCGGGCCCGAAGATCTCGTCGCGCTCGCCCCAGACCGCCAGCAGCGGGACCTGCGAGTCCCGGAAGTACGCGTGGACCGCCGGGTACGCGTCGACGTTGCGCGGGTAGTCGCGGAACAGGCTGAGCTGGACCTCGTCGTTGCCGGGCCGGTCCAGGAGCGCCTGGTCGTGGACCCAGTTGTCGGGGCTGACCAGGCTGGGATCGTCCACCCCGTTCAGGTACTGCCAGCGCGTGACCTCGAGGGTGAGCGCGCCGCGCACGGCCGCCTCGGTCCCCGGGTTCGGGTCCTCGGCGTAGGCGAACAGCCCGTCCCAGAAGGGCCTGGCGAAGCCCTCCGTGTACGCGTTGCCGCTCTGGCTGACGATCGCGGTGACCCGTCGCGGGTCCGCCAGCGCGAGCCGCCATCCGATGGGGGCTCCGTAGTCCTGCACGTACACGGCGAAGCGGTCCACGCCGAGCTGTTCGAGCAGGCCGGAGGTGACCTCGGTGAGGGCGTCGAAGGTGTACGGGAAGTCCGTCACCGCCGGCATGGCCGACTGGCCGAAGCCGATGTGGTCGGGGGCGATCACGCGGTAGCGGTCGGCGAGGGCGGGGATCAGGTTCCGGAACATGTGCGAGCTCGTCGGGAACCCGTGGAGCAGCACCAGCACGGGGGCCGATGGGTCGCCGGCCTCCCGGTGGAAGACCTCCAGGCCATCGACGGTGACGGTGCGGTAGTGGACGGTGCCGGTCATATCGGGCCTCCTCGGGCGCTGTGGTCGGTTGTGTTCCTGTGCGGGGCGGGCACCTCGGCGGCCGGGCCGCGGCGGCTACGCGGCCGGGAGCGCGGCCGCGGTGTCCACGTTCGGCAGCCCCCGGCGGCGCAGGTCGGCGACGAACCGCCGTACGAGGGCGTCCGAGGGCGTCAGCGTGAGCGCCACGATGTCGCGGTGCACACGGGGCTCCAGCCGCCGGACGACCGCGGCGGGGCGCCCGGCCAGTGCCGACACCGGCACCAGGCTCACCCCCATGCCCGCGCCCGCGAGCTGGGCGGCGGTGCGCGGGCTGCGGGTGCGCAGCACGGGGCTCAGGGTCACCTGGTGGGAGGCGGCGAACCGGTCCACCCAGACGGCCATGCCGTTGCCGGGGTCGTAGTGCACGAACGGCTCGCCGGCGAGCTCCCCGGGCCCGACCGAGGCGCGGGAGGCGAACGGGTGGGCGGGCGAGGTGACCACCACCATCTCCTCCCGGCCCAGCACCTCGGTGTGGGCGGTGGTCGTGGTGGGTTCCGGTCCCACGACCAGGTCGGTGGCGCCGTTCGCCAGGTGCTCCACCATGCGGTCGGCACTGGTGAACTCCGCCAGCTCCAGCCGCACCCCGGGCCGGTGCGCGCGCCAGCGCCGCAGTACCGGCACGAGCAGCCACGCGGTCATGGTCTCCGCGCAGGCGATCCGCAGCCGCCCGCCGTCGCCCATCCCGACCTGCCGTCCGATCCGGACGGCCCGGGCCGCGGCGTCCAGCGCGATCCGGGCCTCCTCGGCCGCGGCGCGCCCGGCCGCCGTCACCCGCACGCCGCGGGCCAGCCGCTCGACGACGGGGGTGCCGAGCTCCCGCTCCAGCGCCGCGATCTGGTGGGAGAGCGCCGGCTGCGACATGTGCAGCGAGGCCGCGGCCCGGGTGACCGAACCCTCGTCGACCAGGGCCACCAGGCACTCCAGTGCCCGCAGTGTCGCCATATGTAAAATCTATCCGAACTGTTCGAAACGTACACGAACCGAAAACGGCCCCGGCGGGACGACGTGCTCCCCGCGGGCTCAGGCCGCCCCGCGGAAACCGCGCTCCTGCACCACCCAGGTGTTGCCGTCCGGGTCGGCGAAGGTGACGGAGCTGGCGTAGTCGCGGCGCTCCGGGTCCACCCCGGGCCGGAACCCGCCCCGCCAGTCCTCGACGGGCCATTTGTGCCGCGGCTCCCCGACGGCGACACCTCGTTGGGTCAGTTCGCGGCGGGCCCGCTCGACATCGTCGACGACGAGGTGCAGGCCGTGCAGCGACCCGGGCAGCGCATCGGTCAGACCGACGCCGATCTGCACCGAACACGCCGAACCCGGCGGCGTCAGCTGCACGACGCGGAATCCGTCGGCGGGCGCGTAGTCGACGTCGAGGGAGAAGCCGGCGCGCTCCGTGTAGAACGCCGCCGACCGGTCGACGTCGGTCACCGGGACGATGACGACCTCGAGGCTGTAGTCCATCACTCCATCCTTGGCCAACGCCCGGCGAAACCGCGAGCGATGGGGCATGCGCAGCTCGAATGGCCGGCGCAGAAGGAACGAATCCCGGGCCGGAGGCGCGGGTACGGCCGGCCGCGGCGGCCGACGGCCACGCCGGCACCGTGGAGGAGCCGGACGTCGTCCCCGTGACCGGCGGCCCGCACGACCCCGACGCCCCGGGCCGGTCGCCGCCGGATCGCCGGCCCCGGCTCCCGCGACCGCGCGGGCAAGCCGGTGGCGTACCCCCTCGTGCCGCGGCCCAGCCCGACCCGGCGGCCCCGCGCCACCGCCCGGACGGGGCTTCCCCGCGGGTCCGACATGCTGCGCGGCCTCTGATCGCCCCCGCGCCCCGGACCCTAGGATCACACCATGCCGAACCCACCGGATCGTGACGTTCCGTCAAGCGCGGCCGCCGACGACGGCATGCGCCTGTCGGACACCAGCCGGGTCGAGGGTTTCAGCGACGCCGTCTTCGCCATCGTGATCACCCTGCTCGTCCTCGACGTCTACGATCCGCACCACGCGCCCGGCGGCCTCGTGCCGGCACTCGCCGCCGCCTGGCCCGCCTACGTGGCGTTCCTCGTCTCGTTCCTCTACGTCGGTGTCATCTGGCTCAACCACCACGGGCTGTTCCGCCGCATCCGGCGCATGGACGTCGGCCTGCTGTGGATCAACCTCGCGATCCTGTTCAGCGCCGTGATCGTGCCGTTCCCCACCGCGGTCCTGGGGGACGCCTTCGGCGACGGGGGGACCACCCACGACCAGCGCGTGGCGGTCGTCCTGTACGCGCTGGTCGCGGCCGTCATGTCGGCCCCGTGGTGGGGGCTGTTCAGCTACCTGTGCGGCCGCCCGGAACTGCTGGAGCCCGGCGTGTCCCCCCGCTGGCTCCGGTCGCAGCGGATCCGGCCGCTGACCGGCCTCGTCCTGTACGTGGTCTGCGGCATCGGCGGCTGGTTCGTCGCCCCGGCCGTGGGTGTGGTGTGCATCGCCGTGGTGATCCTGTACCACGCGCTCACGAGCCACGGACTCCACGAGGGGCCGCTCGGCCGGCTGCTCGGGGCCGCCCGGCGGCGGTGAACGGCGGCGTCCGTCACGCCGGCCCGCGTCCCGGCTGGAACGGGCCCAGCCGGGGCACGGACGCCTTCCCGGTGTTGGACACCTTGCCGCCGGTCCACGGGACCTTCAGGGACGAGGTCTCGTCCGGCGGCGTGACCAGTACCGCCGCCGGGGTCACCGTGGTCACGCCCGTGATCGCCGGGTTGGAGAAGGACATCGCCGCCCAGGCACTGGCGCCCGGTGCCAGCGTGACCCGCCGCGCGGTCTGACCCGTGGCGCGCTCCGGGTCCACGGTCACCTGCTCCCCGGCGGCGTTGACGAAGGCGAGGCCCGGGAAGCCGAGGACCGTGCAGGTGCGGCCGGAGCGGTTGGTGAGGACGACCGGGAAGTTCTCCTGGCCCGCGCCGGGGTCGTTGCGGCCGATCGAGGCCGAGAGGTCCGAGGTGTGGCAACGCCCGCCGGACTGCGGCGGGGTGCTCGCGTGCCCCCGGGACGGGGGCGGCGAGGACACGGGGGGCGCCGAGGCGGAGGTCTGCCCCAGGGGTGGGGCGGAGGCCGCCGGGTCCCCGCTCGCCGGGCCGGCCGAGCCGGGCAGCGTTCGGGGGGCGCTCGCGGTGTCCTTTGCGCCGCCGTCCCCGCAGCCGGTCAGCGCCGCCGAAAGGACGAGCCCGCCCGCGAGCAGCGGGAGCAACCGGCCCCTGCCGCCGCGCGGTGCGCCACGCCCCGGCGTCGCGCTCCGCCCGGACCGTTCGCCGGTCATCCTCGCCCGCATCTCCTCGCGCATCGTCTCGTGCTCGGCCACGTGCATGTCCCGTTCCTCCTCGGCAGGCCGCGGTGGCCCTGCGCCGGTCCGCATCCGTACACCCCGTGGGATGCACGGCGGGCGGCGGAAGTTCTCGGCGGTCCTTCCCGGCGGTCGCTCCCGGCCGCCGGACGCGGCGGCCGGTGTCTCACCCGGTGATCCGCAGACCGCCGAGGACATCATCGGTCAGGTCGCGGCCACCGGCCTGCCGTATCTGCACGTACACCCCGGTCCGGGCGGCACCCGCCCGGGTGAGGCTGATCTCGTCGACGGAGCCGCCCCGCGCGCCGCAGTCGGTCCAGTGCCGGACCTGGCCGCTCCACCCCGGCGGTCCGTCCTTCCCCCAGCCCCGGCTGCCCCGGTAGCGGCAGCCGCCGTGCCGCACCGCACCCACCCGGGCGGTGAGATCGCCCTCCTCGCTCAGCCCGACGAACACGCCGTCGACGCCGGTGCCCAGGTCCTGCCACCTCGCCGCGTCCGAGGCGACCAGCAGGGCCGGCGCGTGCGATCCGGGCAGCCCCAGCGCGCCGGGGTCCCAGCCGCCCGGTACGAGTTCCCGGCCCCATCCCGCGGGGACCTCCACCCGGATCCGGCCGGTGGCGTCGCTCACCACCGTCGGCGCCGCGGCCCGGGGCGCACCGGGACGTGAGGCGGCCAGGCCCGCGCCGGCGGCGGCCAGCACCGCGGCGCACAGGGCCACCACCAGGGCACGCCCACGGCGTCGGCGCGGCCGCGTCTCCTCGTGACCGGCCGACCGGGCGGCCAGCGCCTCCAGTTCGTCGGCGAACCGTGACGCGCTCGGCCAGCGCTTGCGGCGGTCCGGCTGCAGGGCGCGCAGTACCGCCCGCTCGACCGCCGCCGGGAGGCCCGGACGCAACCGGCCGGGCCGTACGACCTCGCCCGCGGGACCCGGGACCGAACCCGTGACCAGGTGGTACAGCAGGGCGCCCAGCCCGTACACGTCGGCGCGCACGTCGATGCCGCCGTCCGGGCGGGCCTGTTCCGGCGCCATGTAGCCGGCCGAACCGGCGGCCATCGTCAGGCCGGAGGCCTGGGCGAGCGCCTTGGCCAGGCCCAGATCGGCCACGAGCACCCGCTCCCGGCCCTCCCGGGCGCCGCTGATCAGCACGTTGGACGGTTTGATGTCGCGGTGGACGACACCCGCCTCGTGCAGCGCCGCCACGCCGCGGGCGGCCTCCGCCGTCAGCCGCAGCGCCTCGGGCAGGGACGGCCGTCCGCGGGCGAGGAGGTCGCCCAGGGTGCCCCCGTCGGCGTACTCCATCACGAAGTAGGGCCGCTCGTCAGGGAGTTCCCCGATGTCGAAGACCTGCACCAGCCGACTGGACGCGGCCATGCGCAGCAGCCGGGCCTCGGAGAGGAAACGCTCCCGCAGATCCATGCGGTACGCCCAGTTCTCGGCCATCACCTTGACGGCGACCGGCGCGTCGAGCGCGTCGTCGTGGGCCAGCCACACCATGGCGAACGCCCCCGAGCCGACGGGCCGCACCAGCCGGTAGCGGCCGATCTGCTGAGGTGGGGGCATGTGCCTATCATGCACCGACCACCGGAAGGACCGAGGAGGACCCCTGTGACGCCCGCCCAGGAGACGGAGGAGTTCGCCGCGCGGGCGGCGGCCGGGGACGCCGCGGCCCTGGAACTGCTGCTCGCCCGGATCCGGCCCGAGGTCTTGCGCCGCTGCGGCCGCTTCCTGCCCCACCGCGAGGACGCCGAGGAGGCCGCCCAGAACGTGCTGTTCCAGGTCGCCCGCAGCATCGGCTCCTTCGAGGGGCGCAGCCTCTTCCACACCTGGCTGTACACGGTGGTCGCCAACTGCGCCCGCCAGAAGTACCGCGAGCTCAAACGGCGGCGCGCCGAACAGCCCCTCTCCGCGGCCGATGCCGACACGCCCGACCCGCGCAGGACCAGCGTGGTCGCCGGGACCCGGCTCGACCTGCTGGACGCCCTCGAACGGCTGGAGGCCGTCAGCCCCGAACTGGTCGCGCCGCTGGTGTACCGCGACATCTGCCAGCTGGAGTACCGCGAGATCGAGGAGCGCCTGGGCATCCCGCTCGGCACGGTGAAGTCCCGCCTGCACAAGGCGCGCAGACAGGTACGGCAGTGGCTGGTGGACACGGCCTGACGGCCGCGGCGGCGCGGTCCGCCGAGAATTCCCCCGGCGGACCGGGAACTTGTGCCGGACTTCGTGCAACTCACCCATCCGGGGGCGGTGTGTGCCGCCGCCCGAGGATGCCGACAGGAGTTGCGAATTGTCCATGTTCCCGAGCCGTCCGCGCCACCGGCGCAGACGGCTGTCCCTCGGTGCCGGTCTGCTGAGCGCCGCCGTCCTGGCCGTGCTCGGGGTCGCCCCCGGGCCGGCCCGGGCCGCGGAGGACGGGCCCGGCACGGCGCCGTCCGCGTCCGCGCACACACCGCCGGGCCATGTCGAGCCGCTCTGCGGCACGCCGGAGCCGCACGAGTTCACCTGCTTCGGCCTGCGGCGCACCGACCTCCCCGCGCGCAAGGGCCTGCGGACGGCCGGGCAGGAGCCGGAGGGCTTCGGCCCCGCCGACCTGCGCGGCGCGTACGGCCTGCCCGCCGGCGGCGGGGCGGGCCGGACCGTCGCCGTCGTCGACGCCTTCGACAACCCGGACGCCGAAGCCGACCTCGCCGTCTACCGGGCGCAGTACGGGCTGCCCGCCTGCACCACCGCCAACGGCTGCTTCACCAAGGTCGACCAGCGCGGCGGCACCCGCTACCCGGACCCCGACCCCGGCTGGGCCGGGGAGATCTCCCTCGACCTGGACATGGTCTCGGCGGTCGCCCCCGGCGCCCGGATCCTGCTGGTCGAGGCGGACTCCGCCGGCGTCGACGACCTGGGGGCCGCCGTCGACCGGGCCGTGGCGCTGGGCGCGGGATACGTCTCCAACTCCTACGGCTCCAACTACGCGTTCTTCCCCGAGGACCCCGGAGAGTCCGCGGCCGACGTCCACTACGACCACCCCGGTGTCGCCGTCGTCGCCTCCTCCGGCGACTCCCGCTACGGCGTGGCCTACCCGGCCGCGTCCCCGTACGTGACCGCGGTCGGCGGCACCACCCTCACCCGGGACGCGGGCACGGCCCGCGGCTGGTCGGAGTCGGTGTGGGACCACGACGGGGCCGGCACCGGCTCCGGCTGCTCCCGCTACGAGCCCAAGCCCGCGTTCCAGAAGGACGCCGGCTGCGCCGGACGCACGGTCGCCGACGTGTCCGCCGTGGCCGATCCGGCCACCGGTGTCGCCGTCTACGACGGCTACAACGGCGGCGGCTGGGGCGTGGCGGGCGGCACCAGCGCCTCGGCGCCGATCATCGCCGGCGTCTACGCCCTCGCGGACGCCCCGGTCGCCGGGACCTACCCCAACACCTACCCGTACGCCCGCGGCGGCGCCGGACTGCACGACGTCACCGACGGCGCCAACGGCCGTTGCGCCCCCGCCTATTTGTGTATCGCCGGCCCCGGCTACGACGGGCCCACCGGCCTCGGCACCCCGGACGGCACGGACGCCTTCCGCATGGGGCCGCACGGCACGGTGACGGGCACGGTCACCGACCGGCGCAGCGGCTCGCCCCTGCCCGGGGCCGCGGTGACGGCGGGCGTCTTCCGGGCCACCACCGACGCCCGCGGCCGCTACACCCTGCCGCTGCCCGCCGGCCGGCACGACGTCGAGGTCCAGGCGTACGGCTACGCGCCCGGCGGCGCGGCGGACGTCGACGTCCGCGACGGCGCCGCCGCCACCCGGGACGTCGCCCTGCGCAAACTGGCGACCCACCGGGTGTCGGGCACCGTCAACGACGGTTCGGGGCACGGCTGGCCGCTGCACGCGAAGATCACCGTGGACGGCGTTCCGGGCGCCCCGGCCTGGTCCGACCCCTACACCGGCGCGTACCGCCTCGACCTGCCCGCGAACCGCACCTACACCCTCCGGGTCGTCGCCGACGACTCGCACTACCGGCCCCTGGTACGGCAGGTGGCGGTCGGCGCCGCCGACCGGGAGCTGCGGCTGGCACTGCCCGCGGACACCTGGGCGGCCGGCGACCCCGCCTACCGCCTGACGGTGCGTGACCTCGGCACCCAGTCCTTCGACTCCACGGCCGGGGCCCCCGCGGGCTGGAGCGTCGTCGACGCCCCCGGGACCGCCCGCGGCTGGTCGTTCGACGATCCGGGCGGCCGCGGCAACTCCACCGGCGGCTCGGGGGCCTTCGCAGTCGCCGACAACGACCAGGCCGGCTGGGACACCGCCCTGGACACCCAACTCGTCAGCCCGGACTACGACTTCGGCGGCACCGGTGATCCCGCGCTGGCCTTCGCCACGGACTACCGGGGCGCCGCGGAGCAGAGCGGCGACGTCGACGTCAGCGACGACGGCGGCAGGACGTGGACGACGGTGTGGCACCAGGACCAGTTGTGGAACAGCGGCCGTGTGGAGGTCCCGCTGACCGCCTACGCCGGCGAGCGCGCGGTGCGACTGCGTTTCCACTTCACCGGGCCCGGCATGCTCTGGGCTGTCGACGACGTGACGGTCAGCCGGCGGACCCTCGTCCCGGTCCGCGGCGGAGTGGTCACGGGCACGGTCACCGACGCCAACACCGGACACGGACTGGCCGCGGCGGTGGTGCGCGCCGACGCCCACGGACCGACGGCGCCGGCCGCCCCCGCCGGCGGTGACCCACGCGTCGGCGACGGCCTCTACCGCCTCTTCGTGCCGGGCGGCGGCAGCCGTGCCGTCACCGCCGCCGAGCCCGCCTACCGGACGGCCTCCCGTACCGTGGCCGTCCGTCCCGACCGGGTCGTCCGGGCCTCCTTCCGCCTCGCGGCGGGACGGCTGTCGGTCGGCACCACCGGGATCGACACCACCACCGCACCGGGCGGCAAGGCGGTCCGCAAGGTGACGGTCCGCAACACCGGCACCGCCCCCGCCACGCTCCGCGTCGGCGAGCGCACCGGCACCGGCCCGGGCTCCGCACCCCCCGCCGATGCCTGGCGCACCCTTCCGGACCTCCCCGTCCCGGTGATGGACAACGCGGTGGAGACGGACCGGGGCAGGCTCTACTCCGCCCTCGGCTCCGACGGCTCCGCCCCCACCGCCGACCTGTACGTGTACGACCCGTCGGAGGGCACCTGGACCCGCGGCGCCCCGGCGCCCGAGCCCCGGCAGGCCACCGCCCACGGGATGATCGGCGGCCGCCTCTACGCCGTCGGCGGCTGGGGCCCGCAGGAGACGGTCAGCGGAACCCTCCAGGTCTACGACACGGCGCGGAACACCTGGACGAGGGGACCGGCCGTCCCGCAGGGCCACTACGGCGCGGCGGGCGCCGTCCTGGACGGGCGGCTGTACGTCGTGGGCGGCTGCACCAACACCGAGTGCGCGAGCACCGTCGACGTCTTCGACCCCGCCTCCGGCAGGTGGGCCAGGGCCGCCGACTACCCGCAGACGATCGGCTGGGCCTCCTGCGGCGCCGTCAGCGGCAGGCTCTACTGCGCGGGCGGCACCCACGAGTACGTGGAGACGTCCGCGGCGTACGTCTACGACCCGGCCTCCGACACCTGGCAGCCCGTCGCGGACATGCCCGTAGGCCTGGCCACCGCCGCCTACGCCGCCGCGAACGGGCGGCTCCTGGTCTCCGGCGGCTTCAAGCGGGTCGGCGTCAACAGGGTCCTGACCCCGGAGGGCTACGCCTACGACCCGGGCAGCGACACCTGGAGCGCGCTGCCCCGTACCGCGACCGCCGTCTACCGCGGCGGCGGCGCCCCGGGCATGTACCGGGTGGGCGGCAGCGGCCAGAGCCGCTTCCCGGTGCCGGTGGCCACCGTGGAGGAACTGCCCGGCTGGGACGGGACCGAGACGGACGTGGGCTGGCTCTCGACGAGCCCCGGGCGCCTGACCCTGCGCCCCGGCGAGCGTGCCACCCTCACCGTCACGACGGACGCCCGCGGCCTGCGCGGGCCGCAGGACCTCACGGCGTCCCTCGTCATGCGCGGCGACACGCCGTACTGGCTGCCGCCGGTCCCGGTGTCCCTGCACGTCACGGGGGGACGCACCCGGTAGCGCGCGGCGCGGGCGGCCCCCCCCCCCCCCCCGCCCCCCCCCCCCGCCCCCCCCCCCCCCCCCCCCCCCCCCCCCCCCCCCCCCCCCCCGCCCCNNNNGGGGGGCCGGCGGCCCGGCCGGGCGCGGCCGGCGGCGGGGGGGGGGGGCGGGGGGCGGGGGCGGCCCCCGGGCGCGGCCCCGGGGGGCCCCCCCCCCCCCCCCCCCCCCCCCCCGCGCCCGCGGCTACACCCACCTGCAGGTGAGCCACTTCTCGTGGTCGTAGAGGTCCTGTGAGGGGTAGCGCTCCACGATGGGGACCACCTCCGTGGTCTCCCCGGGCAGGACGCGTTCGGGCAGGGCCCCGAAGCGGGCGCGGCGCGCCACCGCGCCACTGTCCGCGGCCCGGTCCACCTTCACGACCCTGACGACCTTCCGCGTGTCCGGCATGCCGGTCCTCCCTTTCTCCGTGCCGTCCTCAGAAGACCTGGAGGAAGCACCCGCAGGCGATGGTGACGACGGCCACGGCCACGGTGGCCACTTTCATGACGCTGAGAACTCTCACGGGAACCCTCCGGTGGGGGATCGGCGGAGCCGGGGTACCACCGCGGCTGCCGCCGACGTTCGCACAGGGTGCCGTCACCTGTCAAGGGGGTGACGATCTCCGGGCCTGCGAGAGCCACGGCGCCGTGCGCCGGGTGTCACTGCCGGTAGACCGACTGGAACCGTCGGTACGCCTCCAGTCCCCTCAGGGCCCAGTTCGCTCCCGAGGCCGCCGGCCTTCACGCCCCCGTACGGGGACGCGAGGTCCGGCACGTAGCCGTTGATCCCGACCGTGCCGCTGCGCATGCGCCGGGCGACGCGCTCCCCGTGCGCCGCGGGCGGCACGCGGCGCGTCCGGGGCCCGCGGCATGCTCGACGTCCTGGCGGGCGGCGTGCTGGACGACCCGCGCAAGGGCCGCATCAAACTCGTCGAGTCACTCGCCGGCGGGCCGCTCACGGCCGCCGAACGCCGCCGCGGACTGCGCCGGCTCGCCGCACTCGTGGAGTCCCTGCTCCGCGAGGACCGGACCGCCCCCGGCGCCGACGTGACCGCGATGGCCCTGGCCGTGGTCGGCGGGGTCAACCAGATCCTGCTCAACTGGGTCGACGGCGATCTGGAGTTCACCCGGGAGGCCTTCGTCGGCCAGGCGCTCCGCTTCTTCGACGCCGTCGCCGCGTACGGCGCCGGCACGCCGCCCGCGCAGCGCTGACCGCCTGGATGCGCAGCGCTGCCGGGCCGAGGCGTGACGGCGGGCGGCAGTGGCCGTTGCGGCGCCGGCGCCCCCGGCTACGGCGCCCCCGGCTACGGTGCCAGGACGATCCTGCCGAAGACCTCGCCCGCGTCCATCTTCCGGTGCGCGAGCACGGCGGCGTCCAGCGGCAGCACCTCGTGCACCACCGTCTCGATCCCGCCGCGCGCGGCCGCGGCGAACTGCTCGCCGCGCACGGCCCGCAGGCCGGCCGGGGCGACGGTGGCCGTGCTGAAGGTGGCGAACGACAACGACTTCTGGAACGCCGCCATGATCGTCGCGCCGAAGTCCGCGGGCGGCTGGCCCGCGACAGCGCCCACGACCACCATGCGGCCGTTCGGGACGAGCCGGTCGAGGAACGACGGCATGCCCTCCCCGGCCACGACGTCGACGATGACGTCGTAGCCCGCCGGGGCGTCCTGACCGCCGGCGCCGGAGCGGTCCAGCACGTGCGTCGCGCCCAGACGCCGCAGCCGCTCGCCACGCGCGGCCGACGATGTCGTCACCGCCACCGCGGAGGCACCGCCGCGGGCCGCGAGCTGCACCGTCATGATCCCGATGCTGCCCGTCGCGCCCCGCACCAGCACCGTCTCCCCGGCGGCGAAACGGGCGTGGCGAAGCCCGAAGTGCGCCACCGCGCCGGCACTGCCGAGCGTCACCGCGTCGACGGCGGGCAGGTCCCCGGGCAGGGGAAGCACCTGCTCGACCGGCACGACGGCCTGTTCGACGTAGCCTCCGCCGGTGCCGGTGAAAGCCCACACCCGCCGCCCGGTCCACGAGGCGTCGACCCCGTCGCCGACCGCGGTGACGGTGCCCGCCACCTCACTGCCGGGTACGAAGCCCTCCGTGAAGCCGTACGCGGCCAGGGCCCCGCTCCGGATCACCGTGTCGACACCGCCGACGCCCACCGCCTCGGTGGCGATGAGCACCTGCCCGGCAGCAGGCACGGGTGCCGGCAGGTCGACGACGGCCAGTCCCTCGGGACCGCCGAACTCCTTGATCACCACTGCCTTCATCGTCGTCTCCGCGTTCCCGTTCCCGGACCGCTCCGCGCGGTCCCGTTCCGTACCCCGCCGGCGACCGCCGCCGGTGGGACCGGGGCGCTCGTGGCGGGCTCTGACGTCGTGGACGGTAACCGGACGCCCCCGTCCGCTTGGGTAAAGTGAGAGCGTGCCCGGTCGATTGCCCCAGAAGTTGCGTTCCGACGCCGCGGACAACCGCGAACGCGTCCTCGAAGCGGCCCGCGCGCTGTTCTCGGCGGACGGCCTGGACGTGCCGATGCGGGAGATCGCCCGGCGCGCGGGGGTGGGGCCCGCCACGCTGTACCGCCGCTTCCCCACCAAACAGGCGCTGATCGCCGAGGCCTTCGCGGACCAACTGCGGGCATGCCGCGCCATCGTCGACGAGGGGTGCGCGGACCCCGACCCGTGGCGCGGCCTGTGCCGGGTGATCGAGAGGATCTGCGAGCTGCACGCACGCGACCGGGGCTTCACCGAGGCCTTCCTGTCGGCCTTCCCCGGGGCGCCGGACCTCGCGGGCCGGGAGTACACGGTGAAGGCCGTCGCGGGACTGGCCCGGCGCGCCAAGGACGCCGGACGCCTGCGCTCCGACTTCGTCCTGGACGACCTGATCCTCGTCCTCATGGCCAACAAGGGGATCCACGCCGCGTCGGCCGCCACCCAGGTCACGGCCTCCCGGCGCTTCGCGGGGCTGGTCATCCAGGCGTTCGAGGCCCGTCCCCGGCACGCACCGCTGCCACCACCGGCACGGCTGGCACCCGCGGCGCCGCCCGAGCGCTGACCGCGGGCGAGCGGTGCCCCCGCACGGCGTGGCGCGCGGCGGAACGGCCCGGGAACGCCGGTGGGCGGGGCCGCTGTACGCGGTCCCGCCCACCGGGTGGTTCGCCGGGGTGTCAGCGCAGGCCGAACGCCCGGGTGATGGTCTGCGAGACGGTGTTGCCCTCCGCGTCCCGGGCGGTGACCCGGAGCGTGGCGAAGCCCGCGGACTTCGGGGCGCGCAGGCCCGTGCGCCAGCCGTCACCGCTGCGGTCCAGGCCGGCCCGCTGCCAGGTCTTCCCGTCGTCGTAGGAGACCTCGAGCGAGGGCTTCCCGATGGCGGCGGTCGTGCCGGGCAGGTGCGAGGCGGCCACCGTCAGCTCGGCGTGCCGGTCGGCGCGGCCGGCCTTGTCGGTGTCCACCCCGTAGTCGAGCTGGATCAGCGGCAGCGACACCGCCGCCTCGGGGCCGGTGGCCGCCGAGGTGAAGTTCCACTCGGTCAGGGTGTGCGTCGAGTACGGGTGGGTCCAGGCCGCGCGGTCGTTGTCGACGACCAGCCGGTAGGGCAGCCGCTCGGGGGCGAGTCCGGTGATCGGTAGGTACTCGGCGTTGCCCCAGTTGAGCTGCCGGTCGCCCTGGTAGAGCGACATCCAGTCCTTGACGTCGTAGTTGCCGTAGGCCTCGCCGACGTGGCCGGAGCCGGAGTCGCCCCAGCCGGGTGCGGGGATGTAGACGCCGTCGAGGTAGCGCACCGGCTGGTAGCCGATCGGGCCCATCCGGGGGCGCTGGATCGGCCCGAACCAGGAGACCTCGCCGGTCTTCCCGGCCGGGTAGCGCAGCACGTCCATCGCGTGCTGGCCCGTCTCGCCCGCGATGAACGCGTCGTCCAGCCAACTGGCGTCGGCGGTGACCCAGTCGGTCCGGTCGCCCTGGGCGGGGGTGGTGAGCTGGTTGCCGACCACCCAGCCGCGCCAGACGTCGGGGCGGAACTCCATCGCCTTGCCCTGGCGGTGGTTGCGGAAGGAGACGTCCACCTTTCCGAGGTCATGCCGGCTGACGCGCCAGGTCGGGTCCGCCGGGACGGCGCCGGACCAGTGGTGCACCACGTCGTAGAGGTAGTCGGTGGTGGGGTTCGAGGTGACCTTCAGCTTGACCGGTCCGCGGCCGAGCGCGCCGATCAGGTCGGCACCCTGGTCGGCGTCGAGGGTCGCCACCGTCAGCGGCGCCGGGCTCTCCGGGCTCCACGGGGACTCGTCCCACGGCTGGAGCCGGCCGATGCCGTCGTTGACGACGACGAGCACCTGCGCGCCCGCCGCCGCGGCGGCCTCGGCCCGGATCGAGGACGGGTCATCGCCCCGCACCACGACGGCCTTTCCGCGTACGTGCGTACGGGCAAGCTCGGCGGTGGTGCCCTCACCGGCGTAGACCGCGGTGAGCGTCCGGGTGCCGGCGGGCAGCGGCTTGCCTCCGCGCTTGACCAGCGGGTCGGCGTAGGTCTTGGTGGCCGTCCCGAGGGTCAGCGCCGGCTGCTCCAGGCGGAAGCGGGCACCGAACTCGAACTCGCCGTCGGTGACCTTCTTGCCGGTCGGGAGCGCCCAGATGCTGTCGTAGGTCGCGTTGGGCAGCATGGACGACTCGACCAGGCTGTCGCCGAAGGACCGGTGGACGTCCAGGCGCGGTGCGACGGCGGTGGTCTGCTGCGGGGCGCGCGCCAGGATCTGGCGCATCTTGCGGCCGTCGAGGGTGACGGTGCGGTCCTGGTCCAACTGCACGTCGTTGAAGGCGAGGAGCGCCATGCCGAGCGAGTGCGGGCCGCCCGCGCCCCGGACGTCCGCGGTGAGCCAGCCGCTGTAGGTGCCGACGGGCAGCCGCGCGGTGCCGGTGCCCGACTCGTCGAGGTCGATCGTCGTGAAGAGGCCCTCGGCGGTGAGCATGACCCGGCCGGCCAGCGGCTTGCCCGACCGGTCCTTGGCGGTGACGGTCAGGCTCTGCCGGCGGCCCTCCTTGGCGGCGCCGATCAGGGTCTTGGCGCGCACCGTTCCGGTGCCGTCCGTGCCGGTGACCATGCCGCTGAGCGACTGGTCGAGCGGCAGCCGGTCCAGCTCGGCGCTCAGGGAGACCGAGGCCGTACCGTGCGCCGGGACGGTGACCTTGTCCTCGGAGAGCGTGAACAGCCCGGCCGGGGCCTTCGAGTCGATCGCCAGGTTCAGGGCGACCGGTGCGTCGCCGGTGTTGGTGTAGGTGACCTTCTGGACGTCCGTCTCGCCCGGCGTCTGGGGCCAGGCGTGGAAGCCGGAGAAGGCGCTGACGGTCGCGAAGACCGAGGTGTGGACGGCGGCCGGTGCGTCCAGGCGGCCGGCACCCGCCTCGTACGGGGAGTACGCCGGGGTGGCCTTGGAGCTGCTGACCAGCGCCTCCTTCAACTGCGGGCCGGTCCAGTCCGGGTGGGCGGCGGCCAGCAGCGCGGCGGCGCCGGCCACGTGCGGGGTCGCCATCGAGGTGCCGCTCATCGTGGTGTAGTAGCCCGAGCCCCGCTTGTAGTGGGAGCGGGCCGCCAGGATGTCGACACCGGGCGCGGTGATCTCCGGCTTCAGGCCGGCGTCGCCGTCACGCGGGCCGGTGCTGGAGAAGTCGGCGAGGTGGTCCGCGGAGTCCACGGCGCCGACGGTCAGCGCGGAGTCCGCGGCACCGGGGCTGCCGATGGTGTGCGGTCCGCTGTTGCCCGCCGCGATGACGAACAGCGCGCCGGTCTCGCGGCTGAGCCGGTCGACCGCCTGGCTCATGGGGTCGGTGTGGTCACCGGAACCGCCGAGGCTCATGCTGATGATCCTGGCCTGCTGGTCGCGGGCGGCCCATTCCATGCCCGCGATGATCCAGGACTCCTGGCCGCTGCCCTCGCTGTTGAGCACCTTGCCGATGTCCAGGCGGACGCCGGGGGCGACGCCCCGCTCCTTCCCGTCGGAGGCGCTGCCGGTGCCCGCGATCGTCGAGGCGACGTGGGTGCCGTGACCCTGGTAGTCCAGGGTGTCCGGCTCGTCGGGGATGAAGCTGGCGCTGTCGGCGATCCGGTCGACGAGGTCGGGGTGTTCGGCGTCGACCCCGGTGTCGAGCACCGCGACCTTGACGCCCTCGCCGGTGTTGCCCTCCGCCCAGACCTTGTCCGCGCCGATCTGGGTGGTCGAGTCGGCCAGGTCGGCCTGCACCTTGCCGTCGAGCCAGACCTTGGCGACACCGCCCGCGAAGCCCGGCTTCGCCGAACGGGCCTCCGCCGCACCGGCACCGCCGGTCAGCGCCGACCAGAACGCCGGCGCCTGCGCGCGGTTCTGGGCGAGTGACGCGCCCTGGATGCTGTCCAGCCGGCGGACGTCGGTCGAACCCGCCATCTTCGGCCGGGTGCGGGACTTGGCGGCGGCGTCGGTGTAGCTCACGATGAGCGGCAGCCGGGACGAGTGCGCGTCGTCGTAACCGTCGGCGATCAGCCGCGTCACGTTGAACAGCTGCTCGTCCAGCTTCCCGGCGCTGACGTAGGGCAGGACGGCGTCGGGGTAGACGTACGTCGCCCCGTCGACGACCGCCCGGTGGAACCCGGTGGTCGCGCCGCCGGCGCCCTGGAAGGACCGGATGACGGTGCCGTCGGCGGCGGTGCCGATGGTCACCTTGTCGCCGGTGATGAGGGTGACGGTGTGCGTTCCGCCGTTGCCGGGTGGCCGTTGTGCGGCGCCGGCGGCGGGCCCGCGACCGGCGTGGTCCGCGGATACGGCGGCCGTGGCCGGTATGACCCCGAGTGCCAGGGCGGCGACCACGCCGAGCGCGATCGCCCCGGACCTGGGCCGGGGGATGTGAACCGTGGGCAAGGAAACTCCTCAAGCCATGTGAAGAGTGGACGGCCATTGATCATCGAGGCGGTCATGTCCCCGCTCAAGGGCTACGTGGCGTCGCTCTTGTGCCATGGCACAGTTGTGTCATCGCAGATCCCCCCGAACGCCGTCGAGTGCCGTCGAGTGGCGACAAGACCCGCTATGACCGGGGGTTCGGGCACACGGGAAACACCGGTGCGGCCGGGACGCCCGGGCGGGCAGCATGGTCCGGTGCCGGATCTGCTGTGGGACGACGTCCGCGACTTCTTCGACCCCGAGCTGATGGGGTCCCTTCCGGACGTGTGCGTGCCCGGCACCACGGCCGGCGACTGGCAGGCGGTGTTCGACCTCGTCCGCTCTCGCGGCTGGGCGTGGACGTACGAACAGGACGGAGTCCCCGGGCCGCTGCCACGGGCTGCGGATCTGTCGGAGCGTCAGAATGGTGCAGGGACACCGACGTTGTAGTCTCGCCGGTCCCGGGTGTGACCGCGGTGTTCCGGATGTACTCGGCCGAGGAGGTCGACTTCGACGTGGACCTGCGCGAGTTGCGTGGGCAGAGGGGCGTGGACGTCCTGTGCGCCTTCCTCAGGGCCGTCGGCCGTCGGCTCGGCAAGGCGGTGCTCATGTCCGCCGAGGGGGACCACGGGCACCCGGTGCTGGGTTTCGACCCCGCGGTCGGACGTGTGGTGGTCGTGGACGACATTACGTCAAACCGGCTGCAACGCACCTGACATCGGGCCTCACCAGTCGCGGGCCGCCGCCAGGAGCCGTTCGCGTACGGCGGTGACCGGCGCGCGCGCGGGGGCGCCGGCCCGCGCGACCAGG
This sequence comes from Streptomyces sp. NPDC008238, assembly GCF_042956445.1. Lineage (NCBI taxonomy): Bacteria > Bacillati > Actinomycetota > Actinomycetes > Kitasatosporales > Streptomycetaceae > Streptomyces > Streptomyces sp. NPDC008238. The sequence goes on along the minus strand of NZ_JBIBGK010000031.1, from coordinate 27,670 downwards.
AAGCCGGTGTTGATCGGCGGATCCTGCGGCGTCAGCAACTCCACCAGCGCGCCGGACGCCAGCTCCGCCTCGCACAGGTAGCGGGGGAGCACCGTCGCGCCCGCGCCGGCGACGACGGCGGCGAGCACGCCGCGCAGGTCCGGGACGACGACGGCGGGCCGGGCGCTCAGCCGGGTACGGAAGACGTGGCGCCAGTACCGGCGCAGGATCGGCAGGTCCTCGGCGTACGCCACCAGCGGGACCCCGTGCAGCGGGCCGGGGTCGTCGCAGGTGAGCCGCCCGAGCCCGGCCGCCCACTCCGGCGATGTCACCAGCACGAACTCCTCGTCCATCAGCGGCACCGCGGCCAGCGACCGGCCGCGCGGCCGCACCGCCGACAGGACGAGGTCGAAGCGGCCGGCGTGCAGGCCCTCGAGCAGTTCCTCGGCCAGGCCGGTCGTAACGCGCAGCAGGACGCCGCGCGCCGCCAGCGGCGCGAGGACGGGGAGCGCCCGCACCGACACCATCTCCGCCGGGCCCGCCAGGTGCACCGGTTCCTGGGGCGTCTCCGGTCCCGGCCGGCCGCGGCCGGCGACCTCGGCCAGCGCGTCCAGCGGCCCGGCGATCTGCCCGGCCAGTTCGTCGGCCACGGAGGTGGCGGCGACACCGCGCGGAAGCCGCTCGAAGAGCTGCCGGCCGAGCTGCTGCTCCAGGGCGCGCACCTGCGCGGTCACCGTCGGCTGCGAGACGCCCAGCATCCGGGCGGCCGTGGTGAGCGACCGGGCCCGGTGGACCGCAAGGAACGTGCGCAGCAGCCCCAGGTCCAGGGGGCCGCCGGGGACGGCCGCACTGCCATCGGGATTCTGATGAACCATGTCGACGATCCTATTGGCCATCCGATGGACAGGCGACCTAGGGTCGGGCACGTTCCACCGCCGGCCGACCGGCGGTCACCAGGCCAGAAAGGTGAACGACATGGCCACGATCCTCATCACCGGCGCCTCCGACGGGCTCGGCCGAGCCCTGGCGGAGGACCTTGCCGCGGACGGCGGGCACACCCTGCTGCTGCACGGCCGCGACCCCGAGCGGCTCGCCGAGGTCGCCGCGGCCACCGGGGGCGAACCGCACCGGGCCGACCTCTCCTCGCTCGCCGAGGTCCGGCGCCTGGCCGCCGCCGTCGCCGCCCGGCACGACCGGCTGGACGTGCTCGTCAACAACGCCGGCGTCGGCTTCCACGCGGAGGGCACCCGGCGGCAGACCTCAGCCGACGGGCACGAACTGCGCCTCGCCGTCAACTACCTGGCACCGCTCGTGCTGACCCGGGAACTCCTGCCGCTGCTCCGCCGCGCGGCGCCCGCCCGCATCGTGAACGTCGCCTCCATAGGCCAGCAGCCGCTCGACCTCGACGACCCCGAACTCACCCGCGAGTACACCGACGTCGCCGCCTACTGCCGCTCCAAGCTGGCGCTCATCTGCCACAGCCTCGACCTCGCCGGGGAACTCGCCGGCACCGGCGTCACCGTCAACAGCGTGCACCCGGCGAGCTTCATGCCCACCACCATGTCCCGGCGGTCGGGCATGGACGTCGTCGACACCCTGGAGCAGGGCGTCGCGGCCACCCGGCGCCTGGTCGACGCGCCCGAGCTGGCAGCGGTCACCGGCCGGTACTTCGAAGGGGAGAAGGAGGCCCGGGCGGCCGCCGAGGCGTACGACCCGGAGTACCGCCGGCGTCTCGCCGAGGTGACCGCTTCGCTGCTCTGACCCGGGGGGGCCGCGCGCCCCGCACGGGCAGCCCCGGGGAACCGGCTCAGCAGCCGCGTCCGCGCCGCGCAGGTGGTTTCGACCACCGTCCCACGGGCACGCGGCCGGTGAGAGGTCGTGGAGGTGCCGGGATGAGCGCCGCAGAGAAGACGAAGGCGAAGATGGAGCAGGTCGTCGGGAAGACCGTGCGGAAGGCGGCCCACGCGATGCACAAGGAGAAGCTCGCCGCGAAGGGCGCCGCTCTGGAGACGCGCGGGAAGATGCGGGGCGCGAAGGAGAGCACCAAGGACGTCTTCAAGCACTGACCCCGCCGGCTCCGCACCCACGGGCGGCCGTCCGTGCCGGGGCCGTGACCAGGTCGTGCCGTCCGGCCGGGTGTGGGACGCTCGAAGTATGATCCCGGCGAACACGACGGGCGCCGGCGGCACCACCATGTACTACGGCGACCCGGACAGCGCCCACGACCTCCAGGTGTTCCTCGAACTGCGGGACCGCCCCAGCCACACCATGGCGGAGAACCTGCTCGGCACCATGCGGAGGACCGCCGACGAGGGCGGCACGGTCCTGAAGTTCCACTTCGCGGCGGAGATCGACGACACCGTGGGCGGCATCGGCTCACAGCGCGGGCTGAGCGCCCTCGCCGCGGCGAGCGACACGGGGCAGCGGCAGTTCATGGACTACCTGGCGGTGCTCCTCGCCGAGCAGCCGTTCCCGCCCGTGAACGACCGCTACGCCGAGACGCCGGTGCTGCTCTCGCTGGCCAGCCGGGTCGAGGCCCTGAGGTCCGCCGACTTCGACCGCAAGGTCACGGACGGCACCTACCTGAGCTGGGCCGGGGACGCGGTCGGCGGCTTCCGGTCCTTCGGCGTCGTGGGGACGCCCGTCGTCCAGTACGACGACGAGGTCGTTCCCGTGGTGTCGTTCGAGGGCGGCTCGGCGATCACCGCTCAGGAGTTCCTGGACCGTCTCCCGCGCTGAGCGCGGCAGCCAGAAAACGTTCCCGGTCGACGACGGCACGGTCGATCTCCCCCGTCGCGACGAGCCGGCCCGCGTCGTCCACGGCCCGTACGCGGAAGGTGAGGCGGCCGCCGGTGGGGGAGGGGGGAGGGTCCGCGGAGACGTCGACCTTGCCGCCGACCGGCGTGGCGCGGACGTGCTCGACGCGCAGCGCCGTCCCCACCGTCGTCTGGCCCGCCGCGGTGAAGGGCACCGCCGCGTGCACCGTCTCCGCCTCCATCCAGGCGATCAACTGCGGCGTGGACAGTACGGGTACGTCTCCGCTGCCCACCGTCGTCGCGGTGTCGGCCTCGGTCACTACGTGGCGCATGCCACCACGCTAGCGCGCGCTCCCGGCGCCGGTGGACGATCCGCACCGCCGGGGCGATCCGTCGGCGCATGTGGTGCCGGGGGCGATCCGGGGCGCTCTGCAGGACCCGGAGGTGACCGCCTAGCGCCGCGAGGATCCCGAGGACCCCTCGGAGTCCAGCCAGCCGGCGAGCACCGCGGCCTCACTGTGGTCGGCGTCCTTGGTGGCGGTGAGCAAGGTGACCTTGCCGTCACCGGCGAGGTCGCGCAGGTGCTCGACGGCCGGCCGGTGATCGGCGTCCTCCAGCTCGGCGAGGTACCGGTCGCGGAACTCGGGGAAGCGCTCGGTGTCGTGGTGGTACCAGCGGCGCAGGTCCGCCGACGGCGCCACGTCGCGGAGCCAGGCGTCCAGGTGGGCCCGTTCCTTGCTGACACCCCGGGGCCACAGCCGGTCGACGAGCACGCGCTTGCCCTCCTGCGGCGAGGCGTCCTCGTAGATCCGCCGGTAGCCGAACCGTCCGGCCATGGCCGTCGCCGCCTTCCCGGTGCCGCCGTACCCCCGCGATCTTCACTCTATCGGCGGTGCGCCGCCGCGGCCCGGCTCAGCCGGCCTGGTCCAGCTGCTGCTCCGACCAGATGATCTTCCCCCGTGCGGTGGGCCGGCTGCCCCAGCGGGTGGACAGCTGCGCCACCAGGAAGAGGCCGCGCCCGCCCTCGTCGAAGGTGCGTGCCCGGCGCAGGTGGGGGGCCGCGTTGCTGCCGTCGGTGACCTCGCAGATGAGGGAGCGGTCCTTGACCAGCCGCAGGCGGATGGGGGCGCGGCCGTGCCGCAGGGCGTTGGTGACCAGTTCGCTGACGATGAGTTCGGTGGCGAAGGCCCGGTCCTCCAGTCCCCAGTCGGCGAGTTTCGCGTTCACCTCGTCGCGCACCCTCGCGACGGCGGCGGGCTCGGCCGGCACGTCCCAGTGCGCGACGTCGGCGGCGTCCAGTGCGCGCGGACGTGCGACGAGGAGCGCGGCGTCGTCACTGCCGCCCTCGGGGAGCAGGGTGTCCATGATGTCCTGGCAGACCGCGGTGATCGAGGACGTCGCCGCGGCCAGGGACGCCTGGAGCCTGGCGATCCCCTCGTCGATGTCCCGCTGCCGTGACTTGACCAGTCCGTCGGTGAACAGGACGAGCATGCAGTCCTCGGGCAGGGTGATCTCGACCGACTCGAAGGGGAGCCCGCCCAGCCCCAGCGGCGGTCCCTCGGGGAGTTCCACCCGGTGGCTGGTGCCGTCCGCCAGCACCAGCAGGGGTTCCACGTGGGCGGCCCGGGCCATCCGGCACCGGCGCGAGACGGGGTCGTACACCGCGTAGAGGACCGAGGCCCCGACCTCCGGGTCGGGGGCGTCGGCCGCTCTCTCCTGGTCCAGCCGGTTCACGATGTCGTCGAGGCCGGTGAGCAGCTCCTCAGGGGGGAGGTCGACGTCGGCGAGGGTACGGACGACCGAGCGCAGGCGGCCCATCGTCGCGGCCGCCCGCACGCCGTGTCCCACGACGTCGCCCATGACCAGGGCGACGCGGGCGCCGGACAGCGGGATCACGTCGAACCAGTCGCCGCCCACCCCCGCCGCGAGGTCGGCGGGACGGTAGCCGTAGGCGGCGTCGACCGCGTTCTGGACGGGCGGCTCCCGGGGCAGCAGGCTCTGCTGCAGCGTCAGGGCCGTACTGTGCTCGCGCTGGAAGTTGCGGGCGTTGTCGATGGACATGGCCGTCGTGGCGGCGAGTTCCTCGGCGAGCAGCAGGTCGTCGGCGTCGAACCCGGGCCCGCGGCGCAGGAACGTCACCACGCCGAGGGTGCTGCCCCGGGCGGTCAGCGGGGCGCAGATGGCTCCGCCGCGCGCGTTCCGGTCGAAGCCGCCCTCCAGCTCGGCCCAGATCGCGGCCTCGTGCGGCAGGTCGACCCGTACGGCCCGGCGCTCGGACAGGGCGCGGCCGGGCAGCGACCGCCGGTCCACGACGTGCCAGCCGGGGGTGTCGCCGGGCCCGTCGCAGGGGAGGCGGTCCAGCCGGGGGAGTGGCCACTCACGGCCGCTCGCGGCCGCGAGCCGGACCTCCACCGGGTCGCGGGAGGTCGTGCCGCCCCCGAGTGCCTGGGGCAGCAGGTGCACCATGGCGACGTCGGCGAGGTCGGGCACCGCGAGGTCGGTGAGCTCATGAGCTGTGCTGCCGACGTCGAGGGAGAGCCCGATGCTCCGGCGGGCGTCGTTGAGCAGGATCAGCCGCCGGCGGGCCCAGTACTCCGCGGAGTTGTCCCGCGCCATGGAGCACAGCGCCACCACCGTGCCGCTCTCGTCCTGGAGGGGGTCCACGTGGATGGCCCATTGGCGGGGCCGCTTCTCCGCGGGCACCTGCTCGTGGGTGACGACGTACTGCGTGGTGCCGGTGTCACGGGCGCGGCGCAGCGCCTCCTCGACGGCGAAGTGCTGGCTGTCGGGGGTGAGGATCTCGGTGAGCCGGCGCCCGCGCATGGCGTCGACCTCGGCGTTGAACAGCCGGACCGTGCGCTCGTTGGCCCACAGCAGGCGCAGGCCGGGGGACCACACGACGATCGCCGCGGACGACTGGGACCAGGCGCGCTCCAGCATGGCGACGGTGCGGTCGGCCTCGTCGTTGCCGTCCTCGCCCGCCGCGGGGCCGGGCGGCCCGCTGACGAACCACACGGTGGAACGGCCGTCCGCGGACGCCGGCCGGATCATGATGTCCGCCTCGACCCGTCGCCCGGCCTTGTCCCGGAGCACCGTCCGGTCCGCCCAGCGGCGGGCGGCCAGGCCCGCCGCCAGGGTCCGGCGCGCGTCGCTGTCGACGAGGTCCAGCGCGGGCCGGCCGATCACCTCGTCGCGGCGGTAGCCGAGGATGCTCTCGGCTCCGGCGCTCCATCCGTCGACACGGCCCGCCGGGTCGACGGAGATGACCGCGCCCTGGTGCGCCGCCGGTCCTCCGTGTGCGTCCCCCGGTTCCGCTGCGTGCATGTCGGGATCGTCTCGTCCATGGCCGTGTGTGGGGGCGGCTCGCCTCCCCAGGGGGAAACTGCCGCGTAGTGCGGCAGATTCCCCCGATCGCCGAGCCCTACACGGCGGACTCGGTGACCGGGGGTGCGGACGGGGCGCCCGTGGCGTGGACCGTGCTTGACCGTCGTGACCGGACCGTCGTGCCCGGCCGCCGCCCGTGGCGGCCGGGATCAGGCCTGGCCGGCGGCGGTGCGGGTGTCGCCGTGGGCCTGCTCGATGCGCCGGGCGGCGTCCTCCGCGGTGCTGCCGGTGAGCAGCATGACGATGGCGGTCTTGGCGTGGCCGCCCGCGGCGTCCAGGGCCTCGGCCGCGGTGTCGGGGTCGGCGCCGGTGGCCTGGACGACCATGCGCCGTGCCCGGTCGACGAGCTTCTTGTTGGTGGCCCGCACGTCCACCATGAGGTTCCCGTAGACCTTGCCGAGGCGGACCATCGACGCGGTGGAGAGCATGTTGCAGACCATCTTCTCGGCGGTGCCGCCCTTGAGCCGGGTGGAGCCGGTGAGGATCTCCGGGCCGGTGGGCACCTCGATCGGGATGTCGGCGTAGCGGCTGACGAGCGCGTCGCTGTTGCAGGCCACCGAGACGGTCACGGCACCGCGCTTCGCGGCGTGCTGGAGGCCGCCGATGACGTACGGGGTACGGCCGCTCGCGGCGAGGCCGACGACGGTGTCCCGCTCGTCGATGCCGATCTCGTCGAGGTCGGCGACGGCCCGGGCGGGCTCGTCCTCGGCGCCCTCGACCGCGACGATGAAGGCGCCGGGGCCACCGGAGAGCAGGCCCACGACCTGCTCGGGCGCGGTGCCGAAGGTCGGCGGGCACTCGACGGCGTCGAGCAGGCCGATGCGCCCGCTGGTGCCGGCGCCGAGGTAGACCAGCCGGCCGCCGCGGCGCAGGGACTCGGTGATCGCCTCGACGGCGGTGCCGATCTCGGGGAGGGCCTCGCGGACGGCGAGGGCGACGGTCTGGTCCTCGGCGTTCATCACGGTCAGGAGCTCGGAGACCGGCATGCGGTCCAGTTCGGCGGTCCGCTCGTTGCGGGTCTCGGTGCCGAGTGTGCTGAGGTCCACGGCGCGGTCGTCCTTTCGGTGGTGCTGGTGGTGCGGGGGTGTGGTGCGGGGCCGGCGGTCAGTCTTCGGCCGGTGTGCGGCGCTGGGGCTGCGGGCGCCTGCGGCGTTGCACGGCCCCGTAGGTCTTCTGCAGCGCCGCGGTCGTGGCGTCGTAGGAGCGCTGGGCGACGCCGACGAACAGGCAGTCGATCACGGCGAGCTGGGCGATCCGGCTGACGGTGGCGCCGGAGCGGAAGGGGGTCTCGCGGGCGCAGGTGGCGAGCACCAGGTCGGCGCTGTCGGCCAGCGTGGAGCCCGGGACGTTGGTCAGGGCGATGGTGGTGGCGCCGCGTTCCGCGGCGGCCTGCAGGGGCTCGACGGTGTCCTCGGTCTCCCCGGAGTGGGAGATCGCCAGGGCCACGTCGCCGGGGCCGAGGAGGGCGGTGGCGGTCAGGGCCGCGTGGCGGTCCGTCCAGATGAACGCCATGTGCCCGATGCGGTGCAGCTTCTGGTGCAGGTCCTGGCCGACGAAGGCGCTGGCGCCGATGCCGAAGATGTCCACGCGCCGGGCGCCCGCGACGGCGTCGACGGCCCGGCCGAGCGCCTCGACGTCCAGCGCGGCCCCGGAGTCCTCCAGGGCGCGGACCTCGTTGTAGACGATCTTGTGGACGATCTGTTCGAGGGTGTCGGTGGCGCTGATGTCGGTGCCCGGGGTCGGGCGCTCGCCGCCGAGGGCGTGCTCGCGGGCGGCGGCCGCGGCCAGTGCGAGCCGCAGCTGCGGGTAGTTGCCCAGCTTCATCGTCCGGCAGAAGCGCATCACGGTGGCGACCGAGGTGCTGGCCCGCTCGGCGAGGGCGCTGATGGACAGCTCCGACGCCTGGGCCGGATCGGCCAGGACGGCCTCCGCCACCCGCCGCTCGGAGGGCGCCAGGCCAGGCATGGCCGCGCGGACCCGGGCCAGGATGTCGCCGCCGGCGGCGGTCTCCTGTGCCGGCGGCGCGGAGGCGGGGGTCGGGTCCTGGGAGGCCATGGATGGGTTCCCTCCTGAGTGGGTGGCGTCAGCGTAACCACGTCCGTCGGCGGCGTCAAAAATTTACGTGATGCATTTCGTGAAGTTACTTATTGACATACGGACGTCTGCCTTCCGATACTCGCTGCACCGCGATCCGCGCCGGTCACCGCCGACCGTGACCACCCGAGGTGCCGGATCCCGTACGACACGAGGGCGTGCCGCATGACAGCAGCAGTGGCTGTGGACCTGGGGAAGACGGGCTGCCGTGCCGTGCTCGTCGGCACGGACGGCACCGCCGGCCCCGTCCACGAGGTCCCGGGGGCACCCGGGCTCGCTGCCGAGGGCGGTGTCGAGGCCGCGCGTGCCGCGGTGCGCGCCGCCGTCCTGCCGCTGATCGAGGGGCACGCCCCCGGCCGGCTCGCCGCCGTCTGCGTCGGCGCCGCCGGAGCGGCCGCGGCCCCCGAGGCCGCCCGCACCCTGGCAGGACTGCTGCTGCGGGACCTGCCCGCCGACGAGGTCGCCGTCACCAGCGACGCCGTCACCGCCCACGCGGGCGCCCTCGGCGGCCGTACGGGCGTGGTACTGGCCATCGGCACCGGCTCGGTCGCCATCGGCATCGGCGAGGACGGCTCGTACGCCCGCGTCGACGGCTGGGGCCCCTGGCTCGGCGACGAGGGCAGCGGCGCGTGGATCGGGGTGACCGGCCTGCGGGCCGCACTGCGCGCCCACGACGGCCGCGGCCAGGCCACCGCCCTGCTGGCCGCCGCCACCCGGCGCTTCGGCGACCCGGACACCCTGCCCGCGGCCCTCGCCGGCGGCGGCAACCCCGCCCGCACCGCGGCCTCCTTCGCCCCGGACGTGGCCGCGGCGGCCGCCGCCGGCGACCCCGTCGCCGGGGAGATCGTCCGGGACGCCGCCACCGCACTCGGCGAGGCCGTCCTCGCCGCCGCCGCCCGGATCGGCGGCGAGGTCCTGCCCGTCACCGTCACCGGCGGGCTGACCGGCCTCGGTGAACCGCTCATGGCGCCGCTGCGTACGGCGCTCGAGGCCTCCCCGCGACCGCTGGACCCGCGGCCCCCGCTCGGGGACCCGCTGGACGGCGCGCGCCTGCTGGCACGGGACGCCACCGTGCCGCACGAACCCCACGTCGTCCGAGTCCGCCGGGCGACGTCACCCACTGTCCCCACCGCGCCGGTGATCCCGCCGGCTGTTGCTTAGGAGCGAGCGTGCGTCAACTCGACCTCGTCGTGATCGTCGTCTACCTGGTCGCGATCGCCTGGATCGGACTGCGACTGGCCGGACGGCAGAAGACGGCGAAGGACTACTTCGTCGGCGAAGGGCACATGCCCTGGTGGACCGTCTCCTTCTCCGTGGTGGCCACCGAGACCAGCGTGCTGACCGTCATCAGCGTGCCCGGCGGTGCCTACAGCGGGCAGGGCTTCGGCAACGTCGAACTCGCCCTCGGCTACGTCATCGGCCGCGTGGTCGTCGCCACCGTGCTGATCCCCCTGTACAAGCGCGGCGGGTTCGTCAGCGCCTACCAGTACCTGGGCAACAGATTCGGGTTGAAGCTGCAAGGGCTCGCCTCGGTGACGTTCGTCTTCACCCGCCTCCTCGCCGAGGGCGTCCGCCTGTTCGCCTCCGCGATCCCGATCAAGCTGCTGCTCGACGAGTTCGGCGTGAACGCGAGCTACCGCGTGATCATCATCGTCCTCACGCTGATCACCGTCGTCTACACCTACCTCGGCGGCATCAAGGCGGTCATCTGGACCGACGCCATCCAGATGGGCCTCTACCTCGGCGGCGCCATCCTCGCCATCGCCGTGCTCTCCGGCCACGTCGGCACCAGCGGCTTCTCCGACGCCCTGCACTCGGGCCACTTCAAGCTGTTCGACACCAACTTCGACCTCGCGCACATCCTCACCAGCCCGTTCGCCCTGCCGACCGCGATCATCGGCGGCGCCATCTTCGCGATGGCCAGCCACGGTTCCGACCAGCTGATCGTCCAGCGCGTCCTGGCCACCCGCTCCCTGCGCGACGGCCAGAAGGCCATGATCGCCTCCGGCGTCTTCGTCACCCTCCAGTTCGCCGCCTTCTCGCTCGTCGGCGCCCTGCTGTGGTCGTACAACAAGGGCAAGAGCTTCGCCGACCTGGGCCTGCACAGCTCCGACAACCTCTACCCGAACTTCATCCTGCACGGGCTGCCCGTGGTGATCTCCGGCCTGCTCGTGGCCGGCATCCTCGGCGCCGCGATGGGCTCCCTGTCCTCCGCGCTGAACTCCATGTCCAACTCGACCGTCGCCGACATCATCCACAGCTTCTTCCGCAGCACCCCCTCGGAGGAGTCGCTGCTCAAGCTCGCCCGGGTGATGACGCTGGTGTGGGCCGTGCTCATGGCGGTCTTCGCGTGCGCCTTCAGCACCAGCACCGGCAACGTGTACATCACCGGACTGACCATCGCGGGCTACACCTACGGCGCGCTGCTCGGCGCCTTCCTGCTCGGCCGGATCGTCAGGCGCGCCAACGAGGTCGACGCGGTCGTCGCGTTCCTGGTCACGGTCGGCGTGATGACCTACATCGTGCGCTCGGTGAAGATCGACGTCACCGTGGCGGGCGCGACGGTGCCGACCGCCATCGCCGCCCAGTGGCTGGTGCCGATCGGCGTGGTGATCACCCTGGTCATCGGCGGTGTGATGAGCCTGTTCCACAAGGCCCCCGAGGTCCGCGAGGTGCACGAGGTCGAGCTGACCGACGGCGGACCGGAGTCCGGCTCCGGACCGGGTCGCGTCGCGGCGGGCGCCGGCGCCTGATGAGGACTCCCGGGGTGGGGGCCGCCGACGGGCGGCCTCTACCCCGGGGCACCACACGACCGCCCCGCACACAAGAGTTGGGAGAAGCCATGCGCGTGATCGGCCTGATGTCGGGCACCTCGTACGACGCCATCGAGGCGGCCGCCGCCGACCTCACCCTGGACGGCGAGACCCTGCACATGCGGCCGCTCGGCCACCTGTCCGTCCCCTACGAGGACGACCTGCGGGACCTCATCGGCGCGACACTGCCGCCCGCGACGACGACCACCCAGGACGTGTGCGCCCTGGACACCGGCATCGGCCGGGCCTTCGCGGACGCCGCGGCACGCGCCCTCGACGAGCTGTGCGGCGGTGCCGCCGACCTCGTCGTCTCCCACGGCCAGACGATGCACCACTGGGTCGAGGACGGCACCGTCCGCGGCACCCTCCAACTCGGCCAGCCGGCCTGGATCGCCGAGGCCACCGGACTGCCGGTGGTGTCCGACCTGCGCAGCAGGGACGTGGCAGCGGGCGGCCAGGGTGCCCCGCTGGTCGGGATGACCGACACCCTCCTGCTGCGCGGGCTGCCCGGGGTGCCGGCCGCGCTCAACCTCGGCGGCATCGCCAACATCACCGTCGTCGCCCCCGGCGCCGAACCGCTGGCCTTCGACACCGGCCCCGCCAACGCCCTGCTGGACGCGGCCGTACGCCACTTCACCGACGGCGCCGCCGCCTACGACGAGGACGGCCGCCGCGCGGCCGCCGGGCGCACCAGCCCCGACCTGCTCGAGGTCCTCCTCGACGACCCCTACTACCGCAGGCCCGCGCCGAAGAGCACCGGCAAGGAACTCTTCCACCTGCCCTACCTGCAGCGGGCGCTGGCCGCCGTGCCCACGCCCGGCACCGACGACGTCCTCGCCACCCTGACCAGGCTCACCGCCGTCACCGTCGCCGACGCCTGCCGGGCGCAGGGGGTCACCAGCCTCGTCGTCTCCGGCGGCGGTGCCCGCAACCCCGTCCTGATGCGCATGATCGGCGAGGAACTGCCCGGCGTGACGCTGCGTCCCAGCGACGAGCTGGGCCTGCCCTCCGACGCCAAGGAGGCCCTCGCCTTCGCCGTGCTCGGCTTCCTCACCGTCAACGGCCTGCCCGGCACCCTCACCTCGGGCACCGGAGCCCGCCGCGCCACGGTCCTGGGGAGCATCACCCCCGGCCTGGCACCGCTGCGCCTGCCCGAACCCGCCGCACATGCGCCCCGCCTGCTGCGGATCACCGGCCCCGTCCGCTGACCGCCGCGTGCCCCCGCGTCGTACCGTCGTCACCCGAGGAACCATGAGCACCCCCTCCGCCACCCCCGCCGGCACGTCCCGCACCGCCGACCCCGGCCCGGCCGCGTGGGCGGCCGACTGCGTCGCCGACCCCTCCCGGGTCTCCACCGACGTGCCCCGCAGGGTCGCGGCCGCCCACGACGCCTCCCCGTACCTCTTCACACCGCAGGCCGTGGTGCGCGCCGCCTCCGCCACCGAGGTCGGCGCGCTCATGGCCGGCGCGCACCGGACCGGGATGCCGCTGACGCTGCGCTCCGGCGGCACGAGCCTGGCGGGACAGGCCGGCGGCGACGGCGTCCTGGTGGACGTCCGCACGCACTGGCGCTCCGCCGAAGTCCTCGACGACGGCCTGCGCATCCGCCTCCAGCCGGGACTCACCGTGCGCCAGGCCAACGCCCGGCTCGCCCGCCACGGACGCCGCCTCGGCCCCGACCCGGCCAGCGAGAGCGCCTGCACCATCGGCGGGCTGGTCGCCAACAACTCCAGCGGCATGAACTGCGGCACCCAGGACAACGCCTACCGCACCATGGAGTCGTTGCAGTTCGTGCTGCCCTCGGGCACCGTCGTCGACACCGCCGCCCCCGACGCGGACGCCGCGCTGCGCGCCCACGAGCCGGACCTCCACGCCGGGCTGCTCCGGCTGCGCGACCGGGTCCGCGGCTCCGCCGCCTCACGCGCCACCATCGAGCGGCTGTTCGCGATGAAGAACACCATGGGCTACGGGCTCAACTCGTTCCTCGACCACACCGACCCCGCCGACATCCTCGCCCACCTGATGATCGGCAGCGAGGGCACCCTCGGCTTCGTCGCGGAGGCCGTCTTCCGTACCGTCCCCCTGCTGCCGCACGCCGCCACCGGCCTGCTGATCATGCCTGGCCCGGCCGAGGCGACCGACGCCCTGCCCGCGCTGCTGGCCGCCGGCGCCCGCACCGCCGAACTCCTCGACGCCGCCTCACTGCGCGTCGCCCAGCAGGCCGCCGACCCCGTCGAGGAACTGCGCGGGCTGCGGGTGGAACGCCACGCCGCCCTGCTGGTGGAGTTCGCCGAGGACAGCGCCGAAGCGCTGGACGCCACGGTGGCCGCCGCCCGTCCCGTCCTGGACCGGCTGCCCGCGGTCACCGGCTCCGCGCTCACCCGCGACGCCGCCGTGCGCGGCCGCCTCTGGCACCTGCGCAAGGGCCTCTACACGGCCGTCGCCGGCGCACGTCCCGCCGGGACGACCGCGCTCCTGGAGGACATCGCGGTGCCCATGGAGCGGCTGACCGGCACCTGCGAGGGCCTGATCGGCCTGTTCGACCGGTACGGCTACCAGGACGCCGTCATCTTCGGCCACGCCCGCGACGGCAACCTGCACTTCATGCTCACCCAGGACTTCGACACCCCCGCCGAGACCGAGCGCTACGCCCGCTTCACCGACGCCATGGTCGACCTCGTCCTGGACGCCGGCGGCACCCTGAAGGCCGAACACGGCACCGGCCGTGCCATGGCCCCCTTCGTCCACCGCCAGTACGGCGACGAACTCTACGACGTCATGCGCGAGTTGAAGCGGCTCTGCGACCCCCACGACGTCCTCAGCCCGGGCGTCCTGCTGACCGACGACCCGGCCGCGCACCTGCGGGACCTCAAGAGCGTCCCCCCGGTCGACCCCGCCGTCGACGCCTGCGTGGAATGCGGCTACTGCGAGCCCGTCTGCCCGACCGCCGACGTCACGACCACGCCCCGGCAGCGCATCGCCCTGCAGCGCGAGATCGCGCTGGCCACCGCCGCCGGCGACGAGGAACGCCGCCGCGCCCTGGAGGCGGACTACGCCTACGCGGCCGTCGACAGTTGTGCGGCCGACAGCCTGTGCGTCACGGCCTGCCCCGTCACGATCGACACCGGCGCGGTCATGAAGCGCCTGCGCGCACAGCGCCACAGCCCCACCGCCCAGCGCCTCGGCAAAACCACCGCCCGGCACTGGGGGAGCGCCGTCACCTCGGTGCGCGCCGCCCTCAACACCGCCCACGTCCTGCCCACCCCGGTCGCCCGCGCCGCGACCGGCGCGGCCCGCAGACTGGGGGCGACGGAACTGGTGCCCACCTGGTCCGGCGACATCCCGCGCGGCGGCCCGGCCCGCCCGGCGCCGCGGCACCCCGAAGGCGCGCGGGCGGTGTTCTTCGCCGCCTGCATCGGCAGCGTCTTCGCCCCCGAAGGGGACTCCGGTGGCGCGGCGGCCGCCTTCCTGCGGCTGTGCGAACGCGCCGGCGTCCAGGTCACCGTCCCGGACGGGCTGACCGGGCTGTGCTGCGGCACACCCTGGCAGTCCAAGGGCTACACCGACGGGCACCGCACCATGGCCGGCCGGACCCTGGAGGTCCTGTGGGAGGCCAGCGACGGCGGGCGGCTGCCGGTCGTGTGCGACGCCTCCTCCTGCACCCACGGGCTCGAGCAACTGGCCGACGCCCTGCCGGAGTCCGAGCGTGCCCGCTACTCGGCCCTGCGGTTCGTCGACAGCGTCGCCTTCACGGCCGAGCACCTGCTGCCCGCGCTGCCCGCCCCGCGCCGCATGGGCAGCATGGCGCTGCACCCCACGTGCTCCACCGTCCACCTGGGCATCGACGCGGCCCTCCGCCAGGTGGCGGCCGCGGTCAGCGAAAAGGTCACCGTCCCCGACAACTGGGGCTGCTGCGCCTTCGCCGGGGACCGCGGCCTGCTCCACCCGGAGGTCACCGGGTCCGCGACGGCCGCCCAGGCGGCGGAGATCACCGCCGGCGCGTTCGACGCGTACGCCTCCTGCAACCGCACCTGCGAGATGGGCATGAGCCGCGCCACCGGCCGCCCCTACCGGCACGTCCTGGAGCTGCTGGACGAGGCGACCGCCTGACGCGGCGGACGGGTCAGTGCCCGCCGGGTCCCGGCAGGCACGACCCGTCCGCGGTGCGCCCGACCACCTCGGCGTGCGCCTTCCCCGCGCCGTCGACGCCGCCGTTGACGCACACACGCCCCTCGCCGCCGCCGACCAGCACGTCGCGGAGCGGGTCGAAGCGGCCGCCCTGCACCTCGATCCGGGAGGCAGGCAGCGCCGGCGCCCGGGCCGCCGTGGCGCGCAGGGCGTCCTGCGAGGTCCCGGAGGCCGCGAGCCCGGTCAGGGCCGCCGCCGGCGCCTCGGCCTTCGGCGCCCCCTGCCGCCGCTGCTCCTCGGTGATCGGCAGGGCGCTGCGGAACGCGTGGTTCTCCGCCACCCGCTGGTTCCAGTCGACGGTGACGCACGGAGAGGGCTCCGCCGGCTGCGCCTGCGGCGGCGGGCAGAGACCCTTCCCCGAGCGGTCCCGGCCCCCGGCCCGCGGATCGGCGGCCGGATCGGCGCACCCCGCGACGGTGACCGCGAGCAGGACCAGCCCCAGCGCGCCGGCCATCCGGCGGTGCACGTCCGTCATGTCGCGACCATGCCACCCCGCCGCACGGCGCGGTCGCCTTGGGCGTACCCGAGCGTGTGGATCGTCGCGGCGCGTCACGTCGTCCCGTCGGCGTCGGCCGCGTGCGACGCGTCCCAGTCGGGGAGGTCCGCGTTCACCCAGCCCGCGTTGAGCACCAGGCGAGAGGTCCGGTGGAGCGTCAGGAAGCCGATCGGCCCGAGGAACTCGACCTCCACGCACTTCGCCGAGTACGGGGGCGGCATGCCCGCCCCCACGGCGCCGAACGCCGTGACCGCGGCGGAGCGGTAGCCCTGCGCGCCGAAGGAGGCCGCCACCGTCTGCCCGGCGGCGCCCACCGCCAGCGGCTCGCCGCTGATCCCGGGGAAGTGGCCGCGCGAGCCGTCCGTGGCGGAAGCCAGCCCGAACAGCCCCGCGTGATCCAGCAGATCGTGGTGCGCCGTCACCTCGAACGGTGCCGTGGCGACCGACAGGAACGGCCTGCGGTTGGAGCCGCGCACCCGGGACACCAGGACCCCGGGCCCGGGCTCCCCGTACGGAAGCCGGTCACCCGGGACGGCCGGGTACGCGCGCCGCAGCGCGCCCACTCCCGCCGCCAGCACCTCGCCGCCGGGCACGCCCGCCTCGCCGCGCAGCAGGTGGACGTCGATCCCGCCATTGCCCAGCACCTTCAGCACCGTCACCCGGCCGCAGGGAGCGTCCAGCACCTCGGTGCGGTCCAGCAACGCGGTGGTCCGGTACAGCACACCTCCGTGGTCCTCGAACGGCCGCAGCCAGTCCGTCCTGACGGTCAGCGCGCCCGCCAGCACCAGCTCGGTGTCCTCGTCGAAGGGGATCGGCATCCGGGGGACCAGGCCGCCGGAACGCTTGTCGGCCCAGGCGTCCAGCGCCGCGCGGTCGGCGGCGACGTCGCCGCTCAGCACCCCGTGCGCGCCCGGCGGCAACGCGACGGCCCACCCCGGCTCCAGCGGTAGCGCCGCGCTGCTCCACAGCCCGATCGCGGAGGCCACGCCCGGCAGTTCGTCGAGGCGTGCCAGCAGCCGCCCCGCGGCCTCGGCCGCCTCAGCGGCTCCGACGCCCGTCGCCCGCTCGAGTTCGTCCCGGGCCGCGCCGTCCGCCCCCGCCGCCAGCAGGGCCAGCAGCGGCCACACCCCCGCGGCGGAGAACACCGTCTCGTCGCCCTGCCGCAGTGCCCTGCCCGCCCACCCCTCGGTCAGCGCGTTGACCGCGCGGACCGTCGTCGCGTCTCCCATGCCCGTGATCCTGACAGCGCGGTCTCCGCACGCCAACCGGGTTTCCCGAAGGCTCAGATGAGGCTCAAGCGGGAGGGACACGCCGCTGTTCCGCGGCTACCATCCAGGTCACAAGGCTGATGTCGCACGGGGGAGAGCTGCTGTGGTCGAATTCGGGATCCTCTTGTTCCTGCTGGTGTCCTTCGTGGCGTTCCTGGTCGTCAAGCTCCTGCGCCGCGGCTACCGCCGCACGGAGAACGTGGACGGCCTCCTCATCGAGCAGGCCCGCCGCGAGCAGGCCCACGCCGACCGCTGGACGTACAACTCGGCGACCGTGCACAACGCTCCGCTCACCCACTCCACGGACCCGTTCCACCCCTGACCCGCGGTCGGCCCTCGTCCACGACGGCGGGGCCTCAGCGTGCCGGCTCACCACCGGCATCGGTACCGGAGCCGGCACCGGCATCGCCCGGGTTCCGAACAGGCGGCGTGAAGCACGCCGTTATGGTCTTGCCGTGGTGCTGGGAGTGCGTCTGCCAGCTGTCGGCGAGACCGTCCACGAGGGCGAGGCCGCGCCCGCCGGTGGCGTCCTCGTCGGCGTCGCGGGGGACGGGCACCCGGTCGTCGTCATCGTGGACGCTGACGTGCAGGCACCGGCTGTCCCAGGTCAGGACGACCTCGGCGTCGCTGTGCGCGTGGACGTGCGCGTTCGTGATGAGCTCCGACACGGCCAGCAGGATGTCGTCGACCGTGCCCGGCGCGTCCTCCGTCCAGTCCAGGGCGGCGAGATGGTCCCGCGTCCACCGGCGGCCGGCGCGCACCCCGCCCGACACGGGGAACGACCGCGCCCAGCCGACGGCCTTCAGTGACGAGTCGGCCATCGCAGTGCTCCCTTCTGCTCCTTGACGGCAGGAGTACGCCTACCCCGCCTGCGCCCCCGCACCCGCCCTGCGCACGGACGGCGCGGATCCCCGCCGCGGTGCCGCGGCGGGGACCTCGTGGAGCCGCGGGTCAGACGGCGGCGCGGGTGCGCTGCTTGGCGGCGCTGATGACGTCGGCACGCCGGCGGTGCTGGCGCTCGTAGTCCATGGTCTGCCGGGCCAGCAGCGGTTCGGCGCCCCGCAGCCGGGCGGTGATCTGGTCCGGGCTCATGGTGTCGTAGCCGGGCCAGGGCTGGTTGCCGCGCAGGTTCTCGATGGCGTTCAGGACCCCGACCCGGTCGCCGTGTTCGCGCTCGTAGTCCTCGATCATGGAGAGGTCCGCCTGCGAGAACAGGCGCAGCCGCTGGATGATCTCGGCGACCGGGAGCCGGTCGTAGTCCGCGAGCGGCAGGTCGATGGTGCCGGCCATCGGGGCGTGGGCCGCCGGGGCCTTGCCCGCCGGGCGCGGGGCGTCGGCCGCGGGCCGGGGCGCGGACCCGCCGCCGCCCGCCCAGACCGCCTGCAGCCGTTGGGCGGTGGTGCGCAGCGTGCGCACGGCGGCGTCGGCGATCCCGGCCGCGCCGTGGGGGCGCCGGCCGTCGCCGGCCGCCGTCGTGGCCAGGGCCAGCGCCTGTTCCTCGACGCTGGACTCCAGTTCGCGCAGCAGTTGCTCGTCCTGCCGGCGCAGCGTGGTCAGCAGAGCGGCGGCGCGGTCGTCCTGGGCGAGGGTGGCGATGCTCTCGCCGGCGCGGCAGGCGGCGAGCGCCCGCGCCGTGGCGGTGTACTCGTCCTCGGTGTTCCTCAACTGCTGGTGCTCGTCGGGGTGCGCCCCTCCGGGCAGGACGCCGCGGACCATGCGGGCGCCGATGTGCAGGGGTGCCATCGCGGTGTGGAACGCGCCCGCCGACGCGGTCCTGACCATCTCGCCGGTGTCGCGCAGCAGGTGGCGCGGGCGCATGTCACGGACGTGGGTCTCGATGCGGGCGATGTGGTGCTGGGTCTGGGCGGCATGACGTTCCAGGGTCTGCCGATGGGGACCGGCGGGGGTGACGGCCATGTCGGCCCGGAACCGGTCGACCACCGCGGCGTGTGCCTCCCGCACATCCTCGAGCGCGGGTATGAGCGCATCCGTCGTCAATGTCATGCCTGCTCCCTTATGGGGTTCGTGGGGGCCGCGAAGGCCGCCCTCGCGTGCGGCTGCGCCGCCGGGTGGGCGGGCACCGGCACCAGCGTGGGCGACGCGGATGAAGATCGCCCGGCGAGCGGACACGGGACGGGGGCGTGTGCAGCTGCCCGGCGCCGGTCCCGGAGGACGGCCGGGGGGGCGCCCCGGCGAGCAGGCCGGTTAGCCCGTCCAGGTGACGGGCCGCGCCGCGTCCACCGACCGCACGACGTGTGTGCGCGCCCCGTGTGCGACGGACCGCGGGCGGGGGCCGGCCGCGGGCACACGGCGGCGGCCGCCGTCACACAGGTGACGGCGGCCGCCGGTGCGCGTACCGGACGTGCCCCGGCTCAGCCGGAGACCAGCCGCTTCGCGGCCTCGGCGATGTGGGTGCGGGAGATCCCGGCGGCGTCCATGAGTTCCTCCGCCGTGCCCGATCCGGGCAGGTCACGGACGGCCAGGTGCGCGAAGGCGGGCCCCTGGTGCCGTGCGGCGAGGGCGGAGAGCACGGCCTCGCCCAGGCCACCCTCCGGGTGGTGGTCCTCGGCGACGACCAGGGCACCGGTGTCGCGGGCGGCGCGGGCGAGGGCGTCGGCGTCCACGGGCTTGACCGAGTACAGGTCGATCACCCGGGCCGTGACGCCCTCGGCGGCCAGCGCGTCGGCCGCGGCCAGGCACTCGTGCAGCGTGACCCCGGCCCCGATCAGGGTGACCTCGTCGTCCCCGGACTGCCGCAGGGTCTTGGAACCGCCGACCGGGAAGGACTCGTCGGGCCCGTACAGGACGGGGTACGCCCCGCGCGTGGTGCGCAGGTAGGAGATGCCCTCGAGGTCCGCCTGGGCGGCCGTCAGCGCGGCGGCGGACGTGGCGTCGCTCGGGTACAGCACCGTGGATCCGTGGACCGCGCGCATCATCGACAGGTCCTCCACGCCCATCTGCGACGGCCCGTCCGCGCCGATCTCCACACCGCAGTGGCTGCCCGAAAGCGCCATCGAGATCTGCGAGATGGCCGCCATGCGGATGAAGTCGTGCGCCCGGGTGAGGAAGGCCGCGAACGTCGCGGCGTACGGACGGTAGCCGCGCACGGCCATGCCCACGGCCGAGGCGATCATCTGCTGCTCGGCGATGTACGTCTCGAAGTACCGCTCGGGGTAGGCCTTGCCGAAGTCCTCCGCGTGCGTGGAGTTGCCGACCTCGGCGTCCAGGACCACGACGTCGGGGCGGGCGCCGACGGCGACGAGCGCCTTGCCGAA
Organism: Streptomyces sp. NPDC008238; assembly: GCF_042956445.1. Lineage (NCBI taxonomy): Bacteria > Bacillati > Actinomycetota > Actinomycetes > Kitasatosporales > Streptomycetaceae > Streptomyces > Streptomyces sp. NPDC008238. The sequence goes on along the minus strand of NZ_JBIBGK010000031.1, from coordinate 7,417 downwards.
GGCGACCCGGGTGGCGACGGCCTCGCCCATCCGGAACTGCGGCAGCTCCACGGGGGTCGTCGCGGTCATCGGCGGGCGCGGGGCGGCCTCGGGCGGCAGCGGCCCGCGGACGGTCAGGTGGCGCACGCCGCCGAGTTCCTCGATGGCGTGCTCGGCGAGGTCCGGCGGCAGCGGCTTGCCGTGCCAGCCCTCGTGGTCGGCGACCTCCGGGACACCCTGCCCCTTGACGGTCCTGGCCACGATGACGGTGGGCGCTTGCGCGTCCGCCGCAGTGGCCAGCGCCCGGTCGACGGCCTGGAGGTCGTGCCCGTCGACGACGAGCGCGCGGCAGCCGAAGGCCTCGACACGGCGGGCGTACGCCTCGGTGTCCCACTGCAGTTCGGTGGGGCCGCGCTGCCCGAGCCGGTTGACGTCGACGATCGCGACGAAGTTGGGCAGTCGCCGCTGACCCGCCTTGTCCAGGGCCTCCCACACCGAGCCCTCGGCCATCTCGCTGTCGCCGCACAACACCCACACCCGGTACGGCTCGTGCTCCAGGTCGCGGCCCGCCGTGGCGATGCCCACGCCGTAGGCGATGCCCTGGCCCAGCGATCCCGTGGCCACGTCCACCCACGGCAGTACGGGGGTGGGGTGGCCCTGGAGGCGTGCCCCGAAGGTGCGGTACGTCGTCATGAGCTCGTGCTCGTCGACGGCGCCCGCGGCGTGGAACATCGCGTAGAGCAGGGGTGAGGCGTGTCCCTTGGAGAAGATCAGGTGGTCGTTGGCCGGGTTCTCGGGCTTTCGCCAGTCGTACTTCAGATGACGCGCCATCAGAACGGCCATCAGGTCGGCGGCGGACAGACTGGAGGTGGGGTGGCCCGAGCCGGCCGCGGTGCTGGCCCGCACGGAGTCCACACGGAGCTGCTGGGCGAGTTCGAAGACCTGTTCCAGGTCGGTGTCCGGCCCGATCGGGCGGGCGGCGGCTTTCTGGTCCGTCATGACGGATTCCCTCTTCGCACGGAGGACTCTTCGTACCTGGTGCCTGCTACCCACCGGTTCGCGACGCACTCGCCCGTATCGGCCGGGTCCCCGGCGTCAGCGCAGCGGTCCGCGGCGCGAACGCCGCCACCTGACGCCGACGAGGACGAGGTCGAGCACGAGCACGACGATGCCGATGACCAGCAGGTAGAGAAGACCCTCGGCGACCACGCCGATCAGCCCCAGGACCACGGCCACCAGGAGCAGGAACAGGAAGAGCGCCACGGCCGGAACACCTCCTTGGCGCGAGGGTCGTCAGCGCCGGGCGAGCTTCCGTTCGCCTCCGGCGCTCGGGTGGTAGGCCATGTCGTAGTACTGGAAGATCTCCCCTTCCTGCTCGACGGGCAGGACGTCGTCCGTCCCGATGGACGGAGCCTTCCTCACCAGCCCCCTGGACTGGGCGACCTGGACGTAACCGGGCCCGACGACCGCCTCGTCGAGGGGCACGAAAACCAGTCGGTGCCGAGTGGGCAGCCCGGTGCGCACCGTCGCCATGGCGGGCTCGTCGGTGGCGGTGTCGACGTAGACCGCCTCCAGCGCGCCGATCTTGTGCCCCTTGGGGTCGATGACGTCACGGTCGCGCCACTCGCGGATGTCGGCTGAATGGATCATGAGCTGCTCCTCGGTGGAGCGCCGGACTGGCGCCGTGGCCCCCGGCGCGGGCGCACCGGGACCGCCCTGGCCGGGCCGTCGCAGGTGGATGCGTTCCTGCTCGTTTTCTCATGCTACGTCCGTCATCCGGATCCGGCCGGGGCTCCGTTTACCGGCGCCCGCCCCGGCAACGCGACCCACAGGGGGCGTGTTCGCCCGCCGACCGGGCCCTGGAGGCCGTGATGGACGTCGTGGAAGAGGATCCCTACCGGTTCCGCATCGGCCGGCGCGCCCGGATGCGCGTCCCCGGTGTCGTGTTCGCCTCCCGCGACCTGCTGGGCCACGCCGGGAAGGCGCTGGAACAGGTCGTCAACGTCGCGACGCTGCCCGGCATCGTCACGGCCTCGTACGCCATGCCGGACGTCCACTGGGGCTACGGCTTCCCGATCGGCGGGGTCGCCGCGACCGACGTCGCCGACGGCGGCGTGGTCTCCCCGGGCGGGGTGGGCTTCGACATCTCCTGCGGCGTACGGCTGCTGGCCGCCGACTGCGACCGCGAGGCGGTCGGGCCCGCCCTGCCCGCGATCATGGACGGGCTCGGCCAGGACACCCCGCGCGGCGCCGTCACCGGGGCCGTCTGGCACCTCGGCAGCGACCGCCTGCTGGAACGGGTGCTGGCGGGCGGGTCCCGCTACGCCGTGGAGGAGGGCCACGGCGAGGACGGCGACCTGCGGCGCTGCGAGGACGGCGGCACCGTAGCCGACGCCGACACCGGCGGAGTCGGCGCGCGTGCCCGTGAACGCGGCCTCGGACAGGTCGGCAGCCTCGGTTCCGGCAACCACTTCCTCGAGGTGCAGGAGGTCGCCGAGGTCTACGACGCGCCGGTCGCCGCCGCCTTCGGCCTCGCGCCCGGCCAGGTCTGCGTGATGATCCACTGCGGCTCCCGCGGGCTGGGGCACCAGATCTGCTCCGACCACGTGCGGGCGATGGACCGGGCGATGCGGCGGTACGGCATCGACGTCCCCGACCGGCAGCTCGCCTGCGCCCCGGCCGACTCGCCCGAGGGCCGCGCCTACCTCGGCGCGATGGCCGCCGCCGCCAACTACGCCCGGGCCAACCGCCAGCTCCTGGGCGAGCTGTCCCGCCGCGTCTTCCGCCGCGAGGCGGGGGTCCGTCTCACGCTCGTCTACGACGTGTCCCACAACCTGGCGAAGATCGAGGAGCACGAGGTGGACGGGGTGCCCCGCACCCTGTGCGTCCACCGCAAGGGCGCCACCCTGGCGCTCCCGCCCGGCCACCCGGACCTGCCCGCCGACCTGCGCGGCGTCGGCCAGCCCGTGCTCATCCCCGGCACCATGGGCACCTGCTCGTACGTCCTCACCGGCGTTCCCCGCGGCGACGCCTTCCACTCGACCTGCCACGGCGCCGGCCGGGAGAAGAGCCGGCACCAGGCCGCGCGCGGAGTCAGCGGCAGGGAGCTGCGGGCCCGGCTGGAGGCCCGCGGGATCGCGGTGCGCGCCTCGTCCTGGCGCGGGCTCGCCGAGGAGACACCCGAGGCCTACAAGGACGTCTCGGCGGTGGTCGAGGCGAGCGAGGGCGCCGGACTGTGCCGCAGGGTCGTCCGGCTGGTGCCCCTGGGCGTGGTCAAGGGATAGCCCCGCGGGACGGTACGCCGCGCGGGACCGCGGGCCGGATCCGGCCCCGGACGCCTGCTCAGACGTCGACCGTCGCCGCGCAGGACCACCCGTACGGGCCCGGCGCCAGGTGCAGTTCGCCCAGCGAGACCGCCTTCGGAACGGCTCCGATGACCTCGACCGACCGGACGTCGGCCACCGCCATCCGCACGTCCAGCCCGCCGTCGTCCGACTCGGCCTCGACGTCGACGGGCACCTCCCCGTGCACCTCGAGCCGGAAGATGACCTCGTCGAGGAGGTCCGCCAGCAGATCGTCGTCGGGGGCCTCCGCCACCGGTATCCGCCGCACGCAGGCTGGACGTACCCCCGAGATGTCCGCGAAGCACTCGACCAGCCCCAGTACCGCCTCGACCAGGCACTGCTCCCGGGTCGGCCCCCACGCCTCGATCCGCACGTCGGCGGTGTGCGGCACCGCACGGTGCCCGCCCGCCTCCGCTCCTCCGCCGCCGTACGTCTCGTCCACCATGAGGAGCGTCTGCCCGGTCCGGGCCGCCTCAAGGGTCCCGCGGCCCGGTGTCAGCGCCTCACGGCCCGCAGGACCACGAACTTCGGATTGGACGCGACGACCTCGCAGTTCCCGAAGAGCCGCCGCAGGCGCACGTGGTAGCCGAGGTGCCGGTTGCCGACGACCAGCAGCTCACCGCCGGGCCGCAGCGTGGACCGGGCGGTGACGAACATGCGCTGGGCCGTCGCGGCCGTGACCGCCTGGTGGGAGTGGAACGGCGGGTTGTTGAGGACGAGGTCGGCCCCGTCCGACCCCAGCGCCGCCACGGCGTCGGCGGCGTCCCCGGCCAGGAACCGGGCCCTGCCCCCGGGCCCGGCGATCTCGCGGAAGGTCTCCTCGGCGGAGGCGACGGCCTGGTGCGACTCGTCGACGAACAGCACCTCGCTGCCGGGGTTCGCCAGTGCCACCGCCGTCCCCACCACCCCGTTGCCGCAGCCCAGGTCGAGCACCCGGTCCTGGCCCTCGCGCTTCGGCAGGTGCTCGAGCAGGAAGCGGGTGCCGATGTCCAGGTGGTCGGCGCAGAACACCCCCGCGTGGTTGGTGACGGTACGGCCGGACAGCGGGCCGATGCCGTCGGGCAGCGCGTACCGCAGCGGCCACGGGTTCGCCCCGCGGGCCGCCGCCGGATCGGGGGTGCTGTGGATCAGCCGCGCCTTGCGCACCGCGAGCGAGGTCCTGGTCGGCCCGACGATCCGCTCGAACAGCCGCAGCGTGGACGTGTGGATCTCGGTGACCATGCCCGTGCCCAGGACGACGGTGCCGGGATGCAGCGCGGGCGCCAGCCGGTGCAGTTGGTCCTCCAGCAGCGCCAGGCTCTTCGGCACCCGGACCAGCAGCACGTCGATGCGGGCGGGCGGCTCGTCACGCGTGGTCAGCAACCGCGCCCGGGCGTCCGGCACATTGCGCCGCAGGTTCTCCAGTGTGGCCTGCTGCCCGAGGTGGGAGTCCGTGATCTGCGTGGGACGGTGCGCGGCCAGCGCCGTCGTCAGCGCCCCCCAGCGGTCGCCCAGGACGACGATCGTGCCGGTCAGATCCGTCCCGTTCTCGGCGAGGTGCCGCAGGAGGTACTCGTCCGAGGCGTCCCACGCCCGCAGCGTCTCCCGCGGCTCCGCGGGGAATCGGGTCAGTTCGAGTGCGCCCCACGGCGTGCTGAAGAGGTTCATCGCCCCCTCAGGGTACGGGCTGCCCGCACCGCCCAGGGCTCCCGGCCCGGGGGCCCTGGGCGGTGCGGCGGGCCGGCCGGTGGGTGCGAGCGGTCGCCGCGCACCCACCGGCGCGAGGGGGATCAGCCCTGGGCGGCGCTCTTCAGGATCTCGGCGAACGTGGTGACATCCTTGGCCGGGGGCGCCTTGACGGTGGAGGTCGCGCTGTAGCCGGAGTACACGATCGTCACCTTGGACGGGCCCTTGGCCGTCTTGCCGGACTCCACGGTCTTGACCGCGAGGCCGTCGGCGCCGATCCACGCCTCGATCGCGACGGTCTTCTTGAGGCCGGTGGTGTCCAGTTCCTTGACGTAGGCGTCGCGCTCGTCCTTGCTGATGAGCTCGAGGACCGAGGTGTCCGCCGCCAGCTTCTCGATGTCCACCGTGCCCGTGTAGTGGGTCGCCGCGGTGCCCGAGACCTGCTCCTCGCCGGCCTTGGCGAGGTCCGCCGCGGTCGACAGCGCGGCGAGGCTCGCGGCGGGGCCGTGCGGCAGGTCGTTGGCCGGGTTGTCCTTCGCGGAGGCGCCGTCGAGCTTGAGCCACTTCTTGCCGGGCGCGACCTCGGCCATCTCCCCCTCGACCGAGAGGTAGACGCTGCCGTCCGCCATCGTCATGTGGACCTTGCCGTCGGGGCCGGCCATGTCCCGCAGGTCGGCGTCCGACCCGGCGTCCATGCTCAGCTCGGCCCCCTCGGAGCCCTTCTTCCAGCTCAGGGTGCCCTCGCCCTTGGTGTTGCCGTCGGCCGGGTCCACGGAGTCGACGGTGACCTTCGCGGAAGCCTGCTCCTCCACCGCCTTGGCGGCGTTCCGCAGCGCGTCGACCGGGGAGACCTCCTTCTGCTCCGCCGGCTCGGCGGCGGAGCTCTGGGACGACGCGGCCTTCGGTGCGTCCTTCGTGGAGTCGCCGCAGGCCGCGAGACCGAGTGCGAGGGTGCCGGTCGCAGCGGTGATCGCCACAAGTCGACGAATGCGCATGAAAAGTTCCCCTACAAAGTAAAATTTTTACAATGATCGACGGCCCTGAACGATACAACAGCCCTCGGACACCTGAGCGAGCAGCCTGCGCGGTGTGACCGGGGCACGGCTGAGATCCGCCCGTGCGGGGCGACATCACCGGTCAGGACCTGTTACCGACGCTGTTCGCGGCCGCCGTCCCCAGGTGGACGCCGACGGGGGTCCGGCAGATCAGGCCGGTGGCCTTCGATCCCGGTGACCCACGGCCTCCTGGCCGCCGCGCTCGGTTCGCGGCGGGCGCCGCAGCCCGGAGCCGCGTCAGGCGATCGTGATCCGGTAGCGCCGTACGGCGGCCGATCCGGCCTCCCCGGCACCTTCGCCCTCGCCTTCGCCCTCGCCTCCGACTTCGAGGACGCCACCGTTGCGCTCGATCGTCCGCGCGGAGGCGGTGTTGTCGGCCTCGCAGACGACGAGGACCCGGTCCAGCCCGAGGCGGCGGGCCTCGCCGACCATGCGCCCCAGGGCCCAGGTGGCCAGTCCGCGGCGGCGCGAGGACGGCCGGACGCCGTAGCCGATGTGCCCGTACCGCTGCACGTGGTCCGCCGGCCCCAGCCGCAAGGCGATGCCGCCGTGCACGCGGTCGCCCTCGACGATCCACCGGTACGTACAGCCGTGCCCCGCGGCCACCGCCTCCGGCTCCGCCTGCGCGGCCAGCACCGCGACCCAGGCCGCGAACCCGTCCGGCGTGCCGACCTCGTCGGACGGCCCCAGCCCGAAGCCGTCCTCGTGCTGGCCGGGACCCCACTCGCGGTGCGCCTCGAGCCAGGCGGAGCGCAGGCGGGCACTGGGCGCGATGAGTTCGGGCATGCGGCGACGATATCCAGGGACGGACGTCGAACGGATGTCCGCACCGGGGTGGGACCACCGCCCGACCCTCTGCTGTCACACACCGATGATGAACGGTGGCTCCGGCCGTCCCGCCTCCGCTCTCCCCCGGCACGATCACCGGCCTACGGCTGAAGCCGTCCCGCCTGAGCAGCGAGAAGCCGGCGCGCTGTGGTCACCGCCTCAACGCGGCCGATGGCGGCCTGGAGGACAACCGTGCAGACGACGGCGGCCCCGAAGGCGGGGGCCACCACCGAGTGGTTCGGCGAGGACGGCCACCAGGAAGCAGAAGGCGGCGAAACAGTAGACCCGGGGTCCGACAGCGGGCCCAGGGCCTGTTATGGAAGTCTTGGTCGTGTGGGGTCTGGCAGCGATGGGGCGTCGTTGTCAGTGGTGCTGTGCATGAGCGGGGCGTCAGCTCCTCGCGGAGGTGGGGAAACGCCATGCCGATCACAAACAGCAGCTACTGAACTTGAATGAGTCTTTCCCGGTAAGCACCCGTCACTCGTTGTGATCGCTACCCCTTGCGCTGCGGCCTGCGTGGTCCCCAAGTCCAGGCAGGCGTAAGGC
>NZ_JBIBGK010000030.1:5694-91056 GCF_042956445.1 Streptomyces sp. NPDC008238 | reverse complement strand
GTCCTCGGAGACCAGTTCCGCCTACCCCTACGACTTCGCGGTGCTGAAGGTGACCAACCCCGACTCCGGCACCTCGCTGGAGGAGACGGTCGGGGCCTCGGTGCCGGTCTGGTTCGACGCGCCCACCTCGGCCGCCATCGACTCCATGGACATCCGCGGCTACCCGGCCGCGGCCCCCTTCGACGGCTTCGGCTACCAGCAGTACCACTGCTCGGGCGATCCGGTCCGCCTCGCCCTGGACAGGGGGGCGCCGACGATGCACTGGCTCGGCTGCACCATGACGGCGGGCTCCTCCGGCGGCGGCTGGTTCGCCCGGGAGCCCGGCGGCGGGCTCGCGCTGGTCAGCAACACCTCCATCGGTCCGCAGGACAGCCCCCGCTGGCTGGCGGGTCCGCACCTGGGTCCCGAGGCCGAGGAGGTCTTCGACGCCGTCCGCGGCTGACCGGGCCGCCGGACGCCATGAGGGCCCGCCCCCGGCCGGGGGCGGGCCCTCATGGTGCGTACCGTGATCCGGCCTAGTGGCGCGCGGCCAGGGCGAACGGTTCGAGCTCCGCCGCGAGCTCGTCGTGCACCCGCGCCTTGAGCAGGGTGCCCTCGCCGGTGTGCTCCTCGGAGAGCACCTCGCCGTCCGCGTGGACGCGGGCGACGAGCGCGCCGCGCGTGTACGGCACCAGGGCCTCGATCTCGACGGCGGGCCTCGGCAGCTCGTCGTCGATCATGGCCAGCAGCTCCGCGATGCCCCGCCCGGTGCGGGCGGAGACGGCGATGGAGTGCTTCTCGCGGCGCAGCAGGGACTGCAGCAGCACCGGGTCGGCGGCGTCCGCCTTGTTGATCACCACGATCTCCGGCACGTCGAGCGCGCCGACGTCGCGGAAGACCTCGCGCACGGCGGCGAGCTGCTCGTCCGGGTTGGGGTGCGAGCCGTCCACCACGTGCAGGATGAGGTCCGCCTCGGCGACCTCCTCCATGGTGGAGCGGAACGCCTCGACCAGGTGGTGCGGCAGGTGCCGCACAAAGCCGACGGTGTCGGCCAGGGTGTAGAGCCGGCCGCCCGGGGTCTCCGCCCGGCGCACGGTCGGGTCCAGGGTGGCGAACAGCGCGTTCTCCACCAGGACGCCCGCTCCGGTGAGCCGGTTGAGGAGCGAGGACTTGCCGGCGTTGGTGTAGCCGGCGATCGCCACCGAGGGCACCTTGTGGCGCTTGCGTTCCTGGCGCTTGAGGTCGCGGCTGGTCTTCATCTCCGCGATCTCACGGCGCATCTTGGCCATCTTCTCGCGGATGCGCCGCCGGTCCGTCTCGATCTTGGTCTCACCGGGACCACGGGTGGCCATGCCGCCGCCCGAGGAGCCGGAGCCACCGCCACCCATCTGCCGGGAGAGCGACTGGCCCCAGCCCCGCAGCCGCGGCAGCATGTACTGCATCTGCGCGAGCGAGACCTGCGCCTTGCCCTCACGGCTCTTGGCGTGCTGGGCGAAGATGTCGAGGATCAGCGCGGTGCGGTCGACGACCTTGACCTTGACGACGTCCTCGAGGTGGATGAGCTGGCCGGGGCTGAGCTCACCGTCGCAGACGACGGTGTCGGCACCGCTCTCCGCGACGATGTCGCGCAGTTCCTGGGCCTTGCCGGAACCGATGTAGGTGGCCGGGTCCGGCTTGTCTCGGCGCTGGATGACACCGTCCAGGACGAGGGCGCCCGCGGTTTCGGCGAGGGCGGCGAGCTCCGCGAGGGAGTTCTCCGCGTCCTGCACCGTGCCGTCCGTCCAGACGCCGACGAGCACGACCCGCTCCAGGCGGAGCTGGCGGTACTCGACCTCGGTGATGTCCTCGAGCTCGGTGGAGAGGCCGACGACCCGTCGCAGCGACGCACGCTCGGAGCGGTCGAACTGGTCGCCGTCACGCTCTCCGTCGATCTCGTGACTCCAGGCGACGTCCTCTTCCATCAGGGCGTCGGCCCGAAGGCTCTCGGGGAGGCGCTGGCGGCTGCGGGCAGAAGAAGCAGAAGAAGAGGAGGAAGAGGAGGTCATTGGATCCTTTGCTCGGATGGTCGACGGGGACGGGGGCACCGGGCCCCACGTCAGGTAACAACGCCGCTCGGCGCCGGAGGATTCCCCGGGCCGGGCGTGTCGTCGCCGTAGGTAGATGGTCGCACGCCCTTCACCGCCGGGTCACGCGACTTTCCCCGCCTCGCGCCGGTGCGTGTCACCGTGCACCGGTTTGGCGGGCACGGAGCGCTTCCAGTCGGGGTGGCCGGGCATCGGGGGCGTGGTGGGCCCGTAGAGCCAGGCACTCAGGAAGCCGTCCAGGTCGCGGCCGGCGACCTCGGAGGCGAGGGCGATGAAGTCCCGGGTGGAGGCGACGCCGTCGCGGTGGCGGGCGACCCAGGCCCGTTCCAGGCGCTGGAAGGCGTCGGCGCCCATCTCCTGCCGCAGCGCGTACAGCACGAGCGCCCCGCCGAAGTAGACGTTGCCGCGGAAGATGCCGAGCTTGCCGTCGGCGCCGGGCGGCTTGGGGGCGGCGGCGGGGCCGCCGTCGCGGCGCAGGCGCGCGTCGGCGCCGTAGGCGGCCTTGGCGAGCTGCTCCAGGGTGAGCTCGCGGTAGTGCTCGGCGGCGTAGCGCCACTGGTACCAGGTGGCGTGCCCCTCGTTGAGCCACAGGTCGCTCCAGGTGGCGGGCGAGACGCTGTCGCCGAACCACTGGTGGGCCAGTTCGTGCACCATCACCGGCGCCGCGTCGGCCTCCCGGCCCAGCAGCACCCGCCGCTCGAAGAGCGAGAGGGTCTGGGTCTCCAGCTCGAAGCCGGTGACGGTGTCGGCGCTGAGAATGCCGTACGTCTCGAAGGGGAACGGGCCGACCTGCCGCTCCATCCACGCGATCTGCCCGGCGGTCATCGCCAGGCGCTTCTCCAGGGCCGGCCGGTCGGGGTCGGCGGAGGGGAGGACGTCGCGCAGTGGGAGGCCGCCGGGGCCGGTGCGGCGCAGGACGGCGGAGCGGCCGACGGAGACCTGGGCGAGCTCGGTGGCCATCACGTGGACGGTGCGGTAGTTCCAGGTCGTCACGGGGCCCTTGCGGACCGCCGTCTCGGGCAGGCCGTTGGCGACGACGGTGAGGTCGTTCGGCGCGGTGACGTGGAAGGCGAAGCGGGCCTTGTCCGAGGGGTGGTCGTTGCAGGGGAAGACGGTGTGGGCGGCGGCGGCCTGGTTGGCCATGGCCAGGCCGTCCTTGGTGCGGATCCAGCCGGTGTCGCCCTTGACGGCGGGGTCGCTGGTGTGGACGACGGTCACCCGCAGGCGGTCGCCGCGGGGGACGGGGACGGCGGGCGTGACGACCAGTTCCTCGCGCAGGGTGCGGAACGCCGCCCGGCGGCCGTTGACCTCGACGGAGCGGACGTCGCCGCGGAAGTCGAGGTGGAAGCGGTCGAGGGTGTCCGTGGCGAGGGCGTCGACCCGGGTCACGGCGTCCAGGGGCCGGTCGTTGCCGCGGTAGGTGAACGAGATGTCGTAGTCGTAGACGTCGTACCCGGGGTTTCCGAGGTCCGGGTAGAGCCGGTCACCGAGGCCCGCGGGCGTCGTGTCGCCGGGCAGTGCGGCCGCGGTGAGCGCCACCACGGCCGCCGCGGTGACGGTGGCACGGCGCGCAATGGATCCGATCATGGGATACCGCTATCAGCGCACCGTGCCCGCCCGGCGGCGGCGCGTCAGCACCCCACCCGATCGGGTACTCCTCTACGGCTGCGCGGCGGCCACGGTCTCCTGGGCGCGGTACACGTCGTACACCCCGGGGACGGCGCGCATGGCACGCATGAGCGCGGGCAGCGCGCCCGGGTCGGGGAGTTCGACGGTGTAGGTGTGGCGTACACGGTGCTCCTGCGGCGGCTCCACGGCGGCGTAGACGATGGCGACGCCCTCGGTGGCGATCACCTCGGTGAGGTCGGCGAGCAGCCGGGGCCGGCCCAGCGCCTCGGCGTAGAGGGTGGCCCGGTGACCGGTGACGGGCGCGTCGGAGCGCCAGTGGACGGCGACCGTGGCACGGCCCGAGGCGGCCATGCGCGCGGCGACGGGGCACTCGCCGCGGTGCACGGCGACGGTGCCGCCGCGGATGGGGAAGCCCGTGATCCCGTCGGGCGGCACGGGGGTGCAGCAGCGGGCCATGCGCACGGCGGCGCCGGGCGGGTCGGTGTCCGCGAGCGGTTCCGCGGCCCTGCGGGCGGCGGTGGCGGCGGCACGGACCGCGGGGGCGGCCGGTTCCTCCTCTGCGGTGGCCCCCGGGTTGGCCTCCAGCCAGCGGGCGATGGCGATGCGGGCGGCCGGGGTGCGGGCGTGCTCCAGCCACTCGGGCGAGGGGCCGTAGCCGTCCCCTTCGCCGGCGCCGGCCCCGGCCCCGGCCATCAGGAGCTGGACGGTGTCGCCGTCCCGCAGGACGGTGCCGAGGGGCGCGAGCCGCCCGTTGACGCGTACCCCGACGCAGGAGTGGGCGCCCTCGCCGTGCAACGCGTAGGCGGCGTCGGTACAGGTGGCGCCGTCGGGCAGGCCCACGGTGCCGCCGTCGGCGGAGAAGACGGTGATCTCGCGGTCCTGGGCGAGCTCGTCGCGCAGGGTGCTCCAGAAGAAGTCCGGGTCGGGGGCCTCGCGCTGCCACTCCAGCAGCCGGGCGAGCCAGCCGGGGCGCGTGGGGTCGACGCGCTCGCCCTCGTCGCAGTCCGCGGTCTCGGCGGTGACGTACGGGTTGCCGAGCGCGATGACGCCGGCCTCGGCGACGTGGTGCATCTGCCGGGTGCGGATGAGGACTTCGGCGACGCGTCCCTCGCCGTCGCGGATGGCGGTGTGCAGCGACTGGTAGAGGTTGAACTTGGGTGCCGCGATGAAGTCCTTGAACTCCGCGATGACCGGGGTGAAGCAGGTGTGCAGTTCGCCGAGGACGGCGTAGCAGTCGGCGTCCTCGGCGACCTGGATCAGCACCCGCCCGAAGTCGCTGCCCCCGGGCAGCGCGCCGCCGCGCTTGAGCCTGACCCGGTGCACGGAGACCACGTGCCGGGGCCGCACCTCGACCTCGGAGCCGATGCCGGCCTCGCGGAGCACCTTGCGGACGTCGTCCGCGACGGCGCCCAGCGGATCGGGCAGGGCGGCGTGCTCCAGGATCAGTTCGGTGGTGCGGAGGTAGTCCTCGGGGTGGAGGATGGCGAAGACCAGGTCCTCCAGTTCGGTCTTCAGCGCCTGGACGCCGAGGCGTTCGGCGAGCGGGATCAGCACGTCCCGGGTGACCTTGGCGATGCGGGCCTGCTTCTCGGGGCGCATGACGCCGAGGGTGCGCATGTTGTGCAGCCGGTCGGCGAGCTTGATGGACATCACGCGGACGTCGTTGCCGGTGGCGACGAGCATCTTGCGGAAGGTCTCCGGCTCGGCGGCGGCGCCGTAGTCCACCTTCTCCAGCTTGGTGACGCCGTCGACGAGGAAGCGCACCTCCTCGCCGAACTCCTCCCGCACCTGATCGAGCGTCACCTCGGTGTCCTCGACGGTGTCGTGGAGCAGCGAGGCGGTCAACGTCGTGGTTTCCGCGCCGAGTTCGGCGAGGATCAGGGTCACCGCGAGCGGGTGCGTGATGTACGGCTCGCCGCTCTTGCGCATCTGCCCGCGGTGCGAGGACTCGGCGAGCACGTACGCCTGGCGCAGGATGGAGAGGTCCGCGCCGGGATGCCGGGTGCGGTGCACCTTGGCGATGTGCTCGATGGACTCCGGCATGCGGCCGGCGCGGCCGCCCGCGCTCAGCAGGGCCGCACGTCCCATCCGGCGCAGATCCGCGGCCCGGGGGATGCGCCTGCGTCCTGCGGCGCCCGGGGCGGTCTCCACTGCGTTGTCCGGTCTCATGCGGCACCTCCGGCAGCGTCACCCACCGGCGGGATGGCTTCCGTGCCGGTGCTTGATGCTACCGAGCCCATCACGTGCCGCTGCCACGCTCTCGCCCAGCGTGATCGGCATCACCCGTTCGAGCGAATACCGGGTCCTCGGAGCGGGTATCCTCAGCCGCCGTCGCCGAGCCAGGCGGGATCGATGACGCCTTCGGCGACGATCACCGCCGGCCCGGTCATCTCGACGGTGCCGTCGGGACGTTCGGTGATCACCAGGGTCCCGCCCGGCAGGTCGACCCGGTACGTCTCGGGGCGCCCGGTGACGGCCGGGTCGCGGCCGTCGCGCCGGGCCGCGGCGACCATGACGGCGCAGGCACCGGTGCCGCAGGAGCGGGTCTCGCCGGAGCCGCGCTCGTGCACCCGCATGGCGACGTGCCGGTCACCGCGGTCGACGACGAACTCCACGTTCACGCCGTGCGGGTAGGCCGCCGCGGGCGCCCATCGCGGGGCGTCCAGCAGCTTGCCGGCGTCGGCGAGGTCGTCGACGAAGGCGACGGCGTGCGGGTTGCCCATGTTCACGTTGCGGGCGGGCCAGCTGCGCTCGCCGGCCGCCACCTCGACCTCGCCGGCGGGGAGGGCGGCACGGCCCATGTCGACCGTGATGTCGCCGTCCTTGTCGATGTGCACCCGGCGTACGCCGGCGCGGGTCGCCACGGCGACGTCGCCGGCGCCGGTGAGCCCGGCGCGCAGGAGGTAGTGCGCGAAGACCCGTACGCCGTTGCCGCACATCTCCGCGACGCTGCCGTCACCGTTGCGGTAGTCCATGAACCACTCGGCCTCCGCGGCCATGGCGGCGGCCTCCGGGTGCTTCGCCGAGCGCACGACGCGCAGCACCCCGTCGCCGCCGATCCCGGCGCGGCGGTCGCACAGGCGCGCGACGGCCTCCGGGGTCAGTCCGAGCACCCCGTCGGGGTCGGGGATGATCACGAAGTCGTTCTCCGTGCCGTGCCCCTTGAGGAAGGGCAGGCCCTGCGGTGCTGCGCTGGTCATGCGCCGAGTCTACGGGTCAGCGCAGACGGGCGACCCGCCAGAAGGCGAGCAGCGCCAGCACCACGGTGATCGCCGCGTACAGCGCCACGAAGCGCCAGTCCGGGCGGCGGCCGGAACCGCGGGCCGGCAGTCCCGGCCAGGTGTAGCCGACCCGGCGGGCGGCCATGATCCCCCAGCCCGCGGAGCAGCAGCCGAGCAGGAGGCCGAGCATCGCGACGACGGCGCCGCCGTCACCGGTCTCGAAGGCCAGCGGGAAGGCGAACATCAGCGAGCCCAGCACACCGAGGGCGACGATCGGGGCGATCTGCCAGGCGCGCAGGCGCCGCTCGGGACGCAGCTCGCGGAAGGACTGCTCCTCCTCGGCGAGGGTCTGCTCGTCCAGCGGGTCATCGAGGGGGCCGTCGACCACGAGCCGGTCACGGGACTCGAGCTCCTCGCCGGAGGCGCGCTCGCCGCGGTCCGGCTGCGGTCCGTTGCGAGGGCCGGCTTCCATCGCCACGCGCCCTCCCAAGAAGTCCGACACCGTAGCTCCGATGCTCGATGATGGCACGCTCGAAGAGGCGTCAAGTGCCGCTGGGGCGTCCCGATGCCATCACGTGATCAGGCTGTGACCGCCCCGCCCGGCCGATCCGAGGGGGCTCGGCACCGGCCTGCGGTTGTTGATCTACGCGGCCGTCGCCGTCCTGCGTCGCGGGTCCCCGGCGACCGGGACATCCGGGGAGCGGCCGCTCGTCGTCACGGGTGGTCGCCCGCGTGCCGCAGCGGACGGGCAGGCGCGGACAGGGCCCCGGCGGGAGGGATCGGTCAGGCGCGGCCGGGTCCGGCCGCCGTCACGGCCTCCGCCACCACCCGCCGCAGTGCAGCGGTGCTCCAGCTCTGCTTCCCGCCGGCCAGGCCCGCCACGGCACGGCCCACCCATTCCGGATCGCCGAGGAGCGGCAGCTTCGCCACGTCGACGAGGTGCCGCAGCATCCACTCCAGCCGTACGGCGTCCACGGACCGGTACCGGCGCGCGTGCCGGTCGAAGCGCAGTGCGTGGTCCTCGTACGGGTCGCGCAGCGTCATGTGCATCCAGCCGCCGGAGCGCCCGGCGACCGTCCCCCACAAGGTGTACTCGCCCTTGCTCTGCGTGCTCCGGGAGGACTTGTTCCAGCTGAACCAGATACCCGTCATGATCCTGGACCACGGCACCAGCCGTCCCCCGGCATCCGGCTCGTGCTGGTGGAGGCCGTCCGGGCGGAACTCCACCCAGTGGGTGCCCGGGCGCGTGGCGTCCCCGACGCCCCAGATGCCGCCGGTCAGTTCCAACGGGCCCAAGAACGTGACGTCCTCCGCCATGCGTCCATGGGATCACGTTTTCTGCGGCCCCTCGGGGCCGTCCCCGCCGCCTACTCCTGCCAACTCCGGGCCCGTGCTTCCTCCTTGGCCCGGGGCCGGCCGTACCGCCGAGGAGCGCCCGCCCGCCCGGCCCCGCCGACCGCGCGGCGCCTCAGGTGATCAGGCTGTGACCGCCCGACCGGGCGGGCCCCAGGAGGGCGAGTGCCTGGCCGGTGAGTTCCTGGCCGCGGCCCGCGAGCCAGTGCACCCGGCCGTCCCGGCGGAACCACGAGTCCTGGCGGCGCGCGAAGCGCTTGGTGGCCCGGACGGTCTCCGCGCGCGCCTCGGCGTCGGTGCACTCCCCGGCCAGCGCGGCCAGCACCTGCTGGTAGCCGAGGGCCCGGGAGGCCGTACGCCCCTCGCGCAGGCCGGCCGTCTCGAGGGCGGCCACCTCGCCGACCAGCCCGGCCTCCCACATGCGGTCGACCCGCAGCGTGATCCGCTCGTCGAGTTCCGGGCGCGGGACGTCGACGCCGATCTGGACGGTGTCGTACACGGAGTCGTGACCGGGCAGGTTCGCCGTGAAGGGGCGGCCGGTGATCTCCACAACCTCCAGGGCGCGGACGATCCGCCGGCCGTTGCTGGGCAGGATCGCGCGGGCCGCCTCCGGGTCCACGGCGGCCAGGCGGGCGTGCAGCGGGCCGGAACCGAGCGAGTCGAGCTCCGCCTCCAGCCGGGCGCGCACCTCCGGGTCGGTGCCGGGGAACTCCAGGGCGTCGATGGCGGCGCGCACGTAGAGCCCCGAGCCGCCGACGAGCACGGGGGTGCGCCCGGCGGCCAGCAACCGGTCGATCTCGGCACGGGCGAGGCGCTGGTACTCGGCGACGCTGGCGGCCTGGGTGACGTCCCACATGTCGAGCAGGTGGTGCGGCACGCCCTGCCGCTCGTCCTCGGTGAGTTTGGCGGTGCCGATGTCCATGCCGCGGTAGAGCTGCATGGAATCCGCGTTGATCACCTCGCCGCCGAGGGCCTGGGCGAGGGCGACTCCGAGGTCGGACTTGCCGGCCGCGGTGGGGCCGACCACCGCGATCACATGGGGGACGTCAATTCTCACGTGCACAGTTTCGCAAATTCCGGCGGGGCGGTTTTACCTGTGGACGAGTAAGATCTTTACGGGAAAAGGGTCATTTCCGGCAAAGGCATCCACGGGAGACGGTGACGCATGAGCCTCAAGGACACGCTGAAGGCCAAGGCCGAGCACGCCAGGGCCAAGGCCGGCGCCAAGGCCGGCGACTTCATGGAGCAGCACGGCGAGGCGATCGGCTCCCGGCTGGACAAGGTCGCGCGCACGGTCGACGAGAAGACCAAGCACAAGTACAGCGGAAAGATCCACAAGGGTGTGGACAAGACCAAGGACGCCATGGAGCACCTGAAGGAGAGCGGCTCCAAGGACACGCCCTGAGGCCGGCCCCGGGTGCCGGGGCCCGCCGCGGCTACGACCAGGCCGCCACGAAGTAACCGACGCCGTACGGCGCCTCGTCGTACAGCAGCGCGCCGCCGAGCCCGGCGCCCTCGGCGGCGCCGGCGAGCACCTGCCAGGGGGCGCGCCCGGCCGCCCCCAGTTCGGCCGCCAGCGGCACGTCCAGGGCCGCCAGCGCCCCGGTGTCGGCGGCGCCCAGGGCGCGGGCGACGGAGGCGTCGAAGGGTTCGGCGCGCTCGTCGAGGTAGCCGGGGGCCTTGAGCGTGCGGCAGGTGCTGCCGTCGCCCATGACCAGCAGCGCCACCCGGTCGGACAGCTCCGCCAGGCCCCGCCCCAGCTCCAGCATCCGGGCCGCCGGCGCCTGCACGGGCACGCCGCAGGCGTGCAGCGGCGCGGTGGAGCCCGAGCGCTCCAGGAGCCAGGCCGCGAGCGTGAGCGAGGGGGCGAGGGGCTCGGGGTCGCTGCCGTCGCCGAGCCGCACCGCCAGGTTCACGCCGTAGGGGCGCAGCGAGCCCGTACCGCCGCCCTCCCAGACGTGTGCGGATTCGGCGGCGCCCACCACGACCAGCAGATCGGGGCGCGCGGCGGCCGACACGGCCAGCGCGTCCGCGCAGGCGGCGCGCAGCGGGTCCAGTTCCGGCGCCGCACCCGACGCGACGTCGGGCACGAGCAGCGGCGGACAGGGGCATACGGCGGCGGCGACCAGCATGATCGGAACCCTACCGTCCGCCGTCTCAGAAGCCCTCGGGCACGCGGTCCCAGGGCTCGGCCGTGGCGGCGACCTTCGGGTCCTTGCTGTCGTGGACCAGCTCGGCCACCGTGAAGCGGCAGATGTACGTCGTGGTCACACCCTCGTTGACCTGGACGTACCCCTCCCCCGAGCGGTACAGCCAGCTGCGCCGCACGCTGAAGGGCTTGCTGGGACGGTAGGCGAGCGCCGCCTCCTCCAGCTTGCGCAACGCGTCCTCACGCGTGCCGTCGGCGTGGCCGAGGAGCTCGAACTCCCAGCGCCTGGCGTCGCCGCTGCCCACGGTCTCCTCGGCGAAGAGCCCCCAACGAGCCATTGCGTGTCCCCCCTCGTCCCACGGTCCCGCGTCCCCCGCGGTGTCCCCGTCCCGTCAGTCGCAGCCGCATCCCGGGGCGACCGCCACCGGTGCCGGCGCGGGCGCGCCGATCGTCGGCAGGCCCAGCATGACACCCGCGGGCTTGGCCGCGGCGGCAGAGGTGCGCCGCTCCCAGGCGTCGCCCGCCGCGGTGCGGCGGACGCCGAACGCCGGGCTCTCGGCCAGCAGGTGGTGCGGGGCGGCGTAGCTGATCTGCGCCGTCACGACGTCACCGGGGCGGACCGGCTCGGCGGGCGGCGCGAAGTGCACCAGGCGGTTGTCGGGGGCGCGGCCGGACAGGCGCCGCGTGGCGTCGTCCTTGCGGCCCTCGCCCTCGGCGACCAGCACCTCCAGGGTGCGGCCGACCTGCTTCTTGTTCTCCTCCCAGGAGATCTCCTCCTGCAGCGCGACCAGCCGCTCGTAGCGCTCCTGGACGACGGCCTTCGGCACCTGCCCGTCCATCTCGGCGGCGGGCGTGCCCGGGCGCTTGGAGTACTGGAAGGTGTAGGCCTGCGCGAAGCGGGCCTCGCGCACCACGTGCAGCGTCTGCTCGAAGTCCTCCTCGGTCTCGCCGGGGAAGCCCACGATGATGTCGGTGGAGATGGCGGCGTCCGGCATGGCGGCGCGCACCTTCTCGATGATGCCGAGGTAGCGGTCCTGCCGGTACGAGCGGCGCATCGCGCGCAGCACGGTGTCGGAGCCGGACTGCAGCGGCATGTGCAGCTGGTGCATCACGTTCGGGGTCTCGGCCATGGCCGCGATCACGTCGTCGGTGAAGTCACGCGGGTGGGGCGAGGTGAAGCGGACGCGCTCCAGGCCGTCGATCCTCCCGCAGGCGCGCAGCAGCTTGCTGAAGGCCTCGCGGTCGCCGATGTCCGAGCCGTAGGCGTTGACGTTCTGGCCGAGCAGGGTGACCTCGACGACGCCCTCGGCGACCAGCGCCTCGACCTCGGCGAGGATGTCGCCCGGGCGGCGGTCCTTCTCCTTGCCGCGCAGCGCGGGGACGATGCAGAAGGTGCAGGTGTTGTTGCAGCCGACCGAGATCGACACCCACGCCGCGTACGCCGACTCGCGCCGGGTCGGCAGCGTGGACGGGAAGGTCTCCAGCGACTCCGCGATCTCGACCTGCGCCTCTTCGGCGATCCGGGCGCGCTCCAGCAGCGCCGGCAGGCTGCCGATGTTGTGGGTGCCGAAGACGACGTCGACCCAGGGGGCCTTCTTGACGATCGTGTCCCGGTCCTTCTGCGCGAGGCAGCCGCCCACGGCGATCTGCATGCCGGGCCGGGCGGCCTTCTGCGGCGCCAGGCGGCCGAGGTTGCCGTACAGGCGGTTGTCGGCGTTCTCCCGGACCGCGCAGGTGTTGAAGACGACAACATCGGCTGCCACCGTGCCGTCCTCGCCCTTGGGCGCGCGAACGTAGCCGGCCGCCTCCAGGAGGCCGGCCAGCCGCTCGGAGTCGTGGACGTTCATCTGGCACCCGTAGGTGCGGATCTCGTAGCTCTTCACACCCTGCTCTTCACGCTGCACCCATCCAGGGTAAGGGCGCCCCACGCGCGCCCGTGCCCCCGCCCGCCCCCGCGCGGAGGGCACCCGCGGGGCCGGACGGCACCCGGCGGCGTCCGCCGCGTCAGGTGTCCGGCGGCTCGGGCAGGAGGCGGTGGCCGTCCTCCCACGTCACGACGGTCCCCGCGGTGGGCGGCGGGAAGTGGGTGCCCAGCAGCAGCGTGTCCGTACCCGCGAGGGCGCCGAGCAGCGCGCGGCGGGTCCGTACGGCCAGAGCCGGGTCGGTGTCGGCGGTGCTGGTGATCCCGGGGTGGGCGATCTGCACGGGGTGGTGGAAGCTGTCGCCGGTGACCAGTGCCACCCGGCCGCCGCCGCGCAATTCGACCGCGACCTGCCCCGGGGTGTGCCCGGGCGCCGGCAGCAGGCGGATCCCGGGAGCCGCCTCCAGGGGACCCGCGGTGACGTCGGCCAGGTCGAGCAGTCCCGCGTCGCGGACCGGCAGCACCGAGTCGCGGAACACCTGCCGGTGGTCCTCGTCCAGGTCCGCGCCGGACCAGTGCTCCCATTCGGCGCGGGAGACCAGGTGGCGGGCATGGGGGAAGGCCGGTACCCAGGTGCCCTCGTCGTCACGGGTGTTCCAGCCGACGTGGTCGGTGTGCAGGTGGGTGAGGATCACCAGGTCCACCGAGTGCGGCGGGAAACCGGCCTCCGCCAGGCGCCGCGGGTAGTCGGTGGCGAGGCGGTCCCACGCGGGGTCGGCGCGGGTCTTTCCGTTGCCGATCCCGGTGTCCACCAGGACGCGCAGGCCGCCGGCCACCACGGCGAAGGTGTGGGTCGCCAGGCGGAGCGTGCCGTCGGCGGCGGCGAAGTCCCGCAGCCACGGCGTGCCCGCCACGACCTGCGGCGTGGCGGCGGGCAGCAGCCGCCGTCCGGTCCCCGGGGGCAGCGTGGTCTCGTCGACGCGGTGGACGACCAGGTCGCCCGCCGTCCAGGTCACCCGGCCTGCCATACGGGCCTCCCTCCGGAGGGTGCGCCCCAGCAGGAGTCTTCCCCGTGGGGCGGGAGAGGCACGTGCGGGGGCCGGGGCGCGGTGGAGCCGGGGCCCGGGGCCGGGTGCTGGCCACGGCGGCGGCGGGCCTGGCACTATCGCGGGGATGGAGCTCCCCCGAATCGGCAGACGCCGGGCCGTGCAGGCCGTGCTGGCGGTGGCGGCGGCGGTCGCGCTGCTGCTGTGGTGGGTGCTGCCCTCCGACGGGCCCTCGTACCCCAAGGACAGGGTCGACTTCGCCACCGGCGTGCGCAACGGGGTGTACGACACGTACGGGAAGCGGCTCCAGCCCTACCTGCACACGGACCTGCCCGGGGTGCCGGTGCGCCTGGTGCGGTCCGAGGGGTCGGTGGACAACGTCCGGAGGGTGGCGACCGGCAAGGCCGACTTCGCCATCGCCGCGGCCGACGCCGTCGCCGACTACGACGGCCCGGGTGCGGGACGGCTGCGTGCCTGCGCCCGGCTGTACGACGACTACATGCAGCTCGTGGTGCCCGCCGACTCCCCCGTGCGGTCGGCGAAGGACCTGCGCGGGCTGCGGGTGGGGATCGGCCAGCCCAGCTCCGGGGTGAACCTGATAGCGCAGCGGCTGCTGGCGGCCGCGGACCTCGGGGAGCCCGGTGACGTGCGGCGCAGGACGGTGGGCATCGACCGGGCGCCGGAGATGCTGCGCCGGGGGGAGCTGGACGCGTTCTTCTGGTCGGGCGGACTGCCGACCAGGACCATCGCGAACCTGGCGGAGAGCACCGACGTCAGACTGGTCCAGCTCGGCGACCTGGTGGCCCGGCTGCACGCCGGGAGCGAGGAGTCGGCGTACTACCGGCAGGCGGTCATGCCCGCGGACGCCTACCCGATGGTCCAGGGCGGGCGCGCGGTGCAGACGATCGCCGTGGCCAACCTGCTGATCACCACCGACCGGACGGACACCGGGCTGGTGGACCGGCTCACCCGCACCGTGATCGACAGCCGCGACCGGATCGGGCAGGAGGTGCACGCCGCCCAGCTGATGGACCTGCGGACGGCGGTCTTCACCGACCCGCTGCGGCTGCACGCGGGCGCCGAGCGCTACTACCGTTCGGTGAAGCCCTAGGCCCCGCCGGGCCGGTACGGACCATTCCGCCCGACATGTGATCGTCCCGCACCCCGAGGACGATGTTCATCCCCGTCAGAGCCCCCTAACCTGTAGCGGACCACGTACCGATGGGGGCACACGCATGAGTTCTGGGGGGATGCCGCACACCCTCGTCGACGGCCGCTACGAGCTGCGCCGGCAACTGGGGCGCGGCGGCATGGGCGTGGTGTGGGAGGCGTACGACAACCGGCTGAGCCGTCAGGTCGCCGTCAAGGAACTGCTGTTCCGGGGCGCGCTGGACCCGGAGACGCAGGCCCAGTGGGTGGAGCGGGCGCGCCGCGAGGCGCAGGCCATCGCCCGGATCGGGCACGAGCACGTGGTCGCCGTGCACGACGTGATCGAGGCCGACGGCCAGGTCTGGATCGTCATGGAGCAGGTCAACCCGCACTCCCTGGCGGACCAGTTGCGCGAGCGGGGCCGGATCCCGGCGCTGCAGGCGGCGCAGATCGGCCTTGAGGTGCTGCGCGGGCTGCGCGCGGTGCACGCGGCCGGGGTGCTGCACCGCGACGTGAAGCCGCACAACATCCTGTTCCGCCGGGACGGGCGGGCGGTGCTCATGGACTTCGGGATCGCGACCTTCGAGGGCGCCGCCCAGGTGACGCGGCTGCACGAGACGGTCGGCACCCCGCAGTACCTGGCGCCCGAGCTCGCCAACCGGCTGACGCCGACGCCCGCCGCCGACCTGTGGTCGCTGGGCGTCACTCTGTACGAGATGGTCGAGGGCCGGGCCCCCTTCCGCGGCCCGACGCCGTACGAGGTGCTGGAGGCCGTCCGCACGGCCGAGCCGCCGCCGACGGCGCACGCGGGGCCGCTGCGCCCGCTGATCGACGGGCTGCTGGTCAAGGAGCCGGGGGCGCGGCTGTCGGCCGAGCGCGCCGAGCAGTTGCTGCAGCACGTGGCGCAGGAGACCCCGCAGTTCCCGGTGGCCGTCCACCCGGACTACGACCCGGACGCCACGCGGACGGACGCGGGCGCCGTACCGGAGCCGCGCACGACCGAGCCCGGCGTCGACCCGCCCCCGGTGCAGGAGCCCGCGCGGCGGACGCCGCGTCGCCGCTGGCGGGCGCTCCTGGCGGGCGGGGTGGGCCTGGCCGTCCTCGCCGCCGGCGGGTGGTTCGCCGTGGACCGGATGCGGGACGACGGGCCGGACCTGTCCGGTTCGCCGACCATCAGGACGGCGCGTGAGCGCGGCTACCTTGTCGTGGGCGTCAAGAAGGACCAGCCGGGCCTCAGCGAGGCCTCCAGCGGCGCGGAGGACGGCTACACGGGCTTCGACATCGACCTGGCACGGGCCATCGCCAGGCATCTGGGCTTCAAGAAGGTGCAGTTCACGGTCGTGGACACCCAGTCCCGCGAGTACTTCCTGCGGGCCGGGTACGTCGACTACATAGTGGCCAGCTATTCGATAACGGAGGCGCGCAAGAAGGACGTCGACTTCGCGGGCCCCTACTACCAGGCCGGCCAGGACTTCCTCGTGCGCACGGACGCCCCCGTCCACAGCGTGCAGGACCTGTTCGGCCGCGAGGTCTGCACCGTCACGGACTCGACGCCCGCGGAACGGCTCCGCAGGGAGTACCCGCAGATAAAGACCGAGCAGCAGGCCTCGTACGGGCTCTGCGTCAAGGAACTGCTCGCGGGCAAGGTCGACGCCGTGTCCACCGACGACATCATCCTGGCCGGCTACCGCGCCCAGCACACCCAGCAACTGAGGCTGCTGGGTGTGCCGTTCGGCACGGAGGAGTACGGCGTGGGGCTGCAGAAGAACGAGCCCGAGCTGAAGCACGCCATATGTGACGCCATCAAGGAGGAGATCTCCTCCGGGGCCTGGCGCACCTCCTACGTCAAGCACCTCAAGCCGCTGGCCTCCCAGGAGGTGGCCGACCAGCGCCCGAGACCGGACGAGATGAGCGAGTGCGAATAGGCCCGCGCGACCGATGAGGTCGCGCGGGCCCGGCCGTTCCGCCCAGCCCGTTCAGGACACGGCGAACGTGGTGACGACGGCGGCGTGGTCGGAGGGCCAGTCGTTGCCCGCGACGTGCGGTTCGGGACGGGGATCGCCCGTGACCAGGGTCGCGGAGTCCAGCACCCGCAGGACCCGGCCGGCGTACAGGACGTAGTCGATCCGGTCCTGCGGCTCCGGCTCGGGGTTGACCGGTGACCAGGTGGTGCCCGGGTGGCGCACGGGGTCCGGGTGGGCCTCGCGGTAGGAGTCGCGCAGTCCGCGGGCCTCGGCGGCGAGGGTGACGGGCCAGGGCACGGGTCCGTAGCCGCCGTGCAGGGGCGCCGCCTCGGCGGTCCAGTCCAGGTGGGAGGGGGCGTTGAAGTCGCCGACCAGGACGACCGGGGTGGTGTCGCGGGCGGCGAGGTCGGCGCCCATGTCGTCCAGAATGTCCCGGATCTGCTCCAGGCGTCCCGAGGCGGCCTCGTGCTCGACCAGCACCTCGACCGGCCGGCGGTCGTGGAGGGCGTCGTAGGGGCCGTACGGGGTGTAGTTGAGGTGCGCGCTCCACAGCGTGACGTCGCGGCCCTCGTCGAGCCGGACGGTGGCGCCGAGGCCGCCGTAGAACGGGCTCGCGGGCAGGCCGTGGCGGGAGACGATCGGGTAGCGGCTGATGACGCCGAGGTTGTCGCCCGCCTGGTGGTGCTCCCAGCCCAGTGCCTCGGCGAGTTCCTTCGCGGAGTGCGTGCGCGTCTCCTGGAGGCCGACGACGTCCACGTCGGCGTCCAGCAGCACGCGCAGTTGCTTGTCCCGGTGGTCGTCGACGCGGCTGCCGCCGAGCCACAGGTTCCAGCTCATGACGCGCAGCCGCCGCACCATGGGCTCGCCCGCCGCCGCGACCGGCACGCGCACCGTGACGGTGGCGGAGCGCCCCTCGGCGTCCGTGGCGGTGACGGCGACCTCCGCGTCGCCGGCGACGTCGGGGGTGCCGGTGACGGTGCCGTCGGCGGAGACCCGGGCCCAGCCGGGGCCGGCGGCCTTGGCGCAGGTGACGGGGGCGCCGCGCAGCAGCCCGGCGACGCTGACCCTGAACGGCGCCCCGACGCGGGCGCGGCGGCTGGTGAAGGCGGGCACGAGGAAGGACGGCGGCTGCGCGACCAGGGCCCGCAGCAGGGCCACGTCGGCCCGCTCGAGGCTGTCGAGCACGGCGCGGCCGGCGCCGGGGGCGATGGGCGCCAGGGACGGCACGGCGAGCACCCGGCAGCCGGCGGCCTCGGCGGAGGCGACGCCGGTCGGGGTGTCCTCGACGGCGACACAGGCGCCGGGGTCCACGCCGAGGGCGCGGGCGGCGGCCAGGTAGGGGTCGGGGGCCGGCTTGGTGCGGGGGGTGTCGTCGGCGGTGAGGGAGACGACGAAGCGCTCGCGGCCGAGCACCGCCAGCACGACGCCGACGACCTCGCGCGGGGACGCCGAGACCAGCGCGATGGGGATGTCGTGCCGGGCGAGTTCGTCGAGCAGTTCCAGCGCGCCGGGACGGGGCACCGTGCGGGCGCGGACCCGCGCGGCGAACTCCCGGTGCAGGACGGCGGCCACCTCATCGGCGCCGGTCGCCGTCCCGGTGGTGGTCACCAGGTGGGTGGCGGTGTGCTCGACGGCGCGGCCGAGGACCTCGGTCACGTCCGCGTCGCCGAGCACGTGCCCCAGCCCGGCGGCCACCTCGGCGACCGCCTCCCACCACAGTTGCTCGGTCTCGACGAGCGTGCCGTCCATGTCGAACAGGACGGCCTGGAGCGGGTGGTGCGGTGGGTGGGTCACGGGGCTCTCTTTCATCAAGGGTGTGGGGGGATGGAGGTGCGGGAGGGGTCAGGCGGCGCGCGCGGTGACCAGGACGGGCCGGTCGGGCAGGGACACGGTGACGGTGGCGCCCGGGGGCAGGGCGGCGGCCTCGGAGCTGGCGAGGTCGGCCTTGACGCGGGTGCCGTCGGCCAGTTGCACGGTCAGCCGGGTGACGGCGCCCAGGAAGGCGGTCGCCACGACGCGTGCGTCGCCGGTGGGGTCGGCGTGGACGCGTACCGCTTCGGGGCGGACCAGGACGTCCACCTCGGTGCCCGCGGGCACGTCGCCCTGGGTGGGGAGCCGCCGGCCGAGGACCTCGACCTGACCGCCGTCGGAGAGCCGGCCCGGCAGGCGGCTGTTGGTGCCGACGAACTCGGCGACGAAGGCGGTGGCGGGCCGGTCGTACAGCTCGGCGGGGGCGGCGCACTGCTCCATCCGCCCGGCGTTCATCACGGCGACGCGGTCCGCCATGGACAGCGCCTCCTCCTGGTCGTGCGTCACGAACAGGGTGGTGATGCCGAGTTCGCGCTGCAGGCGGCGGATCTCCTCACGCAAGGTGGTGCGCACCTTGGCGTCCAGCGCGCTCAGCGGCTCGTCCAGGAGCAGTACGCGCGGCCGCAGCGCCAGGGCGCGGGCGAGGGCCACACGCTGCTGCTGGCCGCCGGAGAGCTGGTGGGGGTAACGGTCCCCCTGGGACGGCAGGCCGACGAGTTCCAGCAGTTCGGCGGCGCGGCTGCGCCGCTCGGCGGCGCCGACCTTGCGCATGCGCAGCCCGAAGGCCACGTTGTCGGCGGCGCTCAGGTGCGGGAAGAGGCTGTAGGACTGGAAGACCATGCCCGCGTCACGGCGGTGCGCGGGGGTCTTGGTGACGTCCTTGCCGTCGACCAGCACCTGACCGGAGTCGGGGTGCTCGAAGCCGGCGAGCATCCGCAGCGCGGTGGTCTTGCCGCAGCCGGACGGGCCGAGCAGGGCGAGGAGTTCGCCGGGCCGGACGGTCAGGTCCAGCCCGTCCAGGGCGGTGGTGACGCCGAAAGCACGGCGCAGCGCCCGGAACTCGACGGTGGCACCGCCGGGCACGATGGGCGCGGCGTCGGCCGGGGCGGGGACGGTGTCGGTCATGTCTCGGTCACTTCCGGGAGGCGGTACGTGAGGTGGGGCGGCGTCCGCCGACGGCGGCCAGGACGAGCAGCAGCAGCCAGGTGACCAGCAGGCTGAGCACCGAGACGGCCACCGACAGCTGGGCCTGCGAGCCGCTGACCGTGACGATCCACACCGCGAAGGGCTGGAAGCCCAGCAGCTGTGCGACGGTGAACTCGCCGAGCACCAGGGCGAGGGTGAGGAAGGAGGCGTTGAGCAGCGCCCCGCGCAGGTTCGGCAGCACCACCCGGACCAGCGCGGCCGGCCAGTTCGCCCCGCAGGACCGGGCAGCCTCGACGAGGGTGCGGACGTCCACCGCCCGCAGCCCGGCGTCCAGGGCCCGGAACACGAAGGGCAGCGCCATCACGACGTACGTGAGCACCAGGACGACCGGGAAGGACGGGTTCTGGATGGCCACGAAGGTCTGGAAGAACGGCGTGCTGGCCAGGTGCTCGGGGCCCCAGCGCAGCACGCTGCTGACGCCGGCGACCAGCGCGATCGGCGGCACCACCAGCGGCAGCGAGCAGATCACCTCGACCAGCGGGCGCAGTCGGGGCGCGGACAGGCGCAGCGCGACCATGGCGGGGACCATCAGCAGCAGGACGACCGCGATGGTGGCGGCCGCGAGCTCCAGGGAGAGCAGCAGGCTGGAGGTGAAGCCCTCCGCCTTGAGGATCTGCCCGTACGCGTCGAAGGTGACGCCCTTGCCGGGGACGTCCACGGTGAAGAGCACCGAGGCGGCCAGCGGCACCAGGAAGTAGAGGGCGGCGCCGGCGAGGACGACACCGCGCCAGGGCCGGATCCGTGTGCCCGTCAGACCAGCCATCGCGCGCTCCGTCGTTGCAGGGGCAGGTAGACCGCCATGACCAGGCCGGCGACGACGATCATGTCGAGGCTCAGGGCGAGCGCCACGTTCTCCTGTCCGACCAGGACGTTGCCGGAGATGGCGTCGGCGATCTGCAGGGTGATCAGCGGCACCGAGCTGCCGACCATCGCCGCGGCGGTGGCGTAGGCGGCGAAGGCGCTGCCGAAGAGCAGGACCAGGCCGCCGAGGAGCGAGGGGGCCAGCACGGGCAGGGCGACGTGCCGCCAGTACTGGCCGGCGGTGGCGCCGTTGTTCTGGGCGGCCTCGCGCCACTGGACGCGCAGCCCCTCCAGCGCCGGGGTCACGGTGAGCACCATGAGGGGGATGAGGAAGTAGAGGTAGACGATGACCAGGCCCCAGAAGCTGTAGAGGCTCCAGCCGTGTTCGTCGAGACCCAGGTGGCGGGTGAGGACACCGGCGTTGCCCAGGGTCGCCACGAAGGCGAAGGCCAGCGGCACCCCGCCGAAGTTGGCGAGCACGCCGGACGCGGTCAGCACGGCTTCGCGCAGTGCGCGGAACCGCGAGGTCACCACGGCCTGGGCGAGCAGCAGCCCGAGCACCGCGCCGATGGCGGCGGAGAGCCCGGAGAGCTTCACGCTGCCCCACAGGGCGGTCAGGTACGCGCCCTGCAGGGAGGCCGTCAGGTTGGCCGTGGTGTACGAGGAGGTCCCGCTCGCGGGGTCCTTGACGGTGAAGGCGCCGTTGACCATGGCGACCGCAGGGGCCCCGAAGCTGATCGCCACGAAGACGAGCAGCGGGAGCACCGCGAGCCAGCCGGCCGGGCGCCGCCGCGCCGGGGCGGTGGCCCCTGCAGCGGCGACGACGGGCGCCGTGGTGGCGGTCATCGGGTCGGTCATCCGGAGACGGCCTTGCCCCAGCCCTGGGCCAGGACTTCCTTGGCCTTGTTCTGCTGGTCGTCCGTCGGGAAGGACGGGGTGCCGGCGACCGGGGGGAGCTTGGCGGCGGCGGTCTTGTCCAGGGTGCCGGCCTTGTCCATGGCGGGCATCAGGACGGGGCGGGCGAAGCCGGCGAGCCACAGGTTCTGGCCCTCGGCGCTGTAGAGGTACTCCTGCCACAGGCGGGCGGCCGCCGGGTGCGGGGCGTCCTTGTTGATCGCCTGCGCGTAGTACTGGGCGTACTGGCCGTCGCTCGGGACCGAGACCTTCCAGTCCACGCCCTTGCTGGCGAACTCCTCGGCGTAGCCGGCGTTGAGGTAGTCCCAGTCGATGCTGATCGGGGTCTCACCCTTCTCGACCGTGGCCGGGGTGGACTCGACGGGGTTGTAGTTGCCGTTCTTCTTCAGCTTGCCGAAGAAGTCGATGCCGGGCTGGATGTCGTCGAAGGAGCCGCCGTTGGCCAGCGCCGCCGCGTAGACGCCGCCGAACGCGGAGCCGGACTTGGTCGGGTTGCCGTTCATCGCGACCTGGCCCTTGTACTCGGGCTTGAGGAGGTCGGCGAAGGTGGTCGGGCAGTTCTTGACGCGCTTGGCGTCGCAGCCGATGGAGACGTAGCCGCCGTAGTCGTTGTACCAGCGGGCCTGGGCGTCCTTCTGGGCGGCCGGGATGTCGTCGTAGGAGGCGACCTTGTAGGAGGCGAACAGGCCCTGCTGGGCACCGCTGATCGCGAAGGACGCGCCGAGGTCGAGGACGTCGGGGGCGCGGTCCTGGCCCTTGCGGGAGGTGACGGCGTTGATCTCGTCCTGGCTGGCGGCGTCCGGGGTCTCGTTCTGGATCTTGATCCCGTACTTCTTGGTGAAGCCGTCGATCAGCGCGCCGTAGTTGGCCCAGTCGCGGGGCAGGGCGATCGCGTTGAGCGTGCCCTCCTTCTTGGCGGCGGCGACCAGGGCGTCCATGCCGCCGAATTCCTCGGCGGAGGTCGCGGTGGCCGCGCTCTTGCCGTTCTTGCCGTCGGCGGCGGTCTGCGTGGTGGGGGCCGAGCCGCAGGCGCTGAGAGCCAGCGCGGTCACGGCGAGGCCGGCGGCGAGTGCGGCCGCCTTCGGGAGGGACGCGGGCACGGAGGTCTCCTGGAGGGAAGTGGGTGCTGAAAGGCAGGGAGGTCGGGGAGCGCTTCAACTTGTCCGAACAAGTTGGCCTTCAGTAGGCCGTGCGTCAATGGCCTTTCCGTAAACGGCGGGAAAACCCCGGCAAGCCTGCAGAGGGCAGTCGTCCCTTTTCGGCCAAGGGCCTCGCGAGGGGCCCGGAAAGCGGCCGACCCCTTCGCGCGATCGGCGGCAAGCTCGTCTACGCTGGGCAAAGTTGTGCGCAGACGGTGCATGAACGGAAGGGGACGCGGTGGCGGCGCGGCACGAGGAGATCGCCGAGGAGCTCCGGCGGGCCATCGACGACGAGGAGTACACGGTCGGTGCCCTGCTCCCCCCGGAGACCGAACTGGCCGCCCGGTACGGCGTCTCCCGCGGCACGGTGCGCCAGGCGGTCGCCGCGCTGACCGCGGAGGGGCTGATCGGCTCCCGCCAGGGGGCCCGCCGCGTCGTGCTGGCCAGCCGGCGCAGCCAGAGCTTCGCGGAACTGCGCAGCTTCGCGCAGTGGGCGCGGGCCATGGGCCGTGCCGCCTCCGGCACCGTGGTCCGCACCGAGACCCGGCCGGCCACCGCGGAGGACGCCACGCGCCTGCACCTGCGCGCGGGCACGGACGTCCTGTACGTGCTGCGGGTACGCGGACTCGACGGCGAGCACGTCCTGGTGGAGCGCACGGTCTACGCCGACTGGATCGCCCCCGCGGTGCTGCGCATAGAGCCGGACTGCGAGTCCGTCACCCAGCGGCTCTACGACGACACGGGCCTGGTCTTCGCCTACGGCGAGCACCTGATCGACGCGGTCGCGGCCGGCACCCGGGACAGCGAACTGCTGGGCGTGCGGCGGGGCAGCCCGCTGCTGCGGGTGCGCCGGGTGACCACCACGCAGAAGGGCCGGCCGGTGGAATGGTCGGACGACCGCTACCGCTCGGACGCGGTCAACTTCAGCATCCACAACTCGATCGGGTCCAATCCGCTGGCCCGCCAGGCCGGTCCCGGGCTCAGGGAGCCGTACGCGGCACCGTGAGGGTGACCCGCAGCCCGTGCGGCTCGTTCGGGGCGTAGGCGATGCTGCCGCCGCCCTGGGTCAGCAGCACCCGCGCGATGGACAGCCCGAGGCCCGAGCCGTCCACGTTCTGGTGCCGCGGGCTGCGCCAGAAGCGGTCGCCGATCCGGGCGAGCTCGTCCTCGGTGAGGCCCGGGCCGCCGTCGGCGACGGTGACGTCGATGGCACCGGGGCGGCCCCGCAGCGCGGTGGTGACGGTCACGCCCTCACCGTCCGGCGTGAACTTCACGGCGTTGTCGATCACCGCGTCGAGGGCGCTGGACAGCGCCACCGGGTCCGCCCAGCCGGTCACGGCGGCGGCGCCGGCGTAGGAGAGTTCCACGCCGTCGCGCTCGGCGACCGGCCGCCACGCCTCGACGCGTTCCGCGGCGAGGGCGGCGATGTCGGTGAGGGCGAGGTTGGCCTCCGCGTGCTCGGCGGTGGCCAGGCCCAGCAGGTCGTCCAGGACCGAGGCGAGGCGCTTGCCCTCCTCCCGGACCGAGGCGATCTCCTCGTGCCCGTCGGGCAGTTCCAGGCCGAGCAGCTCGATCCGCAGCAGCAGCGCGGACAGCGGGTTGCGCAGCTGGTGGGAGGCGTCGGCGACGAAGGCCCGCTGCTGGTCGAGGACTTCCTCGACGTTGTCGGCCATCTCGTTGAACGACCGGGCCAGGCGGCGCAGTTCCGGCGGCCCGCCGGAGACCGCCACGCGGGACTTCATCCGGCCGGTGGCGATGTCGTGGGTGACCCGGTCCAGCACCCGGACGGGGCGCAGCACCCAGCCGGTGAGCCGGAACGAGGCCATGACGGCCACGATCATGGCGGCCAGTTCACCGGCCGCGAGCAGCAGCCAACCGCGCAGGATGCGCGAGCGCATCGCGCCGGTCGGCGAGTCGGTGAGCACCACCGCGACGACGTCGCCGTCCCGGACGACCGGGGAGGCGACCGGCAGGGAGCGGTGCTGCCAGGGCCAGATCTGCTTGGGGTCGTGGCTGCGCCGCCCGGCGAGTGCCTCGCTGTACGCGTTGTACGCCTCGCCGCCGGTGGGCAGCGTCCAGCCCGCCGGGGCCGAGGTGACCGGCTTGCCGTCGCGGTCGAAGACGCCGGCCCTGATGCCGTACACCTCGTGGTACTGCAGCATCTCGGCCCGCAGCGTGCTCTCCCGTTCGCCGCCGCCGTCGGTGCTGACGTACTGCGCGAGCGCGGCGAAGCGCGCGGTGTCGTCGATGCGGTCGACGACGACCCGCTGCTGCTGGGTGGCGGCCAGGCTGGCGGCGAGCGGGAAGCCGAGGGCCAGCAGCACACCGGCCATCAGCACGATGAGCAGCGGCAGCAGCCGGGCATGCACGGGGGAACGGCCTCCTAGCCGGAGGGGACGACGAGGCGGTAGCCGACCCCGCGGACGGTCTCGATCAGGGAGGGCAGACGCAGTTTGGACCGCAGGGACGCCACGTGCACCTCGAGGGTGCGCCCGGTCCCCTCCCAACTCGTCCGCCACACCTCGCTGATGATCTGCTCACGGCGGAAGACCACCCCGGGCCGCTGCGCGAGCATCGCGAGCAGGTCGAACTCCTTGCGGGTCAGCGCCACGGGCTCGTCGTCGACCGTCACCTTGCGGGTGGCCGGCTCCACCCGGACCGGGCCGAGCACGATCACGTCGGGCGTCTCCGCGCCCTCCGCCTCCGGACCCGCGGGCGCCTCCTGCGCCTTGCGGCGGCAGACGGCGTGGATGCGGGCGAGCAGCTCCCCGGTGTCGTACGGCTTCACCACGTAGTCGTCGGCGCCGAGGTTGAGTCCGTGGATCCGGGACCGCACGTCGGCACGGGCGGTCACCATGATCACGGGGATGGCGGTGCGCAGCCGGATGCGGCTGCACACCTCGAAACCGTCCTGGTCGGGCAGGCCGAGGTCCAGCAGGACCACGTCGAAGCCGGGCCCGTGGTCGGGCAGCAGCGCGTGCAGCGCCTCCTCGCCGCTGCGGGCGTGGGTGACCTGCAGCCCGTGCTTGGCCAGTACGGCCGACAACGCGGCGGCGACCCGGTGGTCGTCCTCCACGAGCAGCAGTCTCATCCGTTCACCTCCCGCGACCCGGCGCTCGACGTCTTTCGCCTTCATGCTCCACCATCGAATACACGCCGATGGGCCACGTGCGCGTCAAGCGCCGCCCGGCCCTGTGTGGCGACTGTTACGGAGCCGGTACGCTGCACAACCGGCCGGGCTCACCCACAGTGCCGGATTTGTTCCAGCCGGTGACCGGATCGTGATGCTCAAGTTCCCCTCAGATGTGCTGACTCCGTTTGCCGGGCGTCAATAGGGTGATCGCCAAGGTCTGGTCAACCGACGAGGATGGAGCACACGCCGATGACCGAAGTGCCGGTGACCGAGGACGCCGTGACGGCGCCCGACGACCTGGTCGTACTGAAGGACGTGAACAAGCACTTCGGCGCGCTGCACGTGCTCCAGGACATCAACCTCACGATCGGCCGCGGCGAGGTGGTGGTCGTCATCGGCCCCTCGGGGTCGGGCAAGTCGACGCTGTGCCGGGCGGTCAACCGCCTGGAGACGATCGACTCGGGCCTGATCACGATCGACGGGAAGCCGCTGCCCCAGGAGGGCAGGGAGCTGGCCCGGCTGCGCGCCGACGTCGGCATGGTCTTCCAGTCCTTCAACCTCTTCGCGCACAAGACGGTCCTGGAGAACGTCACGCTCGGCCAGGTCAAGGTGCGCAGGACGGGGAAGAAGGCCGCCGAGGACCGCGCCCGCGCCCTGCTGGACCGGGTGGGCGTGGGCAGCCAGGCGGACAAGTACCCGGCCCAGCTCTCCGGAGGCCAGCAGCAGCGCGTGGCGATCGCCCGCGCACTGGCCATGGAGCCGAAGGTCATGCTCTTCGACGAGCCGACCTCGGCGCTCGACCCGGAGATGATCAACGAGGTGCTGGAGGTCATGCAGCAGCTCGCACGCGACGGGATGACGATGGTGGTCGTCACCCACGAGATGGGCTTCGCCCGCTCCGCCGCCAACCGCGTCGTCTTCATGGCGGACGGGCGGATCGTCGAGCAGGCGACGCCCGACCAGTTCTTCAGCAACCCCCGGAGCGACCGGGCCAAGGACTTCCTCTCGAAGATCCTTCACCACTGAGACCGACACCGACGGTTCTGCGACCCTAAGGATGATCACCATGAGGTTCCGTACCACTGCCGCCGCCGGTCTGGCCGTCCTGGCCCTCACCGCGACCGCCACCGCGTGCGGCAAGGAGGGCTCGCCCTCCTCCTCGAGCACCCCCGACAAGAGCGGCTCCAGCAGCGCGGCCGCCGCCGAGCTGCCCACCTACACCGTCAAGACCGGGGTGGACCTGGCCGGGTCCAAGACCTGGGACCGGGTCAAGAAGAACGGCAAGCTCGTCGTCGGCGTCAAGGCCGACCAGCCGAACCTGGGCTACCAGGACCCGGGCAGCAAGAAGTACTCCGGCTTCGACATCGAGATCGCCAAGATGATCGCCGCCGACCTCGGCTTCGACGAGAGCAAGATCGAGTTCAAGACGATCCAGTCGGCCAACCGCGAGACCGCCCTGTCCGGTGGCCAGGTCGACTACTACGTCGGCACGTACACGATCAACGACGAGCGCAAGAAGTCCGTCTCCTTCGCCGGCCCGTACTTCGTCGCGGGCCAGGACCTCCTGGTCAAGAAGGGCAGCAACATCAAGAGCACGGACGACCTCAAGGGCAAGAAGGTCTGCTCGGCGACCGGCTCCACCTCCATCCAGCGCATCAAGGACGGCGGCTACGGCGCCGAGCCGGTCGAGTACGACTCGTACTCCCTGTGCGTGCAGAACCTCGCCTCCGGCCAGGTGGACGCGGTGACCACGGACGACGCCATCCTCAAGGGCTACGCCGCCCAGGACCCGGCCAACCTCGAGGTCGTCGGCAAGCCGTTCTCCGAGGAGCCCTACGGCGTCGGCCTGGCCAAGGACGACAAGGTCTTCCAGGACGCCCTCACCAACGCCCTGAAGAACCACGAGGACAACGGCGACTGGAAGAAGGCGTACGACGCCACGCTCGGCAAGTCCGGCGTAAGCGCCGAGATCCCGCAGCTCCAGTCCTGAAGCGGCCGGGACCCGGCCTGACCCGGGTCCCGTCCTCCCTCCCCGGCACGGCCCGAGCCTGTTGCGCCGGCGGCCAGGAGCGGCCGTCGGCGCGCCCCTTTCGGAGAATCGATGAACGTACTGCTGGACAACTTCGCGCTCTTCCGCGAGGGGTTCCTCGGCACGGTGGAGCTGACCGCGCTCAGCGGGGCGATCGCCCTGGTGCTCGGGGTGATCATGGCCGCGTTCCGGGTGTCCCCGGTGCCGCCGCTGCGCGCCTTCGGCACGGTCTGGGTGACACTGCTGCGCAACACCCCGCTGACCCTGCTCTTCTTCATCGCGGCGCTGGTGCTGCCCCGCCTGGGGCTGAACACCTGGAGCTTCTTCCGGCTCGCCGTGCTCGCCCTGAGCTGCTACACCTCGGCGTTCATCTGCGAGGCCGTGCGCTCGGGCATCAACACCGTCCCGCTCGGGCAGGCCGAGGCCGCCCGCAGCCTCGGGATGACCTTCACCCAGACCCTGCGGCTGATCATCCTGCCGCAGGCCACCCGGACCGTGCTGCCGCCCATCGGCAGCCTGCTGATCGCGCTCACCAAGAACTCCGCGATCGCCGGTGGCTTCAGCGTCTTCGAGCTGTTCAGCGTGCAGAAGACGCTCGGTGAGAAGGGCTACAACATCTTCGCGATCTTCATCTGGGTGGCGGTCGCCTACCTGATCATCACCCTCCTCATCAGCGCGGTCTTCCGACTGCTCGAGAACCGGCTGGCGGTGGCCCGATGAGCGCGAACGTCCTCTTCGACGCACCCGGCCCCCGGGCCAAGGTCCGCAACCTGGTCGTCGGCGCGGTCGCCGCCCTGGCGATCCTCGCCCTGCTGTGGTTCGTCTACCGGCGGCTCGACGATTCCGGGCAGTTCGCCGCGTACCTCTGGGAGCCCTTCCAGTACACCGACATCCAGCAGCGCATCGTCGACGGCCTGCTCGCCACGCTGAAGGCCTTCGCGCTCTCCGCGGTCTTCTCACTGGTGCTGGGCGCGGCACTGGCGGCGGGCCGGCTGTCGGACCACGCCCCGGTGCGCTGGGTGGCGACCGTCGTCGTGGAGTTCTTCCGGGCGATGCCGCTGCTGATCATGATCTTCGCCTTGTACGTGGGCGTCTTCACCTCGGCCCCGCTGTGGGCGCTGGTGATCGGGCTGACCCTCTACAACGGCTCGGTGCAGGCCGAGATCTTCCGGGCCGGCATCAACGCCGTGCCGAAGGGGCAGCGCGAGGCCGCCTACGCCATCGGCCTGCGCAAGACGCAGGTCATGGTCTTCGTGCTCATCCCCCAGGCGGTCCGGGCGATGCTGCCGTCGATCATCAGCCAGCTGGTGGTCACCCTGAAGGACACCTCGCTCGGCTACATCATCACGTACGAGGAGCTGCTCTACACCGGCAACCTCATCGCGAAGAACAGCGCGGGCTTCCCCTTCATCCCGATGATCATCATCGTGGCGCCGATCTACATCCTGATGTGCCTGGCGCTCAGCGCCCTGGCCAACTGGATCGAGCGCCAGGGCCGCCGCAGCCGCAAGGGCGCGCCGCCGAAGGCCGGTGACATCAAGGCGGTGGAGGCCGCGGCGGAGTGACGGTGCGCCAGGCGCACCACCGCGCGGCAGGTGTCGTCACTTGACGCACGCACGCGCAGTAGGTTGCATACGCAATGTGACTGAGCAACTTCCCGGGACCGCGCAGTGGACCCGGTGATCATCGCGGGGGCGGGTCCGGTCGGGCTCGCCCTCGCGCTCTGCCTGGCCCGGCACGACGTGCCGAGCATCGTGCTGGACGAGCACGACCACGCGCCCTCGCTGCCCGCGGAACGCACGGCCGTCCTCAGTCCCGAGACCGCCGGACTCCTGGTCCGGCTGGGGCACCGGCGTCTCTACGAGGCCGGCGCCACCTGGGACGCGTGGCGGACGCTGCGCCGCCGCCAGGAGACCGTCCGGGTGGAGTTCGGCGACCCCGCCTCCGGCGGCCAGGGGCCCTCCCCGCTGCACATCGGGCAGGAGCGCCTGGAACACGGACTGCGCGCGGCCCTGGCCGAGCAGGCGCTGGCGCGGATCGTCCCCGGGGCGCGCGTCGACGCCGTCGAGCAGGACGGGCGCGGCGTCAGCGTCCGCACCAAGGGCGCCAACGCCACCTGGTGGCGCGGGAGTCATCTGATCGGCTGCGACGGCCCGCGGTCCACCGTGCGCAAGCTGCTGGGCGTGCGCTTCCCCGGCCGCACGGCGGTCGACCGGCACGCCGTGGCCGCCCTGCGGGTCGCGCTGCCCGACGAGGGCGTGGCACTGCTGCACCGCGAGCCCCCAGGGCCGGGCGCCGGCCCGGAGGTGACGGCCCGTCCGCTGCCGGACGGGGTGTGGCGGCTGGACTGGCTGCTTCCCGCGCGTGGTGAGCCGCTCACCTCCGACGAGCTCGTCTCGCGCATCCGCGGCACCCTCACGGCCTGGTGCGGAAGCGTTCCTCCGTACGAGCTGCTGGGCTCCGCCGAGTACCCGGTGCACCAGCGGCTGGCCCGGCGCTGGCGGGCCGGACGCGTCTTCCTCGCCGGCGACGCGGCGCACCTCATGGGCGCGCTGGGCGCGCAGGGCCTGGAGGAGGGCCTGCGCGACGCCGACAACCTCGCCTGGAAGCTCTCCCTTGCCTGGCACCACGGGGCCTCGGACACACTGCTCGACAGCTACCAGGCCGAGCGGCGCGGCGCGGTGGGCGCGCGGCTGCGGGCCACCGACCAGGTGCTGCCGCTGCTGCGGGCCAGCGGTGTCTGGCACACCGTGCGGCGTTCCGTGCTGTCGGGCTCCGCCCGGCGGTACGCCGAACTGCTCACCGACGGCCACCTTGGCCGGGGCCCGCTCGGCGCGCCCCCGGTCTACACCCGCTCACCGCTCGCGCTCCCCGCCCCCCGCGGGGCGGGCGCCGCGGCCTCGGCCTCCTCGGCGGCCGCGCCGTCGCCGCTGCTCGGGTCCTGCGCCACTCCCCCGGGCGGTGCGGTGGTCGACGTGCCGGTCACGGCGCTGGACGGTTCCCGGGCGCGTCTGTACGAGCGCCTCGGGCGTGACCTGCTGGTCGTCCTGGTCGCGCCGGGCACCGGCGTGTGGGAGAGCCGCCACTGGCTCACCGCGGGCCTGATGCCGCGGCTGGCCAAGGCGGTGGCGGCGCTGCCCACCCGGGCGGAACTGCTGGTCACGGAGGCCTATCCGGGGTCGACGGCGCACAGCGTGCTGCTGATCCGCCCGGACGGCCACCTGGTGACCGTGATGACCGGCTGCCGTCCGACCGAGCTGTACGCCTACGCCGACCTCGCCCGCGGCGGCCCCCCGAGCCCCGTCCAGGACCGCGTCCCCCACTGACCGGCCGGGGCCGCGCGGTGGTCCGGAGCGGGCGCACAGCTATGGCCGCCGGTCCCGTGCCGGCCTTCGGGCGGGGACGCTTCAGCGGGCGAACTCCGTCGCACGGGACTCCCGGACGACCGTGATGCGGATCTGGCCCGGGTAGGTGAGTTCCTCCTCGACCTGCTTGGCCACGTCGTGGGCGATGACCTGCGCCTGGATGTCGTCCACGTCCTCCGGGCGCACCATCACCCGGATCTCGCGTCCGGCCTGCATGGCGAAGACCTTGGCGACGCCCGCGTGCGCGGCGGCGATCTGCTCCAGCCGCTTGAGCCGGCGGACGTAGCTCTCCAGCGACTCGCGCCGTGCGCCGGGACGGCCCCCGGAGATCCCGTCGGCGGCCTGGGTCAGGACCGCCTCGACGGTCCGCGGGTCGACCTCGTTGTGATGGGCCTCGATGGAGTGGACGACGTCTTCGCACTCGCCGTGCCGTCGTGCCAGGTCCGCGCCGATGAGGGCGTGGCTGCCCTCGACCTCGTGGGTGAGGGCCTTGCCGATGTCGTGCAGCAGCGTGCCGCGCTTCGCCACCGCCGGGTCGATGCCGAGCTCGGCGGCCATCATGCCGGCGATGTGGGCGGACTCCAGGAGGTGGCCGAGCACGTTCTGGCCGTAGGAGGTGCGGTAGCGCAACCGTCCGAGCAGCGTGACCAGTTCGGGGTGCATGTCGGTGATGCCGATCTCGGTGAGGGCGTCCTCGCCGTGGTGCACGCACAGTTGCTCGACCTCGGCCTGCTTGCGCTCGTAGACCTCCTCGATGCGGTGCGGGTGGATGCGGCCGTCGGTGACGAGCGCGTCGAGGGCGAGCCGGGCGACCTCGCGGCGCACCGGGTCGAAGCAGGAGAGCAGCACCGCCTCGGGTGTGTCGTCGATGATGAGGTTGACCCCGGTGACGGCCTCGAAGGCACGGATGTTGCGGCCCTCGCGGCCGATGATCCGCCCCTTCATCTCGTCGCCCGGCAGTTGCAGCACCGAGACCACGGACTCGGCGGTCTGCTCGGTGGCCACCCGCTGGATGGCCCCGGCGACGATCCGCCGGGCGCGTTCCTCGCCGCGGTCGCGGGCCGCCCGCTCGATGTCGCGGACGATCACCGCCGCCTCACGCTTGGCTTGTTGCTCGGCGGACCGCACGAGGTCGGCGCGGGCCTCGGCGGCGGTGTAGGCGGCGACGCGCTCCAGGACCTCGCGCCGCTCCTCCTCCAGCCGGTTGAGCTCGGCGCGGCGGCGCTCCAGTTCCTCGCGTTCCTCCGCCAGTTCGCGGCGGCGCCGGTGGAGTTGCTCCGACTCGGCGTCGATGCGGGACTCCCGGTCGGCGAGCCGCTGCTCACGCCGCTCCAAGTCGGCCCGGATCTCGCGGACTTCCTCTTTGGCGGCGGACCGGATCTCCCGGGCCTCACGCTCGGCCGCGGCCCTGAGCTGTTCGCGTTCGGCGCGGAGCCGCTGGAGCAGCACGCCCGCGGTGACGGCGACGACCACGGTGACCGCCACGGCCACGGCCGTGAACACGGATTCGGTCCCCAGCGCGATGCCCATGGCACCAACTCCCGTATCTCTGAGGACGCGATCCCTCACCCGTTGTGAGGCTAGGTCGACTCAGAGGCACGGTCAAGGAACCTCAACGGAGGTTCAGTCGGGCAGGTAGTACTCGAGCGACTCCGGGTCCTCGCCCTCCTCCTCCAGGGCGCGGCGGACCACCCTGAGGGCGAGCCCCTCCGCGTACCCCTTGCGGGCGAGCATCCCGGCGAGCCGGCGGATCCGCTTCTCCCTCTCCAGGCCGCGGGTGGCCCGGAGTTTGCGGTCGACGAGGGCGCGGGCCGTCTCCTCCTCCTGCTCCGCGTCGAGCTGCCCCACGGCCTGGCCGATCGCCTCGGCGTCCACCCCCCGGGTGCGCAGTTCCCGGGCGAGGGCACGCCGGGCGAGACCACGGCCGTGGTGCCGGGACTCCACCCAGGCGTTGGCGAACGCCTGGTCGTCGATCAGCCCGACGTCCTCGAACCGCTCCAGCACGTGCTCCGCCGCTTCCTCCGGGATCTCCCGGCGGCGCATGGCGTCGGCGA
This sequence comes from Streptomyces sp. NPDC008238, assembly GCF_042956445.1. Lineage (NCBI taxonomy): Bacteria > Bacillati > Actinomycetota > Actinomycetes > Kitasatosporales > Streptomycetaceae > Streptomyces > Streptomyces sp. NPDC008238. The sequence goes on along the minus strand of NZ_JBIBGK010000030.1, from coordinate 58,170 downwards.
GCTGCTTGCGGGTGCGAGGGGTCCCGGTGAGCAGGCGCAGGCAGAGCGCCCGCGCCTGCTCCACGGGGTCAGGTGGCGGCTCTTGCTCGGCCCTCGACAAGAAAGAGCCGCCACGATCCTTGTGCCCGGACGCCACCGTCAGGCCTTGGCGGCCGCGGCCTTGGTCGCCTTGGCGGCCTTGGGCGCCGGAACGGTCGCGGCCTCGGCCTTGGCCGGGTCGGTCACCGCCGCGGGAGCGGCCGCGTCACCGGCGGGCTGCTCGCCCGCGGGCTCGGGCCGGACGCCGATGCCGAGCTTCTCCTTGATCTTCTTCTCGATCTCGTCGGCGAGGTCGGGGTTGTCGCGCAGGAAGTTGCGCGCGTTCTCCTTGCCCTGGCCGAGCTGGTCGCCCTCGTAGGTGTACCAGGCACCGGACTTGCGGATGAAGCCGTGGTCCACGCCCATGTCGATCAGGCCGCCCTCGCGGCTGATGCCCTGGCCGTAGAGGATGTCGAACTCGGCCTGCTTGAACGGCGGCGCGACCTTGTTCTTGACGACCTTGACGCGGGTGCGGTTGCCGACCGCGTCCGTGCCGTCCTTGAGGGTCTCGATGCGGCGGATGTCCAGACGCACGGAGGCGTAGAACTTCAGCGCCCGGCCACCGGTGGTGGTCTCCGGGGAGCCGAACATCACGCCGACCTTCTCGCGGAGCTGGTTGATGAAGATCGCGGTGGTCTTGGACTGGCTGAGCGCACCGGTGATCTTGCGCAGCGCCTGGCTCATCAGACGGGCCTGCAGACCCACGTGGGAGTCGCCCATCTCGCCCTCGATCTCGGCCCGCGGCACGAGGGCCGCCACGGAGTCGATCACGATGAGGTCCAGCGCGCCGGAGCGGATCAGCATGTCGGTGATCTCGAGGGCCTGCTCACCGTTGTCCGGCTGGGACAGCAGCAGGGAGTCCACGTCCACGCCGAGGCGCTTGGCGTAGTCGGGGTCGAGGGCGTGCTCGGCGTCCACGAAGGCGACCTTGCCGCCGGCCCGCTGGGCGTTGGCCACCGCGTGCAGGGTCAGGGTCGTCTTGCCGGAGGACTCCGGGCCGTACACCTCCACCACGCGGCCGCGCGGGAGACCGCCGACGCCGAGCGCGACGTCCAGGGCGGTGGATCCCGTCGAGATGACCTCGATGGGCTCGTTCGGCCGGTCGCCGAGGCGCATGACGGCACCCTTGCCGAACTGCCGTTCAATCTGTGCGAGCGCGGCGTCGAGCGCCTTCTCGCGGTCGGTTCCTGCCATGGGTTCCACCCTGGGTGTCTGAGTCGTTCGCTTCACGTCCATGACGCTACTGCCTGCCACTGACAATGCGTCCCGACGCCGCCCGGGCCTGTGGACAACCCCACGGGAGTCCGTGGAAACCCCGGGGAACCGGGCCCGCGACATCCATGAGAATGGATGTTCGATTTTCGTGTCAAGCGACCCGCGAACCTCAGGCTCCCCCGTCGCCCGCACCACCCCGGCCGTCCCCGCCGCCCCCGTCTTCCCCACTGCCCCCGCCGTCCCGGCGCCACCGCCACCGGAGCAGCTGCCGCCGCTGCGGCCCGTGCGCCCGCGGGTCCGTGACCGCGTACCGCTTCACGTACGCCCCGAGGAAGCCCTGCAGCGTCGCCGTCGCCGGGATCGCCACGAGCGCGCCCACCGCCCCCAGCAGCGCGGTGCCGGCGATCACCGACCCGAAGGCCACCGCGGGGTGGATGTCGACGGTGCGCGCGGTGATCCGCGGCTGCAGCACGTAGTTCTCGAACTGCTGGTAGACCACGACGAAGCCCAGCACCCACACCGCGTCCCACGGGTCCTGCGTGAACGCGATCAGCATCGGCAGGGCCCCCGCCAGGTACGTGCCGACCGTCGGCACGAACTGCGAGACCACGCCGACCCAGACCGCCAGCGCCGGCGCGTACGGCACCCCGATGACCACGAACAGCACGTAGTGGGCGACCGCCGAGATCAGCGCCATCAGCGCCCGCGAGTACAGGTAGCCGCCGGTCTTGGCCACCGCGATCTCCCAGGCCCGCAGCACCTCGGTCTGCCGGGCCGGCGGCAGCACCGAGCACACCGCGCGGCGCATCCGGGGCCCGTCGGCGGCGAAGTAGAAGGTGAACAGGCCGATCGTCAGCACCTGGAAGACCCCGCCGAGGACGGTCGCCGACAGCCCCCACACGTTGCCCGCCTGCCGCTGCACGTAGTTGCGCAGCCAGTCGGAGTGCAGCACGTTCTCCTGCAGCTTGCCGACGGACAGGTCGGTCCCGAAGGTCTGGTTGACCCACACCACCACGTCGTCGACGTACTCCGGCAGGTTGCGGCCGATCGAGGTGATCTGGTCCACCAGCAGGGAGCCGAGCAGCACCACGAAGATGCCGCCCGCGGCGAGCACGGCCAGGAACACCAGCCCGGTCGCCCACCCCCTGCGCATGCCGCGCGCGGCCATCCAGTCCACCGCCGGCTCGATCGCCAGCGCGCCGAAGAAGGCCAGCAGGATGTTCACCAGCAATCCGATGACCTGGTGGAACGCCCAGTTCGCCAGCTGGAAGGCGGCCAGCAGCGCGATCGCCAGCACCATCGCCTTCGGCAGCCAGCGCGGCATCGCCGAACCCCCCGCCCCCTCCCCCGTACCCGTTCCGCTTCCCGGTTCCCCGGGATCCCCCGGCGACCGATGACCCTCGGTCGCCCCGGCTATCGTCTCGTCGCTTCCCGCCACGGCCCCAGTCTCACCCGTGCTCAGCGGCGCGAGGCCGGAACGTCGACGGCCGCGCACACCGCCCGCCACACGTCCTTGGTCGCCCAGCCCGCGTCCAGTGCCTGGTGCACGGTCCGGCCGCCGAGCTCGGACATCACGTGGTCGCGCGCGAAGGAGTCGGCGTACGCCTCGCCGAAGTGCGCGCGCATCCGTTCCCAGAACACCGTCAGCTTCATGCGCCCAGTATCCCGCGCCGCGGGCCGAACGTGCGGGCGTCGCACACCGGCGCACCCGCCCGCCGCCCAGGGCCGGCCGGAGCGTTGGGTACACTGGGTGAAGCGAAGGGGAGTAGTCCCGCAATACCGGCTGGTCGACACACTGGACGTCCGTGGACGTCCCGGCCACCGGGCCGCCGCACCTGGTGCGGGGGTGGACGAGACCTTCGGCCAAGCAAGACGTGGTCCGCGCCTCCGTGCGGGCCGCTCCGTCGTGCCGGGCCGTTGGCGCTTCCCCGTCGCCCCCTGGGTGCCGTCGAGTCCGCGGTCCGGCCCCAGCAGAAAGCACGGGAATGACCTTCGACCCCCTGGCGCTCGTCACCGCCTTCGGGCTGATCTTCCTCGCCGAACTCCCGGACAAGACGATGTTCGCCTCCTTGGCGATGGGCACGCGCATGCGGCCGCTGTACGTCTGGTTCGGCACCTCGACCGCCTTCATCGTGCACGTGGCCATCGCGGTCGGCGCCGGCAGCCTGATCGGCATGCTGCCGAACACGGCGGTGAAGCTCGTCTCGGCCGCCCTGTTCGCCTTCGGCGCCGTGGTGCTGCTGCGGGACGGGGGCGACGACGACCACGACGAGGCCGGCAGGACCGTGACCGGCTTCTGGCCGGTGTACTCCACCGCCTTCACGGCCGTGTTCATCAGCGAGTGGGGCGACCTCACGCAGATCACCACCGCCAACCTGGCCGCCACCAACGGCTGGCTGCCGACCGCGATCGGCTCGGCCGCCGCCTTGATGTCGGTCTCCGCCCTCGCGCTGGTGGTGGGCCGGTTCATCGCCAAGAAGGTCCCGCTGAAGACCATCCAGCGGGTCGGCGGCGTCTGCATGGCGGGGCTGGCCGCCTGGACCCTGGTCGAGGCCTTCACCGGCTGACGGTTCAGCGGGCGCTCACGGGCCGGCGTCCGGGCCGCTCACGGGCCGGCGTCCGTTGCCGCTCACGGGCCGGCGTCCGGGCCACCGGGCGCCGTTCCCGGGCGGGCGTCGCCCGGTCCCCGTCCCCTCCGCGGGCCCACCACCCGTCACACTTCCGCGTTTCGTCCGCTTTTTCCGAATGGCACCATTAAGCACCGTGATGACCCGAGATGTTTGGCGGGCGTACATTCGGTGTATGCGATCGGCAGCGCTGGAGGACGACCTTCGTGCTCCGGCTCCAGGCCCCGGCGGGGACCCGGAGCCGCGATGAAGGACAGTCTCACGCACCGCCTGCGGCGGCTGCCCGGGCGGCGGGCGGCTCCGCCCGGCTCCGGTACCGGCCCCTCCTGGGTGACGCAGGTGACCCAGGGCCACGGGCCGCTGGCGCTGGCGCTGTTCATGATCGGCTCCATCGTCGTCACCGGCTTCATCCTGCCGCCCACAGAGCACCTCGCCTCGCTGATGGTGGTGGTCCCCGCCACCACGGCCGTGCTGGCGGGGCCGGGGACGACGACCCTGAGCGCCGCGCTGTCCTGTGTCGCCGCCTTCGTGCTGGACGTGCACGACGACCTGCTCGGCACCTCCATACCTGCCGTGCACCAGCTGGAGATTCTCCTCGTCTCGGCCTTCGTCATCGCCTCCCGCAGCATCCGTGACCGCAGCGTCCGGGAGCTGATGGAGGTGCGGATCGTGTCCGACACCATCCAGCGCGTCCTGCTGCGCCCGTTGCCCCCGCGCATCGGGCCGTTGCTCGTACGGGCGACGTACCACGCCTCCCATCCGTACGCGCAGATCGGCGGGGACCTGTACGCGGTGGCCAGGAGCGCCGCGGGGGTGCGCTTCCTGATCGGGGACGTCAAGGGCAAGGGGCTGCCGGCGGTCGAGGACGCGGAGGCCCTGCTCGGCGCGTTCCGGGGGGCCGCCCGCAAGTTCGGCTCGCTCCCGGAGCTGGTGGCCGACCTGGAGCACGCGGTGCGCGGCCACTTCGAGGAGACCGGGCGGACCGACAGCGACGCCGTGGAACGGTTCATCACCGCGCTGGTCCTGGAGGTCCCCGACGACTGCGCCGAAATCCACATGGTCAACTGCGGACACCCCCCGCCCTACATGGCGCAGCGTTCCGACACCCTGCTGCTGTCGCCGGCCGTGCCCGCTCCCCCGCTCGGCCTGGGCAGCCTGAACGCCGACGACTACGTCGTCGACACCTTCCCCTTCGGCCACGAGGCGACGCTGCTGCTCTACACCGACGGGGCCATCGAGGCCCGCAACGACGCCGGTCAGTTCTACGACCTGGGGGCGCACGTGGCCGCCTGGCCGGGCTCCCGCCCGGAGGAGCTGCTCCAGCACGTGCTCGACGGGCTCTCCCTGCACGTGGGCGGCGGCGCCGTCAAGCTCGACGACGACATCGCCATGATCGCGGTGCGGTACGGCGACGGGTTCCCCTCGCCCTCCCCCGCACCGTCCGACGAGCGGCTCCTCACCTCCTGACGCGGTCCCGGCCGCGGGCCGTCCCCCGGGGAAAACGCCGGGGTGCGGGGGCTGGTGGGGTGGGGGAGGGTGAGGTGGGAGGTGTGTGCGGATGGCGGGTGGCGGTGACGTGCTCCTGCTCGTCGACGAGGACGGGCGGGTGGTGGAGTGGCGGCCGGGGGCCGAGGAGTTGTCCGGCCTGCCCGCCGAGGGCGCCGTGGGACGGCCCGTCGCCGACCTCGTGCGCGAGCCCGGTTCCGCCCTGGCCCGCAGCGAGCTGCTCGTCCGGCCGCTCCTACGCGGCGCCTCCGTGGTGTGGGAGGTGCGCGCGGGCGGCGGCAACACCCTGGGCGAGCGGGACGCCGCGCTGCTGAAGGTGATGTTCACGCAGGCCCCGGTGGGTCTGCACGTCCTCGACGACCAGCTGCGCCTGGTGCGGATGAACAGCGCGACGCGGGCGCTGCACGACACGCCGCTGAGCCCGGGACGGCCCTTCGGCGAGGTGTTCCGGCTGGACGACCCGGTGACGGAGGAGGAGGTCGCCCGGCGGGTGCTGGAGACGGGGGAACCGGTGCTCAACCGCTTGGTGCGCGGCGCGCTGGGCGAGGGGCGGCCGCGCCGGCGCATGTACCTCTCCTCCGTCTTCCGTCTGGAGGGCCCGCACGGCGAGGTGCTGGGACTGGTGGCCGCGGCCTCCGACGTCACCGAGCGGCAGACGAGCCGCCGGCGGATGGCCGTGCTGGACTCGGTGCGGGAACGGGTGGGCCAGCGGCTGGACGTGGTGGCGGTCTGCGAGGAACTGGCGGAGGCGGTGGTCCCGGCGTTCGCCGGCATCGTGGTGGTGGAGGTCGTGGAGGACGTCGTGCGGGGCGAGGTGCCGCCACTGGTCCCCGTCGACCGGGACGTGCCGCTGCGCAGGGCCGCCTACCGCGGCAAGGTGTCGGCGTACCCGGTGGGCGACGTCCGGCACCCGCCGTACGGCACCCCGTTCGCCCGCGTGCTGGCCGATCTGAAGCCGCGGCTCGTCCCGGTGGACGAGGACACCATGTGGCTGGCGGCGGACCCGGCCCGCGCCGACGCGATCCGCCGGCAGAACGTGCACTCCATGATCGTGGCGCCGCTGGCGGTGCGCGGTGAGGCGCTGGGCCTGGTCAGCTTCTACCGGCACGACGACGAGGACCTCTTCGACGAGGACGACGTGAGGCTGGCGCTGGACGTGTGCACCCACGCGGCGCTGTGCATCGAGAACGCCCGGCGCTTCACCCGCGAGCGCACCATCGCCGCGACCGTGCAGCGACGGCTGCTGCCGCAGCGGCCGTCGCCGCGGATCGCGCTGGAGACGTCCCACCTCCACCTGCCGGGCGTGGAGGGCGGCGGGGCGTGGTTCGACGTGATCCCCCTGCCCGGCGCCCGGACGGCCCTGGTCGCCGGTGACGTCAAGGGGCGGGGCGTCGAGGCCGCCACCACCATGGGGCAGTTGCGGACGGTCATCCACTCCCTCGCCGCGCTCGACCTGCAGCCCGAGGAACTGCTGGCGCGGCTGAGCGACACGGCGACCCGGCTCGCGGAGGAACGGGCGGCGCTCCCTGCCGGGGACCCGCTGCACCGCGAGCCGCTGACCGCGGAGTGCGTCATCGCCGTCTACGACCCGCTCGACCTCACCTGCACGATCGCCCTCGCGGGGCACCCGCAGCCGGTGGCCGTCTTCCCCGACGGCGCGATCGAGGCGCTGCCCGTCTCCCCCGGACCGCTGCTGGCCGAGTCGGGCAACGCCCCCTTCACCGCGACCACGGTCACCCTGCCCGACCGCACCACCCTGCTGTTCGGCACCTCCTCGCTGACGGACCTGCTGCACCCGCGCTCCGGGACGCTGCACGGCCTGCTGGAGCGGTACGGCCGGGGTCCGTTGCAGGAGCTCAGCGACGCCTTCGCGTACGCCGTCAACGACGGCAGCCGGCCCGGGGACCTGCTCATGCTGCTCGCCCGCACCCGGGGGTTCCCCGGCGACCGGGTGCTGACCTGCCCGCTGCCGAGCGACGCGGAGGCGGCGCCCATCGCACGGTCGATGGCGCGGCGCCGGCTGGCGCAGTGGGGGGTCGACGAGGAGACGGCCTTCACCACGGAGCTGATCGTCAGCGAACTGGTCGGCAACGCGGTGCGGTACGGGGCGCCGCCCCTGCAACTGCGGCTCGTCCTGGACGCCACGCTGACCTGCGAGGTCAGCGACGGGGGCGCGAGCGCGCCCCATCTCAAGCACGCCCGCACCCTGGACGAGAGCGGCCGCGGCCTGTTCATCATCTCCCGCTGCGCGGACCAGTGGGGCACCCGCTACCACGCCGAGGGCAAGACCATCTGGGCCGAGCAGACGCTGCGGACCCCGGCGCCGGCGCAGACCGACGGCGGCACCGGGCCCTGACGGCACCGGGCCCTGATCAGCCGGGCGGGCGCGGCGGCGCCGGTTGTGCGGCGAGCGAGCGCAGTGCGAGGGCCGCCGCCACCTCGGCGAGGCCGAGCAGGACGAGCCACAGCCCGATCAGGCGGGCCAGCGCCACCGCCGACTGCACCGGGAAGGCGAGCAGGACGACACCGGCGACGACCCCGAGCGCGGCCACGGCGAACGCCATACCGCGGTGCGGCATGTCCCGCCCCGTGACGGCGACGAACCCGACGAGCAGCCCGGACACCAGCCAGTACGCGCCGAGGACGAGGGAGAGCACGGCCGCGGTCTGCAGCGGGTGCCGCAGGCAGAGCACCCCGGCGAGCACGGCGACGACCGCGACGACGACCGCCGTCACCCTGCTGCCGCCGTCCGGGCGCGAGAACGCCGTGACGAAGCGGAACACCCCCGTGGCCAGCAGGTAGAGGCCGATGACGACCGCCAGCACGTGCAGCGTCTCGTCCGGCCAGACCAGCACGATCACCCCGGCGGCGAGCGTCGCGAGGGCGAAGGCCAGCGACCACCCCCAGGAGCCGCCCAGTTTGCCGAGCACCTCCTCGGGGTCGGCCGGCCCCTGCGTCGGGGCGTGTCCGTACGGTGCGTTCATGGTCTCTCCCGGCGCAGCGCGCGGCGGCGTGCGCCGCCGCGCGACGAGGACGGCTCAGTGCAGGACCTTCTCCTTGAACCGCTGGAACTCCTCCTCCGTCAGGTCGCCCTTCGCCTTCAGCTCCGAGAGCTTGGCGAGCGCGTCGACCCCGCCCGCCGCCGTGCCGGTGCCGCCCGCGGTCTCGCGGACGTAGTCGTCGAACGCCTTCTGGCGGGCGTGCATCTGCTCCGCCTCGCGCTTGCCCATGCCCGAACCGCGGAAGAGGAGGTACGCCAGGATGCCGACGAAGGGGAGGACGAGCACGAAGAGCAGCCAGGCCGCCTTGGCCCATCCGTTCATGTTGTCGTCGCGGAAGACGTCCATCACGACGCGGACGATGAGGAAGATCCACAGGACCCACAGGAAGATCCACATCATCGTCCAGAACGCGCCCAGGACCGGGTAGTCGTAGGCGAGGTACATGTGACCGGTCATTTCCGTCTCCTCCTGGCGCCCGCCCCGTACGGTTGCGGGGTGGGCGCGGACCGGGGGCGGATGCCCGCCCGTGTGCTGCTCGGTGAGCCGGGGTCAGCTCTCCGACGGTGCCGCCCCATCGGCCGGCTCCCGCGCCTCGCCCTCCTTGAGGGAGAGGGACAACTGCCCGTCCTTGACGTCGGCGACGACCGTGTCCCCGGGGTTGAGGGTGCCGTCGAGCAGCATGTTGGAGAGCCTGTTGTCGAGTTCGGTCTGGATGGCGCGGCGGAGCGGCCGTGCGCCGAACTCCGGTTGGTAGCCCCGGTCGGCCAGCCACTCCTTGGCCGCCTGCGTCACCTCGAGGCCGACCTGCTGGGCGTGGAGCCTGCGGCGGCTGCGCTCCAGCAGGAGGTCGACGATCTGCACGAGGTCCGGCCGGGTCAGCGCGTGGAAGACGATGATCTCGTCGATGCGGTTGAGGAACTCGGGCCGGAAGTGGGCGTGGAGCTCGGCCATCAGGTCGTCCCTGATGTCGTCGATCGCCCCTTCGTGGTCGAGGATGTGCTTGGAGGCGATGTTGCTGGTCATGATGACCACGGTGTTCCGGAAGTCCACGGTGCGGCCCTGGGCGTCCGTCAGGCGCCCGTCGTCCAGGACCTGCAGCAGCAGGTTGAAGACGTCCGCGTGGGCCTTCTCGACCTCGTCGAACAGCACGACGCTGTACGGCTTGCGGCGGACCGCCTCGGTGAGCTGCCCGGCCTCCTCGTACCCCACGTAGCCGGGCGGGGAGCCGACGAGCCGGGAGACGGTGTGCTTCTCCTGGAACTCGCTCATGTCGAAGCGGATCATGCGCTCGGGGTCGCCGAAGAGCAGCTCGGCGAGGGCCTTGGCGAGTTCCGTCTTGCCGACGCCGGTCGGGCCGAGGAAGAGGAAGCTGCCGGTGGGCCGGTCGGGGTCGCCCATGCCCGCGCGTCCGCGGCGCACGGCCTGGGCGACGGCGTCGACCGCCTCGTCCTGGCCGATCACCCGCTTGTGGAGGGCCTCCTCCAGCTTCATCAGCCGCTCGCGCTCGGTCTCGGTCAGCTGGGAGACCGGGATGCCGGTGCGCGCGGACAGCACCTCGGCGATGTCCTCGGCGGTGACGCCGGGCGTCTGCTCCCGCTGCGCGGCCATGGCGGCGCGTTCGTGCTCCAGGTCCCGGATGCGCTCCTTGAGGCCGCCGGCGCGCTCGAAGTCCTCGGTGCTGACGGCCTCGTCCTTCTCGCGGCGGAGCTTGGTCAGGCGCTCCTCCAGCTCGTCGGACGGGCCCGGGCCGCCGAGGGAGCGCAGGCCCACGCGGGCCCCGGCCTGGTCCATGAGGTCGATCGCCTTGTCGGGCAGGAAACGGTCGCTGATGTAGCGGTCGGACAGGGCGGCCGCGGCGTCCAGCGCCTCGTCGGTGTAACGCACCTGGTGGTGCGCCTCGTAGGCGTCGCGGAGCCCGCGCAGGATCTCGACCGTCTCGTCGACGGAGGGCTCGGGCACCATCACCGGCTGGAAGCGCCGCTCGAGGGCGGCGTCCTTCTCGATGTACTTGCGGTACTCGTCGATGGTGGTGGCGCCGACGACGCTCAGGTCACCGCGGGCCAGGGCGGGTTTGAGGATGTTCCCCGCGTCCATGGCGCCCTCGCCGCCCGCCCCGGCGCCGACGACGGTGTGGAGTTCGTCGATGAACAGGATGACGCTGCTCTTCGCGGCGGTGACCTCGTCGATCACCTTCTTCAGGCGGTCCTCGAACTCGCCGCGGTACTTGGAGCCGGCCACGAGTCCGGCCAGGTCCAGCCCGACCACCCGGCGGTCCCGCAGGGACCTGGGCACCTCCCCGGCCACGATCCGCTGTGCGAGTCCCTCGACGATGGCGGTCTTGCCGACGCCCGGGTCCCCGATGAGCACGGGGTTGTTCTTCGTCCGCCGGGAGAGCACCTCGACGGTCTGCTCGATCTCCTCGCCGCGGCCGACCACCGGGTCCAGCCGTCCGCCGCGCGCCTCCTCGGTGAGGTCGCGGCCGTACTCGTCGAGCGTCGGGGTGTCGGTCGGCGCCGACCGGCTGCCGCCGGCCTTGCCCGCGAGGGCCGTGGGATCGCCGCCCTCGGAGCGCATCTCCAGGCCGGAGTGCGGGTCGTCGGCGAGCGCGGCGAGGATGTGCTCCGGGCCGATGTAGGAGGCGCCGGAGGCCTGGGAGCGCGCGTGGGCGGCGAGCAGGGCGCGTTTGGCCGCCGGGGTGAGCGCGGGCTCCCCGCTCCCGGTGCCCGAGGGCAGGACCGCGGCCACGTCCTCGGCCAGCCGGTCGGGGTCCACACCCGCCTGTTCCAGCAACTGCCGGCCCGCGGCCACACGGGTGGCCGCCCACAGCAGGTGCTCGGTGTCGAGGTCGGCGCCGTCCGCGGCCGCCCGGCTCGCGGCGGCCGCCAGCAGTTCGTTCGAGGAGTCGCTGAGCAGGCGCCCGATGGGGACGCGCTGGACGGCGGGCGGCGATGCCGCCGGGCTCATCCCGAAGAAGCGGTTGAAGAGGTCGGAGAACGGGTCGCCGGACCCGAAGGGGGAAGTCGTCACCTTGCCCACCCGTCCGGCGGGCACACAACGGCTGAGTGGCGCCCGCCGTAGTCGAATTGCCCGTACCCCACCAGTGTTGGCCCGATCGGACGCACCTGCCACCGCAGTGGCCGCACGGTCACGGAACGCGCCCCGGCGGCAGCGGGGTCGGCGCGGGCGGGGGCGGGGCGCTCAGCCCGTCCGGGCGGTGGGCGTGGTGTCGCGGTGCGCCGGGGGCACCGGCAGCTCGTCCGGCATCTCCCGGGCGGGGTTGCCGGCCCAGTGGGCGCCGTCCGGCATCTCCTCGCCCTTCATCAGGAAGGAGTCGGGCGCGAGGACCGTCCCGTCGCCCATCGTCACGCCGTAGTGGACGAGGGCGCCGACACCGATGGTGCAGCCGGCCCCGAGGGCGCTGTGGTCGGACTTGAAGGTGCCGTCCTCCTGCGAGTGGCACTGGATCCGGCTGCCCTCGTTGAGGACGCACTCGTCCCCGATGCTGACCAGGGAGCGCTCCGGGAAGTAGCACCCGTCGTCGAAGACGCGCCGTCCCACCCGGACGCCGAGCCAGCGCCAGACGACGCCCTTGAAGGGCGTGCCGTTGAAGACCATGATCGCCTCGCTCACGCTGGTGACCTTCCAGTACCGCTCGTGGCGCCAGAAGGGACGCTCGTAGATCGAGCAGTACAGCGGCCGCAGCCCCCGGAAACCGGTGGCGATGCGTTCGGACAGCACCATGTCGGCGACCGTGAAGGCGAGCGTGAGGATGTTGGCGAGCGCGATCACCGACACCCCGAGCGCGGCGTACAGGTCCGCGGCCACCGACACCACGAGTGCCACCCAGAAGAAGAACACCCATCGCACGAGCAGATGCAGCGCCATGGTGGCGACGTTGTGCTTGTTCTTCGCCGCCAGTCGGCTCCGGAAGGTCTCGCCGTCCTTGAGGTGGTCGAACTTGCTGTCGCGCAGGACGGACCGCGGGATCTCGAAGCTGGGCGAGCCCAGCAGACCGACGTCCTGCCGCACCTTCCCGTCCACCGGGACCATGACCTTGGTCGCCAGGAGGCAGTTGTCCCCCGTCCTGCCCTGCGAGGGGTAGGCGACGTAGTTCCCGACGAAGTTGTGCGGCCCGATGGTGACCCGCGAGACGCAGAAGGACGAGCTGGAGAAGTCGGCGTTGATGATCGACAGTCCGTCGGCCACCATCGTCCCCCGGCCGACGGTGCTGAGGAACGGGTTGTCCTGCTTCATGATCGTGCCGAAGTTCGACCCGGTCTGCTCCGCGCGGGAGAGCCGGTAGCCCAGGCCGCCGAGGTAGTGGACGATGGCCGAGCTGTCGCCGAACAGGGTCTTGAAGAAGCGCCGGTTGGTGACGAAGCCGATGGTCCGGTGCATCCCGTACCGGAAGCCGAACAGGGGGTAGACCGTGTCCGGTCTGACGGCCCGGTTCAGCACGCGCGGGACCGTCACCGTGAACAGCAGACCGAGCACCACCGCGCCGAAGAACAGGGCGACCGAGGTGACCAGGGCGTCGGAGTAGAACGCCCAGGTCGTCAGCGCCCTAGGGCCCGGCTCCAGGAGCGAGGCGAACTGCGGCACGGCGGCGAACAGCAGCACCGTGCCGGCGACGGCCAGCGGCACGTAGACCAGGACCGCTCCGAGCAGCTGCGAGAGCGTGTAGCCCGCCCTGCGCGCCGTGCCGCAGCGGGCGGGGCCGACGGCCCGGTAGTCGACGTCGGCCGGCTGGGCCGGGGACCCGTGCCAGTGCTCGCCGTCGGGCACGCGCTGACCGGCGTGGAGCGAGGACGCGTGCCCGAGCTGGGTCCCGTCGCCCATGACCGTGTCGATGTCGATCACCGTCACCTCGCCGACGAGGACGTCCCTGCCGAGCGTGACGGGTCCGGTCCGGATCACCCCCGACTCGGCGCGGTAGCAGGAGAAGAACACGTCCTTGCGGATGACCGTGTCGTCGCCGATGGTGAGCAGGTCGGTGCAGACCGGCACGCGCCGTGACAGGACGGTGACCCGCCGCCCGATCCTGGCGCCGAGCGCGCGCAGGTAGAGCGTGTACAGCGGCGATCCGTGGAAGAAGACCAGCGGGTCCGACCTGATGAGCGTCTTGACGCACCAGAAGCGCAGGTAGTCCATGCTCCAGATGCGGATCCTCCGGGGCCGCCACCGACCGACGAGCACCCACTTGGCGACGATGGGGAGCAGGCACACCGCGGCGAAGGTGACGGCGCCGAAGGCGATCGCCCGCAGGTAGGTGTCGACCAGGCCCGAGGCGCCGGCGATCCAGTCCACGCCTTTGGTGAGCACCAGGGCGGCGCCGAAGGAGTACGCCACGAAGAAGGCGAGCTGCAGCACCCCGCAGAGCACGTAGTGCGGGGTGCCCGGCGGTGGTCCCGCCGCCGGCCGCGGCGCGGGTGCGGAGGGGGCCGGAGCGGGAGCCGCGGAGGGAGCCGGAGGGGCCTCGTCCAGGGCGGCGGCCAGGCTGCGGACGGTGGGATGGCGGTAGATCTCCTTCATCGACACCGAGGGGGCGTCCGGCTGCTTCCTCAACCGCGCGCAGAAGTGCGCCATCACCAGCGAGTCGGCGCCCAGGTCGTCGAAGAAGTGGCTGTCGACAAAGTGGCTGTCGACGCGGACCTGTCCGGCGTGGATGACACCGGCCAGGGTCTCCGCGAGGATCCTCTCCGTGCCGGTCCGGGGACCGGCACGATCACCCCCGGTGGTCGGGGCCTCGTCCTGATCGCGCCGACGGACGTCGGCGGGTTTGTCCACCATGTGATCCCCTGAGGGTCCACGACCGTCCGCACCCAGCGGCCCGCTGCCACGAGGTCGTGGGCACGTGTCCGGCCGTACGGGAAGAAGTCGTCTCCTTGCAGTCTCGGACGTCCCGCGCCGGGGCGCCAACCGCCGGGCCCGCGACGGCCGGAGCGGTCACCGTGCGTAGGGTGGCGGCACTCCGGGCCGACCGGCGGTCCGCCCGGGAGGCCGCGCGACAGGCCGCCGCCGCGGGGTCGTGCCACGATGTGCGGGTGGGTGCGTTCTCGTCACTGCAAGCAACGGGGCAGACTCCGCGCCGCCCCGGCGTGACCACTCCGCGCCTGAGTTTCCTGCGCACCGAGACGGCGGGCGCCGGCTTCCTGCTGGCGGCCACGGTCATCGCCCTGGCCTGGGCCAACCTGGCGCCGGAGAACTACGAGTCGGTGTGGCACACCCGTCTGTCGTTCACCCTGGGCTCGCAGGGGGTGTCGCTCGACCTGCGGGAGTGGATCAACAGCGGGCTGATGACGCTGTTCTTCTTCATCGTCGGCCTGGAGGCCCGCCGGGAGTTCGACCTCGGGGAGTTCCGCGAACGGACCCGGATCACCCTGCCGACCACGGCCGGACTGGCCGGGATGCTCGTACCGCTCGGCCTCTACCTCGCCTTCACCCACGGCACGCCCGACGCGCGCGGCTGGGGCACGGTGATCTCCACGGACACCGCCTTCGCCCTCGGGCTGTACGCCCTGCTGGGCCGCAGACTCCCGGCGGCCACGCGGGCGTTCATCCTGACCGCGTCGGTCGTCGACGACTTCATCGCGCTCGCCGTCATCGCGTTCGCCTACACCAGCGGCATCTCCTGGCCCGAACTGCTCGTCGCCATCGGCATCTTCGTCGTCGGGCTCGGCGCGTCCACGTGCATCGTCCGGGCCTGCGGCGAGTTCCGCGGCGCCGCCTACGCGCTGACCGGCGTGGCCGTGTGGTTCGCGCTGCTGGGCTCCGGGGTGGACCCGGTCGTCACCGGGCTGGCGCTCGGTCTCATGGCCTGCGACCATCCGGCGCGCGGCGCCGACCTGCGCCGGGCGAGCACGCTCTACCTGCGCTTCAGGGAGCAGCCGACACCCGCGCTGGAGCGCA
Source organism: Streptomyces sp. NPDC008238 (assembly GCF_042956445.1). Lineage (NCBI taxonomy): Bacteria > Bacillati > Actinomycetota > Actinomycetes > Kitasatosporales > Streptomycetaceae > Streptomyces > Streptomyces sp. NPDC008238. Next base: position 42,833 of record NZ_JBIBGK010000030.1, on the reverse strand, counting down.
CGGCCCGGCGCGGCCTGGCACTGTCGGTGTCGCTCAACTCGAGGCTGCAGGAGCTGTTCCGCCCCTGGACCAGCTATCTGATCGTCCCCGCATTCGCCCTGGCCAACGCGGGCATCACCCTCGACGCGCGGCAGTTGACGGCCGCGTTCGCCTCTCCCGTCACCCTGGGCATCGTCGTCGCCTATGTGGTGGGCAAACCCCTCGGCGTCGTGGGCGCCTCGGCGCTGACCACACGGCTCAGCCGCGGCCGGCTGCGCCCGCCGGTCGGCTGGGGCGCGGTGACGGCCGGCGGCACCATCTCCGGCATCGGCTTCACCATCGCGCTGCTCATCGCGGCCCGCGCGTTCCAGGGCGGACGGCTCGCCGAGGCGAAGGTCGGCATCCTCACCGCGGTGCTCCTCTCCTTCCTGCTCACCTGGTGCGTGACGCTCGTGCTGTCCCGGCTGCCCCGGGCGGTGCGGCGGCGGGCGCTGCTCGGCAAGGCGCAGCAACTGGAGGACCTGGCCGTCCCCGTGGACCCGGAGCGCGACCACATCCGCGGCCCGCACGACGCCCTGGTGACCCTCGTCGAGTACGGGGACTTCGAGTGCCCCTACTGCGGCGAGGCGGAGCCCGTCATCCGCGACCTGCTCGCCGACTTCGGCGACGTCCGGTACGTGTGGCGCCACCTGCCGCTCGCCGACGTGCACCCGCACGCCGTCCAGACCGCCCGCGCCGCGGAGGCGGCGGCCGAGCAGGACCGTTTCTGGGAGATGCACGACCAGATCTTCGCCCACCCCCAGGCGCTGGACGTCCGCGGACTGGAGCGGCTGGCCGTGGCGGTGGGGCTCGACATGGACCGCTTCCGGCACGACATGGAGACCCGCTCCGTCGCGGTCCGCGTCGCCGAGGACGCCGAGTCCGCGGACCTGAGCCACGTGTCGGGCACACCGACCTTCTTCATCAACGGCCGCCGCCACTACCGTGCGTACGACATCGAGACCCTCTCCGCGGCGGTCCGCGTCGCCCTGGAACACGCCAAGGCGGCCCTCCACCACTGACGCCCCCGGGCGGATGCCTGCCCCGCGGGTCCGGACGGCGTCAGTTAATGAGACGGGCGGGCAGGGTGACGGAGTGGAGCACGTACTCCAGGGGGCCGCGCCGGAAGACGCGGGTCCACAGGAGGGCGGCGAGCACGGCCGTCGCCGTGAAGCAGAGCCAGAGCGCGACGGCGCCGGTGTAGGACCGGCCCTGGTCGTCGAGGTCGAACGCGCTGAGGGCCACGATGTGCCCGGCGTACGCGGTCAGCGAGACCGAACCGACGGCGATGACGGGCGCGGCCAGACGCCGCAGGCCCGCCGAGCGGTCGACGAGGGCGAGGCAGCCGGCGAGCACCAGGAGGGCGACGCCGGTGTTGCCCAGGATCGAGAAGGTCGTCTGGCTGTGCGGTGCGGCCACGAGCAGCCAGGCCGGGGTGGCGTACCCGGGTGAGCCGACGGCGTCGGACCACCAGGCGGCCCCGGCCGGACCCCCGTCCGTGGCGGCGCCCACCGCGCCGAGCGCACCCGGCACCAGGTGCAGGGCGAGCCACGACCCGCCGTAGCCGGCAGCGGTGAGGACGCCGCCGCACCCGGCGAGCCTGGCGCGTACGCCGGGGCGGCCGAGGTCGAGCCGGGCGACCGCCATGCCGGCGACGATGAACGGCAGCCAGGTGAGCACCGGGTAGTCGCCGGTGACGAGCAGGTCGAGGAGGCCGTCCCCGCCGCTGACCACGGCCACCGGGTCGTGGTCGGCGAGGACGTCGGCCCATCCCCCGCCGTAGGCCGCCACGCGCAGCGGGTACAGCACCTGCGGCAGCACGAGCGCGGCCACGAGCGCGACGACGAGCACCAGGTCGCGTGCGCTCCGCAGCCGTCTCAGCGGGAGCGCGAGGGCGAGGGCCAGGCCGTAGTAGGCGAGGATCACGTTCACCGAGGTGTCGAGGGCCGTGAGCACCCCGCCCAGGACCACCAGGACGGCGGAGCGGATGAGCACCCGGCCGGCGGCCTGCCGTCCGGCCCGCCCGGTCCGCGGCTCGGGCCGGCCGGTGAGGATGACCAGCGTGAATCCGGCGAGCAGCGCGAACAGCGCCGAGGAGCGGCCGCGGGACATCTCCGCCGCCCAGCCCACGGGCCCGCCGCCGGGAGGATCGGGACCCACGTGCGACGCGTACATGCCGAGCACCGCCAGTCCGCGGGCGAGGTCGAGTCCCACCAGGCGCCCCGTGGTCGGGCCCTGTCCCACCGCGCGCGCCGCTTCCCGCGGGGCGCCCGGTGTTACGTTGGTCATTGCTCCAGGGTTGTGCAGACCGCCCGCGGCGCCCCATCCGGCAGTCGTCCGGAACCGCCTCCGCCTCCTGACCCCCGCTCCCCCGTCACCTGGCCGGACGCGGCCCGGGTCCCCGCCGGACGGCCCGCGGCGTGGTAGGAATCGGACAGGGGTCCGGTGGTGAGTGGAGCACGCGTGATCCGGGTATTGGTGGTCGACGACGAGGCCCTGATCCGTACGGGCTTCCAGCGCATCCTCGACGCGGCGGACGACATCGAGGTCGTCGCCGCCGTGCCCGGCGGGCAGGCGATCCGCACCGCGCAGGAGTCCCAGCCCGACGTCGTCCTGCTGGACATCCGGATGCCCGACGTGGACGGGCTGACCGTCCTGGCCGGGCTCCGCCGGCTGCCGCAGCCTCCGGTGGTGGCGATGCTGACGACCTTCGACATGGACGAGTACGTGGCCACCGCGCTCCGCTCGGGCGCGGCCGGCTTCCTGCTGAAGGACACCGACCCCGAGGAACTGCCGTTCCTGGTGCGGACCCTGGCCGACGGCGGCGCGGTGCTGTCGTCCAAGGTCACCCGGACGGTCGTCGACGGGTACCTGGGCGCGGGCCCGCACGAGTCGGCGACCCGCGGCGTGGCCCGGCTGACCGACCGCGAGCGCGCCGTCCTGCTGCTGGTCGCCGAGGGCCTGTCGAACGCGGACATCGCGGGGCGGATGCATCTGGGGACGGGCACCGTGAAGGACCATGTGAGCGCCATCCTGACCAAGCTGCAGGTGGGCAGCCGGGTGCAGGCCGCGCTGCTCGCGGAGCGCGCGGGGCTGCTCAAGCGGCCGCAGGACGGTGAGGGCGGATGAGGTTCCGGCGTCCGTCGCCTCCGGTGGTGGACCTCGTCGTCGTGGCGGTCGCGCTGTTCGACATCTGGGTGAACGTCGACCCCGCGGAGCCGGAGCGCCTGGGCTGCGCCCTCGGCGGCGCGGTCGCGCTGATGCTGCGCCGGCGCCTGCCGCTGACCACCTTCGTGCTGGCGCTGCCCGCCGTGCTGGTCTCGGACGCGGCCTTCGCCACCCTGGCCGCGCTCTACACGCTCGCCTCGTTCACCCGGCGCCGGTGGCTGCTGGCGGGGTGCGCGCTGGCCTTCACGATCGCGGACATGGCCCCGTGGCCGGCGCCGAAGTTCGACCTGTCCGAGCCCTCGACGCTGATCACGCTGAGCTACACGGCGGCGACGGCCGCCGCCCCGGTCTTCCTGGGCCAGCTGGTCCAGGCCCGGCGGGACCTGTCGCTGCGGCTCGCCGAGATCTCGGAGGCCCGCGACCACGAGCGGCTGCTCACCGCGCAGACCGTGCTGGCCAAGGAGCGCGCCCAGCTCGCGCGGGAGATGCACGACGTGGTGTCCCACCAGGTCAGCCTGATCGCCGTACGGGCCGGGGCGCTGCAGGTCGGCACGCAGGACGCCGAGGTCAAGGAGGCCGCGGCGACCATCAGGCGGCTGAGCGTGCAGACCCTGGACGAACTGCGGCACATGGTCAGCGTGCTGCGCGCCGCCGGCGGCCGGCCCACCGAGCTCACCCCGCAGCCCTCCCTCGCCGACCTGGAACGGCTGGTGAGCGGCAGCGGCATCGAGGCGGAGCTGCAGCCGGACCTGCCGGACGGGCTGCCGCCGACGGTGCAGCGCGCGGTCTACCGCACCGTCCAGGAGGCGCTGACCAACGTGCGCAAGCACGCGCCCGGGGCCTCGGCGCGGGTCCGGATCCACCACCAGGGCGGCAAGGTCCGGGTGACGGTCACCAACACCGCACCCACCCGGCCCGCGCTCCCGCTGCCCAGCGCCCACTACGGGCTCGTCGGCCTGCGGCAGCGCGCCGCGCTGCTCGGCGGCACCGTCACCTCGGGTCCCACGGCGGACGGCGGCTACGAGCTGAGGCTGGAACTGCCCGCCGCTGGCAGCTGAAGCGGCGCCGTGCGGGCGCGGGACGCGGCCCGCGCCCGGCGTGCGATCAGCTTCCCGAGCTCCCACAGGAGCAGCAGGACGACGGCGGACAGCAGGGCCCAGCCGAACTGCCGCAGGTCGATCTCGGTGGTGCCCAGGATCCGCCGGAAGCCGTCCACCTGGGTCACCAGCACGGCGAGGACGAACTCCGACAGCGCCGCCCAGTTCATCTGCTTGCTGTCGAAGGTGGACGTGGTGAGGACGGACGCCGTCTCGCTGCGGCACTCGAACGCGGCCACGACCAGGCAGAGCGCGAAGGCGGTGAAGGCCATCGAGTTGCCCACGGCGGCGCTGTGGAAGTGGCTCTCCCCCACCTTGATCAGCGCGAGCAGGATGACGGTGATCGCCAGCCCGCTCAGCCCCACCGTGACCAGCACGGGCCCGGTCAGCACGGACTGCCCGCGGGGCCGGGGCGTGCGGCGCATCAGGCCGGGGCTCTCCCGGTCGAACCCGAGGGCGAAGCCGAAGGGGGCGTTGACGACGAAGTGCACCCACAGCACCTGGGCCGGGGTGAAGGGCTCGCCGGCGGCGATGTTGAACAGGGTGGCGCCGAGGAAGGTCAGCACGAAGGCGACCAGCAGCAGGAGGACGAAGCGGATGTACTTGGTGAGGTTGTCGTAGAGCTTCCCGCCCTCCTCCACCGCGTGGATGATCGTGGCGAAGTTGTCGTCGGAGAGGATCATGCGGCCGGCGTTCTTGGCGACGTCGGTGCCGCTGCCCATCGCGATGCCGATGTCCGCGGCCTTGATGGCGGGGGCGTCGTTGACGCCGTCGCCGGTCATCGCCACCACCTCGCCCTTCTTCTTCAGGGTGTCGGCGAGCAGCACCTTGTGCTCGGGCGCGACCCGTCCGACCACGCCGATGCCGATCCGGGCGAGCCGTTCCTCCTCCGGCAGCGCGGCGAAGTCGGCGCCGAGCACCGCCTCGCCGGGGATGCCGAGCTGCCGGGCGATGGCCGCGCCGGTGGTGACGTCGTCGCCGGTGACCATGCGGACCCTGATGTGGGCGGCCTGGGCGTCGGCCACGGCGTCGCGGGACTCGTCACGGGGCGGGTCGATCATGCCGACGAGGCTGGTCATCCGCAGGTCGGTGACGAGGGCGAGGAGATCGCCCGAAGGGTCGAACGCCGCGGGATCCAGGTCGCGCGTGGCGGCGGCCATGACGCGGCGTCCCTCGCCGCCCATCCGTTCGACGGCACCATGGGCGCGCCGGCTGAGCTCGTCGTCCCAGGGGACGGTCGTTCCGGCGGACAGGGCGGTCGCGGCCCGCGCCATCACCGCGGGCGCCGCACCCTTGACGAAGCACCGCACCATGGGGCGGCCCGAGGCGTCGGTGGCGGAGTGGAAGGTGGCCATCAGCTTGTAGTCGGGGTCGAAGGGCAGGGTGGCCAGCCGCGGCAGCCGTTCCCGGGTCGCCTCGACGTCCAGACCGGCCTTGTGGCCGAGGACGAGCAGCGCGCCCTCGGTGGGATCGCCGACCACCGTTCCGTCCACCAGCTTCGCGTCACTGGCCACCACGTACGGCAGGATCGCGTCCTCGATGCCCGCGGAGGAGCCCGCGGCGTGGTGGATCCGGCCCGCCAGGCCGTAGCCGGTGCCGGAGACGGTGTAGCGGTCGGTGGGGCTGATCACCTCGACGGCCGTCATCTGGTTCATCGTCAGGGTGCCGGTCTTGTCGGAGTTGATGGCCGAGGTGAAGCCCAGGGTCTCGACCGAGGGCAGTTCCTTCACGATCGCGTTGCGCCGGGCCAGGTTGAGACTGCCGACCGAGAGGATCACCTGGGTCACCGTGGGCAGTGCCTCGGGGATGGCGGCGATGGCCAGGGACACGGCGCTGACGAAGAGCGCGTCCCACTCCTGGCCGCGCGCGCGGCCGAGGGCGAACATCACGACCATCGTCAGGCCCGCGGCCGCGGCGATCCACAGGGTGAGGTCGTCCAGCTCCTTGGTCAGCGGCGACTGCTCCTTGGCGGTGGCCGACAGCATCCCGGAGATCTTGCCCAGCTCCGTGCCGGCGCCCGTGCCGGTGACGACCATGACGCCGCTCCCGTGCGTGACGGGGGTGTTCATGAAGGCCATGTTGGTCTGGTCGCCGGGCCCGACGGGTGCGGCGCCGGCGGGCAGGGTGCCGGCGTCCTTGGCGGCGGGGACGCTCTCGCCGGTCAGCGCGGACTCGTCGATCTGCAGGGCGTTGGCCCGGACGATCCGCCCGTCGGCCGGGACCTGGTCGCCCGCGGCGAGGAGCACGACGTCGCCCACGACGACGCCCTCGGCCGGGACCTGCGACTCGGTGCCGTCGCGCCGTACCCGGGCGGTCGCCTTCATCATCGACTTGAGGGCGTTCATGGCGCTCTCGGCCTTGCCCTCCTGGCGCAGCCCGACGACGGCGTTGAGCAGGGTGAGCAGGACGAGGAGGATGCCGGTGCTCCACTGTGCGATCAGGAAGGAGACGACGGCCGCGGCGACCAGGATGATCTGCATGTAGCTGCGGTACTGGTCGAGGAAGCGCCGCCAGGCGGGCGGCGGCTTCTCCTCGGGCAGCGCGTTCGGGCCGTGGACGGCGAGCAGTTCGGTCACCCGTGCCGCCGGCAGGCCGGCGTCCGGGTCGACCCCGAACGCCATGGCGACGTCCTGCGGGGACCGCGCGTACCAGCCTTCGCTGGACGCGGGCCGTTCCCCCTCCGGGGTGGGCTGCACCGTCATCGTCATGCCTCCGATCCGGTCACGGCGTCCGGCCGTCGCCGTCCGGCGGGCCCCGGGTCAGGGGCGCCGCGCGTCCTTCGTCCGCCGCCGGGCCGCGTACGGGTCGGCCGCCGCCCCTTCGGGGGCCTCGGCCTCCAACTCCCGTCGGGCGGTGAGCAGGTCGCGCCGCGCCTCGTCACCGAGCGTGGGGTACTGGGGGTCGATCTCCATCAGCGTGTGGACGAGCACCGCCGCCGCGCAGATCCGCGCGAACCACTTCCGGTCCGCCGGGACGACGTACCAGGGGGCGTGCTTGGTGCTGGTGGCCGACAGCATCTCGGAGAACGCCTCCTGGTACTCGTCCCAGTGGCGGCGCTCCCGCACGTCGGCGGCGGAGAACTTCCAGTTCTTCTCGGGGAGGTCGATCCGCTTCAGGAAGCGGGTGCGCTGCTCCTCCTTGGAGAGGTTGAGGAAGACCTTCACGACCTTGAAGCCGTTGTCGGTCAGGTAGCGCTCCCATTCGTTGATCTCCCGGTAGCGGCGCTCCCAGATGCCGGCCCCCTTGGGCCGCTCCGGCAGCTTCTGCCGCCGGAGCACCTCGGGGTGCACCCGGACCACGAGGACCTCCTCGTAGTGGGAGCGGTTGAAGATGGCGATCTCGCCCCGCTCGGGCAACCGCTGCGCGTAGCGCCACAGGTAGTCGTGGTCGAGCTCCTCCGAGGACGGCACCTTGAAGCTGCTGACCCGCACCCCCTGCGGGTTCACCCCGCTCATGACGTGGCGGATGGTGCCGTCCTTGCCGCCCGCGTCGAGTGCCTGGAGGCAGAGCAGCACCCCGTAGGTGTCCTGGGCGGCCAGCCGTGCCTGGTACTCGGCCAGCAGCGACACGCCGGTGCTCAGCAGGCCGGCGCCGTCCCGCTTCCTGAGGCTGCCCTTGTACCGGGGGTCGAAGTCCCTGGCCAGGTCCACGGTGGAGCCCGGCTCGACATGCAGCGGCTCGATGAACTTCGCTATGCGCCTGGTCCGGGTGTCCGCCATCGCCGTCCGGCCTTTCTGGGAGCGGGGGGGGTACCCGCCACGTTCCGCCGCCCCGGACGGTGCGTCAAACGGACCGGGGCCGTTCGCCTGAACGGGTGCGCCGGCGTGGTCCTCAGACCCGTGGCGGGGGGAGGGCCTGCTCGGTCCAGATGGTCTTGCCGTCCTCCGCGTACCGCGTGCCCCACAGGTCGGCGAGCTGGGCGATGATGAACAGCCCGCGGCCGCCCTCGTCGACGGTGCGCGCGTGCAGCAGGTGCGGGGCGGCGGGGCTGGCGTCCCGCACCTCGCAGGTCAGCATGCGGTCGTTGATGACGCGCAGCCGCATCGGCGGACTGCCGTAGCGGAGGGCGTTGGTGACCAGTTCGCTGACGATCAGCTCGGTGTTGAAGGCGGTGTCCTCGTCCGCCCCCCACACGGCGAGCCGGTCGCGGACGAGCCTGCGCGCTGTGGCGACCGCCGTGAGGCCGTCGCCGAGCGGCCAGGCGGCGACGCGGTCCGGCGGGAAGGGGTGGGTGCGGGCCAGCAGGAGCATGGGCACGCCCCGGTCGATGCCGACGGGGAGGGTGTACATGATCTCGTCGCAGAGTTCCTGGAGCGGGCGTCCGCGCCCCGGCGGGACGCCCTTGAGCGGGGTGGAACCGCCGGCCAGGTGCAGGGACAGCACCGGGGAGCTGGTGAAGGCCAGGACACTGCCCTCGGGGATGTCCAGTTCCGCGGCGGCGAACGGCGCGCCGCCGACGGTGCCCAGCCGCGGCCCGTCCGGGATCTCCGCGATCCGCGCGCTGCCGTCCGGCCGTACGATCACCGGCGCCAGGTGCCCGGCGCGGGCCATGGTGCACCGGCGGGTCAGCGGGTCGTACACGGCGTACACGCAGGCCGCGGTGAGCGCCTCCCGGTGCAGCGGGTCGGCCGCCGGCAGGGTGGCGCGCTCGGCGGCGAGGTGGGTCGTGATGTCGTTGAGCCGGGCCAGCAGTTCGTCGGGCCCCAGGTCGAACGCGCTCAGCGAGCGGATCACGGTGCGCAACTGGCCCATGCCGGCGGTGGCGTGGATGCCCTGCCCGGCGACGTCCCCGACGACCAGCGCGGTGCGGGCGCTGGACAGCGGGATGGTGTCGTACCAGGACCCGGCGGCGCTCTCCCGCGCCGTCGACAGGTAGGCGGTCTCCAGCGCGGTGTGCGACACCGGGCGGCGGGGCAGCAGTTGGCGCTGCACCGTCGCGGCGACGGTGTGCTCCCGGGTGTAGCGGCGGGCGTTGTCGACGCACAGGGCGGTGTGGTCGGCCAGTTGCAGGGCGATCTCGACGTCGTCCTCCGTGAAGGGCTCCAGCCGCTCGGTGCGGTAGAGGCTGATCAGCCCGAGCACGGTGCCGCGCAGCGTCAGCGGCACCGTGAGCAGCGTCCGCGCCCCCGAGGCGCGGATCGCCTCGGCGCGGGCGGGGTCGGTGGCCAGCCACGGCAGTCCGGTGTGCAGCCGCAGCACCCGGGGCCGCAGGTCGGACAGCGCCTGGGTGTACGGGGTCGGGTCGGGCAGGCTCCGCACGTCTCCCACCGGGTATGCCTGGGGCTGCCCCGCCCCCGCGCTGCTGCCGAACGCGGCCCGCCGCAGCGGGGTCCCCCGGGGCAGCGGTGACAGCGGCGGGTCGTCACCGCGCACCACGTCGTCGACGACCTCCACCACCACGATGTCGGCGAAGGCCGGCACCAGGGCGCCGACGAGCTCCTCGCAGGTCACCACCACGTCCAGGGTGCGGCCCACCCGGTCGCGCACCCTGTTCAGCACGCGCAGCCGGGCCCGGCCCTTCTCGCGTTCGGTCACGTCGACCACGGCCAGCGCGACGCCGAGGACCGTCCCGTCCGGGTCCTCCAGACGGAAGACGGACACCGAATAGGAGTGCTCCGCGCCGTTCCCGGTGACCGCGCGTGTCCTGACGACGTCCTCGATCAGGGGCACCCCCGTCTCCAGCACGCGGCGCACGCGTATCTCCACGTCGTCGGGCGAGACGACGGGATAGGCGTCGCGGAAGTAGCGCCCGAGGAGGTCCTCCGGCCGCACCCCGCGCATGGCCGGAGTGCCCATGTTGACGCGGACGACACGCAGGTCCGGGTCGAGGACGTGCAGCCCCACCGGCGACTGGGTGAACAGGGCGCGCAGGATCGCCGCCTCCGCGTCGCCCATGGGGGCGGGTGGGCCGCCGTGCGCCACTGCAACCACCTCCGTCGGCGTGCGCCCGGAGGGGCACCGGACGGACGCCGCCTACGGTCGTCCTCCCAGCTTCGGTGGGAACCACCCGAACCGGCGACCCGGGCGGCCCGGACGCCTGACACGGGCCTCAGGGCTCGGACAGCGGCTGCTCGGCCCAGATGGTCTTCCCGCCCGCGGTGTAGCGGCTGCCCCAGCGGCTGGAGAGCTGGGCGACGAGGAACAGCCCGCGGCCGCCCTCGTCGGACAGCCGGGCGCGGCGCAGCCGGGGCTGGGTCTGGCTCGGGTCGGAGACCTCGCAGACCAGGGTGTCGTCGCGGATCAGGCGCAGGCCGACCGGGGCGCCGCCGTAGCGGATCGCGTTGGTGACCAGCTCGCTGGTGATGAGTTCGGTCGTGAACGACAGGTGCTTGAGGTCCCAGATCTGCAGCTGGCTCTCCACCGCGGTCCTGGCCCGCGCCACGACGGCGGGATCGGCGGGGAACTCCCAGGTGGCGACGGACCCCGGCGGCAGCGGGCGCATACGGGCCACCAGCAGCGTGACGTCGTCGCCGGGCGGCTCGGCGAGGAGTTCCTCCAGGATCGCTCGGCCGGTGCGGGTCGGGGTGCGCGTCCCGGTGGGGTCCGCCGCCAGCACCGAGCACAGCCGCCCCAGCCGTTCCCGCGCGGAGCCGTCGGGGTGCGAGATGAGCGGTTCGTTGAAGAACGCGAGCACGCTCCCCGGGGGCACCGCGAAGCCGACCGGCTCGAAGGGCAGGCTGTCCACGCCCAGCGCGGGCCCGGGCTTGAGCCCGATCACCTGGGCGGGGGCGCCGGGCGCGGCGTACACCGGCGGGGGGTGCCCGGCGCTCGCCATCTCGCAGCGGCCCTCGACGGGGTCGTAGACGCAGTACAGGCAGGTGGCGCCGACCGCGCCGCCGCGCGCGGTGCCGCCCTCCTCCTCGCCGTGCGGCGGGGCGACGTCGCCGAGCCTGACGACGAGGTCGTCCATGTGGGCCAGGAGCTCGCCGGGCGGCAGATCGAGGTCGGCCAGGGTCTGCACCGCCGTGCGCAGCCTCCCCATGGTGGCCGCGGCGTTCAGGCCGTGGCCGGTGACGTCACCGCTGACCAGCGCCAGCCGGCTGGAGGACAGCGGGATCACGTCGAACCAGGCGCCGCCGACCGCCTCGGTCGTGCCCGCCGGCACGTAGCTGCCCGCGGTCAGCACCCCGCTGGTCTCGGTGATCGACGGCGGGAGCAGGCTGCGCTGCAGCGCCTCCACGGTGCGGTGCTCCCGCGTGTAGCGGCGGGCGTTGTCCAGGCCCAGGGAGGCCCGCGAGGCCAGCTCCTCGGCGAGTCCGGCGTCACCCGTGCCGTACGGCGGGAGATCGGCGGTCCGCCACATCATCAGGACGCCGAGCACCAGGCCGCGGGCGATCAGCGGCACGCTGAGGAAGGACGCCGCCGCGTCGGGCAGCAACAGCCGGCTGCGTTCCAGGTCCCCGGCCAGGCCCTCGCGCCAGGAGGTCAGGTCCGACCTGAAGACGGCGGCGCCCCGGCGCAGGTGGTCGCTCTCCAGGCTGCGCAGCCGGAAACCGGCGCCCCGGGGGTGGATTTCGGCGGGCCACGAGCCGTCGGTGGAGGCCACCGCGACCCTGCGGAAGGGGGCGCCGAGCCGGAACTCGCCGGGCTCCTGACCGATCAGCACGGTGTGGGTCAGGTCCACCGCGGCCAGGTCGGCGAAGCGGTGGGAGACCAGCACGTCCACGAGTTCCTGCGCGACCCTGGCGACGTCCAGGCTGCGGCCGATGCGTTCCGCGGCGGCGTGCATCAACTCCATGCGCTGGCGGGCGGCCTGCTCCTGGGTGACGTCGGTGAAGATGACGGCGACCCCGACGGGCCGGTCGTTCGCACCGTGCAGCCGGAAGGCGGAGAAGGACGCCACCCGCTTCACGTCAGGCGCCTCCTGGCGCCGGGCGCTGTGCACCCAGTCCACGAGCGGCTCCCCGGTCTCGGCGACGCGCCGGAACTGTTCCCGGAGTGCGGCCGCGTCCTTGGGGATCAGCACGTCCTCGATGCGCCATTCCACCGGATCATTGGGTGGGCCGGCTCGAGAGGGCAGGTCGATGCCGGGGACGAGGTTGAAGCGGGTGGTCTCCAGCGCCAGGTCGTGGATCGCGAGGCCCACGTGCCGCTGCAGGAAGAGGGCCCTGATCAAGGCCTCGTCCTCCTTGCGGCGTTCGGCCACCGTACGGCGCGTGGCGGTCACCACCAGGCCCCCGGCCGGGCCGCCGCCCGCGGCCGTCGCCTGCACCCGCAACCGCACGGGGACCGCCGTGCCGTCGCCGTGCCGCAGCTCGGCGTCGCACTCCGTCTCGGCGACGCCCGCGGCGGGGAGGTGCCGGGCCCACGCCTCGGGCGTCACCAGGAGTGCGGCCACCGGGCGTCCGCACACCGTGTCGGGGGACCGTCCGGTCAGCCCGCGCACCGACCCGGTGCACATGAGGACGTCACCGTGCCCGTCGACGACGAACAGGGCGCAGCTGCCGTCGTGCGGCGAGCCGCGGTGGTCCAGGTCGGTGTGTGCAGTCACCCGGTCGTCCGATGTCGTGGGGCCCCCTCCCATTCAACCCCCCGGTGGGCCCGCGCGCGCATCGTCGCGACGGGGGTGCGCCGGGGTCCGGATCTCCCCGCCCCCGCGTTTTCCGGCGCATTGGTGCCGGATGCGCCGGGGCCGTCAACTCCCGGCGGCTCGTGACCCGTACCGGGGGGCGCGTGGTCGCACGCCAGGGTGCTCCCTGCGCACTTCTGTGTGCAGAGCGCTTACGGAGGCCTACTGTGCGCACATGCCAGCATCCCCGCTAGAACGCGCCGAGCATTTCGTGTGGTTGACCGCACGCGTGCTCGAGCAGCGCAGGTTCGCGTACCACTTCCGGAACGGCCCGGCGGACGCGGTGGAGACCGCGCTGTCCGCGTACCGCAACGCCGACGACGGCTACGGCCACGCCCTCGACCCCGATCTGCGCGGCACGGTCAGCCAGCCACTGCACGTGGCCCACGCGCTGCGCGTGCTCGACGAGATCGGCAGGTGCGCCGGTCAGCGCGCCGAGCGGATCTGCCGCTACGTGACGGCCGTCTCGACCCCGGAGGGCGCCCTGCCCGCGCTCCACAGCTCGCTGCGCGGCTTCCCGGTCGCCCCCTGGCTGCCGGTGGTGGACAGCCCGCCCGGCGACCTGCTGGCCACCGGGCCCGTCGTGGGCGCCCTGCACCGCAACGAGGTGTGGCACGCCTGGCTGTTCCGGGCCACGGACTTCTGCTGGGCGGCGATCGAGACGCTCGACAAGACGCATCCCGGCGAGGCCGTGGCCGCGATGGCGTTCCTGGACCACGCACCCGACCGCGCGCGGGCCCGGGAGGCCGCGGCACGGCTGGGGCGGATCGTGCGCGAGCAGCGGCACGTCGTGCTGGACCCCGGGCGGTACGGGGAGCGGACGCCGCCGTCCGAGTCCCCCGACGGCGAGCACCGCTTCGCGTACGACTACGCGCGCACCCCGGACTCCCCGGCGCGGGAGTGGTTCACGGACGCCGAGATGGACCGCGCGCTGGACTTCCTGTCGGACACACAGCGGGACGACGGCGGCTGGCCCGCCCGCCGGCCGGCGTGGGCCCCCGGGACGCTGCTGGAGTGGCGGCCCCTCGTCACCCTCGACGCGCTGCTCACCCTGCGGGCGTACGGGCGCCTGGCCTGACGCCGCTCACCCGGCGGCGTCGCGCAGCAGCAGCGCGGCCAGCGCCAGGGCCGTACCGTGCGGCGCGGCGAGGTCGAGCCCGGTGAGTTCGCAGATCCGGGCGAGCCGGTTGTCGACGGTGTTGGGGTGCAGCCCCAACTGCCGGGCGGTGCTGCGGCGTTCCTGTCGGCTGCCGAGATAGGTCCGCAGCGTCTCGACCAGGTCCTGGCGGTCCGCGATCGGGTCGAGCAGGGCGGCTATGCGCCCGCTGCTCTCGTCGCGCCGGGACAGGTGGTACTCCAGCAGCACGTCGTCGAGCCGGTGCAGCGCCGGCGGCAGCCCGCCCGCGCGGGCCACCCGCAGCACCTCCGAGGCCGTGCGGGCCGCGCCGGGGATGTCCGCCGGCCGGTCGGCCGTCACGGCGGCCAGCCGTACGTCCGGGGAGCAGGCGCGGCGCAACGGGGCGAGCAGCGCTTCGTCGCCGCCCGGCGGCGCTCGGTGGCCGGGCACGACGGCGTGGCCGCCGGTGTCGTCGAGCAGGGCCGGGACCTCGGTGCCGAAGGCGCGGTCGAGCGCGGCCTGGGCGCGGCGGGGCCTGCGGTGCGCGGCGCCCTGGGGACGGCCGGCGCTGTCCTCGGGCGGGAAGTGGAGGGCCAGCACCAGGGCGCCGTCCGCCAGGCCCAGCCGCCCGGCGGGGAACCGTTCCGGCGGCAGGGTGCCGTCGAGCAGCGCCCGCACAAGGGCGCGGCGTTCCTCGCGGCGTTCAGCGGCGAGCGTGCTCTGCTCGTCCAGGTACGTCTCGGAGACGGCGCCGACGATGCCCTCCTGGAGGCCGATGAGGAGGTCGGCGAGTTCGGCGAGCGCGGCCTCCTCGCCCGGCCGGGCCACCTCGCGCAGCGCCCGCCACAGCACCGCGGTGCCGCGCAGGTGGCTGCGCAGCACCAGGTGCAGGGGCAGCCCTTCCTCGGCGCGCTGCGCGGCGCGTTCCCTGAAGCGGTCGAAGTCGCCCCGCTCTGGCCGTTCCGCGGGGGTGCCGTGGACGACCCGGCGCAGGAAGAGCCGCAGGCCGTGGCGTGCGGTGGCGGCGAGTTCCCCGTCCTTGACGTCGGCCGGCAGCTCGGCGTAGCCGGGGAGGTCGGCGAAGGCACGCGTCGTCATGGAGCGGGCGATCTCGTTCACCTTGTGCTCGCAGCGCGCCGCCAGGGCCCGGGCCGCGTCGGAGAGGACCGGCAGGGCGTCGGCCGCCATCGTCCCACCCCCCACTTGCCGCATGTGTTGTGACGGGTCACATTAACCCGTCACCCGGTGACGGTCCGCAGCGCTCCGGTCACCACGACGGCCACGGCGACGACCACCAGGAACGGGGCGCGCAGCAGCAGGGCGACGCCCGCCGCGGCCAGGCCCGCGGCGCGCGCGTCGAGCGCCAGGGCGCGGCCGTCCCCGAAGGTCTGCAGTGCGGTGAGGGCCGCCAGCAGGGCGATGGGCAGCAGCGCCGCCAGCCTGCGTACGACGGGACGCTCCAGGAAGCCGGCGGGGACGGACAGACCCAGCAGCTTGACGGCGTAGCAGCCCAGGGCCGTGACGCCCACGGCGATCCACGTGCTCAACGGTCGGCCTCCTTGCGGCGGGTCACAGCCAGGACGAGGGGCGCGGCCAGGGCCGCGACCAGGACGGGCACCCCCGCGGGCAGCAGGGGCAGGCACAGCAGGGCGAGCGGCACGGCGAGCGCCGCCGTGGCCCGCTCGCGGCGGCCGCGCAGCATGGGCGCGAGCAGCGCGAGGAAGACCGCGGGTCCGGCCGCGTCCAGCCCCCAGTCCGCCGGGTCGCCCAGCGCGGCGGCGCCCAGCGCGCCCAGGAACGTGGTCAGGTTCCACAGCACGTAGAGGCTGGCGCCGGTGACCGTGAAGCCCAGGCGGGCGCTCGCCCGGTCGGGCTGCGCCAGGGCGACGGCGGAGGTCTCGTCGATCACCCATTGCGCCGCCAGGGGCCGCACGGCCCGCGGCAGGCGCAGCAGCCCGGACAGCCGCAGTCCGTAGAAGGCGTTGCGCACCCCCAGGAAGAGCGCCCCGGCCGCGGCCGCCAGGGGGCTGCCGCCCGCGCCCAGGGCGCCCACGAGCGCGAACTGGGAGGCGCCGGTGAACACCAGCAGGCTGAGCGCGCAGGTCTGCAGAAGGCTCAGCCCGGCCCCGGCCGAGGTCACCCCGAAGGCGAAGCCGGACAGGCCGACGGCCACGCCCACGCCCAGGGCGTCGCGGACCACCGCGGAACGCGGTCTGGCGGAGGACGGTGGATGCTGCTGCCGGTGCTCTCCGGCTTCCAGGGGTGCTGCGGTCACCCGTCCGACGCTAGGCCGCGCCCTCGGCGCCGTCTTGTACGTTCTTGCGCTCCCGTTGGTACGCGCCCGGCGGCACCCCCACGATCCGCGTGAAGTGGCGGTTCAGATGGGGCTGGTCGGTGAAGCCCACGGCCACCGCGGCCTCGGCCGGAGACGTCCCGTCGTCCAGCAGGCGTCGGGCGCGGCGCACCCGGGCGTCGGTGAGCCAGGCGTGCGGCGGCATGCCGTACAGGTCGCGGAAGCCGCGCAGCAGCGCGAAGGGGCTGGTGCCGAGCCCGGCCGCGAGCTCGGCCAGCGGCGGTGGGTCGGTGAGGCGCGCCTCCAGGATCTGCCGGGCACGCTCGGCGTTGCGGGCGCCCGCGGTGAGCGGGACGCGCTCGGGCAGCGCTCCCCCGTGGCCGCGCAGCAGCCGGGCGATGGCGAGCCGCATCATGGTGTCGGCGGCGAGCGCGTTGCCCTGGTCGGTGGCCCGCAGCACCTGGGTGACCAGGTGCACGGCGTACGGGTCCTCGGCGACGGCCACGGCGAAGCCCGCCGTCCCGCGGATCGCCGTCGTCTCCGCCGCGACGGAGGCCACGACGTCCGCCCCCGGGTAGAGCACGCTGTACGTCCACCCCTCGGGCACCCCGGCGTGCCCGGTGTGCGCGGTGTCGGGGTTGATCAGCGCCACCGCCCCCGGTCCCGCCCGCTCGATCCTGCCGTGGTGGTGGAAGGCCTCGACGCCCCTGGTGATGCCGGCGATCACGAAGGACTCGTGGGTGTGCCGGACGAAGGTCTTGCGCACGTAGCGCGCCCGCAGGAGGTCGACGTCCGGCAACCCCGGATGCCTCCAGAACCGCGCCCGCTCGTCCGACCCCATCGCACCATTCTGCGCCGTCCCCCGCCCGTCCCCGCCGGTCCCCGTTCGGAAAGCCGGTGCCGGCACGGAGTGGGGGCGGTTTGTCAGTGCGGCGAGGCAGGATGGATGGCATGTCGCGACGGAGCACCGGAGGCACCCCGCAGGAGCAGGATCCCGCGGGGGCCCTCGACGTGTTCGCCCCCGCCACGCGTGCGTGGTTCACGGGGGCCTTCAACGCGCCCACCGCCGCCCAGGCGGGGGCGTGGCGGGCGATCGCCGGCGGGTCGGACGTGCTCGTGGTGGCCCCCACCGGCTCCGGGAAGACGCTCGCGGCGTTCCTCGCCGCCCTGGACCGGCTGGCGTCGACGCCACCGCCCGCCGAGGCCAAGCGCCGCTGCCGCGTGCTGTACGTGTCGCCGCTGAAGGCCCTCGCCGTCGACGTGGAGCGGAACCTGCGCAGCCCGCTGACCGGTCTGCGGCACGAGTCCGTACGGCTGGGGCTGCCGGAGCCGGAGGTGCGGGTGGGGATCCGCTCGGGCGACACCCCGGCCGCCGAGCGGCGCGCGCTCGCGACCCGGCCGCCGGACATCCTGATCACGACCCCCGAGTCGCTGTTCCTGATGCTGACCTCCTCGACGAGGGAGTCGTTGCGCGGCGTCGAGACCGTGATCCTGGACGAGGTGCACGCCGTCGCCGGAACGAAGCGGGGCGCGCATCTGGCGCTGTCGCTGGAGCGGCTGGACGAGCTGCTGGAGCGCCCCGCGCGGCGGATCGGCCTGTCGGCGACGGTCCGCCCGGTGGACGAAGTGGCGCGCTTCCTGTCGCCGCAGCGCAAGGTGACGGTCGTCCAGCCGCCGTCGCAGAAGGAGTTCGACCTGTCGGTGGTCGTCCCCGTCGAGGACCTGGGCGAGCTCGGCGGCTCCCCTGCCACCGAGGGCGACGACCCGCGGCCGTCGATCTGGCCGCACGTCGAGGAGCGCATCGCCGACCTGGTGCAGGACCACCGCTCCACCATCGTCTTCGCCAACTCGCGCCGTCTGGCCGAGCGGTTGTGCAACCGGCTCAACGAGATCGCGTACGAGCGGGCCACCGGCGAGCCCCTGCCCGAGGGGGCGCCGCCCGCGGAGATCATGGCGCAGTCGGGTGCGGCGCAGGGGGCGCCGCCGGTGCTGGCCAGGGCGCACCACGGCTCGGTCTCCAAGGAGCAGCGCGCCCTGGTCGAGGAGGACCTCAAGGCCGGGCGGCTGCCGGCCGTCGTCGCCACGTCCAGCCTGGAGCTGGGCATCGACATGGGTGCGGTCGACCTGGTCGTGCAGGTGGAGTCGCCGCCGTCGGTGGCGTCCGGGCTGCAGCGGGTGGGCCGGGCCGGGCATCAGGTGGGGGCGGTCTCGACGGGCGTGGTCTTCCCCAAGTACCGCGGCGACCTGGTGCAGTCGGCGGTCGTCACGGAGCGGATGCGGGAGGGCGCGATCGAGGCGCTGCGCGTGCCGGCCAATCCCCTGGACGTCCTGGCGCAGCAACTGGTCGCGATGACGGCGCTGGACACGTGGGACGTCGACGAACTGCTGGCGGTGGTGCGCCGGGCCGCGCCCTTCGCGGCGCTTCCGCACTCGGCGTTCGCCGCGGTGCTGGACATGCTGGCCGGGCGCTACCCGTCCGACGCCTTCGCCGAGCTGCGCCCGCGCTTGGTGTGGGACCGGGTGGCGAACACCGTGACGGGCCGGCCGGGCGCGCAGCGTCTGGCGGTCACCTCGGGCGGCACGATCCCCGACCGCGGGCTGTTCGGGGTTTTCCTGGCCGGCGCCGACCCGAAGAAGGGCGGCGGCCGGGTCGGCGAGCTGGACGAGGAGATGGTCTACGAGTCCCGGGTGGGCGACGTCTTCACCCTGGGCACGACCTCGTGGCGGATCGAGGACATCACCCGCGACCGGGTGCTGGTCTCGCCCGCCCCGGGCGTGCCGGGGCGGCTGCCGTTCTGGAAGGGCGACCAGCTCGGCCGTCCGCTGGAGCTGGGCCGCGCGCTCGGCGCCTTCCTGCGCGAGGTCGCCGCCCTGGCGCCGGAGAAGGGCCGGGCACGGCTGGCCGCGGCGGGCCTCGACCCGTGGGCGGTCGACAATGTGCTGGCCTACCTGGAGGAACAGCGCAAGGCCTGCGGCCACGTACCCGACGACCGCACCATCGTGGTGGAGCGCTTCCGCGACGAGCTGGGCGACTGGCGGGTGGTCGTCCACTCCCCCTTCGGCGCCCAGGTCCACGCCCCGTGGGCGCTCGCGCTGGGCGCCCGGCTCGGTGAGCGGTACGGCTTCGACGCGCAGGTGATGCACGCCGACGACGGCATCGTGCTGCGCCTGCCGGACGCGGACCTGATGGGCCTTGACCTGCTGGACGTGGACCCGGCCCGGCAGGGCGCCGAGTACGACACGGAGCAGTCACCGGTCGGTGCCGCGGACGTCGCCTTCGACAAGGGCGAGGTGGAACAACTGGTCACCGACCAGGTCGGCGGTTCCGCGTTGTTCGCGTCCCGCTTCCGGGAGTGCGCGGCCCGGGCGCTGCTGCTGCCCCGCCGCGACCCGGGCCGGCGCACCCCGCTGTGGCAGCAGCGCCAGCGGGCCGCGCAGTTGCTCCAGGTGGCCTCGGAGTTCGGTTCGTTCCCGATCGTGCTGGAGGCCGTCCGCGAGTGCCTGCAGGACGTCTTCGACGTCCCCGGGCTGGTCGAGCTGATGGGCGACATCGAGTCCCGCAAGGTGCGGCTGGTCGAGGTGACGACGCCCGAGCCGTCGCCGTTCGCCAAGTCGCTGCTCTTCGGTTACGTCGCGCAGTTCCTGTACGAGGGCGACTCGCCGCTGGCCGAGCGGCGCGCCGCGGCGCTCTCGCTGGACTCCCGGCTGCTCGCGGAGCTGCTGGGCCAGGCCGAGCTGCGTGAACTGCTCGACGCCGACGTCATGGTGGAGCTGGAGAGCGAGCTGCAGTGGCTCACCGAGGACCGGCGGATCAAGGGCCCCGAGGGCGTCGCCGACCTGCTGCGGGTGCTGGGCCCGCTGGACGACGCCGAGCTGGCGGTGCGCGGAGCGGAGCCGGGCTGGGCGGCCGGGCTGGAGGGGGCGCGCCGGGCGATCAGGGTCCGTGTCGCGGGCGCCGACCGCTGGGCCGCCGTGGAGGACGCCGGGCGGCTGCGGGACGCGCTCGGCACCGCGCTGCCCGTCGGGGTGCCGGAGGCCTTCACCGAGCCCGTCAAGGACCCCCTGGCGGATCTGCTGGCCCGCTACGCCCGTACCCACGGCCCGTTCACCTCGGCCGAGGCCGCCCACCGCTTCGGTCTGGGCACCGCCGTCGCCGACGGCACCCTGCACCGGCTCGCCGCGTCCGGCCGGGTCGTCCAGGGTGAGTTCCGGCCGGGCGGCGCGGGCCACGAGTGGTGCGACGCCGGCGTGCTGCGGCGGCTGCGGCGGCGCTCGCTGGCGGCGCTGCGGCACGAACTGGAACCCGTGCCGCCGACCACCCTGGCCACCTTCCTGCCGCAGTGGCAGCATGTGGGCACGCACGGCCTGCGCGGCGTCGACGGCCTGGTGCGGGCCGTGGAGCAGCTCCAGGGCGCCGCGGTGCCCGCCTCGGCCCTGGAGAAGCTCGTCCTGCCGGCCCGCGTGGCGGACTACACCCCGGCGATGCTGGACGAGCTCACCTCGGCGGGCGAGATCGTGTGGGCCGGGGCCGGCGCCCTGCAGGGCAAGGACGGCTGGCTGGCGCTGTACCTCGCCGACACCGCCCCCCTGCTGCTGCCCCAGCCGCAGCCCCTGGAGCTCTCCCCGGTGCACCACGCCGTCCTGGACGGGCTCTCCGGCGGCTACGGACTGTTCTTCCGGCAGCTCTCCGAACAGGTCCGCGCCGCCGGGCACGAGCTGTCCGATCCGGAACTCGCCGAGGTGGTCTGGGAGCTGGCCTGGTCGGGCCGGCTGACCAACGACACCCTCGCGCCGCTGCGAGCCCTGCTCGGCTCCGGCCGTACGGCGGGCTCCACCGCGCACCGGGCGCCGCGCGCGGTGCCCCGCGGCCGCTACGGCGCCTTCACGGCCCGTACCGGCCGCCCCGCGCCCCGGGTGACGGCCTCGCGGGGCGGCCCGCCGACGACCGCCGGTCGCTGGTCCCTGGTGCCGGCCGTGGAGTCCGACGCGACGCACCGGGCGCACGCGCTCACCCACACCCTGCTCGACCGGCACGGCGTGGTCACCCGGGGCGCGGTGGCCGCCGAGGGCGTGGAGGGCGGCTTCTCGGCCGCGTACCGCGTGCTGTCGGCCTTCGAGGAGACCGGCCAGGCGCGCCGCGGCTACGTCGTGGAGGGCCTGGGCGCGGCCCAGTTCGCGATGGACGGGGCTGTGGACCGCCTGCGGGCCATCAGCAACGCGCGGGATCGCGACGACGCGCGGCACGACAAGGCCCGCACCGTGGTGCTGGCCGCCGCCGATCCGGCCAACGCCTACGGTGCCGCCCTGCCCTGGCCCGAGCAGCCCGCGGGGGTGACCCACCGGCCTGGACGCAAGGCGGGGGCCTTGGTCGTCCTGGTCGACGGGGAGCTCACGCTGTACGTGGAGCGCGGCGGCAAGACACTGCTGGCCTGGCCCGGCCCGTCCGGGGCGGAGGGCGACGGAGGGGGAGGCGGCGGCGCGGACGCGGAGCGGCTGCAGGCGGCCGCCGACGCGCTCGCCCTGGCCGTACGGGACGGCGCGCTCGGCCGGCTCACGGTGGAGCGCACCAACGGCGAGTCCGCTCTCACCTCGGTGCTCGGCCGCGCCCTGGAGGCGGCCGGCTTCCACGCGACACCCCGCGGCCTGCGGCTGCGGGCCTGACCGGGAACCACAGACAGGAACAGGGGGATCCGTGCCCGAGGGCGACACGATCTGGCTGGCCGCGCACCGACTGCACTGGGCGCTGGCGGGGCACGTGCTGCTCCGGGCCGATCTGCGCGTGCCGCGCCTGGCGACGGCCGACCTGTCGGGACGCCGTGTGGAGGAGGTCGTGGCCCGCGGCAAGCACCTGCTGATCCGGGTCGAGGGCGGGCTGAGCCTCCACTCGCACCTGCGCATGGACGGTTCCTGGCAGTTGTACGCGCCCGGTGAGCGCTGGCGGGGCGGCCCCGACCACCAGGTCAGGGCGGTCCTCGCCAACGCCGAGCGGGTCGCGGTCGGTTACCGGCTGCCCGTCCTGGAGCTGCTGCGCACCACCGAGGAGGACCGGGCGGTCGGCCACCTCGGCCCGGATCTGCTCGGCCCGGACTGGGATCCGCAGGAGGCGCTGCGCCGGCTGACCGCCGACCCGGCGCGGCCGGTCGGGGACGCGCTGCTGGACCAGCGCAATCTCGCCGGCATAGGCAACGTCTACAAGTGCGAGTTGTGCTTCCTGCGCGGCGTCACGCCCTGGATGCCGGTCGGCGAGGTCGCCGAGCCCGAGCGGATGGTCGAGCTCGCCAGGAAACTGCTGCAGGCCAACAAGACCCGGCACGGCCACATCACCACCGGCGACACCCGGCGCGGCCGGACGCACTGGGTGTACGGCCGCGGCCGGCACGAGTGCCTGCGCTGCGGGACGGCGATCCGCGTCGCCGAACTGGGGCCGACCGGCCAGACCCGGGTGACGTACTGGTGCCCGCGCTGCCAGCGCGGTCCCGCACCGGCGCCCGCGGCCGCCCCGGGGCCGCGGTCACACTGATTGACGGCCCGTCAGATCCGGTCGTACCGTCGCCGCATGACCGTACCGGCGTACGACCTCACCGGGCGCACCGTCCTGGTCACCGGCGCCGCCGGCGGGATCGGAAGGGCCTCGGCGCTGCTGCTGGCCCAGGCCGGGGCCACCGTCGTCTGCGCGGACGTGGACGGGCCCGGCGTCCGGCACACCGCCGAGCTGGCCGTGAAGGCCGGCGGCACGGCGGAGGCCCGCACCGTGGACGTCACCGACCGCGCGCAGGTGGCGGAGGCCGTCGAGGCCACCGTGGCCGCCCACGGCCGGCTGGACGTACTGGCGGCCATCGCCGGCGTCATGCACTCCAGCACCGTCCTGGAGACCGACGACGCCGACCTGGACCGGGTGCTGTCGGTGAACTTCAAGGGCGTGCTGCACTGCGCCCGCGAGGCCGCCCGCCCGATGGCCGAGCGCGGTGCCGGCAGCATCGTCACCATGGCCTCCGGCGCCATCGACACCGGCGCCCGCGGGCTGCTCTGCTACAGCGTCTCCAAGGCCGCCGTCGTCCAGCTCACCCGGACCCTGGCCACGGAGCTGGGGCCCCGCGGGGTCCGGGCCAACGCCGTGGCGCCCGGCTTCGTCCGCACGCCGATGACGAGCCACTACGGCACCGGCCCGGACGGCCGCTTCGACGAGCGTGCCCAGGCCCGCGCCAAGGAGGCGCTGGTGCGCGCCGCGCCCCTGGGCCGTGTGGGCGACCCGCTGGACGTGGCGCACACCGTGCTCTTCCTGGCCTCCGACGCCTCAGCCTTCACGACCGGCCAGATCCTGCGCCCCAACGGGGGCGTCGTCATGCCCTGGTAGTGACTGACTTCGGGGTCCTGGGAGTCTTCCCGGCAACCCTCCCGGCGCCGGGCCCTCAACCTCACGGACGGCCGCCCGGCGGGCGGATGACGATCCTCGTGACCACCTCGCCGTGTGCAGGGGGACGATGCTGAGTCCCCAGCCCCCGGCGACGACCAGGCCCTCGAAGGAGCCTGCCTGCGCGGGTTGGACGACGAGCCTCACCAGGGCCCACCACCACACCACACCCGCGACCAAAGCGATCGCCCAGCGGACCGGCCGCCGGGCCCACAGCTCGTGAAACAGGCGGAGAACAAGCATGGCCGCCTCCTTCGGAGCCCCGAGGTTGCGGCGGGAATCACCAGGGACCCAATCCCGGGCTTTCCCCGTACACAGGTGCGATCCCCTGCCCACAAGATCTCTAGACCTGCGCCGCCCCACCCCGCACGACGTTCACCCGGAAGGAGTACACGTACGGCTACTACCTGCGACATTCCGCGGGCCGAAGGCAACCCACGGCAACGGACACCGGGGCACGGACGGACCCGACGGACCCGACCGCCTAGACGTTCTCGGCCTGGAACATCCAGTGGTGCTTCTCGAGCTCGGCGGCGAGGCCGATCAGGATGTCCTGACTCACGGGATCGGGCTTCTCCGTCGCCACGATCCCCTCGCGCACCCGCCGGATGACGGCGTCGAGCCCGGCGATCATGACCGCGACCACCTTCTCGTCCTTGATCCAGCCGTCCGGCACCTCGTCGATCCTGCTGCTCTTGGACACCGTCCCGGCGCGCCCGTCCGGCGTCACCCCGATCGCGGCCGCCCGTTCCGCGACGGCGTCGGCGTAGGTCCGCGCGGTGGTGACCACGTCGTCGAGCTGGAGGTGGACCGACCGGAACCGTGCCCCGACCACGTTCCAGTGCACCTGCTTGGCGACGAGCGACAGGTCGATGAGGTCGCTGAGGGTGTGCTGCAGGGCCTCGCCCACGATCTTGCGGTCGGCCTCGGGCAGCGTGCTCTTCACGACGGTCATGCTGCTCCTCCTCGGGAATTGCCTGGTGTCACGGGACCACCTCCACGGCGGCCCCGCCACAAGGTCGCCTTCCCCGGATCAGCGGGCCAAACGCGGACCGGAACGCAGACGGGTACGCACACCGACCGCGGACCGGCCGCGGACCGACAGCAGCCCTCACGCGGACACGCCGTGGCCCCGGCCGGTTCGCGCACCGGCCGGGGCCACGGTTGGGAACTGCTTGGTGTCGCTCAGGCCGCGACGACGTCCACGGCCTCGGTGGGCGCCTTCGGCGCCTTGATGGTGACCCGCTCGTCCGGACCGGACGGTACGGACGGAACCGCGCCCAGCAGCGGCCGCATAGGCGCGGCTGCCGACTCGACAGCAGCCGACTCGGCGAGTTCGGCAAGCGCCAGATCGTCGCTGACCTCCCGCATCACCTCGGACATCGGGACGTCCAAGGCGTCACAGATCGCGGAGAGCAGTTCGGAGGAAGCCTCCTTCTGCCCTCGTTCGACCTCCGACAGATAGCCCAGGGAGACCCGGGCGGATGAGGAGACCTCACGCAGGGTGCGGCCCTGACGCTGGCGCTGCCGACGCAGCACGTCACCGAGCAGGCGACGGAGCAGAATCATCGGTGGCTCCCTCCTCGGACCGCGAATTCGCAACCTTCTTGCCCCACCGTACCGCCTCCGACACCGGCCGTGCGGGGAGCGATGACGTGTTCACTCAGGGCTGCAAACATCCCTGCCCCCCGCTGTCTTCCCTACCCTTCGCCGCCGGGGATTCGCCGGGTGTTCCCCGGCCCGTCAGAAGCGTCTGCTGCAAGAGGGTCAGAACGGCGTTCACGGTGGTGGTACGGATGGCGGCACGGTCGCCGTTCAACTGCAGTCTCTCGCACCGCGAGCCGGTCGGCCCGGCGACCGCCACGAAGACCGTCCCCACCGGCTGCCCGTCCTGCGGGTCGGGGCCGGCGACACCGGTGGTGGCGAGCCCCCAGTCGGCGCGCAGCACGCGCCGCACGCCCTCCGCCATCCCCCGCGCGACGTCCGGGTCGACGGCTCCGCGTTCGGCCAGCAGCGTGCCGTCCACGCCCAGCACGTCCCGCTTGAGCTCGGTGGCGTAGGCGGTGATCGAGCCGCGGAAGGACCGGGAGGCGCCCGGGACCGAGGTCAGCTCCGCCGCCACCAGGCCGCCGGTCAGCGACTCGGCGACGGCGAGCCACTCCTGCCGCGTCTCCAGCAGTCCGAGGACCTCGGCGGCGGCGTTCACGCGCCCTGTCCCTGCTCCTCCGGGAGCGCCGGCGGGACGTCGTCCGCGGGCTCCCCCTCGGTCCCGTCCGCAGTCCCGTCCGCCCGGCGCGCGGCGGCCGTGCGCTGCGCCGCGAGCCCGGCCCGGCGCATGACGACCGCCTGGCGCACGTAGTCCAGGCCCGTCACGACCGTGAGCACCACCGCGGCGCCCATCAGCACCGCCCGCAGCGTCGCCAGCGGCCCGGTGAGGACCAGGATGTACATGCCGACGGCGACGCCCTGGGTGAGCGTCTTCAGCTTGCCGCCGCGGCTGGCCGGGATGACGCCCCAGCGGATCACCCAGAACCGCATCAGGGTGATGCCCAGCTCACGGAAGAGGATCACCGCGGTGACCCACCACGGCAGGTCCCCGAGGGCGGACAGCCCGATCAGCGCCGCGCCCATGATCGCCTTGTCGGCGATCGGGTCGGCGATCTTGCCGAAGTCGGTGACCAGCCCGTAGCGGCGGGCCAGCTCGCCGTCGAAGAGGTCGGTGATCATCGCGATGGCGAACGCGGCCCACGCGAAGGAGCGCCAGGCCGGGTCGTGGCCGTCCTCGTGCACCAGCAGGGCGACGAAGCCCGGCACCAGCAGCAGCCGCACCATCGTAAGGACGTTGGCGATGTTCCACAGCGACGGCCGCCGGACCGCGGTCGCCGGGACGGCGGGTGCGGACCGGTGGTCGCCGGCGGCGGACGCCGGGACTCCCGTCATCTGCGCGCCTCCTCCGTCGTGCCGAGCGGCTCCGCGACGAGGTCGACGCCTTCGGTGTCCACCACCTTCGCCACGACGAACGTACCGGGCGCCAGGCCCGCGTGGGAGGTCAGGACGACCTGGCCGTCGGTCTCCGGCGCCTGGTGGGCGCCCCGGCCGACCGCCCCCTCCTCCTCGTCGACGGACTCGACGAGCACGTGCACCGTCGAGCCCAGCCGCTCCTCGGCACGCTGCGCGGTCAGCTCCTCGGCCAGCCGGGACACCCGGGCCAGCCGCTCGGCGACCACGTCCTCGTCGAGCTTGTCCTCGTAGCCGGCCGCCTCCGTGCCCTCCTCGTCGGAGTAGCCGAAGACGCCGATGGCGTCCAGTCTTGCGGCGCCGAGGAAGCGCTCCAGCTCCTCCAGGTCCGCCTCTGACTCGCCCGGGAAGCCGACGATGAAGTTGGAGCGGACCCCGGCCTCCGGCGCCTTGGAGCGGATGGTGTCGAGCAGCTCCAGGAACCGCCCGGTGTCGCCGAAGCGGCGCATCGCGCGCAGCACCCCGGGGGCGGAGTGCTGGAAGGACAGGTCGAAGTACGGGGCGACCTTCGGCGTCGAGGTCAGCGCGTCGATCAGGCCCGGGCGCATCTCTGCGGGCTGCAGGTAGCTGACCCGGATCCGCTCGATGCCGTCGACGGCGGCCAGCTCCGGCAGCAGCGTCTCCAGCAGCCGGATGTCGCCGAGGTCCTTGCCGTACGAGGTGTTGTTCTCGCTGACCAGCATGACCTCCTTGACGCCCTGCTCGGCCAGCCAGCGGGTCTCGCCGAGGACGTCCGAGGGGCGGCGGGAGATGAACGACCCCCGGAAGGACGGGATGGCGCAGAAGGAGCAGCGGCGGTCGCAGCCGGAGGCGAGCTTCACCGAGGCGACCGGACTGCTGTCCAGACGGCGGCGGAGCGGGGCACGCGGCCCCGAGGCGGGGGCGACGCCCTCGGGCAGGTCCTCGGGGGCGGGAGCGGGCTCCTCGGCGGTCTGCGCGTGGCCGGGCAGCGCGACCTCGCCGGCGGCCTGCCGGGCGGCCGGGCTGATCGGCAGCAGCTTGCGGCGGTCACGCGGGGTGTGCGAGGCGTGGACGCCGCCGGAGAGGATCGTCTGCAGGCGGTCGGAGATGTTCGCGTAGTCGTCGAAGCCGAGCACGCCGTCGGCCTCGGGCAGGGCCTCGGCCAGCTCCTTGCCGTAGCGCTCGGCCATGCAGCCGACCGCGACAACGGCCTGGGTGCGCCCCCGGCCCTTGAGGTCGTTGGCCTCCAGCAGGGCGTCGACGGAGTCCTTCTTGGCGGCCTCGACGAAGCCACAGGTGTTCACGACGGCCACGTCTGCGACGGCGGCGTCCTCGACGAGCTGCCACCCGTCCGCCGCCAGACGGCCGGCGAGCTCCTCGGAATCCACCTCGTTACGGGCGCAGCCGAGCGTGACAAGAGCGACGGTACGGGGTTCGGACATAGGCTCAGCCTACTTTGTCCCTGACGGGGCTCCGACGCGCAGCGGCGCCCGGCGCGGGGACTGGTGTCCCGCGCCGGGCGCCGCCGTGCCGTGCGCGCCCGTGGAACCGGGCGTCACCCTGCTTCCGGGTCGCCGGGGGTGAAGGTGAGGCGCTGGACCTGACCGGGGTCACCCGCCGGGCCGAGGTCCTTGCCGTTGACGAAGAGGTTGACCGCGCCCGCGTTGCCGATGATCAGGTTGATCTTGCTCTTGTCGGTGAAGGTCTTGGAGTCGCCCGGCTCCAGGCTGCCCTGGAAGAGCTGCCTTCCGTTGCTGTCCACCGCCTGGATCCAGCTCTTGGCGTCGGGGGCGGTGAGCTTGACGGTGACCTTGTCCGCCGGGGCGGCCGCGATCGCGCTGTCGGACTCCTCGGGCCTCGGCGCGGTGCTCGTGCGGTCACCGGACGGGGTGGCCGCCGGGCTCACCGCGCTCGGCTTGCCCGCCACCGGCTCCTTGCCGCCTTCCTCGCCCCCGCTGAAGAGGGTGAATCCGACGAAGCCGACGACGGCGACGATCGCCGCCACCATGGCGGCGGTCCAGTTGGGGCGGCGCGGCTCGGAACGCATCCGCTCCGCCTCGTACAGCGGCGCCACGGGGGTCGGGGCGGGCGCACCGCCGTGCTCCGCCGAGAACTGCTCGATCAGGGCCTCGGGATCGAGGCCCACGGCGCGTGCGATCGCCCGGATGTGGCCGCGGGCGTACACGTCGCCGCCGCAGCGGGAGAAATCGTCCTGCTCGATCGCGTGCACGATGGGCGCGCGCACACGCGTGGTGTTGCTGACCTCGTCGACGGTCAGGCCCGCGGCGACGCGGGCCTGGGCGAGGGCACGACCGACCGGGATCCGGTCGTCGGGGGGCGGGTTGCCGATGGACACGGGGGCGCCTTTCGAGCGTGTAGCCACCTGCTGGAGACTCAGTCTAGGGGGGTGTGCAAAAGGACGGGCAAGCGGGCGGGCGTTGTTTGTCCGCCATCAGGATTGCCGTCTCTCCCGGCGCCGATGACAGTCGGCCATACGCCTTCCCCCTGCACTAACTTGACGTACGGGCGGGAGCAACGGTTGCGTCCAGCCCACTTACGAGTGAGCCACGAAATGGCTACGAACCGGCCTCGCCGCGGAGCACGGCGAGCACTCCGTCCATCTCGTCCGGCTTGACCAGTACGTCGCGGGCCTTCGACCCCTCGCTGGGGCCGACGATCCCGCGCGATTCCATCAGGTCCATGAGCCTGCCCGCTTTCGCGAAACCGACACGCAGTTTGCGCTGGAGCATCGAAGTCGAGCCGAATTGCGTGGAGACGACGAGTTCCGCGGCCTGGCACAACAGGTCCAGGTCGTCGCCGATCTCCTCGTCGACCTCCTTCTTCGGTCCCGAGCCGACGACCACGTCGTCGCGGTAGGCGGGCGTCAACTGCGCCTTGCAGTGGGCGACGAGGGCGTGGATCTCGTCCTCGGTGACGAAGGCGCCCTGCATGCGCACCGGCTTGTTCGCGCCCATGGGCAGGAACAGCCCGTCACCCTTTCCGATCAGCTTCTCGGCGCCGGCCTGGTCGAGGATGACCCGGCTGTCGGCGAGGGAGGAGGTCGCGAAGGCCAGCCGGGAGGGCACGTTGGCCTTGATGAGACCCGTGACGACGTCCACGCTGGGCCGCTGGGTGGCCAGCACCAGGTGGATGCCGGCGGCCCGGGCGAGCTGGGTGATGCGGACGATCGCGTCCTCCACGTCCCGCGGCGCGACCATCATCAGGTCGGCGAGCTCGTCCACGATCACCAGCAGGTAGGGGTACGGGGAGAGCTCGCGCTCACTGCCCTCCGGCGGCTTCGCCTTGCCGCTGCGCACGGCCGCGTTGAAGTCGTCGATGTGCCGGAAGCCGTAGGCGGCCAGGTCGTCGTAGCGCAGGTCCATCTCGCGCACGACCCACTGCAGCGCCTCGGCCGCCCGCTTGGGGTTGGTGATGATCGGGGTGATGAGGTGCGGGATGCCCTCGTACGCGGTCAGCTCGACGCGCTTGGGGTCCACCAGGACCATCCGCACCTCGTCGGGTGTGGCACGCGCCAGGATCGAGGTGATCAGGCAGTTGATGCAGGACGACTTGCCGGACCCGGTGGCCCCCGCGACGAGGATGTGCGGCATGCGCGCGAGGTTGGCCATGACGTAGCCGCCCTCGACGTCCTTGCCGAGGCCCACCGTCATCGGGTGCTCCTCGCCGGCGGCGTCCGCCGAGCGCAGCACGTCGCCGAGGTTGACCATCTCCCGGTCGCTGTTGGGGATCTCGATGCCGACCGCCGACTTGCCGGGGATCGGGCTGATGATCCGCACGTCCGGACTGGCCACGGCGTAGGCGATGTTCTTGGCCAGCGCCGTGATCCGCTCGACCTTGACGGCCTGGCCCAGTTCCACCTCGTAACGCGTCACCGTCGGGCCGCGGGTGAACCCGGTGACCCGGGCGTCCACCTTGAACTGGGAGAAGACGCTCGTCAGCGACTCGACCACGGCGTCGTTGGCGGCGCTTCGGGTGCGCCCGGGACCGCCGCGCTCCAGCAGGTCCAGGGAGGGCAGGCCGTAGGTGATGTCGCCGGACAGCTGGAGTTGTTCGGCGCGCGGCGGCAGCGGCGCGCCCTGCTCGGGCGCCGCGGCCTTGGTGAGGTCGGGCACGGAGGGGCCCGCGGTGTCCTCGGCGGCGCCTTCCTCCGCGGCGTCCCGGCGTTGCGGCAGGGACTGGCTGACGAGGTCCGCCACGACCGAGGAGCCGGGCACACCGTAGGTGAGGGCACCGTCGAGGTCGGCGGCGACGCCGTAGGCGAGGCCGACCGCGTCCAGGCCGTCGCCGGGCGTGAGATCGGGCAGGTCCGTCCGCTCCTGGCGGCGCCTGGAGGAGCGGCGGCGCGACCCCTCCCCGCCGTCCCGGGAGCCGGTCTCCTCCTCCAGCAGGTCGCTGAAGGGCACGGCGTCGTCCTCCGCCGGCGTGGTGCCCTCCTCCTCCACCAGGCCCAGCCGGATGCCGAGTTCGCGCAGCCGCCGGGGAATGGCGTTGACCGGGGTCGCGGTGGTCACCAGCAGCCCGAAGAAGGTGAGCAGCGCCAGCAGCGCCACCGCGAGCGGTGCGCCGACGGTGTAGTCCAGCGGCGCGGACGCCGCCCAGCCGATCAGACCGCCCGCGTCGCGGATCGCGTCGGCGCCCTGGCTGCGGCCGGGGGCACCGCAGCCGATGTGCACCAGCCCCAGTACGCCGACGCTGAGGGTGGTCAGGCCGATGACGATGCGTCCGTTGGCGTCGGACTTCTGCGGATGGCGCATCAGCCGCCACACGACGGCCCCGACGAGGAACGGCACGAGCAGGTCCAGCCGTCCGAACAGCCCGGTGATCAGTATCTCGACGAGGTCGCCCACCGGACCGCGCAGGTCCGACCAGGTACCGGTGGCCACGACCAGCGCGAGGCCGAGCAGCAGCAGCGCCAGCCCGTCCTTGCGGTGCGCCGGGTCGAGCCCGCGCGCGCCGCGCCCGACGCCGCGGAAGAGGGCGCCCACGGTGTGCGCCAGGCCGAGCCACACCGCCCGTGCGAGCCGGTAGACGCCCCCGGTCGGGGACGGCGCGGCCTTCGGCGCGGGTTTGGCCGCCGCCGCCTTGGCAGGCGGCTTCTTGGCCGCCGCCTTCTTCGCGGGGGCCTTCTTCGCCGCGGGCTTGGCCGCAGGTTTGGCGGCAGCCTTCTTGGCGGTGCCGGACGTACGTGAGGCCATGGTGGTGAGGTTACCGTTCCGCCCCGCACACGACACGTGTGGCCACGCATACCGCCATTCGTGTCGTGCCCCTGGTGCGCCAAGGATGACCCTGCATCAACTGGCGCACACGCTTCACTCTTGCGGGGGAATCTTCTTGTCGCCGCCGCCCGTGCCCGGCTCCAGCGCGTCCAGCGCGCGGCGCAGCCCGGTCAGCTTGCGCTCCAGGTGCGCGGCGGTGGCCACCGCTGCGGCGTCCGCGGACTCGTCGAGCTGCTTGGACAGCGCCTCCGCCTGCTCCTCCACGGCGGCGAGCCGCGCGGAGAGCTCGGCGAGCAGGCCGACGGGCTCCCTGGCGCCGTTGCCGCCGGAGCGGGCGCCCTGCTCCAGCTGCAGCCGGAGCAGGGCGGCCTGCTCGCGCAACTGGCAGTTCTTCATGTAGAGCTCGACGAAGACCGACACCTTGGCGCGCAGCACCCACGGGTCGAAGGGCTTGGAGATGTAGTCCACCGCGCCGGCCGCGTAACCGCGGAAGGTGTGGTGCGGCCCGTGGTTGATGGCGGTCAGGAAGATGATCGGGATGTCGCGGGTGCGCTCGCGCCGCTTGATGTGCGCGGCGGTCTCGAAGCCGTCCATGCCCGGCATCTGGACGTCGAGCAGGATCACCGCGAAGTCGTCGGTGAGCAGCGCCTTGAGCGCTTCCTCCCCGGACGATGCCCGCACCAGGGTCTGATCGAGCGCGGAGAGGATGGCCTCCAGCGCCAGCAGATTCTCCGGCCGGTCATCGACCAGGAGGATCTTGGCCTTCTGCACCATGGCCCGCCCTCCTCGCCCCGGCACTGCACCGGTCGCCGCCCCCATGGACGACTCCTGAGTGCCGCCCGTCCTTGTGCCGGTCATGGTAGCCGCACCCCGCTGTCCGCCACACCCTGTCACCGCCATGTCACTGTGCACGTAGCAGAAACGCAAGCGGAGACCAGAAGGTTCCCAGAATGCCGCACTCCCACACCTCTTCACACACGCCGAGTCATGGACATTCACCGTCCGTTGCCCGATCGGTCACCCGACGTGGCGCCGACGCGGCGTCACCTGGACTGCATCCACTGCTCCATCACCGCGAGGAGGTGGTCGGTGTCCACCGGCTTGGCCACGTAGTCGGACGCCCCGGACTCGATGCTCTTCTCCCGGTCGCCCTTCATCGCCTTCGCCGTCAGCGCGATGATCGGCAGCCCGGCGAACTGGGGCATCCTGCGGATCGCCGCCGTGGTCGCGTAACCGTCCATCTCGGGCATCATGATGTCCATCAGTACCACCGCGACGTCGTCGTGCTGCTCCAGGACCTCGATCCCCTCCCGGCCGTTCTCGGCGTACAGCACGGTCAGCCCGTGCTGTTCCAGCACGCTGGTCAGGGCGAAGACGTTGCGGATGTCGTCGTCGACGATGAGCACCTTCTCACCGCTGAACCCGCCCGCGAAGCCGGTGTAGGCGTCGCTGTGCGCGCCCTCCACCCACGACTCGGGCAGCGCGGTGCGCTCGACCGGCCCCGGGGCCGCCGCGGGCCGCTGCGCCGCCGAACGCCGGCGCAGCCGCGCCAGGCTGCTGCCCGCGCCCCGCCCGCGTACGGCGACGTGGCCGTGGGCGGGGGCGTGCAGCGGCTCGGGCGGCGCCCCCTCGAGTTCCGCGGCCTCGCCACCGGGGAGCTGCGGGTAGCCCTGGGGCGGCAGTTCCGTGGTGTTCAGCGGCAGGTAGAGGGTGAAGGTCGAGCCGCGGCCGGGCTGGCTGTCGGCGTGGATCTCGCCGCCGAGCAGCCGGGCGATCTCCCGGCTGATGGACAGGCCCAGGCCCGTACCGCCGTACTTGCGGCTGGTGGTGCCGTCCGCCTGCTTGAACGCCTCGAAGATGACCCGCATCTTGCTCGCGGCGATGCCGATGCCCGTGTCGGTCACCGAGAAGGCGATCAGCGGCTCGTCCGCGCCCCGCAGCGAGCCGGACTCCAGCAACTGCTCCCGGATCGCCTGCGGCACGTCGGGACCGGCCGGCCGGATGACCAGCTCGACGGAACCGCTGTCGGTGAACTTCACCGCGTTCGACAGCAGGTTGCGCAGCACCTGCAGCAGCCGCTGCTCGTCGGTGTGGAGCGTGGCGGGCAGCTCCGGGGAGACCCGCACCGAGAAGTCCAGGCCCTTCTCCGCGGTGAGCGGGCGGAAGGTGGCCTCCACGTAGTCGACCAGCTGCACCAGGGCGATGCGGGTCGGGCTGACGTCCATCTTGCCCGCCTCGACCTTGGACAGGTCCAGGATGTCGTTGATGAGCTGCAGCAGGTCCGAGCCGGCGCCGTGGATCGTCTCGGCGAACTCGACCTGCTTCGGCGAGAGGTTGCCCTCGGCGTTGTCCGCGAGCAGCTTGGCCAGGATGAGCAGCGAGTTGAGCGGGGTGCGCAGCTCGTGCGACATGTTGGCCAGGAACTCGGACTTGTAGCGCATCGAGACCGCCAGCTGCTCGGCGCGCTCCTCCAGGACCTGCCGGGCCTCCTCGATCTCGGTGTTCTTCACCTCGATGTCACGGTTCTGGCGGGCCAGCAGCTCCGCCTTCTCCTCCAGCTCCGTGTTGGAGATCTCCAGCTGCTTCTGCCGGCTCTCCAGCTCCGCCGACCGCTCCCGCAGCTGCTCGGTCAGCTCCTGCGACTGCTCCAGCAGGTACTCGGTCTTGGTGTTCACGCTGATGGTGTTCACGCTGACCGCGATCATGTCGGTGATCTGGCCGAGGAAGTCCTTCTGGATCTGCGTGAGCGGCTGGAAGGAGGCCAGCTCCATCACGCCCAGCACCCGGTCCTCGAACACCACCGGCAGCACGATGACGTGGGCCGGCGGCGCCTCGCCGAGGCCGGAGGAGATCCTCAGGTAACCCGGCGGCACGTCCTCCACCAGGATGGAGCGCTTCTCGACCGCGGCCGTGCCG
Source organism: Streptomyces sp. NPDC008238 (assembly GCF_042956445.1). Taxonomy (NCBI): domain Bacteria; kingdom Bacillati; phylum Actinomycetota; class Actinomycetes; order Kitasatosporales; family Streptomycetaceae; genus Streptomyces; species Streptomyces sp. NPDC008238. Next base: position 8,028 of record NZ_JBIBGK010000030.1, on the reverse strand, counting down.
ATCAGGCCCTCGCCGGGCAGGAAGACGGTCGGCATCGTCCGCTTGGAGAAGCCGTAAGAGCCGCTCAGCCGCAGCTCGTAGCCCTCGTCGATCTCCTCCCCGCCGGAGGGCTCCTCCGCGATGAAGAAGGCGCCGTGCTGGGCGGAGACCACCGGGGTCAGCTCGCTCATGATGAGCGCCGCCACGTCGTTGAGGTCGCGGCGGCCCTGCATCAGACCGGAGATGCGGGCGAGGTTGCCCTTGAGCCAGTCCTGCTCCTTGTTGGCGAGCGTGGTCTCGCGGAGCCTGACGATCATGGTGTTGATGTAGTCCTGGAGCTCCAGGATCTCGCCCGCCGCGTCCACGTCCGTACGGATGTTGAGGTCGCCACGGGTCACCGCGGTGGCCACCTGGGCGATGTTGCGCACCTGACGGGTCAGGTTGTTCGCCATCAGGTTCACCGATTCGGTGAGGTCCTTCCAGATGCCCGAGACGCCCGGCACGCGCGCCTGGCCGCCCAGGCGGCCCTCGGTGCCCACCTCGCGGGCCACCCGGGTCACCTGGTCACCGAAGGCCGACAGCTGGTCGACCATCGTGTTGATGGTCGTCTTCAGCTCCAGGATCTCGCCGTGCGCGTCGACGTCGATCTTCTTGGACAGGTCGCCGCGGGCGACCGCGGTGGTGACCATGGCGATGTTGCGGACCTGGCCGGTCAGGTTGGAGGCCATGTTGTTCACCGACTCGGTGAGGTCCTTCCACGAGCCGGACACGCCCGGCACGCGGGCCTGGCCGCCGAGGATGCCGTCGGTGCCCACCTCGCGGGCCACCCGGGTCACCTCGTCACCGAAGGCGGAGAGCGTGTCGACCATCGTGTTGATGGTCTCGGCGAGCTGGGCGACCTCGCCGCGCGCCTCGACGGTGATCTTCTTGGTGAGGTCGCCGTTGGCGACGGCGGTGGCGACGGAGGAGATCGAACGCACCTGGCTGGTCAGGTTGTTGGCCATCAGGTTGACGTTGTCGGTGAGGTCCTTCCAGATGCCGGAGACGTCGCGCACCCGCGCCTGGCCGCCCAGCTGGCCTTCGGTGCCCACCTCGCGGGCCACCCGGGTCACCTCGTCACCGAAGGCGGAGAGCTGGTCGACCATCGTGTTGACGGTGGTGACCAGGGCGAGGATCTCGCCCTTGGCGTCGACGGTGATCTTCTTGGACAGGTCGCCCTGGGCGACCGCGGTGGTGACCTCGGCGATGTTGCGGACCTGCATGGTGAGGTTGTTCGCCATGAAGTTGACGGACTGCGTCAGGTCCTTCCAGGTGCCCGACACGCCCTTCACCTCGGCCTGGCCGCCCAGGATGCCCTCGGTACCCACCTCGCGGGCCACCCGGGTCACTTGCTCGGCGAAGGACGACAGCTGGTCGACCATCGTGTTGAGGACGTTCTTGAGCTCCAGGATCTCGCCGCGCGCGTCGACGTCGATCTTCTGGGAGAGGTCACCGCGGGCCACCGCGGTCGCCACCTGGGCGATGTTGCGGACCTGGGCGGTCAGGTTGCCCGCCATGCCGTTCACGGAGTCGGTGAGGTCCCGCCACACGCCGGCGACGCCCGGCACCTGCGCCTGGCCGCCGAGCCGGCCCTCGGTGCCCACCTCGCGTGCCACCCGGGTCACCTGCTCGGCGAACGAGGACAGCTGGTCCACCATCGTGTTGATGGTGTTCTTCAGCTCCAGGATCTCGCCGCGCGCGTCGACGTCGACCTTCTGGGAGAGGTCACCGCGGGCCACCGCCGTCGTCACCTGGGCGATCTGGCGGACCTGCGAGGTGAGGTTGCCCGCCATGAAGTTGACGGAGTCCGTCAGCTCCTTCCACACGCCGCTGACGCCGTCGACCCGGGCCTGACCGCCGAGGCGGCCCTCCGTGCCCACGTCCCGGGCCATGCGCGTGACCTGTCCGGCGAACGAGGACAGCTGGTCCACCATGCGGTTCACGGTGTTCTTCAGCTCCAGCATCTCGCCGGAGACGTCCACCGTGACCTTCTGCGACAGGTCGCCGTTGGCGACCGCCGTCGTCACCTGCGCGATGTTGCGGACCTGGCCGGTCAGGTTGCGGAACGCGGTGTTCACCGAATCGGTGAGGTCCTTCCACAGACCCGCCGCACCCGGCACCTGCGCCTGGCCGCCCAGCTCGCCCTCGACGCCCACCTCACGCGCCACCCGGGTCACCTCGGCACCGAAGGCCGACAGCTGGTCCACCATCGTGTTGACGGTGTTCTTCAGCTCCAGCATCTCGCCGGAGACGTCCACCGTGACCTTCTGCGACAGGTCGCCGTTGGCGACCGCCGTCGTCACCTGCGCGATGTCC
>NZ_JBIBGK010000030.1:0-5600 GCF_042956445.1 Streptomyces sp. NPDC008238 | reverse complement strand
ATGTCCCGCACCTGACCGGTCAGGTTGCGGAACGCGGTGTTCACCGAATCGGTGAGGTCCTTCCAGGTGCCCGCCGCGCCCGGCACCTGCGCCTGGCCGCCGAGCCGGCCCTCCGCGCCGACCTCGCCGGCCACCCGGGTCACCTCGTCGGCGAAGGTGCGCAGCGTCTCGGTCATCGCGTTGACGGTCTCGGCGAGCTGCGCGACCTCGCCGCGCGCGCCGATGGTGATCTTCTGCGACAGGTCGCCGTTGGCGACCGCGGTGGTCACCTGGGCGATGTCGCGCACCTGCGCCGTCAGGTTGCCGGCCATCAGGTTGACGGAGTCCGTGAGGTCCTTCCACACGCCGTCGACACCGGCCACCTTGGCCTGGCCGCCCAGCTGGCCCTCGGTGCCCACCTCACGCGCGACGCGGGTCACCTCGGCCGCGAAGGAGGAGAGCTGGTCGACCATCGTGTTGACGGTGTTCTTCAGCTCCAGCATCTCGCCGGCCACGTGCACGGTGACCTTGCGCGACAGGTCGCCCTTGGCGACCGCCGTCGTGACGAGGGCGATGTCACGCACCTGGGCCGTCAGGCGGGACGCCATGGTGTTGACCGAGTCCGTGAGGTCCTTCCACGAACCGGACATGCCGCGCACCCGCGCCTGGCCGCCCAGCTTGCCCTCGGTGCCGACCTCGCTCGCCACCCGGGTCACCTCGTCGGTGAAGGTGGACAGCTGGTCGACCAGCCCGTTGACGGTACGGCCGACCTTGAGGAACTCGCCGCGCAGCGGGTGCCCGGAACCGTCGGCACCCTGCGCGCGCAGGTCCATCCGCTGCTCCAGGTCGCCCTCCGCCACCGCCGACAGCACCCGGCCGACCTCGGACATGGGGCGCACGAGGTCGTCCACGAGCGCGTTGGAGGCGTCGATGGCCGCCGCCCAGGCGCCCTCGCACGCCCCCGTCTCCAGGCGCTCCGCGAGCTTGCCCTCGCGGCCCACGACCCGCCGCACCCGCGCCAGCTCCCCGGTCAGGTGCTGGTTGCGGTCGGCGACCTCGTTGAACACGGCGGAGATCTCCGCCATGACGCCGTCGCCGGTGACCGTCAGCCTCTTGCGGAAGTTGCCGTCCCGCATGGACTCCAACGCCGACAGCAGCCGGTGCAGGGCCGCCGAGTCGACCTCTACGGTCCCCGTACCGGCTCCGCCCGTACGCGACCGCGCGTTCTTGACCCGTGCGGAACCGCCCCGCTTCGCCGCGGATGCCGCGCCGCCTCGCGCCGATGCGCCAGACTCCACCGTGTCCCTCCCGGAGGGTCGACCGACCTGCAGGTGCCTCGTTCAGGCATGACCAGTGTTTCACCATGCCCGGGCCCGGCCATAACAGTTCGGCAGCATCGCATATGACCGGCGTCATGATCGGGGCAGGAACACCCCCAACCGGCACACACGCGGTCGCCGGGGGTAAGTAACCTGGCATGCGGTTGCCCACCTTGGGCCGGGCGTACACCTCGAAGTGGGGGCCGGTGGTGACAGTACAGCGGACGACAAACGGTGACGTCCCGGGACAAACAAGGAGATCCGTGATCACGGCGCGGGCAGCGGCCACCTTCGAACCCGTGGGACGCTCGGTCGCCACCGCACGCGCGTTCGTCCGCGACACGCTGCAGGGCTGGGGCTTCTCCGAGGTCGTCGACGACGCCGTCGTCCTCACCAGTGAACTCGTCACCAACGCCGTGGTCCACGCCGGTACCGCGGCGGACGTCCAGTGCCTGCGCTTCGAGTCCGCCGTACGGATCGAGGTCGCCGACCGCTACCCGGAACGTGAGCTTCCTCTCCACGACGCCAAGAAGCAGATCCACCCCGACCACGAGGGCGGCCGCGGGCTGCTGCTGTGCTCGGCGCTGGCCAGCCGGTGGGGCGTGGAGTACACCGCCGCCAACAAGCACGTCTGGTTCCGCCTGGAACTCCCGCAGCGCCCCGCCGGCACCCGTTCCGCGGGCCCGGCCCTGCCCGTCCAGGCGCTGCCGCTGGCCGACGAACGGGTCCGCGTCGCCGTCGTCCAGGTCGACCGCGGCGGCATCATCACCCGCTGGAACCAGGACGCCGCCGACCTCTTCGGCCACGCCGGCGACCAGGTGACCGGCAAGCCGCTCGGCGACTTCGCCGCCTGGCCGCAGACCCCCGGCACCGGCCACGGCATCGCCGAGGCCCTGCGGCTGTCCCGCTGGGAGGGCAGCTACGGCCTCCGCGGCGCCGACGGGCGGATCCTCCCCGTCTACGGCACGCACCTGCGGGTGCGCGACTCCTCCGGCGAGCCGTCCACCGTGTGCCTGCTGGTGCGCGAGGACGAGCGGGCCGTCCTGCAGAACCCGGGCCGCGGCATGATCGCCGTCGAGGGCGGCGCCGAACGCGGCAAGGCCGTGGACCCCTTCGAGTCCTTCATCGGCTCCCCCGCCCCCGACGACCTCGACGGGCTGCTGCAGCGCACCGTCGAGCGCGCCCGCGACATGCTCGACGGCGACGCCGCCTACCTGCTGCTCGCCACCGACGACGAGACCGAACTGGAGGTACGGGCCTCCACCGGTCTGCCCTCCGCGCGGCAGCGCTTCGCGCGGGTCCCCGTCGAGGCCGGCACCGGCCGCTACGGCAGCGCCCGCATGCCTGCCGTCCACGAGGACCTCACAGCGGTGCCCGGCGCCGTCCCGCTGCTCGCCGGCACCGGCATGCGCTCCGTCGTCACCGTCCCCCTCAAGGTCGAGGGCCGCCTCACCGGTTCGCTGGGCGTCGCCGCGGAGAGCCCCGGCCGCTACACCAACGAGGAGGCGCTGCGGCTGCAGTTCGCCGCCGACCGCATCGCACTCGCGGTGGAGAGCGCGCGCCTGACCGAGCTGGAGCGGCTGCGCCGCGGCTCGCTGTCCTTCCTGGTGGAGGCCTCCGACCTGCTCGCCGGCACCCTGGAACGCGACCAGACGCTCGCCCTGATGGCCCAGATGACGGTGCCGACCCTGGCCAACTGGTGCGCCGTCTACACGATCGCCGACCAGGCCTCGGAGCCCGAACTCGCCTTCGTCCTCCACGAGGACGAGGACCGCATCGACGGCATCAAGGCCCTGCTCTCCCGTGTCGCCCCTCCCGAGCCCGACCCCACCCCCGGGGCCCGGGTGTGGACCGCACCGGCCGACGCGGCGCACTCCACGGCCCTGCGCGCCTCCCTGCGCAGCCTGGGCCTCGGCGACGCCGCACGGCCCGCCACGGGCCCCGGCACGGCCCTGGCGACCGCGGCGGCCGTCGGCGGCGAGACGGTCGTCCTGCCGCTGGTGGCCCGCAACCGCGTCATCGGCATGCTCACCCTCGGCAAGTCCGCCGACGAGCGCTTCCGCCAGGAAATCCTGGAACTCGCCGAGGACCTGTCGCGCCGGGCCGCCCTCGCCCTGGACAACGCCCGCCTCTACAGCGAGCGCACGGCCATCAGCCAGTCCCTCCAGCGCAGCCTGCTGCCGCCCGGCCTGCCGGTGATCCCCGGCGTCGAGGTCGAGGTGGTCTACCGCGCCGCAGGCGAGGGCAACGAGGTCGGCGGCGACTTCTACGACGTGTTCCCGATCCGCGACGGCTGCTGGGGCTTCGCCATCGGCGACGTGTGCGGCACGGGGCCCGAGGCCGCCGCCGTGACCGGTCTCGCCCGGCACGCGCTGCGCCTGCTCGCCCGTGAGGGCTTCAGCGGCCCGTCCGTCCTGGAGCGCCTCAACGCGGCCATCCTGGACGAGGGGGCCCGCAGCCGCTTCCTCACCCTCCTCTACGGCGAGATGTGGCCGCAGAGCGACGGCAGCGCCGTCCTGAAGGTGGTGTGCGCAGGGCACCCGCTGCCGCTGCGCCTGCGGCAGAGCGGCGTCGTCGAACCCGCGGCGGAGCCGCAGCCGCTGCTCGGCGTCATCGAGGACCTCGAACTCGTCGAGCAGACCGTCACCCTCGACCCCGGCGACGTCCTGCTCTGCGTCACCGACGGCGTCACCGAACGCCGCGAGGGCACACGCATGCTCGGCGACGACGGCCTCGCCGACGTCCTGGCGACGTGCACGGGCCTCACCGCCGGCGCCGTCGCGGCCCGCATCCAGCGCGCCGTCGAGCGCTTCGCATCGGACGCGCCCTCCGACGACATGGCCATCCTCTCGATGCGCGTCCCGGAACTGCCCGCCTAGCGGGCCCGGTCCGCGCAGAGCCCGGGAAAAGGGAAAGGCCCCCGCCGTGACGGCGGGGGCCTTTCCTCATCAGAGCCCCAATACGGAATCGAACCGTAGACCTTCTCCTTACCATGGAGACGCTCTGCCGACTGAGCTATTGGGGCGCGTCGACGTGAAGGATCTTAACCCATCCCGGTCCCGGTTCGGAAATCCGCTCGACGTAGGGACCGACCGGAACGGCCGGGGATCAGAGCAGGCCGCCGAGCGTGTTGCACGCCGCGGCCATCCGCTCCAACTCCTTCTCCGTCAGACCCGGGTGGACGGGCAGCGACAGCGTCTCGCCGACCGCCTTCTCGGTACGCGGCAGGTACGAACTCGACCGGTACTCCGGGAGCCGGTGCACGGGCGTCGGAATGCTCACGTTCGCCTGAACGCCCCGCGCGGCCAGGGCCATCGCGAACGCGTCCCGGTCCGGCCGGCCGTTCCCCGGTATGCGCACCGTGTAGCGGTGGTAGACGTGGTGGGCGCCGGGCTCCACGTACGGCACCAGGACCCCGGTCAACGCCGAGTCCAGGTAGCGGCAGTTGGCCCGCTGCCGGGCGACGGCACCGGCGAGCTTCGCCAGCGCCCCCCGGCCCACGGCCGCCTTGCGGTCGGTGATGCGGGCCCGGGCGTGGACGGTGTCCCGAAGCCGCTTGACGGCACTGGCCAGTTCGGGGTGCTCCGTGGTGACCACGGCACCCTCCTCGACGGAGAACACGCTCAGCACGCCGTAGGTGCCGACCCGGCGGCCGGCCAGCGTGGCCGCCTGGGCCTGGGTGGCGTCCTCGACGATCGCCAGGCCGTGCCGGGCGGCGATGTCGGTGATCTGGTCGACGGCCGCAGGGTGCCCGAAGAGGTGCACCGGGAGGATGGCCACCGTGAGGGGCGTGATCGCGGCGGCGACGGCCTCCGGGTCGAGGCAGAACGTCAGCGGGTCGATGTCGGCGAAGACCGGCACCGCACCGACCTGCCGCACGGCGGCCGCGGTCTCCACGGGCGCGAACGACGGCAGGATCACTTCCTCGCCGGCGCCGATGCCGAGCGAGAGCAGCGCCAGCTGCATCGCGGAGGTCGCCGAATCCACGGCAACGGTATGACGCCCGTCCACCGCCGACGAGAACTCGTCCTCCAGCGCGGCTACTTCAGCACCCTGAACCAGGAACTGCTGCATCAGGCTCACCTCCACTTACCCGGTCCCGCAAGGATCACCGCGGCGGGTGATGCGTTGCTGATCTGAACATGAACAGCGGGTGTGGATACGCCAAAGAGCCGTGGCCCCCGCCCGGGGGGGGGGGGGGGGGGGGGGAGGTTTTTTAGGCGGGCGGCTACTAGTCCAAACGGGACCCCCCGGAGGACCAAACGCGCCCCAATGCTTATCATCGCGGGTAGGGGTTTTTAC
>NZ_JBIBGK010000029.1:0-101812 GCF_042956445.1 Streptomyces sp. NPDC008238 | reverse complement strand
GAGGTGCCCCCACGCTGCGTTGTCGAATCGTCCGAGTAGCCCACTACGAGGACGACTCTCCGCCTTGCGATGCACCACACCTGGGGGCACCTCCCAGCGCAAGCCGGGGGAGCCGCTGAGCCCGCCCTCCGGGCGGTGGGGGCACCTCCCAGCGGTGGCTGGGGGAGCTCATTTGACGACAGGCTCTAGTAGGGCTTTGTTAGGTGGTGTCGTAGGGCTGCCATGGGGTGGGTTGTCGGCAGGTTGGGCAGGTGCCGGTCCAGGTGGCCAGGAGGTGTTGGAGCAGGTCCAGGGCCTGGTAGAGGGTCAGGCCCTGGCAGGGGCTTTTGGGCAGGTTCGTTGCTCGGTCAGGAACAGGTGGGCGGCGGTGACGAGGGTGACGTGGCGGTGCCAGCCGAGGAAGGAACGGCCTTCGAAGTGGTCGAGGCCGAGGCTGGTCTTCAGCTCCCGGTAGTCGTGTTCGATGCGCCAGCGTGACTTCGCGATCCGGACCAGGTCACGGGCGGGGATGTCCGCGGGCAGGTTGGATATCCAGTACCTGACCGGCTCGTCTTCGCCTTCGGGCCATTGGGCGATCAGCCAGGTCAGCCCGATGACACCGTCGGCGGCCGGTTTCGGCCGGCGTCCGGCCAGCCGGACCCGAAGGAACACAAAGCGCGAGGTCAGCGCGGCTTTGGAGCCCTTGCGCCAGGTCACCGACACCGCCCCTTCGCGACCGACGGCCAGGACGTGGTCGCGCAGGCTCACCGGCCGGGTCCGGTAGCGGGGCAGCGGCCGGGGCCCGAGCCCGCCGTAGGGCGGCTGCTCGGGCATCGCATCCTGGCTGTGTGCGGTCATCTCGCCCTTGACCTGTAGTGAGTAGGCCAGGCCCCGGTCCTCCAGGGCATGCCGGAAGTCGGCGTTGGTGCCGTAGCCGGCGTCCGCGACCAGCACCGCGGGCCGCAGTTTGCCGGTGGCCAGCTCATCGAGCATCTCCACCACGAGCTGCCACTTCGGGCGGTGGTGTTCGTCCTCGGGGATGCCGCAGCTTGCCCGCCGATCGGCCGCTTCGGGTTCATCCCAGCCCACCGGCAGGAACAGCCGCCATGACAGCGGACACGAGGCGGTGTCGGAGGCGGCATGCACGCTGACACCGATCTGGCAGTTGCCGACCTTGCCCAGTGTTCCAGAGTACTGGCGGGCCACCCCGGGCGAGGCGATGCCGTCCTTGGGGAAGCCGGTGTCGTCCACCACCCACACCTGCGGTCGCACCACCGTCACCGCCCGGCGGGCCAGCCCTGCCCGGACCACGCCCACCGGCCAGGTCGAGGACGTCATGAACTGCTGCAACTGCTGATGATCCACCCCGAGGCGTCCGGCCATCGGCTGCATCGATTTGCGGCGCCCGTCCAGGAGCAGGCCGCGCAGATACAGACCACCTTTGGCCCGCTGATCCACACGCGCCAGCGGCGCGAACACCTCCCTGGCGAACTCCTCCAACCGCTCACGACACGCGGCTAATTCATCCGGCCTCATGACCGCAGCGAACCACCAGCACCGCCACCTGACCAGACAGCTAACAAAGCCCTACTAGACCGCTGAGCCCGCGACCCGCCGTCCCGCCCGGCCCGTAGACGGTCGTTTCGTGCGGGTCCGTCCGGGCAGACGCAGCCCATGTGCCACGACCGGTTCGGGCGACCGCACGGGAGCGGTCGCCGGGGCGCGCGAGCTGTTCCCGGCCGTACCAGCGCGTCGGGACCCGCGCAGGGCCCGCGCGACGGAGCACCCCGCACGCGCGGGCGACCGGCGGGGCGGAACACCGGGGCGTGCAGCGCGCCGTCCTCGGGGGAGATTCCGGCATGAACCGTCCGACCTGCGCAGATACGTTCTGGAGATGCGGGCCGCCGGGTGGCGGTCCAGTCTTGATTCGGACCGGACGGCAGAGGCCGCCCTCGACACGGGTGTCACCTGCCGTCCCTCGGCCGTTCGTCCGGGGCGCTCTTGAGCGGCCCGGACCGAAGGGATTAGGTGGTACGGACACCGTCCGGCCCCGGCCGGGCGGACACGGAGAGCCGCCTTCGACGGGAGGTCCCGGCCATGCCCGGCACCAGTCAGCGGATGGAGACATCCGAACCGATCAGCGAGACGACAGCGGAGGACCATATCCAGGGCATCTGCTTCAAGACCGGCCCGCCGCGCCGCATAGGCGTGGAACTGGAATGGTTCCTCCACGACCCGCACGACCCGGCCCGCCCGGTGGGCCCCGCCCGGCTCGGCGCCGCCGTCGCCGGACTGCACGACCTGCACCTCCGCTCCCGGCTCACGACCGAGCCCGGCGGACAGCTGGAGCTCAGCTCGCTGCCCGCCCCCTCGCTGACCGCGTGCGTCAACGCCGCGGCAGCCGAACTCCACTCCGTACGCCACCGGCTCCGCCGGGACGGCCTCGTCCTGGCCGGCCACGGCCACGACCCCTGGCGACGGCCCCGCCGGCTGCTGGACGAGCCCCGGTACGCCGCCATGGAGGCGTACTTCGACCGGTCCGGACCCGCGGGCCGGGCCATGATGTGCTCCACGGCCTCGGTCCAGGTCTGCCTGGACTCGGGCACCGAGGAGCCGGGTCCCTTCGGCCTCGGCAGACGCTGGCTGCTGGCGCACCTGCTGGGCGCGGTCCTGGTGGCGGCGTTCGCCAACTCGCCGCTCAGCACCGGCCGCCCGACCGGCTGGCGGTCCACCCGGCAGGCGGTGTGGGCGGCGCTGGACCCCGGGCGCACCCTCGCGCCGCCCGGCGGGGGCGACCCGCGTGCGGCCTGGACGGCCTACGCCCTGGACGCCCCGGTGCTGTGCATCCGCGGCGACGAGGGACCGTGGACGGTGCCGCACGGGCTCACCTTCCGCGACTGGATCCGTGACGGCTCGCACCGCCGGCCGACCCTCGCCGACCTGGACTACCACCTGTCGACGCTCTTCCCGCCGGTGCGGCCGCGCGGCTACCTGGAGCTGCGCATGATCGACGCGCAGCCGGGACGGGACGGCTGGATCGTGCCGCTGGCGGTGGCCGTGGCGCTCTTCGACGACGCCGCCGCCTCCGAGGTCGCCTACCGGGCGGTGAAGCCGCTCGCCGACGCGGCGGGCCGGGACCCGGCGCCCCGCAACCCGCTGTGGCGGCGCGCCGCCCGGCACGGTCTGGCCGACCCCGAGCTCCACCCCATCGCCGTGACCTGCTTCGCCGCGGCCCGCGAGGCCCTGCCCCGGCTCGGGGCGGACCGGGCCGTACGGCGGGCGGTGGACGACTTCACCGAGCGCTACGTCGAACGCGGCCGCTGTCCCGCCGACGACATGCTCGACGCATTCCTACGCAAGGAGAGCCGCACGTGACCGCACCCGCGCTCGACCCCGAAGCCCTGCGCCGGCGGGCGCTGGACGCCCTGACCACCGCGCGCGAGCGCACCCGGGCGCTCACCACCTGCGTGGACGACCGTGAACTCACCGCCCAGCACTCCCCGTTGATGTCCCCCCTGGTCTGGGACCTGGCCCACATCGGCAACCAGGAGGAGCAGTGGCTGCTGCGGAACGTCGGCGGCCGTGAGGCCCTGCGCCCCGACATCGACCCGATCTACGACGCCTTCGAGCACCCGCGTTCGGAGCGTCCCACGCTGCCGCTGCTGCCGCCCGCGGAGGCGCACGCCTACACGGCCGAGGTGCGCGGCAGGGTGCTGGACATCCTGGAGCGGGCACCGCTGCGCGGCACCCCGCTGACCGACGCGGCCTTCGCCTTCGGCATGATCGCCCAGCACGAACAGCAGCACGACGAGACGATGCTGATCACGCATCAGCTGCGGCGCGGCCCGGTGGCCCTCACCGCTCCCCCGCCGCCGCCCGCCCCCGCGGACACGGCGCTGCTGCCGGCCGAGGTCCTGGTCCCCGGCGGTCTGTTCACCATGGGCACCTCGACCGAGCCGTGGTCGCTGGACAACGAACGTCCTTCGCACGTGCGCGAGGTGGCGCCGTTCTACATCGACACGGTGCCGGTGAGCAACGGCGCGTACCTGGCCTTCGTCGAGGACGGCGGCTACGGGGACGAGCGCTGGTGGACCCCGGCCGGCTGGGCGCTCGTCCGCGAACACGGCCTGGCCGCCCCGCTGTTCTGGCACCGGGAGGGCGGTACGTGGCTGCGCCGCCGCTTCGGGGTGACCGAGCCGGTGCCGCGCGAGGAGCCGGTGCTGCACGTGTCCTGGTACGAGGCCGACGCGTACGCCCGCTGGGCCGGACGCCGGCTGCCCACCGAGACGGAGTGGGAGAAGGCGGCCCGGCACGACCCGGCGACGGGGCGTTCCCGCCGCTACCCGTGGGGCGACGCCGACCCCGGTCCCGAGCACGCCAACCTCGGCCAGCGGCACCTGCAGCCGGCCCCGGTGGGCAGCTACCCGGCGGGTGCCTCGGCGCTGGGCGTACGGCAGCTGATCGGCGACGTGTGGGAGTGGACGGCGAGCGACTTCCTGCCCTACCCGGGCTTCGCGCCGTTCCCGTACAAGGAGTACTCGGAGGTGTTCTTCGGCCCCGACCACAAGGTGCTGCGGGGCGGTTCCTTCGCCGTGGACGAGGTGGCCTGCCGGGGCACCTTCCGCAACTGGGACTACCCGGTCCGGCGGCAGATCTTCGCCGGCTTCCGCACCGCCCGCGACGCCCGTCCGGAGCAGGTGTGAGGGCCCCGGGCAGACGGGGGCGCGGCTGATGTGCCGGCACCTGGCGTACGTGGGTCCGCCCGTCACGCTCCGCGAACTCGTCATCGACCCGCCGCACTCGCTGTACCGCCAGTCGTGGGCGCCGCGCCGGCAGAAGTACGGCACGGTCAACGCCGACGGCTTCGGGCTCGGCTGGTACGCGGACGGCGACCCGCTGCCCGCGCGCTACCGGCGCGCGGGGCCGGTCTGGGACGACCCGTCCTTCGCGGACGTGTGCCGGGTGACACGCTCCGGTGCGCTGCTCGGCGCGGTCCGCGACATCACCGAGGGCTCGGTGGCCGACGAGTCCGCCGCGGCCCCGTACACGGCGGACCGCTGGCTGTTCAGCCACAACGGGGCGCTGCGCGGCTGGCCGCACTCGGTCGCCGAGGCGGCCGCCGCGCTGCCCCCGCACGAGCTGCTGACCCTGGAGGCGCGCTGCGACTCGGCCCTGGCCTGGGCGCTGACCCTGCACCGGCTGCGGGCCGGCGCCCCGGCGGACGAGGCGCTCGCCGACACCGTCGGCCGGCTGGCCGCGCTCACCCCCGACTCACGGCTCAACTTCCTGCTGACCGACGGCCGGGCGATCGCCGGCACCGCCTGGGGCGACACGCTCTGGTACCTGGACGTGCCCGGCCGCTCCCTCGTCGTGGCCTCCGAGCCGTACGACGACAGTCCGCGCTGGACCGAGGTCCCCGACCGCCACCTGCTGTACGGCGATCCCACCGAGGTCCTGCTGATCCCGCTCAAGGAGCCGCACCTGTGAGCCCGTTCACCCTCACCCGCACCCTGCCCGCCGACGCCACCGCGGCCGCGCTGCGCGCCGACGTCGCGTACGGACTGACCCGCAGCCCCAAGCAGCTCCCGCCCAAGTGGTTCTACGACGCCCGTGGCAGCGAGCTGTTCGAGGAGATCACCCGGCTGCCCGAGTACTACCCGACCCGCGCCGAGCGGGAGATCCTGCACGCGCGTGCGCCGGAGATCGCCGCGGCGACCGGTGCCCGCACCCTGGTGGAGCTGGGTTCCGGTTCCTCGGAGAAGACCCGGCTGCTGATCGGCGCGCTGGGAGGGCCGCTGACGTACGTGCCGATCGACGTCAGCGAGTCCGCGCTCACCGGCGCGGGCGAGGCCCTGCTCGCCGACCACCGGGACCTGTCCGTGCACGCGCTCGTCGCCGACTTCCAGCACGGCCTGGCCCTGCCCGGGACGCCCGGCCCCCGGCTGGTCGCCTTCCTGGGCGGCACGATCGGCAACCTGCTGCCGCAGGAGCGGGCGCACTTCCTCTCCTCGGTCCGCGCGCTGCTCTCCCCGGGCGACGCGCTGCTGCTCGGCACCGACCTGGTCAAGGACGAACAGACGCTGGTGGCGGCGTACGACGACGCGCAGGGCGTCACGGCCGCCTTCAACAAGAACGTCCTGTCGGTCATCGACCGCGAGCTCGGCGCGGACTTCCACCCGGACGACTTCGACCACGTCGCCGTGTGGGACCGCGAGGAGGAGTGGATCGAGATGCGCCTGCGGGCGCGCGCCGACGTGACCGTGAAGGTACCGGCGCTCGACCTGACCGTGGACTTCGCGCGCGGGGAGACGATGCGCACCGAGGTCTCCGCGAAGTTCCGCGAGGAGGGCGTGCGGGCGGAGCTGGCGGCCGCCGGTCTCGCCCTGCGCCACTGGTGGACCGACGCCGGGGACCGCTTCGCACTGTCGCTGGCGTTCCCGGCCTGAGCCGGGCGGCAAGGACGCGGTGGCCGGTCCCGGGGACGGGGCCGGCCACCGCGTCCTTGCCGCGTCGGCAGATGTTTCACGAGTAAAACACCTGCTAAGCTTTTCAGCATGTCCGCTTTCCCCCTGCCCGTCCGCGGTGTCCTCCGGCTCCGTTCCGTGCAGGACCTCTGGCACCACCGGGCGCTCGGCGTCGTCGCCGCCGTGGGCCCGGTCGAGGTGACGCTGCTGGCCCTCGGGCGGCTGGACCTGGTGCCGTACGCCGCGGGCGGCGGGCTGTGCGCCCTGTACGCGCACGGGCTGCCCTACGCGGCCCGGGCCAGGGTGCTCGCCCTGGTCGTCCTGGGCATGGCGGCCGGGACCGGGCTCGCGCTGACCACCGCCGCGCTGACGCAGTCGACGCCGCTGCGGGTGGCGGTGGCCGCCCTCCTCGCCGCCGTGCACAAGGTGGTGTGCGACGCGACGCGGATCGGGCCGCCCGAGAACGTGATCTTCACCTTCGTGGCGGCGAGCGCCGCCTTCGTCCCGCAGACACTCGGGCAGGTGCCGGCCCACACCGGGCTGACGCTGCTCGGCGGGGCCGTCGCCTGGCTGGTGTGCATGGCCCCCGCGCTCGTGCGGCCGTACGCCCCCGAGCGCGCCGCCGTCGCCCGGGCCCTGGAAGCCCGGGCCCGCGCCCTGGCCGACGGGGGCGCCCCCGGCAGCCGGCACGAGGCCACCGTCGCCGTGCACACCGCCTGGCACACCCTGCGCGGCGCCCGGACCACCGCCCACCTGGCGGGCCTGGAGCGGCTGCTGGCGCGCGCCGAGGCCGCGGACCCGGCCGACGGGGACCGGCTCACCGCGTGGGCCCGTGCCCTGCGCCGGACCCGCGCCCTGCCCGACCCGGGCCCCGCCGCACGCACCCCCGCCCCCTCGGTCGGCACCCGGACCGGCCGCGCGGGCCGGCGGCCGCACCGGCCCGCCCCGCGGCACCTGCTCCCGGTCGGGCTGCGCGTCCTGCTGGGCAGCGCCCTGGCGGGGTGGGGATCGACGGCGCTGGGCGTGGACCGGCCCTCCTGGGCCGTGGTGACCGCCGCGGCCGTCTTCGCGGCCAACACCACCCTGTCCTGGCACCGGGCGCTGCAGCGGGTACTCGGCAACCTCCTGGGGGTGCTGCTGTTCACGGCGCTGGTGCCGGTCACGGCCACCGGGGCCGCGGCGCTCATCGCGACCGCCCTGGCGTGCAACGTCGCGGCCGAGGCGACGATCGCGCGCAACTACTGGATCGCCAGCGCCTTCGTGACGCCGATGGCGATGGTCATGACCGAGTTCACGGGCGCGCAGCCCGCCGGCCACCTGGTGGCCGACCGCTGGCTGGACACCCTCGTCGGCGCCGCGGCCGGGCTGCTGGCCTGCTTCGCCGTACCGAACCGCCGGGTGGGCCACCGGGTGGCGGCCGCACTGCAGCGCCTGGAGCACGAGCTCACCGCGCCCGTCGCCCGCGAGGCCCGGCTGGCGGCCGCGCTCCTGGAACTGCGCGAGGCCGCCGACACCGCCTCCGGCGAGTGGTGGGGCCGGGCCCTGCCCGAACGGCGCATCGCCGCCGCGGAGGAGCGCGGGCACCTGATGCTGGCAGGTCGGTGCCACCAAGGCCGGTCCGTCACCGTGACCTGACGACGCGTACGATCATGCGGACGCCGCCGGAGCCGCCGGCGTACGGAGGGAGGACGACTCGCGTGGAGGACGCCGTCGCGACGGTGCTGCGCCAGTGGCAGGACGTCTACCCCGACCTGGACTTCGGTCCGGTCGCCGTGATCGGCAGGCTCAACCGCTGCGCGGCGCTGCTGCAGCAGGTCACCGAGACGCCTCTGGGCCGCGAGGGCCTCACCCGTCCGGAGTACGACATCCTCCTCGCCCTGCGCCGCGTCGGCGGCGAGCTCACCCCCGGCCGGCTGGCCCGGGAGACCTTCGCCTCGGGCGCCGCGGTCACCAAGCGGATCAAGCTGCTGGAGGAGCGCGGCCTGGTGGCCCGCCGCCCGGACGGCCGCGACCGCCGGGTCTCCCACCTGCGGCTGACCGACGAGGGACTGACGCTCGTCGACCGCGTGCTGCCCGAGCAGCTCGCCTACGAGACGGGGCTGCTGTCCGGTCTGCCGGAAGGCCGCCGCGAGGATCTGGCGGGTATCCTCGGTGAACTCCTGCTGCTGCTCGAAGGCCGCTTGGGAGCGCTTTCCGGGTGAAGCGGGCGGTCCGCGGGGCCACGGCACCGGCACTTCAGCGAGCGCACATCTGCGCGCTCCGTCAAGGACACGCCAAGGCAAGGCCGCGACGGGACAGATAAGGGTGTCCCCGTCCCCCTGACCAGGGAATCGCGCCATGACCGCTTCGTACGAACTCGCACCCGTCGTCGACACCCCGACCGACCGGCCCCGCTACTCGGTGAGCCTCGCCCAGGACGAGGCGGAGGTGCGGGCCGCGCAGCGTCTGCGGCACCAGGTGTTCGCCGGGGAGATGGGGGCCGTGCTGGACACCCCCGAGCCGGGCCTGGACGTCGACGCCCTCGACGCCTACTGCGACCACCTGCTGGTGAAGGAGGACGCGACCGGTGAGGTCGTTGGCACCTACCGGCTGCTGACCCCCGCCAACGCCCGCCGCGCGGGCCGCACCTACTCCGAGTCCGAGTTCGACCTGTCCCGGCTCGCGCCGATCCAGCACGACATGGTCGAGGTCGGCCGCTCGTGCGTGCACCCCGCCCACCGGGACGGGGCCGTCGTCGCGCTGATGTGGGGCGGCATCACCCGCTACATGGCGACCACCGGTCACAACTGGCTGGCCGGCTGCTGCTCGGTGGAGCTGGCCGACGGCGGCTCGCTGGCGGCCGGCGTGTGGGACCGCGTCTCGGCCAAGAACCTGGCCCCCGAGGAGTACCGGGTCTCCCCGCTCCGCCCCTGGGACCCGACGGGCATCGCCCGCCCGGCCCGCGCCACGCTGCCGGCGCTGCTCCGCGGCTACCTGCGGCTGGGTGCCTGGGTGTGCGGCGAGCCCGCCCACGACCCGGACTTCGGTGTCGCCGACCTGTTCATCCTGCTCTCCCTGGAGCGCACCGACGAGCGCTACCTGCGGCACTTCGGCGCCCTCGGCTCGCTCGGGTCGGTCTGAGATGGCCGCGGCGTGGTGGTCGCCGGTCTCGACCTGCACCCCGCAGGCGTGCGTGACCGGTGACGGCCCGAAGGTGGGCCTCCTCCGGCGGCTGCTGCGTTACCTCGCCGCGGTGACGGTGCTGCTCGTCGGCGTCGTGCTGTCGGTGCCGCTCGGCGCGCTGTGCGGTCCGGCCGGACGCGAGCGGCTGATCCGGCGCTGGACCCGCGCCGCGGTGGCGGCCTTCGGCATCCGGGTACGGCTGCCCGATGCGGCGCCGCGGGAGCCGGGCACCGGTCTGCTGGTGGTCTCCAACCACGTGTCGTGGCTGGACATCGTGCTGATCGCCGCGGTCTTCCCGGGGCGCAACGTCGCCAAGCGGGAGATCCGCGACTGGCCGGTGATCGGGCGGCTGTGCGTGCGCGGCCGCACGATCTTCATCGACCGGGAGCGGATCCGCACCCTGCCGGACACGGTGGCGGAGGTCGCGCAGGCGCTGCGCTCGGGCGCCACGGTCGTGGCGTTCCCGGAGGGCAGCACCTGGTGCGGCGGCGAGGAAGGCCACTACCGCCGGGCGCTGTTCCAGGCCGCGCTGGACGCGGGCGCCGACGTGCAGCCGCTGCTCGTCCGCTACCGGTACGCCGACGGGCGGTCCAGCACCGCGGCGGCGTTCCTCGGCGAGGACACCCTGATGGACTCGGTGCGACGGGTGGTCGCGGCCCGCGGCCTCACGGCGGAGGTGACGGCGTTCCCCCGCATCACCGCGGACTCGCTGCCCGACCGGCGTGCGCTGGCGGCCGCCGCCCGCCACTCCGCCGTCGCCCCCGCGCCGCGTCCGGTCATACCGGTCCAGGCCGGTCCCCACGGGCGCGGGACGGGCGTCCGGGTCGGCGCGCCGGCCCTCCGTCCCGGCGACCAGGTCGTGGGACTTCCCGGCTGACGTCCGGGCCGGCGTCCGGGCCCACTCCCGACGAACGCGCAGGCTGACGTCCCGTCACCGGACCGCGCCCACCGGCTGCCGCCTCCACGGCACCGGGCGGGCGCGGTCCGGCGGTTCGTGGCCCTCTTGTGACCACCCTTTCGGTTCATGACAATGTGCATGCCAAAACCGAAAGAACTTCGGTCTCGAGAGGACCCCCCACATGAAACGACCTCTCAGAGGATTCCTCGCGGCCGCCCTCGCGGCCCTCGCCGCGGTCGCGACCCTCGGCCTGTCCGGCGCCCCCGCCTCGGCGGCCGGCCGTGACGCCGCGGCCGCACCGCACACGGCCGCGGCCCCGGCCCCGGCCGCCGTCACCGTCGACTTCGCCGGGACGGTGTCGCTCAGCAACTGCTCCGGGTCGCTCATCCGCTTCCCGTCCTCCGCGTCCACCGACCCCGCCCTGGTGCTCTCCAACGGGCACTGCCTGACCAGCGGCTTCCTCGACGCCGGCGAAGTGCTGGTGAACCAGGCGTCCACGCGCACCTTCGGCCTGCTCAACGCCTCGGGCCGCTCGGTCGCCACGCTGCGCGCCACCAAGCTGGCGTACGCGACCATGACCGACACCGACATCTCGGTGTACCAGCTGAACCGCACCTATGCGCAGATCCGGTCCTCCTACGGGATCTCCGCGCTGGAGGTCTCCGGCACGCACCCGGTACAGGGCACGGCCATCAAGGTGGTCTCCGGGTACTGGAAGACCATCTACAGCTGCTCCATCGACGGCTTCGTCCACCTCCTCAAGGAGGGCGACTGGACCTGGAAGGACTCGGTCCGCTACACCCCCTCGTGCAACACCATCGGCGGCACCTCGGGTTCGCCGGTCATCGACACCGCCACCGGCAAGGTCGTCGCCATCAACAACACGGGCAACGAGGACGGGGGCCGCTGCACCCTCAACAACCCCTGCGAGGTGGCCGCGAACGGCACCGTCACCGTCCGCCAGGGCATCAACTACGCCGAGCAGACCTACGGCATCGGCGCCTGCGTCACCACGGGCAACCGCTTCGACCTCACCCTGCCGGGCTGCGGGCTCCCCAAGCCGTGACCGCGGTTCAGCGCCGGTACATGGCGTCGATCTCGGCGGCGTAGGCCTCCTCGACCGCCCGGCGCCTGAGCTTGCGGGAGGGGGTGACCAGCCCCCGTTCCTCGGTGAAGGAGGCGGCCAGCACGCGGAACGAGCGGATCGACTCCGCCTTCGACACCCGTGTGTTGGCCGCCGACACCGCCCGCCGCACCTCCGTCTCCAGGTCCGGGTCGCGCACCAGCTCCTGCAGCCCGGCCCGCTCCTTCCCGCGCAGCCGCAGCCACTGGGCCGTCGCCTCGGCGTCCAGGGTCACCAGGGCCGTCACGTACGGCCGGTCGTTGCCGATGACCAGGCAGTGCTCGATCAGCGGGTGCTCGCGGACCCGTTCCTCCAGGACGGCCGGGGAGAGGTTCTTGCCGCTGGTGGTGACGATGATCTCCTTCTTGCGGCCGGTGATCGTCAGGTAGCCGTGCTCGTCGAGGGAGCCGAGGTCGCCGGTGTGCAGCCAGCCGTCGCGCAGGGCCTGCGCCGTGGCCTCGGGATCACCGAGGTAGCCGGAGAACACGGCCGGGCCGCGCAGCAGGATCTCGCCCTCGTCCGAGATCCTGACCGCCGTGCCCGGCACGGGGTGGCCGACCGTTCCGTAGCGCACCCGGCCGGGCGGGTTGGCGGTGGCCGCCGAGGTGGACTCGGTGAGTCCGTACCCCTCGTACACCGTGACCCCCGCGCCCTCCAGGAACAGCCCGAGCCGCCGCCCCATCGTGGAACCGCCGCTCACCGCGTTGCGGACCCGGCCGCCCAGCGCCTCGCGGACCCTGGCGTACACCATCCGGTCGTAGAACCGGTGCAGCACCCGCAGCGCGGCGCTCGGGCCCGGGCCGGTGCCCAGCGCGCGGCGCTCGCGGGCCTCGGCGAAGCGCACCGCCACGTCGACGGCCTTGTCGAACACCCCGAGGTGGCCGGCCTCCTCCGCCTTGTCCCGCGCGGAGTTGAAGACCTTCTCGAAGACGTACGGCACGGCGAGCACGAAGGTCGGCCGGAACAGCGCCAGGTCGGGCAGGAGTTCGGCGGCCGTCATCTCCGGCTGGTGGCCCAGCCGCGCCCCGGCCCGTACCGTCGCCACCTGGATCATGCGGCCGAAGACGTGGGCCAGCGGCAGGAAGAGCAGCACGGACGGCTGCGCTGAGGTGCCGCTGTCGAAGACCGGCCGCCAGCCCGCGATGAGGTTGTCGGTCTGGCACATGAAGTTGCCGTGGGTCAGGACGCAGCCGCGGGGGCGCCCGGTGGTGCCCGAGGTGTAGATCACGGTGGCGACGGCGTCGGGGGTGACCGCGAGCCGGTGCCGGTGGACCACGTCCTCCGAGATCCGCTCGCCGTCCGCCACCAGCTGCTTCACCGCCCCGGAGTCCAGCTGCCACACCCGGGTCACGGCGGGCAGCCGGTCGATCACCGAGCCCAGCGTCATGGCGTGGTCCTCGTTCTCCAGCACGCAGCCGACGGCGCCGGTGTCGTGGAGGATCCAGCGCAGCTGCTCGGCGGAGGAGGTCGGGTAGACGGGCACCGGCTGGGCCCCGACGGTCCACAGCGCGAAGTCGAACAGCGTCCACTCGTAGCGGGTGCGCGACATGATCCCCACCCGGTCCCCGAACCGCACCCCGTGCGCGAGCAGGCCCTTGGCCAGGGCCAGCACCTCGTCGCGGAACTCCGCCGCGGTCACGTCGTGCCAGCGGCCGTCCTCCTTGCGGCCCAGCCGCACCTCGTCGGGGGCCTGCGCCGCGGTCTCGAACACCACGTCGGCGAGGCCACCGGCGAGGGTGGCCGGGACCAGCGCGGGAAGACTGAATTCGCGCACGCGGGCACCTCGTGGGGGGGTCGGAGCGGGCGGAGAAACGTAACGTAACGGATCTCTCACGCACTGTCGGCCCGGGGCCGGTCGCCGTCCGGCTTCTTCACCAAACCTCCCCCGGCGAGAGATCATGGATGCAGGAGGTGACCTCCATGACCACCAGGATCCGACTCCACGGCGGCCCCGGGGACGGTCTCACCCTCGGCATCGTCCTGGGAGCCGGGGGGCAGCCCCCCGAGGGCATCCTGTACGACCCGCTGGCCATCAGCGTGCAGGACGCCGGGGTTCACCAGGCGTGGCCCGACAGCGCCGCGTACTACAAGCGCCTCGAGCACATGGCCGACGAGCCCTGGGACTACGCGTACGAGAGCGAGGCCACCGCTCCCCTGGAGTGACCGCCGGCCCGCCGCCGACCGCCCCGGGACCGCCCCGCGACCGCTCCGGGCCACCGCCCGCGGCCACCGGACGGGGCACGGGCGAAAGCCGCCGTTTTGGCCGGGGCCCGCCGCCTCCGTAGAGTTCCGCAGGACACCAGTGGGAACACACGATCCAGGGAACGACGGCGGGCATGACGGCGACCGAGAACGAGCAGAGCACGGCCACGGCCCGGGACGGCGTCCCCGGCATCGACCCGGTACGCCTGGAACTGTGCCTCAGCGTGCTGAGGGAACTCGACGAGCTGCCGCTGGACCACCCCGACGCGATCACCGTGCGCAGGGCCACGGCCGGCATCTACCGGACGGTGAAGCAGCGGCGCCGCCAGGAGCGGCGTTCCGCCAAGACGGCCCACGACAAGGCCGTCACCGAGGCCACGGCCACCGGTTCCGCGGAACGCATCGACGACGAGACCCAGGGGCTGCTGCCGTCCTCCTCGACCATCGGTGAGATCGCCGGCATCCTGCAGCGGCCGCGCTCCTGCTACGTGTGCAAGGGCCGCTACGTCGAGGTCGACGCCTTCTACCACCAGCTGTGCCAGGACTGCGCGGCCTCCAACCGTGCACGGCGCGACGCGCGGGCCGACCTGAGCGGCCGGCGCGCCCTGCTCACCGGCGGCCGGGCCAAGATCGGCATGTACATCGCGCTGCGGCTGCTGCGCGACGGTGCCCACACCACCGTCACCACGCGCTTCCCCGCGGACGCGATCCGGCGCTTCAAGGCGATGCCGGACAGCGACGAGTGGATCCACCGCCTCAAGATCGTCGGGGTCGACCTCCGCGACCCGGCCCAGGTGGTGGCGCTCGCCGACTCGGTGGCCGCCGAGGGCCCGCTGGACATCCTGATCAACAACGCGGCGCAGACCGTGCGGCGCTCCCCCGCCGCGTACGCGGAGCTGGTGGCCGCCGAGTCCGCGCCGCTCCCGGCCGGTGCGCTGCCCGCCTCGGAGGTCTTCGGCGCCTTCGGCAGCGGCGCCCAGCCCGCACTGCCCGCCCCTCGCGCGGAGCTGGCCGCCCGGGCCCGGGAGGTCACGGACCTGGCCCTGGTGAGCGGTTCTGCCTCGCTCGCCCGGATCGAGGCCGGCACCGCGATCGACGCCGGCGGGCTGATCCCCGACCTGGACGCGGAGAACAGCTGGAGCCGCGCCGTGGGCGAGGTCGACCCGGTCGAGATGCTCGAAGTGCAGCTGTGCAACGAGACCGCGCCCTTCATCCTGGTCAGCAGGCTGCGCCCGGCGATGGCCGCCGCCGCGGCCCGCCGCAAGTACGTGGTGAACGTCTCCGCGATGGAGGGCAAGTTCACCCGCGGCTACAAGGGCGCGGGCCATCCGCACACCAACATGGCCAAGGCCGCGCTCAACATGCTGACCCGCACCAGCGCCCGGGAGATGCTGGAGACCGACGGCATCCTGATGACCAGCGTCGACACCGGCTGGATCACCGACGAGCGCCCGCACCCGGACAAGGTCCGCATGGCCGAGGAGGGCTTCCACGCCCCGCTGGACCTGATCGACGGCGCCGCCCGGGTGTACGACCCGATCGTCCGCGGCGAGCAGGGCGAGGACCTGTTCGGGGTGTTCCTCAAGGACTACGCGCCGACCGAATGGTGAGGGCCCCGGCACCGTCCCCCAGGGCCATGTGACGGCCCGTTGCGGGACAGGGGGGGGACAGGCGGGGCGGCCGGTCCGCGGCTACGATCGAAGCGTGGCCGAGCGAGGTTCCGCGCCCACCGCGCCCAAGCTCGTGCTCGAGACCGACGGGGACACCCGGATCCTGGTCCCGGGTCGGGACTACCACGTCGGTCGCGACCCCGACGGCGACGTCGTCCTCGACGACCCCCGGGTGTCGTGGCACCACGCGGTGATCAGCCCCGCGGGCGACAGCTGGATGCTGCACGACATGGACAGCACCAACGGCACCTTCGTCAACGGCCGGCCGGTGCGGCAGTGGGGGGTCGGCCCGGGCAGCGTCATCCGCTTCGGCCACGCCGAGCAGGGGCCGTGCGCCCGGCTGAGCAGCGCCGAGGCCCCCACCGGCGTCTACCGGGCGCCGCCCGCGGCCTCCCCCGCGGCGACCGGCACCTTCCGCCACCCGACCTCGGTGCGGTCGCTGCCGCACCGCACGATCCACATCGGGCGGGCCTCCGACAACGACCTGGTCGTCTCGGACCTGCTGGTCTCCCGGCACCACGCCGAGCTGCGGTCGCTGCCGGACGGCGGCTACGAGATCATCGACCTGCACAGCCACAACGGCACCTACTTGGACGGCCAGCGCGTCGACCGGGCGACGGTGCACCAGGGCGACATCATCGACGTCGGTCACGCGGTGTTCCGGCTCGTCGGCGACGAGCTCCAGGAGTTCACCGACACCGGCGAGGTCTCGCTCAACGTCCGCGACCTGTCGGTACGGGTGGACGACGGCGGCAAGGTGCTGCTGGACGACATCAGCTTCCCCGTCGGCGAGAAGTGCCTGCTGGCGGTGGTCGGGCCGAGCGGCTCCGGCAAGTCGACGCTGCTGAACGCGCTGACCGGGCTGCGCCCCGCCGACCAGGGCACGGTGCTCTACGACGGCCGGGACCTCTACCGGGAGTACGCGGACCTGCGTCAGCGCATCGGGCTCGTCCCGCAGGACGACATCCTGCACCAGCAGCTGCCGGTGGGCCGCGCCCTCTCCTACGCCGCGGAACTCCGCTTCCCCGGCGACACCGCCAAGGAGGAGCGGCAGGCCAGGGTGGACGAGGTGATCGCCGAACTGGGCCTGGAGGCGCGGGTGCGGCAGCCGGTGCACACGCTCTCCGGCGGCCAGCGCAAGCGGGTGAGCGTCGCCCTGGAGCTGCTGACCAAGCCCTCGCTGCTCTTCCTGGACGAGCCGACCTCGGGCCTGGACCCGGGGATGGACCGTTCGGTGATGACGATGCTGCGCGAACTCGCCGACGACGGCCGCACGGTCATCGTGGTGACGCACAGCGTGCTCAGCCTGGAGGTCTGCGACCGCCTGCTGGTGATGGCCCCCGGCGGGCGCATGGCCTACTACGGGCCGCCCTCCAAGACGCTGCCCTTCTTCGGCTTCCGGCAGTGGCCCGAGGCCTTCGAGGCGTTCGAGCACGAGGAGAACCGCGACTGGGCAGGCCAGTACGAGGCGTCCCCGCTCTACGACGAGTACATCGCGCCGGCGCTGGAGCCCGCCGGTCCCGGGGCCCCCGCGGAGCTCGAACCCCTCGAGCCGCCCAAGCCCCAGGGCTGGGGCGGCCAGTTGTGGACGCTGGTGCGCCGCTACACGGCGTCGCTGGCCGCCGACCGCACCTTCCTGGCGATCATGGTGGCACTGCCCTTCGTCATGGGCGGGATGGCACGAGCCCTCGCCGGCGGTTCGCTGGGCCGGAACAACGCGCTCAACGTGCTGCTGATCCTGTGCGTCGGCTCGGTGCTCACGGGGGCCGCCAACGCGGTCCGCGAGCTGGTCAAGGAACGCGTGATCTACCAGCGGGAGCGGGCCGTGGGCCTGTCCCGCTCGGCGTACCTCGCGTCCAAGGTCGTGGTCCTGGGACTGGTCACCGTCGCCCAGGCGGTGGTCCTGACGATGGTCGCCCTCGTCGGTGTCCGCCTGAGACCCCAGGGCGGGAGCGGGGTCCTGATGCCGCCGCTGCTGGAGATCACGATCGCGGTGGCGCTGCTGGCGTTCACCTC
This sequence comes from Streptomyces sp. NPDC008238, assembly GCF_042956445.1. Taxonomy (NCBI): domain Bacteria; kingdom Bacillati; phylum Actinomycetota; class Actinomycetes; order Kitasatosporales; family Streptomycetaceae; genus Streptomyces; species Streptomyces sp. NPDC008238. The sequence continues at coordinate 84,298 of NZ_JBIBGK010000029.1, read as the reverse complement.
GATGATGCTCGGGCTGCTGATCTCCGCCCTGGTGCGCAAGGAGGAGGTGACCATGCCGCTGCTGGTGCTGCTCGCCATCGTGCAGGTCGTCTTCTGCGGTGCGCTGCTCCCCCTGCACGGGGTCCCGGGCCTGGAGGAGGTGGCCTGGCTGGTGCCGTCGCGCTGGGCGCTGGGGGCGATGGCCGCGACGCTGGACCTGCATGCCATCACGCCCGGCACCGTGACGTCGGACCCGCTGTTCCGGTCCGTCCCCTCGATGTGGCTCCTGGACATGGGCATGCTCGTGGTGCTGTCGGCGGCCTTCGGGCTCGTCGTCACCAGGCTGCTGCGGCGCCAGGAGCCGGCCGTCATGCGGAGGTAGGCCCCGATGTACGAGCCGGAGTTCGTCCCGACCCACGTCGCCCCGGCCGCCGGGCTCCCCACCTGGCGGGCGCCGGACGACTCCAGCCCCTCCGCCGGGCTGGACCCGCTGCTGCCGGTGCGGGTGACCGAGCACCGGGGCGACTGGGCGCGGATCGTGTGCTCCAACGGCTGGTCCGCGTGGGTGGACGGGCGGCTGCTGATCACGGTCCCGCAGGGCCCCCCGGCGGCCGGCGGCTCCCCGGCCCGCACGGCGGACGCCCGGCCCCTGCTGGGACGGCTCGTGGAGGCGCTCGGCTCGTACCGCGCCATGGTGCAGGACCTCGCGGCCGGCCGGATGGACCTGGAGTCCTTCGACCGCGGCACGAGCGGCATCCGGATCGGCGCCGTCGTCGACGGCGACTCGGTGTGGCTCTTCGACGCCGAGCACGACCGCTGGTGCTACTGCGACGGCTCCCGCATGGCCACGTACGCCTCCTCCACACCTCCGACGGCGGCCCCGGACGCCTTCGCCCCACCGGCGGAGCCGCCCCTGGGCAACGCCTCGTCCCCGACCGAGACCCGCCCCGTCACGTGGCCGGGCGAACCGTGACCCGGGTGCGGGGCGGTCCGGGCGGGCCGGGACATCTCACCGGGCGGGACCGGCGCCGGGACCTCCCCCGCGACCACCGTCGTCGCCGCCGGGCGAAGCACAGCCGCCGGCCTGCTGATCCCACCCGCAGGACGCCGTCCGATCGCCACCCGCCGAACCGGCCCCGGCGACGGCGCCCGGGGCACGCCGCCGCCTCACCGGGCCGGGACGCCCCCGCGGGCGGGGGGCAGCAGGCGGGCGGCCATGCTGCCGAGGAGGCCGGCCGCGAAGCCCCACAGCGCGGCGATGCCGATCGCGGGGAGCAGGTTCGGGAGCAGCACGATCGAACCGCCCAGGCCGCCGGTGTCGGAGGGGTCGCCGATGCCGAACAGTGACAGTCCGTAGTGGGCGTCGATCCGGGTGAGCACGCCGATCAGCAGCATGGCCACCGCGGACGCCAGCGCCAGGTGGACGGCGTTGCGCACGTGCCCGGTGCCGGGCGGGGCGCGCCGGGCCGTGGCCCACCCGGCGCCCAGCATGGCGACGGCGGCGGCGACCACCAGCCACCACGCGCGGCCGTCGTACTCGGACAGGGCCCCGAGGTCGAGGGTGACGTCCCCGTCCCCACCGCTCAGCACGGAAGCCAGCGCCTCCGGCACGGGCACGCCGAGTGCCCCCTGCACGTCGCCGTGCCACGAGGCGCCCATGCCGAGGCCGAAGGCGAGCCAGGCGACGTTCGGCAGGCCGAGGAAGACGACGGCGAAGCCGTCGGCGGGCTCCGCGCGGGTGAAGGCGGTGACCACCGCGATCACGGCGCCGGCGACCACGTAGGCGAGCAGGACGCCCACCATGGCGCGGGCGGCCGGCCGGACGACGGTGTGCGCGGGCACCAGCCGGGAGGGCAGCGGCGCCCTCCGCGACACGGCGAACGCCAGGACGAGGACGACCGCCAGCCACAGCAGCCCGGCGACGACCGTGACCGGGACGTCGGCGCGGAAACCGACGGTGGGCGTGACGCCGAGCAGGTCGCTCAGGTCGCCCAGGAAGTCCTCGCCGGTGGAGATGGTGAACGTGTGGTGCGCGCCGAGGGCGATCAGCAGCGTGACGAGGGCCCACAGCACGCCCGTCCGGACGAAGAGCCACAGCATCCGGTGCCCGGGGACCACCGCGTGCCGCCGCAGCGGCCGTACGACCACGTAGGCGGTGACCAGGGCACCGGCGAGGGTGACGGACAGCGGGAAGACGGTGACCGCGGCGTCCGACCGGGCGATGGTGCCGGCGCCGCCCTCGAGGCCGACGCGGCCCCCGACGGCCATGACCACGGTGGCCGCGATGACGGGCAGGAACGCGCCCTGCGGCAGTTCGGAGGCCCCGGCGAGCCACAGGCCCAGGGCCGCCACGACCACCATGACGGCGTACCCGGCCACGACGGCCGCGAGCGCGTGCGGCCAGCCGTGGGTGAACCCCGAGGTGATGGGAGGCGCGGTGGGCGGGGCGGAGGGCGGGTGCCGGGTCACGGTGTCAGGCTAAGCAGCCCGGCGGCCGCCCGCCCGTCCGGAATGCCCCGGCTTGCGGCCCGGTCGGAGGAGGGACGGAGAATGCGGGAGTGACCTCACCCCCGCCCGGGGAGCCGCCCGGCGCCCCCACGCCCGGCCCCCGTCAGGAGCAGCCCGCGCACGCGCGCCGCAAGCGGTGGACGTCGAGCGCCGGGCTGTCGGCACTCGCGGCGCTGGGCGCGGCGGTGCTCGTCCTGGCGGTCTTCCTGGCCACCCGGGGCGACGACGGCGCCCCGGGGACGGGCCCGTCGCCCACCGGGCCGCGGATCGTGCTGCAACCCGCGCGGGAGGCGGGGCCCGACGCCTTCACCGCGGGCACGGCCGAGGAGTCGCCGCCCGGTGACGCCCCGGAGCCCACCCTGACCCCCGAGCCGTCCGCCGCATACGGGGCGCCCAGCGTCTCCGGCGGTACGCGCGCCCTGTACGGCGGCACCAAGGGCGCGTCCGCGTGCGACGTCGCGCGGCAGACCCGGTACCTGACCGAGGACCCCGCCAAGGCGGACGCGTTCGCCGGGGTGGCGGGCATCGACGCGGACGGCATCGGGCGGTACCTGGAGTCGCTGACCCCCGCGCTGCTGCGGTTCGACACCCGGGTCACCGCCCACGGCTTCGCGGACGGCTCCGCGACCTCCTTCGCCGCCGTGCTGGAGACCGGGACGGCGGTGCTGGTCGACGACCGCGGCCTGCCCCGGGTGCGCTGCGCGGGCGGCAATCCGCTGTCGGCCCCGAAGGCGGTCAAGGGCGCCGCCCGGACCGGGCAGCCGTGGCCCGGCTACCGGTCGTCGGAGGTGGTCGCGGTGCGCGCCGCGCCACGGGCGCACCGGTCGTTCGTCCTCTACGACGCGGGCCGCGACGAACTTTTCCGCCGCCTTGTGGGCACCAGGGGCGGCGACGACACCTGGGTGCGGTGAGCCGGGCCGTCGCGGCCGGGACCAGGGGCCGGGAACGGGGCTTGAGCCTCCAGCCGCTGGAAGGTCCAGACTCGGCCGCATGAGCGACGACCAGGAGCTGCTCACCATCGGGCGGCTCTCCCGCAGTACCGGCATGCCGGTGCGCACCATCCGCTACTGGTCCGACATCGGCGCGCTGCCGCCGGCCGGGCGCAGCGACGGCGGCTACCGGCTGTACGACGCCGCCTCCGTCGCCCGGCTGGAGTTGATCCGCACGCTGCGGGAACTGGGCCTGGGCCTGGAGGACGTACGCCGGGTCCTGGAACGGGAGACCACGGTCGCGGCCGTCGCCGCCGTCCATGTGGAGGCGCTGGACGCGCAGATCAGAACGCTGCGGCTGCGCCGCGCGGTGCTCGGCACCGTGGCGAAGCGGCAGTCGGACACCGAGGAGATGACCCTGTTGAACCAGCCGGCACGGCTTTCGGCCGACGAACGGCGTCGGATCGTCGAGGAGTTCGTGGACGAGGTCTTCGAAGGGCTCGACGCCGACCCCGACATCCGCGACCGCATGCGCCGCACCCCCGCCGACCTGCCCGACGACCCCACGCCCGAGCAGGTGGACGCCTGGGTGAACTCGCCGAGCTGGTCCGCGACCCGGACTTTCGCCGCCACATGCGCACCGTCGTCGAGAACAACGCGGCGCAGCACCCGGCGCCGGGCGCGTCCGTGTGGTTCGCGCGCAAGGTCGTCGGCCTCGTGGGGCCGGCGCGGGAGAGCGGCGTGGCACCCGGCTCGCCGGAGGCCGAGCCCGTGCTGACCGCGCTCCTGGGCGCGGACGCCGACCGGGCCGCGGTGCTGGCCCGGCTGGAGGCGGGCCTGGACGACCGTGCGGAGCGCTACCGGCAGTTGCCGGCGGTACTCGCCGGTGAGCCGCCGCGTCCCACGCACGTGGCCGAATTCCGCTGGCTGTCCGAGGCCCTCAGGGCGCATCCCCGGAGGCCGGACGCGCCTTAGGAGTGCTCCTGCAGGCGCGGGCCGTACATGTCGAGCATCCTGGCCCGGGCGGAGCCCAGCCGCTGGGCGATGGTCTGGGCGGCGGCCAGCACGATGGCCTGGCCCAGCACCGGGCTCTCCCGGCACAGGTCGCGGATCTCGGCCGCGCTGAACTCGTACGCGCCCACCGAGCCCAGCGCGTGGGCGCCGACCTGCCAGCGGTAGGGAGGGAACAGCCAGGACCAGCCGACGAGTTCGCCGGGGCCGAGGGTCTCCACGGACACCGAGCCGCGGCCGGGCACGTCCATGTCGATGGAGACGGCACCCGACTCGACCACCCAGAACCGGTCGGCGAATCTGCCCTCGTCGCAGATGCGCCAGCTCTGCGGGAAGCTGACCCTCCTGGCGTGTTCGAGGAAGGCCCGGCGGTGGGCCGGCGGGAGTGAGTCCAGCATGGTCACCGTGCTGCTCATCGGCGCATCCTCCTGCTCCCTTCCACGCCCCCTGACCTCAGGGTACGGTCACGGACCCGGGGTCGCAGGGAGGTGACCGGCCAACCAGTCGCGGGCCAGGTGCGCCACCTCGTCGAGCGCTCCCGGCTCCTCGAACAGGTGGGTCGCGCCGGGCACCACGTGGAGGAGGTTGGGGCAGCCGAGCGCTTCCTGGGCACGCTGGTTCAGCTCCAGGACGGTGGTGTCCCGGCCGCCGACGACGAGCAGGGTGGGCGCCCTGACCTCGCCGAGCCGGGGCATGGCCAGGTCCGGGCGGCCGCCGCGGGACACCACGGAGGAGACGTACGGGGCGGCCCGGGGGTCGGCCGCCGCCCACAGCGCGGCGGCGGCGCCCGTGCTGGCCCCGAAGTAGGCGAGCGGCAGGTTCTCCCCGCGGGCCCACTCGGTGACGTCGGCCAGGCGGCCGGCGAGCAGTCCGATGTCGAAGACGTTGGCGCGGTCCGCCTCCTCGGCGGAGGTGAGGAGGTCGAACAGCAGGGTGCCGAGGCCGGCCTGGTGGAGGACGGCGGCCACGGCGCGGTTGCGCGGGCTGTGCCGGCTGCTGCCCGTGCCGTGGGCGAAGATCACCAGGGCCCGCGCGTCGGCGGGCCTGGTGAGCGTCCCCGCGAGCCGCGTCCCGGAGGCGCCGCCGACGGCGAGATCCACCTCGGTGGTCCGCGGCCCCCGGGCGGCGGCCTGCTTGAGCAGCCCGGACACCTCGTCGTCGCGGGTCTGGGAGAAGTCGTGGTACCACTCCCCCACCGCGAAGAAGGCGTTCGGCGCCGACAGGCACACCACGTCGTCGGCGGCCCGCCGCAGTGCCGGCAGCGACTGCGGCGAGGACACGGGCACGGCGAGCACGATCCGGGCCGCGCCCTGGGCGCGGGCCACCTCGCAGGCGGCGAGGGCGGTGGCGCCGGTGGCGACGCCGTCGTCGACGAGGAGCACGGTGCGGCCGGCCAGCGGCGTACGCGGGCGCCCCTCGCGGAAGCGGTGCGCCTGCCGGGCCAGCTCGGCCTCCTCGTGGTGCTCGACGGTGTCGATGTCGGCGCGGGAGACGTGGCTCATGCGGACGATGTCGTCGCTGAGCACCTTGGCGCCGCCCTCGCCGATGGCGCCGAAGCCCAGCTCCCGGTGGTACGGGACGCCGAGTTTGCGGACGACGATCACGTCCAGGGGGGCGTGCAGGGCCTGCGCCACCTCATAGGCGACGACCACGCCGCCTCGCGGCAGGCCGAGCACGACGGGGTTGTCGAAGTCCAGATGCCGCAGCCGCTCGGCGAGCTGCCGTCCGGCATCCGCGCGGTCTGTGAAGTGCATGGTTCCACCCCCGCGAGCGGGAGATGCGGGACTCCTTACGACCTACCCTGAATGGGGAGCAGCAAGCAACCGGCCAGGGACCGCGTGATGTCCGTGCTCGTGGGAACGTCGGGATGGCAGTACCGGGACTGGCGCGGCGTGCTGTACCCGCCCCAGGTGCCGCAGCGGCTGTGGCTGGAGGAGTACGCGCGCCGTTTCGGCACGGTCGAGAGCAACAACGCCTTCTACCGTCTGCCGTCGAGGGAGACCTTCGCCGGCTGGCGCGAGCACACGCCCGAGGGCTTCGTGATGGCGGTCAAGGCCAGCCGCTACCTGACCCACATGAAGCGGCTGCGCGATCCGGAGGAGCCGGTGCGGCGGCTGCTGACGCATGCGGAGGGGCTCGGGGACCGGCTGGGCCCGGTGCTGCTGCAGCTGCCGCCGAACCTGCGGGCCGACGCCCGGGTGCTGGAGACGTGCCTGCGCTGCTTCCCCGCGGACGTGCGGGTGGCCGTGGAACCGCGGCACGCCTCCTGGTGGACCCCCGAGATCCGCGCGCTCCTCAGGCGCCGCGGGGCGGCGCTGTGCTGGGCCGACCGGCGGGCGCGCCCCGTGACACCGTTGTGGCGCACCGCGGACTGGGGCTACGTACGCTTCCATGAGGGCATCGCCCGGCCGTGGCCCCGCTACGGGTCCCGGGCGCTGACCACCTGGGCGCACCGCATCGCGGACACCTGGCCGGAGGGCTCCGACGTGTTTGTGTACTTCAACAACGACCCCGGCGGGGCGGCCGTCCTGGACGCCGACGCCTTCCGTGACGCGGTCGGCCGGGTGCGGTCGTCGTGATCCGGCGCCGGGTCGTGGTGTCGGGCGACGTCCAGGGGGTGTACTTCCGGGACACCTGCCGTATGACGGCGGCCGGCACCGGTGTCGCCGGGTGGGTCCGCAACCGGCCGGACGGCACCGTCGAGGCGGTCTTCGAGGGGCCGTCCGGGGCGGTGGACGAGATGGTGGCGTGGTCGCACGAGGGGTCCCCGCTGTCCGTGGTGGACCGTGTGGAGGTCGTCGACGAGGAGCCCGAGGGGCTCACCGGTTTCGAGGTTCGCCCCACCCCGTGGCGCGACTGAGCACGCGACGAGGGCGTGCGGCCGCCGCCGGCGCCGTCAGCCGAGGTGCCGCAGGCCCTCGCGGTCGACCGGCGGCAGGTACTCGCGCACGAGGCTCCGCTCCCACCAGGCCCCGGTGGCGCGCAGGGTGCGCCGGTCGGTGAAGCGGTAGTGGTAGAGGCGGGCGCGGACGTACGTCGGCGGGGCGTCCGGGAAGGGGTTGCTGCGCAGCAGCCGGAGCGTGCGGGGGTCGTTCTCCAGGAGCTTGCCGACGAACGGGAGGAACCAGCTCCACGCGTACGCCGAGGAGATCCCGGCGAACCACATCATCCAGTCCAGCCGCAGGTGGTACGGGGCGAACTGGCGGGGCAGCCGGTGGCGGTCGGTGGGCTTGCCCTTGAAGCCGTACTCCTTCCACACGGCGCCGGGCCCGGGCTCGGCCGCGTCGGTGCCCTCGACGACGACCTCCAGGCGCATCCGGTTGATGCTGCCGAAGGCGCCGTAGGAGTTGACCAGGTGCAGCCGGTTGAAGGAGACGTTCATCATCTGGCCGCGGGAGAGCAGGTTGCGGGCGGGCCAGTAGCTGAGGACGGCGACCAGGGCGGTCGCGGCGATCACCAGGGCCGCGTACCAGGCGGGCGGCGGGACGGACGCCGCGGGCGGTGGCGCGGCGACCAGGGAGCCGTCGAGGGCGGCGACCGCGAGGACGATCGTCAGCCAGTTCAGCCAGGCGAAGTTGCCGGAGAGCACCAGCCACAGCTGGGTGACGATGACGACGCAGGCGGCGACGCTCGCCACCGGCTGCGGGGTGAACAGGGCGACGGGGACCACCAGCTGGGCGAAGTGGTTGGCGGCGGTCTCGGCCCGGTGCGCCCCGCGCGGCAGGTGGTGGAAGTACCAGCTGAGGGGGCCGGGCATGGGCTGCGTCTCGTGGTGGTAGTACAGGCAGGTCAGGTCGCGCCAGCAGGCGTCGCCGCGCATCTTGATCAGCCCGGCGCCGAACTCGACGCGGAAGAGCAGCCACCGCATCAGCCACAGGATCAGCACCGGCGGCCCGGTCTCGTCGTTGCCGAGGAACACCGCCAGGAAGCCCGCCTCCAGCAGCAGGGTCTCCCAGCCGAAGGCGTACCAGGTCTGGCCGACGTTCACGATCGACAGGTAGAGCAGCCACAGCGCCGCCCAGACCAGAATGGCGGCCCACAGCGGCACGAGGTCGGTGACGCCCGCCACGACGGCGGCGGACAGCGCGACGCCGCCCCAGGCGACGGCGGCGAAGAGGCGGTCGGAGTAGCGCAGGTGGAACAGGCTGGGCGCGTGGCGGAACGGCACGCGCCGCAGGAAGTCCGGGACGGGCAGCAGCCCGTGCTCGCCCATGAGGGCGCGGAACTGGTTGGCGGCGGCGAGGAAGCCGACCAGGTAGAGCACGCCCAGCCCGCGCTGGACGACGACGCGGCTCAGCCAGTAGTCGGGTGCCGTGAACCACTCCATGGCCGCTTCTCTAGTGCCCCGCCGGGGTGTCCGCGACCCGGCGGGACGATGGCGGGGCGAGGTTCATCCGATGGGACGCGGCTGGCACGCGCCACGCGTGGTGCGCGCTGGTGGTCCGCCACGCGTCATGCGCTGCTCGTGGTGCGCTACTCGTGGTCGGCGACGAGGGAGAGCAGCCCGCCCTCCGGGTCGCGGATGCCCGCCACCCTGCCGTAGGCGCTGTCCAGGGGTTCGCCGGTGACCTCGCCGCCCAGGTCCTTGGCGCGCCGGACGGCCTCGTCGACGTCGGCGACGGTGAAGAAGACGTGCCACCGCGGCCGGACCTTCGGGTCGGCCGCGGCCTCGACGCCCCCGCCGCGGATGCCCGCGACGCTGTGCCCGTCGACGTACAGCACGACGCGGTCGTTCTCCCACTCCACGACGTAGCGGGGGCCGCGCCGGTCCCAGTGGAAGACCTCGCCGTAGAACAGGGCCGCGGCGAAGGCGTCCCGGGTGCGCAGCTCGATCCACGAGGGGGCGCCGTGCATCCGCAGCTTGCGGGCGGGGCCGTGCTCGCCCTCCCAGATGCCGAAGGACGCGCCCATGGAGTCGGCGACCAGGGCCAGCCGCCCGGCGTCGAAGTCGAGCGGGCCGACGGCCACCGTGCCGCCGCGGTCGCGGATGTCGGAGGCCGTGGCGTCGGCGCTCTCCACCCCGAAGTACGTGGTCCAGGACACCGAGGTCTCCCAGTCCCGGGCGATGGCCCCGATGCCGGCGACCTCCGTGCCGTTCACCAGCGCGCGTTCGTACGGGCCCCAGCGTGAGGGCCCGGGTTCGAACTCCCAGCCGAGCAGTGGTCCGTAGAACGCCTTCGCCACGTCCAGGTCGCGTGCCATCAGGCTGACCCAGCACGGGGCGCCCGCCACACAGCAGATCTTCGCGGTGGACACGTACCGGCCTCCTTGTCCTGCCCCGTTCCCAGAATGGCGGCAGCGGGTCCTGGAGGCATCTTCGGCGGTCCGTCGTACGTACCGGTGGGCGGGCGCCACGTGCTGCGGCCCGGTGGGTCAGTGGCCGAACAGGTGCATGCCCCGGCGGCGGGCGGAGGGGGTGGGGGTCTGGGCGGCCGCCGTCTCGTCGTCGGTCCTGGCGGTGCCGGCGGCGGGGGCCGCGGTGCCGGCGGTGGTGGTGTCGGGCGCCTTCTCGGCGGCGCGGGCCCGGCGGCGCAGTCGGCGCAGCTCCGCGCGGCGGCTGCGTTCGCGTCCGGCGCCGGCCAGGGCGACCACCGAGGCCAGGCAGAACACCAGGGCGAGCGCGAGACCGGCGAGGAACGCGCCGAGGGTGTTGACGGTGGCGATGTCGGAGCCGAACAGCGTCACGGTGTAGTCGGGGCCTCCCCCGAGGTTCTCCGCGATCAGCAGTCCGGTGAAGGCGGCGGTCGCGCCCATGAGCACGAATCCCAGCAGCAGCATCGTGTCCTCCTCGATGTCGGGCGTGGTACGGGGCCCTCGTCCCGCGCCTACCCCTGGTACGGTCACGGATGCGTACGGCCGCGCTTGCGCAGGAAGCGCCGCAGCCGGGTGAGCGGCCAGGCGTTGACGACGTCGTCCGCGGTGAGCCAGCCCCGCTGGGCGGTGCCGACGCCGTAGCGCATGAAGTCCAGGTGGACGGTGGAGTGCGCGTCGCTGTCGACGGCGAACCGCACGCCGTGCCGGCGGGCCCGCAGGATCAGTTCGTCGCCGAGGTCGAGCCGGTCGGGCTGGGCGTTGACCTCGAGCGCGGTGCCGGTGCGGGCGCATGCGGCGAAGACCTCGTCGAGGTCGGCGTCGATGCCCGGGCGCCTGCCGAGCAGCCGGGTGGTGGGGTGGCCGATGATGTTGACGTACGGGTTCTCCGCGGCGCGCACCAGGCGCCGGGTGAGGGTGTCGCGGTCCTGGTTGAAGTGGGAGTGGATCGAGGCGACGCACAGGTCGAACCCGGCCAGGAACTCGTCCGGCCAGTCCAGACCCCCGTCGGGTCCGATGTTGAGTTCGGTGCCGTGCAGGACGCGCATGCCCCGGTGCGCGCGGTCCAGGCGGCGGACCTGCTCCCGCTGGGCGAGGATCTTCGCCTCGGTCATGCGCTGCATGTACAGGTCGGGCGCGTGGTCGGTGACCGCGTAGTAGGCGTAGCCGCGGGCGGCCGCCGCGGCCACCATCTCCTCCAGGCCGGCGAGGCCGTCCGTGAGGTCGGTGTGGGTGTGCAGGTCGCCGCGGACGTCGCCGGGGGCCAGCGGCTCGGGGAGCTCCCCCGCCAGGCCGGCCTGGATCTCACCCCGGTCCTCGCGCAGGGTGGGCGGTATCCAGGGCAGTCCGAGCCGGGCGTAGACCTCCTCCTCGGTCCGGGAGACGACCAGCTCGCCGGTCGCGGCGTCGAAGAGCCCGTACTCGGAGAGCTTGAGGCCGTGGTGGACGGCCATCTCGCGGGTGCGGATGTTGTGTGCCTTGGAGCCGGTGAAGTACTGCAGTGCGGCGCCCCAGGCGTCGGGCGGCACCACCCGCAGGTCGACCTGGAGGCCCTTGGTGGTGCGGATCGAGGTCTTCTTCTCGCCGCGCACGACGACCTCGGCGGTGGCGGGCATCCGGGTGAACGCGTCCATGAACCGCGCGGAGCGTTCGGCGGAGAGGAGGACGTCGACGTCCCCGACCGTCTCCCGCATGCGGCGCAGCGAGCCGGCGTACGCGCAGCGCTCGCAGCCGGGGAGCGCGGCGAGCTCGGCGACGACCTCCTCGGCGACCTGCGTGGCGACGTCCAGCGGGACCCGGCCGCCCGAGGACCGCAGCAGGGCGATGCCGTGCAGGATGTTCTCCTCGGTGCGGGCGCCGAATCCGGGCAGGTCGCGCAGGCGTTCGGCGTGGATGGCGTCGGCGAGTTCCTGCACCGAGGCAATGTGCAGCTCCTCGTAGAGCATCATGGCCCGCTTGGGGCCGAGGGTCGGGATCGCGGTCATCTCCCGCACGCCCGCGGGGATGCGGGCACGCAGTTCCTCGACGGCGGGGACGGTGCCGGTGCGCAGGTACTCGGTGACCTTCTCGGCGACGGACTTCCCCACGTTGGGGATCTTCCGCAGCTCCTTGTCGCCGAGCCGGGCGACGTCCTCGTGGTGGCCGCCGATGGCGCGGGCGGCCTTCTCGTAGGCGCGCGCCTTGAACGCGTCTCCGCCGGTGATCTGGATGAGGTCGGCGTACTCACTGAGCAGGGCTTCGACCTCGTCGTTGGCCCTGGCCATGTACGGCCCCTTCCCGGGGCGCGCCGCGGCCTAACGCCCCCGGCCGTGCTTCCCCTCGCGGCCCGACGGGCGATGGGGCACCGTGGAGGGGCGGCGGAACCGCCGGTCCCACCGATCAGGGAGGCCCCATGACCGACCACACGTACCGGGTGACCGAGATCGTCGGCTCGTCCGGCGAGAGCCTGGACGCCGCCATCCGCAACGGGCTCAGCCGCGCCTCGGAGACCCTGCGCAACCTCGACTGGTTCGAGGTGACGCAGATCCGCGGCCACCTGGAGGACGGACAGGTCGGGCACTACCAGGTCGGGCTGAAGGTCGGTTTCAGGATCGAGGAGAACGGCTGAGCGACTGTCGTACCCGTCGGGCAGCATGGGCCCCACCGGTGCGGGCACCGGGCGGGCCACTTCGACGGAGGCACACATGGTCGCGTTCCAGCTCACGATCGACTGCGCGGATCCGGAGGCGCAGGCGCGCTTCTGGGCGGGCGCGCTGCGCTACCGCCTCGAGGACGCGCCGGGCGGCTTCGCCACCTGGCGCGCGTACTGGCTATCAGTCGGTGTGTCCGAGGAGGAGCTCGGCGAGGGCGACTGCTGCGACTCCATCGTGGACCCGGAGGGCGGCGGCCCCCGGATCTGGTTCCAGCACGTGCCCGAGGGCAAGGTGGTCAAGAACCGGCTCCACCTCGACGTCAAGGTGGGCGGCGAGCGGGCCGAGGTGCCCCTGGAGACCCGCAGGGAGCGGGTCGAGGCCGAGGTCGGCCGGCTGGTCGCGGCGGGCGCCGAACGGCTCCGTGTGCTCGCCCAACCGGGCGTGGACCACTACGGCGTGGTGATGCGCGACCCGGAGGGCAACGAGTTCTGCGTGGCGTAGCGGCCGGTCCGTGGTCCGCCGCACATCGCCTTGCCTGCCCCAAATGGCCCACTTACGCTCGGAATGACGGGGTGGCGCCGTGGCGCCGACCGCCGCGACCAGCACCGGATCCCGCCGGGAAGAGGGGCAGTGGCATGCCTGCGACCAAGAAGATTCTGGTCATCGTGACGAACGTCGACGAGTACGAGAAGGTCGGCATGCGGACCGGGTTGTGGCTCGGGGAACTCACGCACTTCTGGGACGTGGTGGAGCAGGACGGCTACACCATGGACATCGCCAGCCCGGCCGGCGGCAAGGTCCCCCTCGACCCGGAGAGCCTCTCCCATGAGGTGCTGGAGGAGCTCGGCACCGGCGGGCACTACGCCGACCGCGAGTACATGGACCTCCTCGAGGACACGTTGCCGATCGCGCGGGTGGACCTCGAGGACTACGACGCGATCTACCTCACCGGCGGCCACGGCGTGATGTTCGACTTCCCGCAGAGCCGGGAACTGGAGGAGCTGACGGCCCGGTTCTACGAGTCGGGCCGGATCGTCTCCTCGGTCTGCCACGGCGCGACGGGGCTGCTCAACGTGACGCTGAGCGGCGGTGAACCGCTGGTCCGCGGCAGGCGGGTGACCGGTTTCTCCTGGCCCGAGGAGGAACTCGCGCACCGGGCCGGGGCGGTGCCGTACAGCCTCCAGGACGAGTTGCGCAAGCGCGGCGCCGACTACTCCACGGCCAGGCGGCCGTTCGACACCTACGTCGTCGAGGACGGCCGGCTGATCACCGGCCAGAACCCGGGCAGCGCCCGCGCGGTGGCGGAGGCGGTCGTCCGGCAACTGGCGGACGCCTGAGGCGGGAAGTCGTCCTCGTGGTGGGCTGCCCGGACCGTCACGCGGCCCGGGGTCCGGACCCTCCGACGGCACGGCGGGGCCGGGCGGCGCCGGTCAGGGGCGGGCCGGGGCGGCGATCCGCAGGAAGGGGACGAGCGCCCCGGCCGCGAGCACGGCGAGGACCGTGAACACCAGGCGTGGGCCGCCGAGTTCGGCGAGCCCTCCGGCGAGGGCCGCGCCGAGCGGCATGGCGCCCCAGCTGAAGAGCCGGCTGACCGCGCTGTAGCGGCCCATCATCCGCTCCGGAACGATGTCCTGGGCGATGGTGCGGGCGTTGACGGCCCACAGGGTGCCGCCCATGCCGCCGAGGAAAGCGCCGACGGCCACCGGCCAGAGGGCCGTGGTCAGCGCGGGCAGGGCCATCATCGCGGCGGTCCCGGCGATGTCGGCGGACATCGCGCCGCGGCGGCCCAGCAGCCGGTTGACCCGGCCGACGGTGAGCGCGCCGGTCAGCCCGCCCATGCCGAGGGCGCTCAGCAGGAGTCCGTACCGCCCGGCGTCCAGGCCCATGGCGTGGGTCGCGTACAGGGGCATCAGCGCCAGCCAGGCGCCCCAGCAGGCGCACAGCACGGTGAGGACCAGCGAAAGGGTTCGCAGGAGGTCGTGCCGCCACAGGTGGCGCAGCCCCTCGGCGATCTGGGTGCGGACGGCGGCCGGGGCGCGGTCCGCCGCAGCGGCCGCGCCGTGCGCCCCGGCCACCCGCCCGGCGAGCAGGAACAGGGCCAGGGAGGCGAGGGCGTACGCCGCCCAGGTGGCGCCGAGCGCGAAACCGGTGCCGACGGCGATCAGCAGGCCTCCGACGAGGGGGCCGCAGAACTCGTTGCAGACGGTCTCGGCGCCGGTGATCCACGCGTTGGCGCGTTCCCGCCCGGCCGGCGGCACCACGGACGGCACGAGCGCCGCCTCCGCCGTCAGCGCCACCACCTCCGCGACGCCGAGGACGGCACCGGCGACGCAGAGCACTCCGATGCCGGGCCCGCCCCCGGCCGCCGCCACGGCGAGGGCGGCCACGGCGGCCATCCGCACGGCGCCCGCGACCCACAGCAGGCCGCGGCGGTCACGCCGGTCGACCAGGACGCCCACGGGGAGGGCGACCAGCAGCCAGGGCAGGGTGAGGGTCAGGGAGACCGCCGTGACCTGCAGCGGTGAGCCGGAGGCCCGCACCGCGAGGAGGGGCAGCGCCATCTTGGTCACGCCGTCGGCGAGGTTGGTGACGGCGGTGAAGCCGACCAGCACGGCCGTGTTGCGGGTGCCGCGGAAATCCGTCGGTGACGGGCTCGCGGACGCGGTCGTGGTCGTCGTCGTGGCCGCCGGGGCGGCGCCGTCCTTCATCGGCGTGGCGTGGGCCCGCTCCCCCATGTGAACTCCCCTGCGCTAACCGGCTATTAGCTTCACTGGTCATTCTAACCGCCGATCGCGATAGGCGGTAGACTCCGTGACGACAGGAGGTGCCCCGTGCTCGAACCCCCGCCCGCCGCCGTCCTGGTGGAGGCCTTCGCCAACACCGTCGACCTCGACCTCGGCACGGACGACCTGGCCGCGCCGGAGCAGGTGTCCGCCTTCCTCGCCGCCCACGGCCTGCTCGACGCGGGCACGCCGGTCACGCCCGGCGAGCACGACCGCGCCCTGCGGCTGCGGGCCGGCCTCCGTGAGGCGCTGGGCGCCAACGTCGGCGACACCCCCGACCCCGGGGCGGTCGCGGCCGCGGACGAGGTGCTGCGAGGGCTGCCCCTACTCGTCGCGGTCGGCGGGGACGGTCCCGTACTGTCCCCCGGGCCGGGGCTCGCGCCCGCGGAAGCGGCGCTCGCCCGCATCGCCCTGGCCTGGAGCGCGCTGGTGACCACCGGTGACGCCGCGCGCCTCAAGCGCTGCGCCGAGCACAGCTGCGGCTGGGTCTTCTGGGACGTCTCCAAGAACCGCAGCCGGCGCTGGTGCTCGATGCGCGTGTGCGGCAACCGCAACAAGGCACGGGCGTACGCCGCACGGCAGCGGTAGCCGCGCCCGCCGCGGCATGATCCCGGTTGCGGGTCGTTGACGGGCGAAACAGCATGAAAGGGAGACCGATCTGGAGGTGGACCGGTGTCCTCACATGTTTCGGCGAACACCGCGGCCGAGTCCGGCGTGCTGCCGGAGCGCGGCCCCGGCCCCGGCCCGGTCACCCTGCACGTCAACGGGGAGCGGCGGGCGGTGGACATCGAGCCCCGGGTGAGCCTGCTCGACGCGCTCCGTGAGCACCTCCGTCTGACCGGCGCCAAGAAGGGCTGCGACCAGGGCACCTGCGGGGCCTGCACGGTGCTGGTGGACGGGCGCCGCGTGCTGGGCTGCCTGACGCTCGCCGTCACGTGCGAGGGCCACGAGGTCACCACCGTCGAGGGCCTGGCCCGGGAGGGCCGGCTCGACCCGATGCAGGAGGCGTTCATCGCGCACGACGCCTTCCAGTGCGGCTACTGCACCCCGGGCCAGATCATGTCGGCGGTGGCTCTGCTGCGGGAGGGGCACGCCGCGGACGACGCGGAGATCAAGGAGTGGATGAGCGGCAACATCTGCCGCTGTGCCGCGTACCCCAACATCCGTGCGGCGATCCGCGCGGTCCGCGACGCGGACCCCGGTGCCGCCCCCGGAACCGGCAGCGGAGCGTGAGATCGTGCGGCCCATCACCTACACCCGCGCCACGGGCACGGCGGACGCGATCGCGGCCGTCACCGCGGACCCGCAGAGCCACTTCCTGGCCGGCGGCACCACGGAGGTCGACCTGCTGCGGCAGAACGTGCTCGCGCCGCGCCGGCTCGTCGACATCAACGACCTCCCCCTGACCGGCGTGGAGGGCATGCCCGACGGTTCGCTGCGGATCGGCGCGCTGGCCCGGATGAGCCAGGTCGCCGAAGCGGCCGTCGTACGGGAGCGCTTCCCGCTCGTCGCGCAGGCCCTGGAACTCGGGGCCTCGGCCCAGCTGCGCAACATGGCCTCCATGGGCGGCAACATGATGCAGCGGGTGCGGTGCGGCTACTTCCGCGACACCTCGTCGCCCTGCAACAAGCGCGTGCCGGGCAGCGGTTGCTCGGCGATCGAGGGGACGAGCCGCGGGCACGCCGTCCTCGGCACGAGCGCGCACTGCATCGCCACCCACCCCTCGGACGTCGCCGTGGCGCTCGCGGCGCTGGACGCGCGGATCAGGACCCAGGGGCCGGGCGGTGAACGCTCCTACTCCTTCGACGAGTTCTTCCTGCTGCCCGGTGACGCCCCGGACCGGGAGCACCCGCTGGAGCACGGCGAGCTGATCACCGTGATCGAGGTGCCCTCGGTGCCGATCGCCCGCCACTCCACGTACCTGAAGGTCCGCGACCGCGAGTCGTACGAGTTCGCCCTGGTCTCGGTGGCGGCCGCGCTGGCGCTGGCGGACGGGCTGGTGCTGGACGTCCGCCTCGCGCTCGGCGGGGTGGGCACCCGGCCCTGGCGGGCGGAGCGCGCCGAGGAGTTCCTGCTCGGGGCGCCGGCGATCCCGCAGAACTTCCGCGAGGCCGCCCGCGTCGAGATGGCGGCGGCACGCCCCACGCAGATGAACGCCTTCAAGGTCGAACTCGCCTGCCGGACCGTGGTCCGCGCGCTCGAGACCCTCACCGGGAGCCCGTCGTGACCCCGGCCGTCGGACAGCCCATGCACCGGGTCGACGGACGCCCCAAGGTCACCGGCTCGGCCCGGTACTCGGCGGAGATCCCGCTGCCCGGCATGGCGTACGCCGCGCTCGTCGGGGCCCACATCGCCGGCGGGCGGATCACCTCGATCGACACCGGCGAGGCCGAGGCCGCCGAGGGGGTCCTCGCGGTCCTCACCCACGAGAACACCCCGCCCATCGCGGCGCAGCCGCCGCTGATCCCCTCCCTTGCGGGGACGGCGGCCCCCGGCCAGACCTTCTTCCCGCTGCAGGACGACGTCGTCCACTATGCGGGCCAGCACATCGCCGTCGTCGTCGCCGACACCCACGAACGGGCCCAGCACGCGGCGAGCCTGCTGCACGTGCGGTACGCGGAGGAGCCCCCGGTCACCACCCTCGACCAGGGCCGCGACCTGGCCCACGTCCCCGAGACGATCTTCGGCGGCTTCATGCCGGGGCGCATGGCCCGGGGCGACCTGCGGCAGGGGCTCGACGAGGCCGACGTACGGCTGGACCTCACCTTCACGTACGCCGCGAACAACCACAACCCCATCGAGCCGCCGGCGACCACCGCCTCCTGGGAGGGCGACCGGCTCACCCTCTGGGACGCCACGCAGGGCATCACCTCCACCCAGCAGACGGTCGCCGCGCTGCTCGGCCTGCCGGTCTCCCGCGTGCGCGTCATCGGGCACTACACGGGCGGCAGTTTCGGCGGCAAGGCGATGATCTGGCACCACCCGGCGCTCGCCGCGATCGCGGCCCGGCTGGTGGACCGCCCGGTGAAGCTGGCGCTGACCCGCGAGCAGATGTTCACCTCGATGGGGCACCGCGAGGAGCAGGAGCAGACGATCACGCTCGGCGCGACCGGGGACGGGCGGCTCACCGCGCTGCGCCACCACAAGCTCTCCCCCACCTCGCACTTCGACGAGTGGGCCGAACCCTCCCTCGGCGTCGCCTCGCAGATCTACGGATGCCCCCACTACGAGGGCGAGTACCGGGTGTTCCCCGCGAACACCATGACGCCGACCTTCATGCGCGCCCCCGGCGAGGCCTCGGGCATGTTCGCCATGGAGTGCGCGATGGACGAGCTGGCCGAGCACCTCGGGATCGACCCGCTGGAACTGCGGCTGCGCAACATCACGGCGACCGACCCCTCGACGGGTGACCCGTGGTCGAGCTGGGGGCTGGAGGAGTGCTACCGCCGCGGCGCGGAGCGCTTCGGCTGGGCCGGCCGTGACCCGCGGCCGCGCTCCCGTCGCGAGGGGCACTGGCTGATCGGTACGGGCATGGCCAGCGCCGGCTACCCCGTCGCCCAGCCCGTCACGCCGCAGCGGGCCCGCGCCCGCCTGTACGCCGACGGCACGGCGCTGGTGCAGGCGGCCACCCCCGACTTCGGCACCGGCGTGGCCACGGCCATGACGCAGGTCGCCGCCGACGCCCTCGGCCTGCCGGCCGAGCGGTGCCGCTTCGAGAACGGCGACACGGCCTTCCCGCAGATCGCCGCCGCCGTCGGCTCGTCCGGCGCCGGCATGATCAGCGCGGCCGTCCACACGGCGGCCACGGCCCTGCGCGACGCGCTCGTGGCGCGGGCGGTCGCCGACGCCGAGTCGCCGCTGCGCGGGGCGGCCCCCGGGGCCGTGGAACTCCGGGACGGGCGCATGGTGCTCCGGGACGACCCGGACACCGGCGAGACCTACGCAGAAATGATGCACCGCCAGTTCCTGCCCGACATCGAGGCACTGGGCTCCTGGACCCCCGACGCCGGCGCGAACGGCCACGCCCTGATGACCTTCGGCGCCCAGTTCGCCGAGGTCGCCGTCGACGCCGACCTCGGCCTCGTCCGGGTCCGCCGCATGGTCGGCGCCTTTGCGCCCGGGCGGGTCCTCAACCCCCAGACCGCCCGCAGCCAGCTGATGGGCGGCATGATCTGGGGCCTGGGCCAGGCCCTCCTCGAGGCCAACCACATGGAGCCCCGCACCGGCCGCTGGGCGGCCTCCAGCCTCGGCGACTACCTGGTGGCCGTCAACGCGGACGTGCCGGACGTCGACGTCGAACTCGTCGAGGTCGAGGACACCGTCGTCAATCCCCTCGGCGTCAAGGGCGTCGGCGAGATCGGCCAGGTCGGCGCCGGCGCCGCCATCGCCAACGCCGTCCACCACGCCACGGGCCGCCGCGTCCGCAAGATGCCGATCACCATCGAGGACCTGCTCTAGGCACCGCCCCCTCGGGGCCGTCTCAGGGGCCCGGGGCGCGGCGGCGGAGACGGCGGCGGCGGAGGTGGCGGGCGGTCAGGGCGGCGGCGAGGAGGGCCACGGCGATCAGGGCGTAGAGCTGGAAGCGGGTGAACCAGGCGTAGAGGGAGCCGAGGCGGGTGCCGGCGGCGTAGGCGAGGGCCGACCAGGCGCCGACCCAGAGCACCGCCCCGAGGGTGTTGCAGAGCAGGAAGCGCCACCAGGGCATGCCCGCGGTACCGGCGATGATGCCGTTGGTCTGGCGCAGGACGTCGACGAAGCGGGCGAGCAGGACGACGAGGTCGCCGCGGCGGGCGAAGAACTCCTCGCCGCGCAGGAAGCGTTCGGGGGTGAGCAGGACGTAGCGGCCCCAGCGGTGGACGAAGGCGCGGCCGCCGCTGCGGCCGATGAGGTAGCCCAGGCAGTCGCCCGCGACGGCCGCGGCGACGGCGACCGCGACGACGCCGGCGATGTCCATGCGCCCGGTGCCCGCGTAGGCGGCCGCGACGACCAGGACGGTGTGACCGGGCACGGGGATGCCGCCGTTGTCGAGGAGCACGAGGACGCCGACCGCCAGGTAGCCCCAGTCGTCGAGGAGGGGGGCCAGGTGCGCGAGGGGTCCGGGGAGGGGCGGCGGGACGTCGGCCGGGGCCACGGGCTCAGCCCGCGGCCGGGTCACGCGGGCCGCCGGCAAGCGTGAGGTTGTCGCCGGTGACCGGGTCGAAGAGCTGCGCCTGCGCGGTGTCCAGCCACAGTGACAGCCGCTCGCCCTCGCGGGCCCGGGTCCTGGGGGACACCCGGGCGACGATCTCGGGGCCGCCGGCTCCGGTGTCCGCCAGGCCGGAGTCGGCGGCGAGCTCGGCCAGTTGCCCGGCGGCCGCCGCGCCGCCCTCCTGGGCGAGGTGGACGTAGACGTCGGAGCCGAGGGACTCCCGGACGTCGACGGTGACGATGAGGACGGCGCCGCCGCGGTCCGGGCCGACGAGCGCGGCGTCCTCGAAGTGCTCGGGCCGGAAGCCCGCGACGACCTCGCGCGGTGCGTCACGGCGTGCCAGGGCGGCGCGCAGGCGGTCGTCGAGCGGCAGGTCGCCGAGCGGGGTGCGCAACCGGTCCTCCTCCACCGCGGCGGGCAGGAAGTTCATCGCGGGCGAGCCGATGAACCCCGCGACGAAGAGGTTGCGCGGCCGGTCGTACAGCTCCTGCGGCGAACCGGTCTGCTGGACGACGCCGCCGCGCATGACGACCACGCGGTCGCCGAGGGTCATGGCCTCGGTCTGGTCGTGCGTGACGTACACCGTGGTGGTGCCCAGGCGCCGCTGCAGCCGGGCGATCTGGGTGCGCATCTGGACCCGCAGCTTGGCGTCGAGGTTGGACAGCGGCTCGTCCATCAGGAAGGCCTTGGGTTCGCGGACGATCGCGCGGCCCATCGCGACGCGCTGGCGCTGCCCGCCGGAGAGGTTGGCCGGTTTGCGGTCGAGGTGGCCGGTGAGGTCGAGGACACGGGCCGCCTCCTCGACCTTCTCGCGGATGACGGCCTTGTCCACGCCGGCCAGCCGCAGGGCGAAGCCCATGTTCTGACGGACGGTCATGTGGGGGTAGAGGGCGTAGCTCTGGAAGACCATGGCGATGTCGCGGTCCTTGGGGGCCTTGTCGTTGACGACCCGGCCGCCGATGCGGAGGGTGCCCTCGGTGATGTCCTCCAGCCCGGCGATCATGTTGAGCGTGGTGGACTTCCCGCAGCCGGACGGCCCCACGAGGATCACGAACTCGCCGTCCGCGATGGCGAGGCTGACGTCGCGGACGGCGACCGCGCCGTCGGGGTAGCGCTTGGTGACGCCCTCGAGGGTGATCTCGGCCATGTGCGGTCCCTCAGCCCTTCACTGCGCCGGAGGTCAGTCCGGCCACGATGCGCCGCTGGAACAGCAGCACGAAGACGACGATCGGGACGGTGATCACCACGGCGGCCGCGGCGATCGAGCCGGTGGGCTGCTGGAACTGCGAGCTGCCGGTGAAGAAGGCGATCGCCGCCGGGACGGTGCGCGCGGCGGTGGTGGAGGTCAGCGAGATC
Source organism: Streptomyces sp. NPDC008238 (assembly GCF_042956445.1). Classification (NCBI taxonomy): domain Bacteria; kingdom Bacillati; phylum Actinomycetota; class Actinomycetes; order Kitasatosporales; family Streptomycetaceae; genus Streptomyces; species Streptomyces sp. NPDC008238. The sequence continues at coordinate 62,601 of NZ_JBIBGK010000029.1, read as the reverse complement.
GCGAAGAGGAAGTCGTTCCAGCAGAAGATGAAGACCAGGATCGCCGTGGTGAACACCCCGGGCGCCGCGAGCGGTGCGATGACCAGCCGGAAGGCCTGGGCGGGGGTCGCCCCGTCGACCTTGGCCGCCTTCTCCAGGTCCCAGGGGATCTCACGGAAGAACGCCGACAGCGTGTAGATCGCCAGCGGCAGCGAGAAGGTCATGTACGGGATGATCAGCCCGGGCCAGGTGTCGAACAGCCCGAGGAAGCGCTCGATGTTGAACAGCGGCGACACCAGGGAGATCGGCGGGAACATCGCGATCAGCAGCGAGGTGCCGATGAGCAGTCCCTTGCCGGGGAAGCGCAGCCGGGCCACCGCGTAGGCGGCCATCGTGCCCAGCGTGACGGCGACGACGGTGGAGATCAGCGCGATCCCGATGGAGTTGACCAGGGCGCGGGTGAACTCGGAGGTCGCGAAGATGCCGCGGTAGTTCTCCAGCGTCCAGGTGCGGGGGACGAAGCTGCCGTCGGAGAGCGTGGCGGGGTCCTTGAAGGACAGGGCGACGATCCACCACACCGGGAAGAGCGCGTAGAGCACCACGACGGTGTTGACGACGCTCCAGCGGGCGATCCGCCGCCGCTGCGCCGGGCTCGTGCTCATCGTCCGGTGTCCTCCGATCCGGGGGCGGCCGTGCCGAACAGCTTGATGAAGGCGAAGGCGATGACCGCGACACACAGGAAGATCAGCACCGAGATGGCCGAGCCGATGCCGAGGTTCAGCGCGGTGAAGAGGTTGTCGTAGCCGAGGATCGACACGGATCCGGTGCCGTTGGAGCCCTGGGTGAGCACGTAGATGTTGTCGAAGATCCGGAACGCGTCCAGGGTGCGGAACAGCAGCGCCACCAGGATGGCGGGTTTCATCAGCGGCAGCGTGACGAGACGGAAGCGCTGCCACCGGGTGGCGCCGTCGACCATGGCGGCGCGCAGCGTCTCCTCCGGCACCAGGGCCAGTCCGGCGAGCAGCAGCAGCGCCATGAAGGGCGTGGTCTTCCAGACCTCGGCCAGGACGATGAGGCCGATGGCCTTCCACTGGTCGGTCAGCGGGGCCGCGCCCGAAGCGTCGACGAGGTAGCCGATGCCGGGGGTCCAGGCGTACTGCCAGGAGAAGGCGGCGACGACGGTCACGATGCCGTAGGGCAGCAGGACCGCGGTACGCACCCCCGAACGGCCGATCACCGCCCGGTGCATGACGACGGCCAGCCCCATGCCGAGGGCCAGTTCCACCGTGACGGAGACCACGGTGATCAGGCAGGTCACCCAGAACGCCTGCCACCAGAACCCGGAGCTCAGGACGGCGGCGTAGTTGTCCAGGCCGACGAAGCGGGCCAGCTGGGGGAAGCGCAGGTCGTAGCGGTGCAGGGAGAGGTAGACGGCGTAGAGCACGGGGTATGCGGTCACGACGAGCATGACGAGCACGGCGGGGGCGCAGAGCAGCCGGCCCAGCCGCCGCTCCTGCCGGGCGCCCTCCGAGAGGCGCGTCACGGGACCAGCCCCTTGGACTGCAGGGCGTCCTCGATCTGCCCCCGCAGGTCCCGGACGGACTCGGCCGGCCGGATCGCGGCGGGCGGTGACAGGGTGTGGGACACCGCGATGGACACGTTCTGGTAGGCGGGGGTCTGCGGGCGCAGGGCGGCGTTCTCCAGCTCGGCGAGGATGTCCTGGGCGAAGGGGTAGCTCCGCCGGACCTGGGGGTCGTCGTAGAGGGAGCGCAGGGTCGGCGGCAGGCCGCCGCGCAGCGCGGCGTTCCGCTGGTTGTCCCGGTCGCGCAGGCACAGCGCCGCCTCGAAGGCGAGCTCGGGCCGGCGGCTGTGGGCGCCGACGGCGAGGTCGATGCCGCCGATGGTGACCCGGGCGGGGCGGCCGGCGTCGACCCGCGGGTAGCGGGCCCACCGGAAGTGCCGGAACAGCTGCGGGTTGTCGGCCTTCATCGCCGGATACACGAAGGGGTAGTTCAGCTCGAAGGCGGCGGTTCCCGCCTCCATGGCCAGCCGGTTCTGGTCCTCCATCTGGTTGGGCAGCGAGGGGTCGGCGGCGGGCGAGACCGCGAGGTCGCGCATGATGCCCGCGGCCCGTACGGCGGGCGGCCCGAGCGAGGGGGCGCTCGCGTCCGCGTCGAGGATCGACCCGCCGGCGCTGGAGACGAGCGTGTTGAACCAGACCGTGAGCCCCTCGTACTGGGCACCCTGGACCTCGATCCGGTGCGGCTTCCCGGCCTTCGCCAGGTCACGGGCCGTGTCGAGCATCGCGGCCCACGTCGTGGGCGGCTCCGGCACGAGGTCCGCGCGGTACCACAGCAGCTGGACGTTGGTGTTGTACGGGACGGCGTAGAGGCGGTCCTTCCACGTGGCCGTGCGCAGCGGGGCGTCGAGGGTGTCCTGGACGGCCTCGGCGCGCCGGGTGCCCGTCCACGGGCGGATCCAGCCGGCCTCGGCGAATTCCGGGGCCCAGGTGACGTCCAGGCCGAGGATGTCGAGCGCGGGGTCGTGTGCGGCCAGCCGGCGTACGAGCTGCTGCCGCTGGCCGTCGGCCGTCCGGGGGAGTTTGTTGTAGCGGATGACGTAGCGTCCGCCGGAGGCACGGCCGCACCGGTCGGCGGCCTCCTGCAGCGCCCCGGAGTCGTCGGGGAAGTTGTACCAGTCGAGCGTCGCCCGCCCGGGGGCCGGCGACGACGCGCCGCCGCACGCGACCGCGGCGGCCGCGAGGACCAGCACCGCGACAAGGGCCCGGGAGCGCCGCACCGCGCACGCCATAGGCACCTCGCTCCCCTGCTCGGACACACTCCGGCCCCGGACCATGAAGCCCCCGCGCCGGCTCCCGACGGTGCCTCAGGGGCGTGTCGGGGCCGGGTATTCACGCGGTCGGCGCAACCCGCCCCCGCTGACCGGTGCCGGAGTCCCGCGTCCGGGGAGACTGGCTGGGTGCCCGGCGTCCTCCCCGCCCCGCTCGCCGACCTCCTGCGGCGCAACAACGACCCGATCGTGGTGCAGACGGTGCGCTCCACCGTGGCCGCGGTGCTGTCGTACGCCGTGGCGGTCTGGCTGCTGCCCAACCCGGCGCCGCTGACGGCCCCGCTGACGGCCCTGCTCGTGGTGCAGGTGACGCTCTACACGACGGTGACCACGGGCGTCCGACGGGTGGTCAGCGTGGTGGCGGGCGTCCTCATCGCGGTGGGATTCGCGGAGCTGATCGGGCTGACGGTGTGGAGCCTCGGGCTGATCATCCTGGCGTCGCTGGTGACCGGTCACTTCATCCGGGTGGACGAGTTCGTGGCCGAGGTGGCGATCAGCGCGATGCTCATCCTGGCCGTCCCCGCGCCCTCGGGCGAGGCGCTGGACCGGGTGCTGGAGACCCTGGTCGGGGCCGGCGTCGGGGTGCTGCTCAACGTCGTGGTGCCGCCCCCCGCCTTCGTGGAGCCGGCCGGCGACGCGGTGCGCGAGCTCGCCGAGCACATGCGGGCGCTGATGCTCCGGATGGGCCGGGAGGTACGCGCCGGCGCCACCGCCGGACAGGCCGTCTCCTGGCTGATGGACGCACGCCGGCTGGACAACGAGATCGCGCGGTTCGACGCCTCGCTGCGCAGGGCGGAGGAGGGGACCCGGCTCAACCCGCGGGTGAAGCCGGCGGAGGGCGCGATGACCCGGCTGCTGCTGCGCAGCGGGCTGGACACCCTGGAGGTGTCGACCGTCCTGCTGCGGACGCTGTGCCGCTCGCTGACGGAGCTGGACCGCGAGCGCGGCGGGAGGGAGCCCCTGTTCACCGGCGAGCTCGCCGCCGGCATCGACGAGTTGTTCGCCGACATGGCCGACGCCGCCGACAGTTTCGGCCGGCTGATCGCGGCCCAGGTCACGGAGGGCGCCGACCATGCGGAGGCCCGGCTGGCGGACGCCCTGCGGCGCGGCCGGGAGGAACGGGACCGGATCGCGGTGCTGCTGCGGGCGGAGACGGAACGGCGCTGGGAGAGCTGGGACCTGTACGGGGCGCTGCTGGCCAACGTCGACCGACTGCTGGACGAGCTGGACCTCGAGAAGCGCTCGCTGTGGCTGTCCGAGCAGCTGGTCGCCGCCGCGCCGCGGCCGCCGACGCTGACCCGCCGGATGCGCCGTCAGGCCCGCTCCGCCGCCGCCCGGCTGCGCCTGAGGTCCCCCGGGGGGACCGCTTCCGGACGGGACGGTCGGTGATCATGCCTCATGCTGGTGGGATGGACCTGCTGAACGTGTGTGTCGCCGGGGCGACCGGCTGGACCGGGGAGGCGGTCGCCCGCGCCGTCCTGGACTCCGCGGACCTGCGGCTGCGGACGGCGGTGGCCCGGTCCGCGGCCGGCGCGGACCTCGGGGCGGTGTGGGGCGGCCCCGAGCTCGGGGTCCCGGTCTTCAGCACGGTCGACGACGCGCTGGACGGCGTGGACGTGCTGATCGACTACACCTCGCACACCGCGGTCGGGCGCCATGTGCGCACCGCCGTGGTCCGGGGGGTCGACGTGGTGGTCGGCTCGTCGGGCCTGTCCGGCGCCGACTACGAGGAGATCGCCGCGCTGGCCGAGGAGCACGGGGTCGGGGTGGTGGCCTCGGGGAACTTCTCGCTGACGGCGGCGCTGGCGCAGGCGGCCGCCAGGCTGGCGGCCCGTCACCTGCCGCACTGGGAGATCGTCGACTACGCCTCCGCGACCAAGCCCGACGCCCCCAGCGGCACCGCACGTGAACTCGCCGAACAACTGGCCGCCGTACGGCGCCCCGAGTACGCCGTGGACCCGGAACACACGGCCGGGCACCCGGAGGCCCGCGGCGCGTCGATCGCGGGCACGCAGGTCCACTCGCTGCGGCTGCCGGGCTACACCCTCGCCGTGGAGGCGCAGTTCGGACTGCCGGACGAGCGTCTGGTGATCCGGCACGAGGCCGGCAACTCCCCCGCCCCGTACGTCGCGGGGACCCTGCTCGCGGCTCGCGCGGCCGCGGCACGCCCCGGTCTGGTGCGCGGTCTCGACACCTTGTTGCTGGGCGGGGACTGACGTTCCGTACCTCGTGGCACTGCGTCACTTCCTTGGCCACGCTGTCGCCCGGACGCTCCGCTCGACGGGCGGCCGTTTACCGCGCGACGTACGACTGGATCGCAGGGGCGGCGGCGATCGCCGCCCGCCACGCGTCCGAAGGAAGGACACTCATGCGAACCAGTCTGATGCGCCGCACCGCTCTCGGCGTCGCGACCGGACTCCTTGCGACCGGCCTCCTGGCCGCCTCGACCGGCAGCGCCGTCGCCACGGCGGGCAGCGACGACGGCAGGAACGGCTCCCAGAGCAAGGGCAGCGACGACTACGGCGACGACGACAACGGATACGGCGACGACGGCGGGGACGACAACGGCTACGACGGGGGCAACGGGGACAACGGCTACGACGACAACGGCCGCGGTGGCGGCGGGGGCGGCGGCGGAGGCGGCGGGGGCAATGGTGGCGGGGGCAACGGCGGCGGCGGCGGGGGCGGGGGCGGCGGCCGCAGCGACTGGAACGACGACGGCAGCGGCAACGGCGGCGGCGACAACGGCCGCGGCGGCGGGGGCGGGGGCAACGGCGGCGGCGGCGACAACGGCCGCGGCGGCGGGGGCAACGGCGGCGGCGGCGGAGGCGGGGGCAACGGCGGCGGCGGCGACAACGGCCGCGGCGGTGGCGGAGGCGGTGGCGGTGGCGGCCGCAGTGACTGGAACGACAACGGCAGCTCCCGCGACAACGGCCGCGGCGGCGGCAACGACAACGGCGATGACGACGACGACAACGGCCGGGGCGGCGGCCGCGACAACGGCAACGACAACGGCGGCAAGGGCGGCAAGGGCGGCGGCGGCAACGGCGGCGGCAACAACGGCAACGGCGGCAAGGGGAACAACAACAACGACGACAACGGCGACAACGCGACCTACAAGGACAAGGACGACAACAACGGGAAGGGCAGCAGCAACGGGAAGGGCAACAACAAGGGCAACAACAAGGGGGGCAAGGGCAGCAAGGGCAAGAGCAACAAGGGCGGCAAGGGCCACGACAAGGGACACGGCAAGAAGCACGGCAAGCACCACAAGAAGCAGTGCAACAAGCACGGCTACCGGTTCAACTTCAGCTACAAGTACAGCGTGAGCTATGGCTATGGCATGGGGTACGGCAGCGGTGTCCACGCCCTCGGTCTCGGCAAGGGCGACGGGAAGGGCGCGGGCTTCGTCCACGCCGACTTCGGCTACGGGTTCGGCGACAAGGCCGGCCGCGGATACGGAGGTCTGTACGACAACGGTCTGATGAACGTGCTCATCTGACGCGGGGCTGCCGCCGGGTACGACGAGGGCCGGGAGGAACGGTGTGTTCCTCCCGGCCCCGCGTACGTGCGGACCCCGGCCTCAGTCGAGGTCGGAGGCCTTGATGTAACCGCTGTCGACCAGCAGCTTCTTGTAGTTGGACTTGTCGACACCCACCGGGGGCAGCAGGTACGCCGGCACGACCTTGTTGCCGTTGTCGTTGTCCTTGTTGTTGTTCACCTCGGGCTTCTTGCCGCTGAGGATGTCCTGCGCCATCTTGACCGCGACGGCGGCGAGCTTGCGGGTGTCCTTGTAGACCGTCATCGACTGCTCGCCGGCGATGATCTCCTTGACCGAGTCGACCTCGGCGTCCTGCCCCGTGATCACCGGCATCGGCTTGGCGCTGCTGCCGTAGCCGTCCGCCTTCAGGGACTTGATGACACCGCGCGCGATGCCGTCGTTGGGGGCCAGCACGGCGTCGACGGTGGAACCGCCCTTGTAGTGGTCCCGGAGGCGGGTCGTCATCGTCTCGGTGGCGATGTCCGCCTCCCACTTGAAGATGGTGACCTGGCTCAGGCGGGTCTGGTCGCTCTTGACGACCAGCTGACCGTCCTTGATGAACTCGTCCAGCGTGTCCATCGCGCCGTTGAAGAAGCCCTGGACGTTGTTGTCGTTGGCGTCGCCGGCGAAGACCTCGAGGTTGTACGGGCCGGCGTTGCCGCCCTTCTTCAGCCCGAGCTTCTGGACGATGTAGTCGGCCTGGAGCTTCCCGACCTTGTAGTTGTCGAAGCTCGCGTAGTAGTCCACGTTGCTGGAGCCCAGCAGCAGGCGGTCGTAGGCGATGACCTTGACACCGGCACGGGCCGCCTTCTGGAGCGCGTCACCCAGCTCGAAACCGTCGACGGCGCCGATGATCAGGAGCTTGTCACCCCGGTCGATCATGTCCTCGACCTGCTCGACCTGCTTGTCGACGCTGTCCTCGGCGTACTGCTTGTCTGTCTTGTACCCCTGCTCCTTGAACAGCTTTTCCATGTTGTCGCCGTCGTTGATCCACCGCGTCTGCTTCGTGGTGGGGAGGGCGATGCCCACGGTGACCTCGCCGCCCTGGCCGCCCGAATCGTTGCCGCAGCCGGTGACCGCGGCAGTCAGGGAGAGCGTGAGGACCGCCAGGGTCACGGTGCGCAGTCTGGCAGCGCCGCCAGCGTGCATGGGACTCAGTTCCTTTCGGGCCGAACAAAGGTGTGCTCTCATCGCCCACCCCCGAGAGCGACAGTGTCCGGGCCCGTCACGGAAGTCCGTGGCAGCCCAGCGATCCGCCGGAGCCCGGTGAACTGCTGATGCGTCAGGCCCGAGGAGTGCTGTGGGAGGCCGACGGCAGCACGCCGCGCTCCCGGTCCCGACGGGGTCCGTGATCACCGAACCCCACCTGGACGGATACCTCGAATGGATCCGGACAATAGCACAGCCGATCGTACGGACGTTCAGCCGACCGGCACCGCGTTGGGGCTCGCCTGGGTGCCGCTTCCGGGGACCGGCTCGGAGGCGTCGTCGCCCAGCGCGACGATCCGGTTGTCCGCGTCCACGTGCACCACCCGCGGCCGCAGCTCACGGGCCTGCGCGTCCTCGAACTGCGCATAGCTGATCAGGATCACGAGGTCGCCGGGGTGCACCAGGTGGGCGGCGGCGCCGTTGATGCCGATCACCCCGGAGCCGCGGCGGCCCTCGATGACGTAGGTCTCCAGCCGGGCGCCGTTGGTGATGTCGACGATGTGGACCAGTTCGCCGGGCAGCAGGTCGGCGGCGTCCATCAGGTCGGCGTCCACGGTGACGGACCCGACGTAGTGGAGGTCGGCCTCGGTCACGGTGGCACGGTGGATCTTGGACTTGAACATGGTGCGCAGCACGGCTCACACTCCCGATGCGAAGGGTCGCGTCCCGGTCGGGGTACGCGCCTGTTACGGCCATCGTAGTCGTCGCCAGGCGACGGCCCGGAGGCACCCGTTCGCGTCAGCCTCTGCCGTTTCCGCACCACCTCTAGGCAAGTGGCTCAATAGCCGGATATCTTCCCTGCCTGCCGTCTCGGTGCGGCGGGGCACCGGCTCGGGGAAGGGGGCGCCGTGCGCGAGTTCAGCCTTCCGCCCCGGGCGGAGCAGTTGCGGTCGGGCGGACTCGCCGACTCGGTGTACGAGACGGCCGACAAACGCCCGGACACGGCCGTACTGGCCCGGCGGGACGGGCGCGGGGGCGACCGCTGGCAGGAGGTCGGCGCCGCGGCCTTCCGGGACGAGGTGGCCGAACTGGCCCGCGGTCTGGTGGCGGAGGGGATCCGCTTCGGCGAGCCGGTGGCCGTAATGGCCCGCACCCGGTACGAGTGGACGCTGTTCTCCTACGCGCTGTGGTCGGTGGGCGCCCGGATCGTCCCGGTGTACCCGACCTCCTCGGCCGAGCAGGTGCGGTGGATCCTCGCCGACTCGGGGGCGGTGGCGATCGTCGTCGAGCACGAGGACCACGCCATGACGGTGGGCGCCGTGTGCGACACCCTGCCCGCGCTGCGCCGGATCTGGCAGCTCGACGCGGGGTGCGTCCCGTGGCTGGCGGCGCTCGGCCGGCAGGTGCACCCGGTGGTGGTGGAGCAGTTGCGCTGGGCGGTCGAGCCGCAGTCGGTGGCGGTGATCGCCTACACCTCGGGCACCACGGGACCGCCCAGGGGCTGCCTGATCACCCACGCCAACCTCGCCGCCGAGTGCGACACGCTGCTGGCCGGGTACGGCTCGATCTTCGCCCCGCCGGGGGTGCGGCCGTCGGTGCTGGCGTTCCTTCCCATGTCGCACATCTACGGACTGATGGTGACCACCTGCGCGGTGCGCGGGGGCGTGCTGCTCGGCCACCAGCCCGACCTCGCGCCGGGCGAACTCCTCCCGGCCTTCCGTTCCTTCCGGCCGACCGTCCTGCTCGCCGTCCCGTACGTGTACGAGAAGATCATCCAGGGCGCGCGGAACGCCGCCGCCCGGGGCGGCAGGGGCCATGTCTTCGACCGGGCCGCCGGCGTGGCGGTGCGCTGGGCGGAGGCCGTGGAGCGGCAAGCCCTGGGCTCGGGGCCGGGACCGGGGCCGTTGTTGCGGGCGGCGCACTCGGCGTTCGACCGGCTGGTCTACGCGCGGATCCGGGAGGTGCTGGGCGGGCGGGTGAACTACACGGTCTCGGGCGGGTCGCCGCTCAGCAGGGAGCTGGCGCTGCTGTTCGCGGGTGCCGGACTCACCATCTACGACGGGTACGGGCTCACCGAGACGACGGCCGCGGTGACCGCGCAGCCGCTGGGGAAGGTGCGCTTCGGCACGGTGGGCCGGCCGCTGCCGGGCAGCGCGGTGCGGATCGCGCCGGACGGCGAGGTGCTGGTCCGGGGGACGACGGTGTTCGCCGGCTACCACGCCGATCCGGTCGCGAACCGCGAGGTGTGGCGCCGCGGCGGCTGGATGGCGACCGGCGACACGGGCTCGCTCGACCCTGACGGGTACCTGACGATCACCGGCCGGAAGAAGGACATCATCATCACCAGCGGCGGCAAGAGCGTGGCGCCCCTGGTGCTGGAGGAGCGGCTGCGGTGGCATCCGCTGGTCTCGCAGTGCATCGTGATCGGCGACAACAGGCCCTTCGTCGCGGCGCTGATCACCCTGGACCGGGAGACGGTCCAGCTGCGGACCGCCATGACCGGGCGGGACGTGGACGCCGAGGTCCGGCGCGCGGTGTCGATGGCCAACTCGGCGGTCTCCCGCGCCGAGTCGATCCGGGCCTTCCGCATCCTGCCGCACGAGTTCTCGGTGGAGAACGGGATGCTGACGCCCTCCCTGAAGCTCCGCAGGAACGCGATCGTCAGCGCGTACGCGGAGCAGATCGAGTCGATCTACGCCTCCCCGGCCTCCTGACCCGCTCCGCCCCGCCCGTCGCCGCCGCCGTCGCCATTGCCAACGCTGTCGCTGTCGCCGTCGAGCAGCCGGCGCAGGCGGTCCAGGAAGGTCCGCTGGGCGGAGAGGATCTTCTCGTGGGCGGCCGGGCCGAGCGGGAACCACGCGGCCCGGTCCACCTCGGGGAACTCCCTGACCCGGCCGGATCCCCGGGGCCACTCCATGGAGAAGGTCCCGGGCACCACGAGGCCGGTGTCGAGGTCGCCCTCCAGCGCCCAGACGGTCACGACCTTCCCGTTGGGCTGCCGGTTCTCGCCGAGCGGCAGCAGCTCGCCCGCGGGCACCGGCAGGCCCAGTTCCTCCAGGAACTCGCGCCGGGCGGCCGCCTCTGCGGTCTCGCCGGGCTCGTACTCGCCCTTGGGGATCGTCCACGCCCCGTCGCCCTTGGACGACCAGAACGGGCCGCCCATGTGGGCCAGCAGCACCTCGGGCGCACCGCCCGGGGTGCCGCGGAAGAGCAGGATCCCCGCGCTGCGCTTGACCGCCTTGTCCGCCATCCGACCAGTGTGGCCGGTCAGTCGCGGGCCAGCCACAGGTCGGGGCCGAAGACCTCGTAGTGCACGGCCGAGGCGGGCACACCGCGCTCGATGAGCTGGGCGCGCACGGCGCGCATGAAGGGCAGCGGGCCGCACAGGTAGGCCCGCAGGCCCTCGGGCAGTTCGACGCCGGACAGGTCGACCCGGCCGGCACGGTCGCCGGGGCCGGCGCCGGTGCCCGGGTCCTCGTACCAGAAGTGGGCGCTGCCCGCGGGGAGCTTCTCGGCCAGGGCGCGGTGGTCGGCGGAGTGGGCGTGGTGCCCCGGCGAGCGGTCGCCGTGGACGACGGTCACGGGCGCCGCGTAGCCGTCGCCGGCGAGCCGGTGCAGCATCGCGAGCATCGGGGTGCAGCCGATGCCGGCCGAGGCGAGCAGCAGGGGTCCGCCGTCGTCGGCGAGGACGATGTCGCCGTAGGGGGCGGAGAGTTCGACGCGGGCGCCCTCGCCCACGTGGTCGTGGAGGTGGGCCGAGACCTCGCCGTCCGGGCTCCCGGCGAGACCGCGCTCGCGCTTGACGCTGATCTGGCGGGTGGTGTCGCCGGGTGCGCCGGAGAGGCTGTACTGCCGGATCTGCCGGGCGCCGTCGGGGAGTTCGACGCGCACCGAGACGTACTGGCCGGGGCCGAAGTCGGGCAGCGGCAGGCCGTCCGCGGGGCGGAGCCGGAAGGAGGCGACGTCCTCGGTCTCCCGCACCTTCTCGGCGACCTCCCAGGGGCGCCAGATGTCGCCGGTCAGGACGTCGCGCTCGGCGTACAGCCGCTGCTCGATGGCGATGAGGGCGTTGGCCATCAGCCAGTAGACCTCGTCCCAGGCGGCCGCGACCTCCTCGGTGACGGCGTCGCCCAGCACTTCGGCGATGGCGGCGAAGAGGTGCTTCTGGACGACGTGGTACTGACCGGGGCTGATGCCGAGCGAGGCGTGCTTGTTGGCGATCCGGGCGAGCATCGCGTCGGGGCGCTGCCCGGGCTGCTCGACCAGGACGGTGGCGAAGTGGGCGATGGCTCCGGCGAGGGCCTCGCGCTGGGTGCCGGCCGCCTGGTTGCCGCGGTTGAACAGGTCCCTCAGCAGCTCGGGGTGGGCGGCGAAGAGCCGGTCGTAGAAGAGCCCGCTGATCTCGGAGATCGCGCCGCCGACGGCGGGCAGGGTGGCGCGGACGGTCGCTGCGGACTTCTCGCTGAGCATGGACGGCTCCCTAATTGGTATCTGGAATTCGCATTAAAGGGCGTGCGGAGGCCCGCCCCGGCGGGGGGTGGTTCCCGACGGCCGGATCAGCCCCGCGGACCGGGCGGGCCGGAGCCGACCAGCCCCACCAGGACGGGTCCGGTGGGCGCGGCGGTCAGGTCGGCGACGGTCAGCGGGTCAAGGGAGGCGTAGAAGGCCTCCTGCGCCCGGCGCAGCGCGCCGCGGAGGCGGCAGGCTCCGGCGAGCGGACAGGGCGTCTCGCCCTCGCAGTCCACGACGTCGCCGACCCCTTCCAGCTCCCGCACCAGCCGGCCGACCGAGGCCGTCCGCCCCGCGGCGGTGAGCTCCAGGCCACCGCCGCGCCCGCGTCGGGTCTCGACGACCCCCAGGTGCTGCAGCCGGGCGACGACCTTGGCGAGGTGCGAGTACGGGACCCGCATCGCCTCGGCCACGTCCCGGGCGGTGGACGGCTCGTCCTTGACTGCGAGGGCCATCACCGCGCGGAGCGCGAGGTCGGTGGACTTCGTCAGGCGCATGCTTCGAGGCTAGATAATACGAATCACGGATTCAAGTTAAGACGGGGTCCTGCGGTCCACGTCACACGTACACGTCACACGTACACGTCACACGTACTCCGTGGCGGCGTCCAGCAGCCAGTCGGCGAGGTAGCCGGCGAAGGAGGAGCGGACCAGCACCCAGAAGCCCGCCCGCACCTCCGCCCTGGCCACCAGCACCACCTGGGTGCGGGCCAGCGTGGTCTGCGCGCAACCGCCGGGGGTGAACACCCCTGGGTGCAGGTCGAGCGAGCAGCCGTGCGCCAGCAGGTCGCGGGCGCGGGGGCCGGAGACCAGCAGGGTCGTGCGCTGGGCGGAGACGTCGGTGACGCAGACGTGCGCCTCGCCCGCGGCCTTGCGCAGCCGGGCCTCCAGCTCCTCCTGGGCGCCGGGCGGCCCCACCACCAGCCACTGACCGGGACCGAGCCACAGCACCGCCAGGTCCCCGGCGCGGACGGACGTGCAGGGCTCCAGGGGCAACGGCGCGCCGAGGGCAGTCCCGGCGGCCTCGGCGGCCGGCCCCCGGGGGTCCAGGCGCAGGTCGACCTGGGCGAGGAAGGGCAGTTCGGCCAGGCGCAGTGCCCCGCCGGAGCCGCGGGTCGCGGCGGCGAGGCGGCCGGCCGCGGCCGACAGCGGACTGAGGCGGGTGACGGTGTCAGCCATCGCGGCGGGCCCCCTCGGGGTCGTAGAGGACGGGGGAGGCGACGGTCACGGGCACCAGACGGCCGCCGACGGGCGCGTACAGCCGCTGCCCCACCCGTTCCCGGCCGCCCTTGACCAGGGCGAGCGCGAAGGTGCGGCCGAGGGCGGCACTGCGGTAACTGGAGCTGACGTGGCCCAGCGCCCTGACGGGAGGCGCGGCCGGCGTGGGTCCGGTGACCAGGTGGGTGCCCTCGGGGAGCAGCAGACCCGGGTCCTCGGGCAGCAGGCCGACGAGGTGCTTGCGGTCGGGGCGGGCGGTGTCGGCGCGGGTGTGCGACCGCTTGCCGATGAAGTCGCGCTTCTTCTTCGACACGACCCAGCCCATGCCGAGGTCCTGCGGGGTGACCGTGCCGTCGGTGTCCTGGCCGACGATCGGGTAGCCCTTCTCGGCGCGCAGCACGTGCATGGTCTCGGTGCCGTACGGGGTGGCGCCGGCGGCCCGCACCGCCTCCCAGAGGGCCGCCGCCCGCCAGGGCAGGACGTTGACCTCGTACGCGAGCTCCCCGGAGAAGCTGATCCGGCACACCCGGGCCGGCAGCCCCGCCACCGTGGCGTCCCGCCAGGCCATGAAGGGGAACTCGGCCCGGCCCACCGCCAGTCCGGGGGCGAGCGCCCCCAGCACCTCGCGGGAGCGCGGGCCCACGAGGGCGACTGTGGCCCACTGCTCGGTCACCGAGGTGCAGTGGACGCGCAGTTCCGGCCACTCGGTCTGCAGCCACTCCTCCATCCAGTCCAGGACCGCCGCGGCGTTGCCCGTGGTCGTCGTGACGAGGAAGCGGTCCTCGGCGAGCCGGATGACGGTGCCGTCGTCGAAGACCATGCCGTCCTGTCGGCACATGACGCCGTAGCGGATCATGCCCGGGCGCAGGGTCGACATCAGGTTGGTGTAGAGCCGGTCCAGGAACTCCGCGGCGTCCGGGCCCTGCAGGTCGATCTTGCCGAGGGTCGAGGCGTCCATGACGGCCACGTCCTCGCGGGCGGCCCGGCACTCGCGCAGCACGGCGGCCGTCATGTCCTCGCCGGGGTGCGGGTAGTAGCGCGGGCGCTTCCACTGGCCGACGTCCTCGAAGACGGCGCCGGCGGCGACGTGGAGGCCGTGCAGCGCCGTCACCCGGACCGGGTCGTGGAGCGCGCCGCGGTCGCGGCCCGCGAGCGCGGCGAAGGACACCGGCGCGTACGGGGGGCGGTACGTCGTCGTGCCGAGCGCGGACACCTCCACGCCGAGCAGTCCCGCGACGACGCCCGAGGCCAGGACGCCGGAGGTCTTCCCCTGGTCGTTCGCGGTGCCCGCGGTGCTGTACCGCTTGGTGTGCTCCACCGAGCGCATCCCGGCCTCGGTGGCCCGCCGCAGGTCGGCCACGGTGACGTCGCGCTGCAGGTCGACGAAGCGCGGGCCGGGGGCCGTCACGGGGACGTCGAAGAGCGTGAGCGGCGCGCGCCCGGGGGCCCGGTCCGGCGGCGGGAGGACGACCCGACCCGGTGCGAAGCCCTCGGCCGCGAGCGCCCGGCCGGCGGCCGCGACCCCCTCGGCGGGTGTGGTGGCGAACTCCACGGCCTGGTGGGTCGATCCGGGCACCGGGACGAAGGTGCCGCGGGCCTCGTCGTAGCGCACGGCGCCGCCCGCCTGGCCGAAGAGGTGGCCGACGGGGTTCCAGCCACCGGAGACCAGCAGCAGGTCGGCCTCGATCCGGCGGTCGCCGAGCAGCACGGCCGACAGCCGGTCCGTGCCCTCGGTGCCCGTGACGTACGCGCCGTCGCGCGCGTCGGCGACCGCCGCGATCTCCACGCCTGCGGCGGCCAGGTCGCGGACGACGGCCCCGGTGCCGTCGTTGGTCGTGAACACCACGGCCCTGCGGCCGGGGACGACGCCGTACCGGCGGACGTAGGCGCGGGCGGCGCCGGCCAGCATGACGCCCGGGCGGTCGTTGTCGGGGAAGGCCAGGGAACGCTCGTGCGCGCCGGTGGCGAGGACGACCCGTCGGGCGCGGACGCGGTGCACGCGTTCGCGGGCGACGTGCGCGGGGGCGGCGGCGCCGAGGTGGTGGGTGCGGCGCTCCAGGGCGAGCACCTGGTTGTCGTCGTAGTGGCCGAAAACCGTCGTACGGCGCAGGACGCGGACCCCGGGTTCCGCGGCGAGGAGCGCCTCGGCCCCGGCGACCCAGTCCAGGTGGCGTCCGCTGCCGAGGAGGCTGCCGCCCGCTTCGGGCTGGTCGTCCACGACGATCACCCGGGCCCCGCTGCCGGCCGCCGTCGCGGCGGCGGCGAGCCCGGTGGGGCCGGCGCCGACGACGAGCAGGTCGCAGTGGTGGTGGACGGCGTCGTAGCGGGCCGGGTCGGGACCGGGGGCGAGCCTGCCCTGACCGGGCAGGTTTCTTGCGACGAGCCCGTCGTGGAGCTCGACGGTCGTCGCGGGCAGCATCGGTTCGGGGAAGGGCTCCTCGATCTGCACCACGGCGTTGGGCTCCTCCACCCCGGCGGAGAAGATGCCGCGCGGACGCCCCAGCCTGATGCCCGTGCCGGTGGCGATGACCCCGTTGGCGAGCAGCGCGGAGGCGAGGGTGTCCCCGCGGTAGCCGGTGTACGTAACGCCGTCGAAGGTGAACGTCAGGGGCGCGGCGCGGTCGACGCGCCCGCCCTCGGCGAGCCGGAAGGGCTGCCAGGGGTCGCGCGCGGGCCGCAGGGCGGGGGCCGGGGCGGTCCGCGCGTGGGACACGGCCGGCGACGGCCGGGACCGGGAGGGGGAAGGGGCGGGCGCGCCGGTGACGAAGCGGTTGGTCGCCGTGTCGCGCACCGCGTCGAACCAGCGGCGGCAGCCCGCGGCGTGCATCCAGCGCTCGGCGAAGGGGCCCTTGGGGTTGTCGCGGAAGAAGAGGTGGCGGGCCCACTCCTCGTCCGTCAGGGCCGCCGGGTCCGGCGGGTAGGCCAGGTGCGCCTGACCGCCGTAGTGGAACTCGGCCTCGTCGCGGGGACCGCACCAGGGGCAGGGGATGAGCAGCATCGATCGGGCTCCTCAGTGGGCGACCGCGGCCGCGCCGTGCTCGTCGACGAGCGCGCCGGTGGTGAATCGTTCGAGCGAGAAGGGCTCGGCCAGGGCGTGCGGGGCGTCGTGGGCGATGGTGTGCGCGTAGACCTGTCCCACGCCCGGTGTGGCCTTGAACCCCCCGGTCCCCCAGCCGCAGTTGAGGTAGAGGCCGCGCACCGGGGTGAGTCCGACGATCGGCGACGCGTCCGGGCTGACGTCGACGATGCCGCCCCAGGTGCGCAGCAGGTGGGCGCGGGCGAAGACCGGGAAGAGTTCCAGCGCGGCGGCCATCTGCCGCTCGACGACGTGGAACGCGCCCCGCTGGGTGTAGGAGTTGTAGGCGTCGATGCCCGCGCCCATGACGAGTTCGCCCTTGTGGGCCTGGCTCACGTACACGTGCACCGCGTTGGACATGACGACCGTGGGGTGCACGGGTTCCAGCAGTTCGCTCACCAGCGCCTGCAGCGGGTGGCTCTGCAGGGGGAGGTCGAATCCGGCCATCCGCGCGAGCACCGAGGAGTGTCCTGCCGCGCAGAGCGCCACCTTGCCCGCGGCGATGGGCCCGAGGTTCGTCCGTACGCCGGTGACCCGGCCGTCATGGACGTCGATGCCGGTCACCTCGCAGTTCTGGACGAGGTCGATACCGGCCGCGTCGGCCGAGCGGGCCAGGCCCCAGGCGACGTGGTCGTGCTTGGCGATGCCCGCCCGCGGCTGGTAGGTCGCGCCCAGCACCGGGTAGCGGACGTCCGGGGAGGTGTTGACGATCGGGCAGACCTCGGCCACCTGACCGGGGTCCAGCCACTGCGCGTCGACGCCGCACAGCAGGTTGGCCTCGACCCGGCGGACGCCCTCGCGCACGTCCTGGAGGCTGTGGGCGAGGTTCAGGACCCCGCGCTGGGAGAAGAGGATCGGGTAGTCCAGCTCCTCCTCCAGGCCCTCCCACAGCTTCAGGGCGTGCTCGTAGATGCCGGCGCTCTCGTCCCAGAGGTAGTTGGAGCGGATGATCGTGGTGTTGCGGGCCATGTTGCCGCCCGCGAGCCAGCCCTTCTCCAGCACGGCGACGTCGGTGATGCCGTGCTCGCGCGCCAGGTAGTGCGCGGTGGCCAGACCGTGGCCGCCCGCCCCGACGACGACCACCTCGTAGCCGCGTCTGGGTTCGGGCGTGCGCCAGAGGAAGTCCGGGTGCTCGGGAAGCGCGGCACCCGGGGTGCAGGGGGTCATCGGGCGTCGTCTCCGTCCTGCGGCAGGTGCGGGTAGAGCGGGTGCGCGGCGGCCAGGGCCTCGGTACGGGCACGCAGCGCGGACAGGTCGGGCCCCGGGCGCAGGGCGAGCGCCACGACGTCGGCGACCTGGGCGAAGTCGTCCTCGGTGAAGCCGCGGGTGGCCAGCGCGGGCGTGCCGATCCGCAGCCCCGAGGTGACCATGGGCGGGCGCGGGTCGAAGGGCACCGCGTTGCGGTTGACGGTGATGCCCACGGAGTGCAGCAGGTCCTCGGCCTGCCGGCCGTCGAGCGCGGAGGCCCGCAGGTCGACGAGGACGAGGTGCACGTCGGTGCCCCCGGTGAGCACGGACACGCCCGCCCGGGCGGTGTCCTCCCGCGTCAGGCGCTCGGCGAGGAGGCGGGCACCGGCCAGGGTGCGGACCTGGCGTTCCCTGAACTCCTCCCCCGCGGCGACCTTGAAGGACACCGCCTTGGCGGCGATCACGTGCTCCAGCGGACCACCCTGCATGCCGGGGAAGACCGCCGAGTTCAGCTTCCTGGCGAGGTCCGCGTCATCGGTGAGGATCACTCCCCCGCGCGGGCCGCCGAGCGTCTTGTGGGTGGTCGTGGTGGTGACGTGGGCGTACGGGACGGGGTTCGGGTGCAGCCCGGCGGCGACCAGGCCCGCGAAGTGCGCCATGTCGACCAGGAGCAGCGCCCCCACCTCGTCGGCGATGCGGCGGAACGCCGCGAAGTCCAGCTGCCGGGGGTACGCCGACCAGCCCGCGATGATCATCTTCGGCCGGTGCTCCTTGGCGAGCCGCTCGACCTCGTCCATGTCGACCCGGTGGTCCGTCGCCGAGACGTGGTACGGGACGACGTCGAGCATCTTGCCGGAGTAGTTGAGCCGCATCCCGTGGGTGAGGTGGCCGCCGTGCGCGAGGTCGAGCCCGAGCACGGTGTCGCCGGGCCGCAGCAGGGCGAAGAGCACCGCGGTGTTGGCCTGCGCGCCGGAGTGCGGCTGGACGTTGGCGTATGCGGCGCCGAAGAGGGCCTTGACGCGGTCGACGGCGAGCCGCTCGGTGACGTCGACGTGCTCGCAGCCGCCGTAGTAGCGGCGGCCGGGGTAGCCCTCGGCGTACTTGTTGGTGAGGACGGAGCCCTGGGCCTCCATGACGGCGGCGGGCGCGAAGTTCTCCGAGGCGATCATCTCCAGGGTGGAGCGCTGGCGGTCCAGCTCGGCGCGGAGCGCCGCGTGCACCTCGGGGTCGAGCTCGGACAGGCGGGCGGTGAGCGGGTTCATGCGCGGGGCTTCCTCTCAGCGGCGGCGTCGGAGGTCTCGCGTGGTGCCGTCCGCGGGGCGTCAGCCGCGGAGGCGGGTCATGGCGGGGTCGAACAGCGGCTCCGCGGCGACCCGCGCCGCCACGCGCCGGTCGAAGTACGCGATGTCGAGGGCGCGCCCGGGCACGGAGAGCTCCGCCGGCAGCCACGCGTAGGCGATGCCCTTGCCGATGGTGTAGCCGTAGGCGGCGCTGGTGACGTAGCCGACGGGCCGGTCGCCGTCGTACACGGGCTCCTTGCCCATCACCGTCGCGTGCGGGTCGTCGACGGTCAGGCAGGTGAGCTTGCGCCGCACCTGCTCCCGGCGCCGGGCGAGCGCGGCCTTGCCGGTGAAGTCGTCCTTGTCCTCCTTGACGGCGAAGGCGAGGCCGGCCTCGTACGGGTCGTGCTCGAAGGTCATGTCGGTGCCGAAGGAACGGTAGCCCTTCTCCAGGCGCAGGCTGTTAAAGGCCCCGCGCCCGGCGGGGACGCCGCCCAGCGGCCGGGCCGCGGACAGCAGGGTGTCCCAGAGCTTCAGGCCCAGGTCCGCCGTGGTGTACAGCTCCCAGCCGAGTTCGCCGACGTAGGACAGCCGCATCGCCGTGACGGGCACGGACCCGACGTGCGCCCGCTTGGCGCGGAAGTACTTCAGGCCCTCGTTGGAGAAGTCGGCGTCGGCGAGCGGCTGCAGGACCTCGCGGGCGAGCGGTCCCCACAGGCCGATGCAGCAGGTGCCCGCGGTGACGTCGCGGACCGCGGCGGTGCCGTCGCCGGGCAGCCGCCGGGTGAACCAGTCGAGGTCGAGGCCGCCGTTGACGCCGACCTGGAAGAGGTCGGGGCCGAGGCGGGCCACCGTGATGTCGCTGCGGATGCCGCCGTCGTGGTCCAGCAGCAGGGTGTACGTCACCGACCCCACCGACTTGTCGACATTGCCGGTGGTGAGACGCTGCAGGAAGGCGGCGGCGCCGCGCCCGGTGACCTCCAGGCGCTTGAGCGCCGTCATGTCGTACAGGGCGACGGACTCCCGGGTGGCCTGGGCCTCCGCGCCCACGACCGGCGACCAGTGGCGGGCCGCCCACGCGTCCGGGGTGGGGAGGGAACGGCCCTCCACGAGCGCGGCGTTGGCCTCGTACCACTGCGGACGCTCCCAGCCGTTCGCCTCCAGGAAGAACGCCCCCAGTTCCCGCTGGCGGGGGTGGAAGGGACTGGTGCGGATCGGGCGGGGGGCGCCGGTGGGCTGCAGCGGGTGGACGATGTCGTAGACCTCGGCGAAGTTGCGGCAGCCGCGGGCGAGCACGTAGTCCGGGGCGAGCTGGTGCGGCTCGAAGCGGTTGACGTCGCATTCGTGGAGGTCGAAGGACGAGCAGTGGCCGTCCACCAGCCATTCGGCCATCGCCCGGCCGACGCCGGCCGAGTGGGTGACCCAGACGGCCTCGGCGACCCAGAACCCCTTCACCCCCGGTGACTCGCCGAGCAGCGGCATGCCGTCGGTGGTGAAGGAGAACAGGCCGTTGATGCCCTCCTCGACCTTGGCCTCGCGGGTGGCGGGGAGCAGGGACCGGGTCTCGGTCCAGGCGTCGGCGAAGTCGTCCTCGGTGAAGGCCATGACGGACGGCATCCCATCCGTCTCGCCGTACGCGGCGATCTCGTCGGCGGCGACCGGCATGGGGCGGTGGCCGTAGGAGCCGATGCCGATCCGGTCGTGGCGGTCGCGGTAGTAGAGGTCGGCGTCCTGGTGGCGCAGGATCGGGCGGACGGCCTCGGCGCCCTGGCCGGCCAGCGCGGGCACCGGACCGGTCCAGGCGAACTGGTGGGCGAGCGGGGTGAGCGGCAGCTCCATGCCCGCCATCCGCGCGATCCGGGGACCCCAGATGCCGGCGCAGCAGACGACGACGTCGGCCGCGAGTTCGCCGCCGCGGTCCGTGACGACCCCGGTGACGCGGCCCTGGTCCTGCGTGACGGCGAGGACTTCGTGGCGTTCCAGGAAGCGGACGCCGCGCGCGGCGGCGCGCCGGGTCTGCGCCTCGACGGCGAGGACGGCCTTGGCCAGGCCGTCGGTGGGGACGAACAGCCCGCCGAGGACGCGCCGGCGGTCCAGCAGGGGGTGGAGCGCGACGCACTCCTCGGGTCCGACGACCCGGCCCTCGACGCCCCACGACGTCAGCCAGCCGTGCCTGCGGTGCAGTTCGGCGAGGCGCTCGGGGGTGGTGGCCACCTCCAGGCCGCCGACCTGGAGGAAGCAGGGCCGTCCGTCGACGTCGAGGGAACAAAGCTTCTCGACGGTGTAGCGGGCGAGTTCGGTCATCGTCTTGGAGGGGTTGGCCTGGAAGACCAGACCCGGCGCGTGGGACGAGGAGCCGCCGGTGGCGGGGAGCGGTCCCTGGTCGACGACCGTGACGTCGGTCCAGCCGGCCGAGGACAGTTCGTCGGCCAGCGCCGCCCCCACGACACCCGCTCCGATGATGACCACGCGGGGTCCCGTCATCGCCACACCTCCCAGTTGCTGTCAGCGCAACATGATTCAGGTCGCGCAACTCAATGTGCCGGGCGCCGGAGAGGGTGTCAAGAGGCCCGCCAGGGGCGGGAGAAGGCCGCGCGCAGGCCCTCGCGCAGGCCCCCGGAGGGGAGGGCGGGGGCCGGGGAACGACGGTGCCCGGCGGGCTGTCGGAGCAGCCCGCCGGGCACGGGTCGGTGCACGACGAGGGGGTGGGGCGCGGCGCTACTTGATCCAGGCGTCGACCTTGCCGGGGTTCGCCTTCACCCACTTCTCGGCGGCGGCCTCGGGCGTCATCTTGTCCACGGCGATGTACTTGGCGACGAGGTTCTGGTCCTCGTTGGTCCAGTTGAAGTTCTTCACCAGGTCGTAGGCCGGGCTGCCGGAAGCCGCGAACTTCTTGCTGACGATCTTGTCCAGGTCGTAGACCGGGTAGTCGCAGGCCACCTTCTCCGCGTCGGCGTCGCAGCCGGCCTCGTACGGCGGCAGCTCGACCTTGGCGAGCGGGACCTCCGACAGGAACCACTGCGGCTCGTAGAAGTAGCCGAGCAGCCACTGCTTCTTGGCCTCGGCCTGCCGGAAGGCCTGGATCAGCGCGGTCTCGCTGCCCGCGTAGACGACCTTGAAGTCCAGCTTGAGGTTCTTCACCAGGGCCGCGTCATTGGTGACGTACGACGGGTCACCGTCCAGGAGCTGGCCCTTGCCGCCGGACTCCGAGGTGCGGAACCTGTCGGCGTACTTGTCGAGGTTCTCCCAGTTCGTGATGTCCGGGTGCTCCTTCGCCAGCCACGGCGGCACGTACCAGCCGATCACGCCCTTGTTGCCGGTCGGGCCGGCCTCGACGGCGGTCTTCTGCTGCTCGACGTACTTCTTCTTCAGGTCGTCGTGGCCCCAGTTCTCCAGGATCGCGTCGACCTCGCCGGTGCCGAAGCCCTGCCAGGCGATCTCCTCCTTGAGGTCCTTCTTCTTGACCGTGCAGCCCAGTTCCTCCTCGGCGACGTACGCCACGACGGCCGCGTCCGCCTCGTAGCCGACCCACGGGTTGACCGCCAGGTTGAAGGTGCCGCACGCGCCGGAGGAGCCGCCGGAACCGGCCTCCGACCCGCCGACCTTGGCTCCGCCGCAGCCGGCCAGGACGAGGCCGAGCGCCAGGGCCGCGGCCGTGGCCGCCCCGGCACGCCCGCGCGTGGACCGGCCGGCCGCCGTCAGGTGTGTTGTCATGTGTCTTCCGCCTCCTGCCTAGCGCCCGCCGGGCACCCTGCTGGTGCGCCCGGCCGCGGCCTGGGTGATCCGGTCGAACATCACGCCGAGCAAGACGATGGCGAGACCCGCCGCCAGCCCCTTGCCGTAGAGCTCGCCCTGCGAGAAGCCGGCCACCACGTCGTAGCCGAGGGCGCCCGCGCCGACCAGGCCGCCCACCACGACCATCGACAGGACGTAGATCAGGCCCTGGTTGGTCGCGAGCACCAGGGCGGCGCGCGACATCGGCAGCTGGACCTTGGTGACGAGCTGCCAGGTGCCGGACCCGGCGGCCGTCGCCGCCTCCACGGTCGTCTCCGGCACGCCGCGCACGCCGTCCGCGACGATCTTCATCGTCACGGGCGCGGCGTAGACGACGGCCGCGACGATCGCGGTGAAGCGGCTCGCGCCGAACAGCGCGAGGAAGGGCACGAGGTAGACGAAGGGCGGCATGACCTGTGCCGCGTCCAGGCCGGGCCGGACGATCCGGTCGGCGAGCGCGCTGCGGCCCATCCACACGCCCACCGTGACGCCGAGCAGCATCACCAGCAGCGTTGCCACGACGGTCGAGGCCAGCGTGGTCATCGCGTCCTGCCACAGTCCGGTGCCCACCAGCAGCCCCACGCACACCGCGGCGGTGGCGCCGGCGCCGTAGCCGCCGAGTACGGTGCCCAGCGCCACCAGCACCAGGCCGGTGAGCCACCAGGGGGAGTCGGTGAGCAGGGTCTGGAAGGGGTTGAGCAGGGCCGTGGTGAGCACGTCGCGGATGCCGCCCGTGATCCCGGACAGATGGTCCTGCGCCCAGGTGGTCACGGTGTCGGCGGCGCTCGCCAGGGCGCGGCCCGTCCCGCCCTCGCCGGGGAACTCCGCGGCCCAGACGTAGGTGTGGGACAGCCAGGCCGCGACGGCCGCGGCGACCGCGCCCGCGCCGAGCAGCGGCCCCCGCCACCGGCGCGGCGTCCCGCCGGAGCGCTGGGCCCGTTCCGTCCCGGCGGCGGCCGCGGTGGTCACCCGGTCCAGGACGATGGCCATGACGACGATGGCGAGCCCGGCGTTGAAGGCGGTGCCGACGTCGAGCGACTGCAGGGCCTGGACGACGGTCTTGCCGAGCCCGGGCGCGTCGATGAGGGCCGCGATGGTCACCATGGACAGGGCGGCCATGATGGTCTGGTTGACGCCCATCACCACCGTGCGCCGGGACATCGGCAGCAGCACCTTGGTGAGCGTCTGCGCCCTGGTGGACCCCAGCGACTGGGCCGCCTCCACGGTGGTCGCCGGGACCGAGCGGATCGCGTGCGCGGTGATGCGGACGGCGGGCGGCGCCGCGTAGACGAGCGTGGCGATGGTGGCGGAGGCGGGCCCGATGAGGAAGAAGAGGGTGAGCGGGGCCAGGTAGACGAAGGTCGGCATGGTCTGCATGAAGTCGAGCACCGGTGTCACGACCCGGGCGGCCCGCGACGACAGCCCGGCCCACACCCCCAGCGGGATGCCGAACAGCAGCGCCACCAGCACCGCCGCCAGCGTGAGCGCCAGGGTGTCCATGCTCTCCTGCCACAGGCCCTGCAGCCCGAGGAAGGTGAAGCCCGCCACGGCCAGCAGCGCCACCCGCCAGTTGCCCAGCGCCCAGGAGACGTAGCCGGCGATCGCGACGACGCCGAGCCAGCCGATCTGCGGCACCGGGCGGCCGTCGGGCGGCTGTGAGACCAGGGTCTGCACGAAGGTCACCAAGGTGTCGATGACCAGCCGGATCTCGTTGAAGAAGTAGAGGAACAGCGGGTTGCTGTTGCGGTCCGCGCCGATGGTGTCGTTGACGTCGTTGAACCAGCGGTGCAACGAGGTCAGATCGGCGGCCGCGAGGGCCAGCGTGTGCCGGCCGCGCAGCAGCGCGAAGAGCACCAGCCACAGCACGACGATGCCCGCCACCACGGCCGGCCGGCGCAACCGGACGGGCGCGGGCCGCTCCCGCGTCCCGGAGGCGACGACGGCCATCACGCGCCGCCTTCCGCGCCCGCGACGACGGCGAGGATCTCCTCGTCGCCGACGACGCCCAGCAGCCGTCCGTCCTCGACCACCCTGACCGGTTTCTCGGCGGCGAGCACGGCCCGCGTCGCCTCGCGCACGACGACGCCGGGGCCGAGCTCGGGGCCGTCGAGGGCGTCGTCGGGCCGGGGGTCGCGCATGATCCAGCGGAGCGTCAGGACGTCGGCCCGCGGCACGTCCTTGACGAACTCGCGCACGTAGTCGTCGGCGGGGGCGCCGACCAGTTCGTCGCCCGTGCCGCACTGCACCGTCCGGCCGTCGCGCATGATGAGGATGCGGTCGCCGAGCTTGAGGGCCTCGGACAGGTCGTGGGTGATGAAGACCATCGTCTTGCCGACCTCGCGGTGGAGGCGGATGACCTCGTTCTGCATGTCGCGGCGGATCAGCGGGTCGAGCGCGGAGAACGGCTCGTCGAAGAAGAGGATGCCGGGGTCCTGGGCCAATGCCCGGGCCAGGCCGACGCGCTGCTGCATGCCGCCGGAGAGCTGGTCGGGGTAGGAGTTCTCGTAGCCCGCCAGGCCCACCAGTTCGACGACCTCCAGGGCCCGCTTCGTGCGCTCGGCCCTGCCCATGCCGCGGATCTCCAGGCCGTAGGCGACGTTGTCGACGACCCGGCGGTGCGGCAGCAGGCCGAAGTGCTGGAAGACCATGGAGAACCGGTTGCGCCGCAGTTCGCGCAGCCGTCTGGCGTCGGCGGCGCGGATGTCCTCGCCCTCCAGCACGATGCCGCCCACGGTGGGTTCGACGAGCCGGGTCAGGCAGCGCACCAGCGTCGACTTGCCGGAGCCGGACAGGCCCATCACGACGAAGACCTCGCCGGGCGCGACGTCGAAGCCGACCTCGCGCACGGCCGCGGTGCAGCCGGTGCGTTCCATCAGTTCGCGGCGGCCGAGCCCGCACAGCTCCGGCGACCCCGGGACCCTGTCGGCCTTCGGCCCGAACACCTTCCACAGCCCGCGCACGGAGATGACCGCGTCCCGGTCCCGGCCCTGGTCCTCGTCGTGGGACGGGCCGCGCCGCTGCGGCACGTCGGTCGGTGCTGGGGTCACGGTGGGCCTCTCTTCGGCGGTCAGCCGCGGAACCAGTGCTGCGGCCTGGGTCGGATGTTCTGCCAGATGTGCTTGGGCTCGCGGTACTCGTCCAGGCCGGTCGGTCCCAGTTCCCTGCCCACGCCCGAGTGCCCGAAGCCACCCCATTCCGCCTGGGGCACGTAGGGGTGGTAGTCGTTGATCCACACGGTGCCGTGGCGCAGCCGGCGGGCGACCCGCTGCGCGCGGCCGGCGTCCCGCGTCCAGACGGCGCCGGCGAGGCCGTACTCGGTGTCGTTGGCGATGCGTACGGCGTCGTCCTCGTCCGTGAAGCGCTCGACGGTCAGTACGGGCCCGAAGGACTCCTCGTGGACGACGCGCATGCCCTGGTCGCAGTCGTCGAGCACGGTCGGCGGGTAGTAGAAGCCGTCCTGGAGCGCCGGGTCCGCCGGTCGGGTGCCGCCGCAGCGCAGCACGGCGCCCTCGGCGATCCCGGCGGCGACGTACGCCTCCACCTTGTCGCGGTGCGCGGCGGAGATCAGCGGGCCGGTCTCGGCCGCGGGGTCGAAGGGGCCGCCCAGGCGGATGGCCGAGGCGCGCCGTACGAGCTCGTCGACGAAGGCGTCGTGCACGGTGTCCTGCACGATCAGCCGGGCCCCGGCGGAGCAGACCTGGCCGGAGTGCAGGAAGACGGCCGTGAGCGCGAAGTCCACGGCCGTCTCGAAGTCGGCGTCGGCGAAGACCACGTTGGGGTTCTTGCCGCCGAGTTCCAGGGCGACCCTCTTGACCGTGGCGGCCGCCGCGGCCATCACGCGTCTGCCGGTCCCCAGGCCGCCGGTGAAGGAGACCATGTCGACGCCGGGGTGTTCGGCGAGCGGGGCGCCGGCCCCGGGCCCCGCACCGAGGACGAGGTTGCCGGCGCCCGCCGGGAGTCCGGCCTCCTCCAGGGCCCGCATCAGCAGCACGGAGGTGGAGGGGGTCAGCTCGCTGGGCTTGAGGACGAAGGTGTTGCCGGCGACGAGGGCGGGCGCGACCTTCCAGGAGGCCTGCAGCAGCGGGTAGTTCCAGGGGGTGATCAGGGCGCAGACGCCGACCGGCTCGTACTCCACGCGGCTGACGGCGTCGTCGCGGCCGGTGTCCACCACCCGTCCGGCGGAGGTCCCCGCGACGCCGCCGTAGTGGCGCAGGCAGGCGACGACGTCGGCGACGTCGTACTCGCTCTCCACGAGCCGCTTGCCGGTGTCCCGGGATTCGGCGCGGGCGACGTCCTTGGCGTCCCGTTCCAGGATGTCCGCGGTGCGCAGCAGGAGGGCGCCGCGCTCGCGTTCCGGGGTGCGCGGCCAGGGGCCGTGGTCGAAGGCGGCGCGGGCGGCGGCGACCGCGGCGTCCGCGTCGGCGCGGGTCGCCTCGGAGACCGTGGCGACCAGGGCTCCGTCGGCGGGGCAGCGGATCTCCCGGCGGCCTCCGGCCGCCGCTTCGCGCCACTCTCCGTCCAGGTACAGGTCTGCCACGCGCGGAGTCCTCGCTTCGTTGCACATAGCGCATCGAATTGCTTGTGGTGGAACACCCTGTCCGACCGGCCACCGGCCGTCAAGGGGTCTCACGGCGTGTACGGCACAACGTGACCACGTGAACGGGGCGGCCTGTCGGGTCAGTTGGCGGGCACGTCGCGGTGCCGGTAGTACCGCGTCCTCGAGGGCGGCAGCGGTTCACGGCCGAGGATCAGATCGGCCGCCTTCTCGGCGATCATCATCACGGGCGCGTAGATGTTGCCGTTGGTCACGTAGGGCATCACGGACGCGTCGACCACCCGGAGCCCTTCCGTGCCGTGCACGCGCATGCTCGCCGGGTCGACCACGGCCATCTCGTCGGTGCCCATCCGGCAGGTGCAGGACGGGTGGAGGGCGGTCTCGCCCTCCTTGGCGACCCACGCCAGGATCTCCTCGTCGGTCTCGACGCCGGGACCGGGCGAGACCTCGCCGCCGTTGAAGGGGGCGAGCGCGGGCTGGCCGAGGATGTCCCGGGCGACGCGCACCGCCTCCACCCACTCGCGGCGGTCCTGCTCGGTGGAGAGGTAGTTGAAGCGCAGCGCGGGCTTCTCGCGCGGGTCCGTGCTCCTGATCCGCACCGAGCCGCGGGCGTCGGAGTACATCGGCCCCACGTGCACCTGGTAGCCGTGGCCGCCGGCCGGGGCGGAGCCGTCGTAGCGCACGGCGATGGGCAGGAAGTGGAACATCAGGTTGGGGTAGTCCACGTCCTCGTTGCTGCGCGCGAAGCCCCCGGCCTCGAAGTGGTTGGTGGCGGCGGGGCCCCTGCGGAAGAGCCACTGCAGCCCGATGAAGGGGTACCGCCACTTGGCCAGGTACGGCTGCATGGAGACCGGCCGGGTACAGGCGTACTGGACGTAGACCTCCAGGTGGTCCTGGAGGTTCTCGCCGACGCCGGGCAGGTCGTGGACGACGTCGATGCCGAGCGCCGACAGCCGCGTGGCGTCGCCGACCCCGGAAAGCTGCAGCAGCTGGGGCGAGTTGACCGCGCCGCCGCACAGCACGACCTCGCGGGCGCGCACCTGCTCGCGGACGCCCCTGCGCCGCTCGTACTCCACGCCGACGGCGCGCTTGCCCTCGAACAGGACCCGGGTGACCAGGGTCCGGGTCCGTACCGTCAGGTTGGGGCGGCGGCGCACCGGGTCCAGGTAGGCCCGGGCGGCCGAGAGCCGGCGCCCGCGGTGGACGTTGCGGTCGAAGGGCGCGAAGCCCTCCTGGCGGTAGCCGTTGACGTCGTCGGTGAGCCGGTGGCCCGCCTGCTGGACGGCCTCGAGGAAGGCGGGGAAGAGCGGGCTGGAGGCGGGCCCGCGCTCCAGGACGAGCGGGCCGTCGTGGCCGCGGAACGCGTCGTCGGCTTCGGCGGCGAGGCAGTTCTCCATGCGCCGGAAGTACGGCAGGCAGTGGGCGTGGTCCCAGTGCTCCATGCCGGGGTCCTTCGCCCAGCGCTCGTAGTCCATGGGGTTGCCGCGCTGGAAGATCATGCCGTTGATGCTGCTGGAGCCGCCGAGGACCTTGCCGCGGGCGTGGTAGATCCGCCGCCCGCCCATGTGGGGTTCGGGCTCCGACTCGTAGCCCCAGTCGTAGAAGCGGCTGCCGATGGGGAAGGTGAGCGCGGCCGGCATGTGGATGAAGACGTCCCAGGGGTAGTCCGGACGGCCGGCTTCCAGGACCAGCACGCGGTTGGCGGGGTCGGCGGAGAGCCGGTTCGCGAGGGCGCAGCCGGCGGAGCCCCCGCCGACGATGACGAAGTCGTACTGATCGGGAGCCATGTCAGCCTCGCCTCATTCGTCTCATTCGTCTCACTCGTCTCACTCGTCCCGACTGCCCGGCGTGCCTCGGTCGCGCGGTCGACAGGTCGACTGGCGCAGCATGCTAGTACGGTGCCGCTATGCGCACCAGGTTGCGAACGGCGCAACTTGCCCCGCCCGATGGCGGATTGGGGTCGCCCCCGGCCCCTGTCCGGGGGATCGGCGCGTCGTTGTTTACCGCGCGTATAGTTTCGCTGTGAGCAACTTCAGTGCAGATACCGAAACAAGCGGTGCACAGCCGGGCGGCGTCCAGTCCGTCGACCGGGCGATCAGCGTGCTGGAGATCCTGGCGCGGCGCGGCGAGGCCGGCGTGAGCGAGGTCGCCGCCGAGATCGAGGTCCACAAGTCGACGGCGTTCCGGCTGCTCGGCGCGCTGGAGGCACGCGGCCTGGTGGAGCAGGCGGGCGAACGCGGCAAGTACCGGCTCGGCTTCGGCATCGTACGGCTGGCCGGCGCGGTGACCGGCCGCATCGACATCACGCAGCAGGGCCGGCCGGTGTGCGAGCGGCTCGCTGAGGAGATCGGCGAGACCGTCAACATCGCCGTGATGGAGAAGCACTTCGCGATCAACCTGTACCAGGTGCGGGGACCGGCGGCGGTCACCGCGCACAACTGGGTCGGCCAGCTGACCCCGTTGCACGCGACCTCCAGCGGCAAGGTCCTGCTCGCCCACCTCCCGGCGGGGCGGCGCGCGGAACTCCTCACGGACGCGGGCCTGGAGAAGCTGACCCCGCACACCCTCACCTCGCGGACGAAGCTGGAGAAGGACCTCGCCGGGGCCCGGGAGCGCGGGTACGCCGTCACGCTGGAGGAACTGGAGATCGGCCTGCACGCGATGGCCGCCCCCGTCCGCTCGCGCGACGGCGAGGTCATCGCCGCCGTCAGCGCCTCCGGCCCCTCGTACCGCTTCACCCAGGAGCGCATGCGCGAACTCGCGCCGCTGCTGGTCGCCGGGGCGGCCGAGATCAGCCACCGCATGGGCTACCTGGGCTGAGCCGTGCCGAGGCGTCCGTGCACCCAGTCGTGGAAGCCGGCGATGTGGTGCTCGCTCGGGACCAGGACCCCGCCCTTGGCGTAGAGCCGGGAGGACATCGCGGGCTGGCAGCGCTCGCAGGCCTCGAAGTCCTGGCGGTTGACCCGGTCGAAGAGCTCGACCGAGCGGCTGAGGTCCCTGCCCTCGGCGACGACCTCCTCCAGGTAGAGCCAGTCGCACTCGACGACCGTGCGGTCCACCGCGAGCGGGTACATGCGGTGCAGGATCACGTGGTCCGGCACCAGGTTGACAAAGACCTGGGGTTTGACGGTGATCGCGTAGTAGCGGCGGTCCTGGTCCGCGGAGACCCCGGGTATACGCGCCAGGCCGGGCGAGCCGTCCACCGTGAAGCCCTCGACGTCCGCACCGAACTCGGCGCCGTGGCCGACGTAGTACTGCGCGGCGTAGCCGTCGGCGAACTCCGGCAGCACCTCGGTCAGTTCGGGGTGGATCGTGGCGCAGTGGTAGCACTCCATGAAGTTCTCGACGATGAGCTTCCAGTTGGCCCGGACGTCGTAGACGATCCGCCGGCCGACCCTCAGGTCCTCGATGCCGTAGCGCTCCAGGGACGCCACGTCCCCGAGCCTGGTCACGACCTCGGCGACCACCTGCTCCTCGAAGGAGGGCGGGTCCTCGGCCAGGCAGACCCACACGTAGCCCAGCCATTCGCGGACGTGCACGGGGACGAGCCCGAACTCGGTGCGACCCACGTCCGGCATCTTGGTGAGGTTGGGGGCCGCCACGAGCCGGCCGTCCAGGTCGTACGTCCAGGCGTGGTACGGGCATTGGAACGCCCGTCTGACCTCGCCGCCCTCCTCGGTGAGCAGCCGGGCGCCGCGGTGCCGGCACACGTTGTGGAAGGCCCGCACCGCGTGGTCGCGGGAGCGGGTGACCAGGATGCTCTCGCGGCCGACGTCCACCGTCCTGAAGGCGCCCGGCCTGCCGAGTTCGGAGGAGCGCGCCACGCAGAACCACATCGCCTCGAAGATGCGCTCCTGCTCCTGGGCGAAGATCCCCGGGTCCGTGTAGTAGGAGCCGGGGAGGGTGGCGATCAGGCTGTCCGGCAGGCCGGTCGGGGTCACGGGCACTCCTTGCAGGACGTTGTGTAATGAGCAACGGAGTGTGCACTGCGCAACTGCAGCATGTGGCGCCGGTACGGTGCTGTCAAGACGTGAGGGCGGCCAGCCGCTTGCGCCAACGGGTGAACGACCGGGGCCGGTTCATCCCCAGCACGGCCACCGGCACACCACCCCTGCGGTAGACGGCGAGCACGTCGCGCCCTTCGGGCGCGCCCTCCTCGACCGTCACCGAGTCGGCCCCCGCGGCGCGGCCCGTGAACTGGATGCGCACGCCGTACTGGTCGGACCAGAAGTACGGCGGCCGGGGCGCCCGTTGACCGCCCGAGCCGCCCGGGCCACCCGGGCCACCCACGCCACCCGCGCCGCCCGGGCCACCCTGGAGCAGCGCGGCGACGGCGGTGGCCGGGCGCTCCAGCGCCGCCGTCCAGTGCTCCACGCGGTGGTGCGCCCCGGCGGCCGGGTCGTACCAGGCGGCGCAGTCGCCGACGGCGACGACGCCCGGCAGGCTCGTCCGGCCGTCCGCGCCGCAGAGGACTCCGTCGCCGAGCCGGATCCCGGACCCGGCGAGCCAGTCCACGCACGGGCGGGCCCCGATCCCGGCGACCACGGTGTCCGCGGGGAGCCTGCGGCCGTCGGCCAGGACGACGGCCGCCACCCGCCCTCCGCCGTCCGTCTCGGTCCCGCGCACCCCCGTGCCGCACAACAGCCGTACGCCGTGGTCCGCGTGGAGGCCGGACACGACGCCGCCCATCGTCTCGCCGAGCGGCCCCGACAGCGGGGTGGGCGCGGCCTCGACGACAGTGACGTCGAGGCCGAGGGCGTAAGCGGTCGAGGCGACCTCGGCCCCGATGAAGCCCCCGCCGATGACGACGAGCCGCCCGCCGCGTGCCAGGTCGGCCCGCAGCGCCCGGGCGTCGTCGAGGGTGCGCAGCGTGTGCACCCCGGATCCGGCCGCCGCGCCGGGCAGCGTACGGGCCGCCGCCCCGGTGGCGATGACGACGCCGTCCGCGGTGACGGAGCGGCCGTCCGCGAGCCGGACGCCGCGGGCGCCCGGGGCGAGCGCCACGGCCCGTGCGCCGAGCAGCCATTCGGCCCCCAGGTCCTCCCCGTCCGCCTCCAGCACCAGCGCCGGCTCCTCGGCCCGTCCCGCGAGGAACTCCTTCGACAGCGGCGGCCGGTCGTACGGCCGGTGCGGCTCCTCGCCCACGACCACCAGCCGCCCGTCGAACCCCCGGGCACGCAGCGCCCGCGCGGCCGACAGCCCCGCCAGCGAGGCGCCGACCACGAGGACCGTCCTCACCCGGCTCCCCCGGCGGGCCGGCCGGCCGCGCACGACGGCGGCCCCGGGACGGCCGGCGACAGCCGTACGTGGATCGTGCCGTCCTCGACCACGACCTCGTGGGTCCGCACGGGCCGCCGGGCCGGGGGCGCGTCCACCGCACCGGTCCGCAGGTCGAACTTCGAGGCGTGCAGCGGGCATTCGACCTCGCAGCCCTCCAGCCAGCCGTCGGCGAGCGACGCGTCCTGGTGGGTGCAGGTGTCGTCGACGGCGTAGAGCTCGCCCTCCTCGGTGTGGAACACCGCGACGGGCGGGTCGGTTTCGAGCCGGAAGGCCTCGCCACGCGGGAGGTCCGCGAGCCGGCACACGGGAATCATCATGACACCTCGGTGCGTATGGCGGAACGGATTGCGATTGACGCAACATCAGTGTGGAGCTGCCCCCCACCCCTGTCAAGGCATCGCCCGGAGACCCGGACGCCGCACCTGACGGGGGATCATCCGCCGCTCGCGGGGTGCCGGCGGCGGGACCGTCGCGATTCGGTCACAGGGGGTGTCCGGGTTCCACCGAATGACATAATCCGTTCCTCTTCTGCATGACAACGGCCGGAATCCGGCCCGGAGGAAGTGACCCACGGCATGAACGTGACCGTTTCGGCCCAGCAGCCGCCCCGTGTGCTGGTCGTGGAGGACGAGGCGAGCATCGCCTCGATGCTCGCGATGGCGCTGCAGTTCCTGGGCTTCGACGTCGTCACGGCCGGCACCGGCGAGGAGGCGGTGAGCGCGGCCGCCGAGCGCGCGGCCGACGTGATCCTGCTCGACGTGGGGCTTCCCGACCTCGACGGCTTCGAGGTGTGCCGCAGGCTCCGCGCCGCCCGGGTCGACGCGCCCGTCCTCTTCCTCACGGCCCGGGACGCGGTCGAGGACAAGATCAGGGGCCTGGCGCTGGGCGGCGACGACTACGTCACCAAGCCCTTCGACATCAACGAGGTCGCGGCCCGGGTGAACGCCCTGCTGCGCCGGGGCCGGGCCCCCGAGCCCGCCGGGCGCCGGCTGCGCGCGGGCTGGGTCGAGCTCGACGCGGACACCCACGAGGTGTGGCGGCACGGCCGGCCGGTCCAGGTCTCGGCCACCGAGTTCGCGCTGCTCCGCTTCCTGCTGGAGAACCCCGACCGGGTGGTCTCCAAGGGACAGATCCTCGACGCCGTGTGGAGCTGCGGCTTCCAGGGCGAGTCCGGGATCGTGGAGACCTACATCTACTACCTCCGCCGCAAGCTCGGCGACACCGATCAGTCGCTGATCCGCACCGTACGCGGGGCGGGCTACCTGGTGAGGGCCGCCCAGGCGGGCGATACGGCTCCGCGCTGACGGTGCCCGCGCGCGGCGCTATGTTGGCTTTCGGAGGAAGAGCCGACGAGAAGAGGGCATGATCCCCAACGAAGCCGCCGCCCAGGAGCCTGAAGCGCCGCTCGAGCAGCCGGGAGCGGAGCGGCTCGGGCTGCTGCGGTCCTCGGGCGACGACCAGGGCGAGCGCGAGGCGCTGCGGCTGGGGCTGCAGCAGGCCGTGGCGGCGCTGAACGGCCTGGGCGGACTGGTCCACCTGCGCGGGCAGGAGGCCCGGGGCGGAGTGCCGCTCCGGCTGGCCGCCAGCAGTGGTCTGCCCCGGAACCTCACCCGGGGCTGGCTCTTCCTCCCCCCGCAGGACGGCACCGCGCCCAGCCGTGCGACCAACGACGGCGAACCGGTGTGGCTGCCCACCACGGGGACGACCCCCGGCCCGCTGCCCGGCGGATCCGGGCTCGCCGCCGTCCCCCTCCCCGGCCCGGAGGGCCCGCTCGGCGCGCTCTCCGTGGTGACCGCGGACGCCGCGCCCCCGACCCCCGGCGAGTGGGGGCTGCTGCGGGCGATCGCGGCGTGGGTGTCGGAGCGGCTGGGCCGGACGGCGGCCGTCGAGTCGCGCGAACGCTGGCGCCTGGCGGAGGGCGGCCCGGGGCCCGGGCCCGGGCCCCGGGAGACCCCTTCCGACGTGGGCATCGGCACCTGGGAGTGGAACGTCCGCACCGGAGAGGCCTACCTCGACGAGACCGCCCGCTCCGTGTTCGGGATGTCCCCGCAGATGTACGACGGGCGCCTGGAGACCTGGGTGGAGCTGGTCCACCCCGAGGACCTGCCCTGGGTGATCGCCGACGCCGAGGAGGCGGCCCGGGCCGCCGGAGGGTTCGCCTGGGAGTACCGGGTCCGCCGGCCGGACGGGAGCTTCCGCTGGGTGCAGGCCCGCGGCCGCAGCGTGCTCGGTGAGGACGGCAAGGCCGTACGGCTGGCCGGTGTGCTCTGGGACAGCACCGAGACCCGGGTCGCGACGGACGCCGTCGGCCGGGCCCTGCGCCACATGAGCGACGGCTTCCTCGCGGTCGACGACGACGGCCGCATAGCCTTCGCCAACCCGCAGGCCGAACGCCTGCTCGGGGCCCGGCGGCCCCTGGTCGGGGAGGTGCTGTGGGACCTGCCCGGGGTGCGCGACTCCGAGCTCGAGGCCCAGTGCCACCGGGCCGCGGAGGGCGACACCGTCAGCGCGGACATCGCGTGGGACGGCGGCAGGCGCCGCTACCACCTGCGGGTCCTGCCCGTGCCCGACGGCCTGACCCTCTACCTCACCGACGTCACCGAGCGGCGGCTCGCGGAGGAGGCCCGCGCCGACGCCGCCCGCACCGCCGCCGACCGCGCCGCGCACATCGGCCGGCTCACCACCGCGCTCGCCGAGGCCGTCACCGTCAGGGAGGTCGTCGCCGCCGTCGCCGACCGCGTGCTGCCGCTGTTCGACGGCACCGGGCTGATCATCAAGACGTTGGAGGGCGACCTGCTGCGGGTGGTGGGCTTCGTCGGCTACCCCCCGGGCCTGATGGAACGCCTCAGCCGGACCCGGCTCATCGAGGGCAGCCCCAGCACCGACGCCATCCGTGACCGCGTGCCCCGCTACATCACCTCCGCGAAGGAGTTCCGGGAGGCGTACCCGCACCGGATCGCCTTCCAGGAGTGGTCCCAGAAGCACGCCTGGGCCTTCCTCCCGCTGATCGTCTCGGGGAAGGCGGTCGGCTCCTGCGTCGTCTCCTTCTCCGAGCCGCGCCCGTTCAGCGAGGAGGAGCGCACCCTGCTGACCGCGCTCAGCGGACTGGTCGCCCAGGCCCTGGAGCGGGCCCGGCTCTACGACGCCGAGCACGGGCGGGCGCAGGAACTGCAGCGCGGGCTGCTGCCGCGCCTCCTGCCCGAACTGCCGGCGGTCAGCGCCGCGGCGCGCTACCTGCCCGCCGTCGAGGGGACGACGGTCGGCGGGGACTGGTACGACGTCATCCCGCTCTCCGCGGACCGGGTCGCGCTGGTCATCGGCGACGTGATGGGGCACGGGATCTCCGAGGCCGTGACGATGGGGCGGCTGCGCACCGCGGTGCACACGCTCGCCGGCCTCGAACTGCCCCCCGACGAACTGCTCGCCCACCTCAACGACCTGGTCAGCGACCTCGGGGACGACTTCTACGCGACCTGCCTGTACGCCGTGTACGACCCCGCCAACCACACCTGCACCTTCTCCCGGGCCGGGCACCCGCCGCCCGCTCTGGTGCTGCCCGACGGCACCGTCCACTTCGCCGGGCACTCGCCGGACGCCCCGCTGGGCGCGGCAACGCCGCCGTTCGCGACGGTGGAGCTGGAGATCCCCGAGGGCAGTCTGCTGGTGCTCTACACCGACGGCCTGGTCGAGTCCTCCCGCCGGGACATCGACACCGGCATGGCCGGGCTGGCGAAGGCCCTCACCGGCGCGCAGGCCGCCGCGCACACGCGGCCGGCGGAGGGCCGCAGGGGCGAGGCGGAGCGGCTCGGGAGGCTCTGCGACGAGGTGGCCACGGCCCTGGACCCCCACCAGCAGCACGCGGGGGACGACGCGGCCCTGCTCATCGCCCGCACGCACGCCCTGGCGCCGGGCGACGTCGCCACCTGGTCCCTGCCCGAGGACCCGCTCTCCGCGGGCGAGGCACGCGAGCACGTCCGCCGCCGGCTGGACGCCTGGGGCCTGGACGAACTGGTCACGACGACCGAGCTGATCGCCAGCGAGCTGGTCGGCAACGTGGTGCGGCACGCCAAGGGCCCCATCGGCCTGCGGCTGATCCGCAGCCGCACCCTGGTCTGCGAGGTGTCGGACGGCAGTCTGAGCACCCCCCGGATCCGGCACGCCGGCGACACCGACGAGGGCGGCCGCGGACTGCAGCTGGTGGCCGCGCTGTGCCAGCGCTGGGGCACCCGCTACGTCCCCGGCGGCAAGTGCATCTGGACCGAGCAGGCGATCCCGGACCAGCCGTGACGTCCGTCGATACCCTGCGCCAACTCTGATCGGGCTTTGATGTGACTCTGATACTCCGGTGCTTGGCTTGCGCGCATGACCACCCACGCACCGGTGTCCACGGGCCTGGATTCCTGTCTTGACCTGGGATTCACCGACTCCGGCGGAGGCGAGCCCTCGCTGCGGCGGGAGCTGTTCGCCGCCCTGATAGAAGTCGTCTCCGGCTCGGGGCAGTGGAGCGAGCAGACCGCCGCGCGGATCCGCGGCGAGGGGGTCGCCTGGGCCGCGCGCGGCCGGCCGGTCAGCGCGCTGCGGGTCGCCGTCCGGGAGACGACGGAGTACATCCTGGTCTCCAGCGGGCAGGGGGCGGCCGGCGCCGCCGACCGCTCCCGCGACGAGTTCGCGCGGCGCCTCTCGGACGCCGGGCGCCGCGTGAGCCGGGAGCTGGACCGGGGCTTCTTCGCCCGGCCCGGGCGGGAGGCCCCCGCCTCGGCCCCGGAACCACCGCGCCCCGGCCCCTCCCACGCCCCGCCCGCCTACGCCGTGATGGCGCTGCGCGCGCCCGGCCGCGCCCTCGCCGACGTCGAGACGGTGGCCCGCGGCCACGGCGGCCCCGAGACCGCCGTGCTCCCCTCGGGGCGCGGGCCGTACGTGCTCACCCCCTCGCCGCGCCCCGAGGAGTCCCTCGACCTTGCGGCCCGCATCCACCGGGACCTCGGCGGGACGGCCCTGCTCGCCGTGGACTGGAAGCCGTACAACGAGGTGACGGCCGGTCAGCTGCTGGTGGACGACATCTGCGCGGTGGTGGACGCGCTGGGCTTCGGGCCCGGCGTCTACCGGCTGGACGACGTCCTGGTCGAGTACGCGGCCGCGCAGACGCCCGACATCGCGCAACGGCTGGTCGGCATGGTGCAGCCGGTGCTGGACGACCGTGTGCTGCGGGAGACGCTGCGCGCGGTGATCTCCGCCGACGGCGACCCCGACCTGGCGTGCGAGCTGCTCACGCTGCGCCGCAAGTTCTTCGACCGCCGCCTGCGCCGGGTCGAGGAGCTGACCGGCCGCCGCGTCGACGGCCCACGCGACCTGCAGGTCCTCCGCACGGCCGTCGCCGTCGCCGCGATCATGCGCCAATGAGCTCCGCGACGCGGCCGGCCCCGCCGGCCACCCTGTAGGGGGGCGGGGGGATGCCCTCGGACGCTCGCCTCGCTCGTCAACCGCGCTGACCGACGACCCCGCGACCGCGGCGCCGACCCGTCCTGCGTCACCGCTTCCGCGATCACGCGCCGGCGAGCCACCGGGCCCGCCGACCACCCCGCAGGAGGCCGGGGGGGTGCCCTCGCGACGCTCGCCCGACACGTCAACCGCGCTGACCGACGACCCCGCGACCGCGGCGCCGACCCGTCCTGCGTCACCGCCTCCCCCGCGTCACCGACTCCGCGATCACGCGCCGGCGAGCCACCGGGCCCGCCGACCACCCCGCAGGAGGCCGGGGGGTGCCCTCGCTACGCTCGCCCGACACGTCAACCGCGCTGACCGACGACCCCGCGACCGCGGCGCCGACCCGCCCCGCGTCACCGCCTCCGCGATCACGCGCCGGCGAGCCACCGGGCCCGCCGACCACCCCGTAGGAGGCCGGGGGGGGTGCCCTCGCGACGCTCGCCCGACACGTCAACCGCGCTGACCGACGACCCCGTGACCGGGGCGCCGACCCGCGCCATGCGTCACCGCCTCCGCGATCACGCGCCGGCGAGCGGCCGGCCAGGAGTGACCGCCCTCGCCCGGGCCGCCGATCACCGCCGCTGGTTCACCGCACTTCCGCCACCCGGCGCGGCCCGGGCGCCGTGAGCGCCGGGGATCCGCACGCGTACCCGTGGCACGCCGCGCCGCGTCGGCGATCCGCCCGACGGACCGACCCCGGCAACGCCGCCCTCATGCCCCCGTGAGCGCCGGCAGGCGTACGCGGAACCACGCGCCGGACTCCGAGGGCTCCACGCGTACCGACCCGGCGTGCGCCGCGGCGATCGCGGCGACGATGCTCAGGCCCAGGCCGCTGCCGGGGGCGGGGCGGTCGTCCGCGGGGGCAGGGCGGGCGGGGCCGCCCCCGACGCGGAAGAAGCGCTCGAAGACCCGCTCGCGCAGGTCCGCGGGTATCCCGGGACCGCCGTCGACGACGTCGACGATCTGCTCGTCGCCCTCGCGGCCGACCCGCACCTCTGCGGGGACGTCGTGCGCGGTGTGCGCGGCGACGTTGGCCAGCAGGTTGGTGACGACCTGGCGGAGCCGGTCGGGGTCGCCGGTCACCATGTGGGACCCGGGTTCCACAAGGAGGGTCACCGGGCGGGCGGGGTCGACGACGCGGGCGTCGGCCACCGCGTCGGCGCACAGTTCGGCCAGGTCGACGGGGCGGCATTCGAGCGGACGGCCCTGGTCGAGGCGGGCGAGCAGCAGCAACTCGTCCACGAGGGCGGACATCCTGCGGGTCTCGTTCTGCACCCGGCGCATGGCGTCGTCGAGGCGGGCCGGGTCGTCGAGGGCGCCGAAGCGCACCAGCTGCGCGTAGCCGCCGATCGCGGTGAGCGGGGTGCGCAGTTCGTGGCTGGCGGCGCCGACGAAGTCGCGCAACTGCTCCTCGGCCTTGCGGCGGCGGTTGAACTCCTCGTCGACGCGGCCGAGCATCGCGTTGACGGCGTCGGCCAGCGCCTCCACCTCCGCGGTCGACACCGGGGCGGAGACCCGCTGCGAGGGTGCGCCCTCGGCGGCGAAGCGGCGGGCGGTGGCGGTGATCTCCTTGAGCGGCGAGATGGTGCGGCGGCTGAAGTAGAGGGCGCCGAGCACGACGCCGGCGATCAGCGGCACACCGGAGAACGCCTCGATGACGACGAGGTTGTGCACGGTGGCGGCGTCGTCCGCGGTGGACTCCGCGATCACCAGGTAGCCCCCGTCGGGCAGCTTCTCCACGACCGCCCGCATCGGGGCCGGGCCGACCGCGCCCGCCCGGCCGGCGGTCGCCATGCGCTCCAGGTCGGCGCTGGAGAGCCGGATCACGGCCCGTTCCACCATCGCGCCGGACTCGCGCTGCACGACCCTCCCGATGGCGTCGGTGAGCAGCACCACGGCGGTCGCCCCGGCCGGCTTGAGGTCCGAACTGGTCTCGAGCTCGTCGAGGCGGTCCTGGCGTATGGAGGCGAGCTGCTGGTCCAGCCGGTTCCGCAGGCCCTCGGCGAGGGCACGCGCGGCGTAGACGTCCGCGGCCGCGACACCGATCGTGGTGATCGCGAGGAAGCCGAGTGCGAGGCGCCAGTACAGCGAGCGGGGCCACCAGCGCAGCCGGCGCCGTCTGCCGGGTGTCTCCACGTGCCCACCCCTCATTCGGTTCCGGCCGCCGTCCGAGCCGATACTAGGACAGCCCCCGGACACGTCCGTTCGACCTGATCGAGCCGAGGAGACCGCACCATGCGCATCGCCGTCCTGGACGACTATCAGAAGGCGGCGCACCGGTTCGCCGACTGGGACGCGCTGGGCGCGGAGGTGGTCTTCCGCCACGACCACCTCGCCGGTACGGCCGAGCTGGCCGAGGCGCTGGAGGGCTTCGACGTGGTGGTCGCCATGCGCGAGCGCACCCCGTTCACCGAGGAGCGCTTCGCGGCGCTGCCGGCGCTGCGGCTGCTGGTGACGACGGGGATGGCGAACGCGTCCGTCGACCTGGACGCGGCCCGCCGGCACGGTGTGACGGTGTGCGGCACGGAGAGCGTCCCGCACGCCACGGCGGAGCTGACCTGGGGGCTCGTCCTGTCGCTGGTCCGGCACATCCCCGAGGAGGCGGCCGGGATGCGGCGCGGGGAGTGGCAGCACACGATCGGCGGCGACCTGCACGGCCGGACGCTCGGCGTCGTGGGCCTGGGCCGGCTGGGCGCGCGGGTCGCCGCGATCGGCACCGCCTTCGGGATGCGCGTCCTGGCCTGGAGCACCAACCTCGACCCGGAGCACGCCGCCGCGTGCGGCGCTCAGGCGGTCGGCAAGCGGGAGCTCTTCTCACGGTCCGACGTCGTCACCGTGCACTACAAGCTCGGCCCGCGCAGCACGGGTCTGGTCGGCGCGGAGGAACTCGGCTGGATGAAGCCCACGGCGCTGCTGGTCAACACCTCGCGCGGGCCGCTGGTGGACACCGGGGCCCTCGTCGCGGCACTGCGCGAGGGGCGGATCGCCGGTGCGGCGCTGGACGTGTTCGACACCGAGCCGCTGCCCGCCGGGGACGTCCTGCGGACCCTGCCCGGCACGCTGCTCACCCCGCACCTGGGCTACGTCACGGAGGCGACGTACGAGGTGTTCTACCGGCAGGCGGTGGAGGACGTCGCGGCCTTCCGCGACGGCGCGCCGCTGCGGGTGCTCACGGCCTGAGCGGAGGCACCTCTCCGGCCGAGCCGGCGTCCCGGCTCCCGCGGGGACCCGGGCCGGACGGCTCGGGTCCCCGCGGGTCCGGCGGCACGCGGGCTCAGTGCCCGCGGGCGATCCACTCGTCCAGATGCGGTGCCTCGGCACCGATGGTGGTGCTGTCGCCGTGGCCGGTGCGGACGACCGTGTCCGGCGGGAGGCTCAGCAGCCGCTCGCGGATGGAGTCGACGATGGTCGGGAAGTCCGAGAAGGACCGCCCCGTGGCCCCCGGGCCGCCTTGGAAGAGGGTGTCGCCGGTGAAGACGGTGCCGAGGGACGGCGCGTACAGGCAGACGGCGCCCGGCGCGTGGCCGGGGGTGTGCAGCACCGTGAGCTCGGTGCCCGCCACCGTGATGACCTGACCGTCGGTCAGCTCGCCGTCCGGGGAGCGGTCGGGGTGGGTGTGCTTCCACAGCGGCAGGTCGTCGCCGTGCAGCAGGATCGGCGCTCCGGTGCGCGCCGCGAGCGCGGGCGCGGCGTCGATGTGGTCGTTGTGGGCGTGGGTGCTGACGATCGCGACCAGGCGGCGGCCGCCCAGCGCCGCGGCGATGGCGTCGGCGTCGTGGGCGGCGTCGACGACGATCGCCTCGGTGTCGTCGCCGACGATCCAGACGTTGTTGTCGACGTCCCAGGTGCCGCCGTCC
The DNA here is from genome assembly GCF_042956445.1 of Streptomyces sp. NPDC008238. Lineage (NCBI taxonomy): Bacteria > Bacillati > Actinomycetota > Actinomycetes > Kitasatosporales > Streptomycetaceae > Streptomyces > Streptomyces sp. NPDC008238. The sequence continues at coordinate 20,862 of NZ_JBIBGK010000029.1, read as the reverse complement.
AGCGAGAAGGTCCCCGAGGTGACGAGGTGGTCGATGCGGGCGGCCATCAGAGGACCACCACCGAGCGCAGCACGTCGCCGTGGTGCATCCGCTCGAACGCCTTCTCCACCTCGTCCAGGGCGATGGTCTCGGTGACGAAGGTGTCCAGGTCCAGCCGGCCCTGCAGGTGGAGGTCGATGAGCATGGGGAAGTCGCGGGAGGGCAGGCAGTCGCCGTACCAGGAGGACTTCAGCGCGCCGCCGCGGCCGAAGACGTCCAGCAGCGGCAGTTCCAGCTTCATCTCGGGGGTGGGCACGCCGACCAGGACGACGGTGCCGGCCAGGTCGCGGGCGTAGAAGGCCTGCTTGTACGTCTCGGGGCGGCCGACGGCCTCAATGACGACGTCGGCGCCGAAGCCGCCGGTCAGCTCGCGGACCGCCTCGACGGGGTCGGTGTCCTTGGAGTTGACGGTGTGCGTGGCGCCCAGCTTCTTCGCCGTCTCGAGCTTCCGCGCGTCGATGTCCACCGCGATGATCTTCGCTGCGCCGGCCAGCCGGGCGCCCGCGATCGCCGCGTCGCCGACGCCGCCGCAGCCGATCACGGCGACGGAGTCGCCGCGGCCGACGCTGCCGGTGTTGATGGCCGCGCCGATGCCCGCCATGACGCCGCAGCCGAGCAGTCCGGCGACGGCCGGGGAGACGGACGGGTCGACCTTGGTGCACTGCCCGGCGTGGACGAGGGTCTTCTCGGCGAAGGCCCCGATGCCGAGGGCCGGGGAGAGCTCGGTGCCGTCGAGCAGCGTCATCTTCTGCTTGGCGTTGTGGGTGTTGAAGCAGTACCAGGGGCGACCGCGCAGACAGGCACGGCACTGGCCGCACACGGCACGCCAGTTGAGGACGACGAAGTCACCGGGGGCGACGTCGGTGACGCCCTCGCCGACCGACTCCACGATGCCGGCGGCCTCGTGGCCGAGGAGGAACGGGAAGTCGTCGTTGATGCCGCCCTCGCGGTAGTGCAGGTCGGTGTGGCAGACCCCGCAGGCCTGGATCCGGACCAGCGCCTCCCCCGGTCCCGGATCGGGCACGACGATCGTTTCCAGGCTGACGGGGGAACCCTTCTCCCGGGCGACGACGGCACGGACCTGGTGGGCCATGGGGTACTCCTCGGCTGGTACGGATCCCTGAGGCGGGCGTTTCCCATTACGGCACATTCCGCACGTGCCGCAACGCAAGCATCGACGACGGCCGACAGGGCGGTCAAGGACCGCGCAGCCGGGCCGGCCGGTGCGCTCCATTCTTACCAAGGATCATGCCCGGCGGCCCCGTTCGCCGGGTACGCCGTCCGGTGTCGTCCCCCACCGGGCGCGGAACGCGCACGAGGCGCGGACAGCAACGATCCCGCGACCGGGGTGCGGCGCCGCGGACGCCCGGCCGGGGCTCCGTGGGGACCGTACACACGTGGGGGCGGCGCCCGGGGCACCCCGCCGCTGCGCGTCGAGCAGCATCCGCGGGTTGCGGTCCCCCACCCCACGAGAAACGGCACCAGCACAGGACCGGCGCCCAAAGCGGCAGCCGGGCCGCAGGCGCGCAAGGTCGCGGCCGCTCCCCGGGCACCCCGTCACCGCGCGTCGAGCAGCATCCGCGGATTACGGTCCCCCGCAGCACCGGACGCGGCGCCCGCCCGGGACCGGCGCCCGAGGCGGCAACCGGACTGACGGCGCGCGAGGCCGTGGCCGCAACCGGGCCCGCGGCACGCGAGGCCGTGGCCGGGACGCCCCGTCACTGCGCGTTGAGCAGCATCCGCGGGTTGCGGTCGCCCGCCGCGCGGGACGCGGGCAGGACGGAGACGGCCACCGCCGCGGCGACGCACAGGCCGACGATCAGGAGGAGCGCGGCCGCGGGCGGGGCCTGGGCGATGCCCGCGCCGACGCCGCTGGAGCCGCCCTGCAGGTCGATCAGCCAGTCGGAGGCGAACACCCCCGCGGTGACGCCGGCCACCGCGGCGGCCAGCACGACCAGGCCGACCCCGGTGACGACGGTCGCCACGCTCTGCTGCGGCGTCAGGCCCACCGCGCGGTAGGCGCGCATGTCGCGGGCGTGGTCGCGGATGCCGCTGCCGACCGCCGTGGACAGTTCGGCCAGTGCGATCAGCGCGAGCACGGTGACCAGTCCGATGATCACGCCGCGCACCGGGGAGAGTTCGGCGCCGGGGCCGGCGACCTCGCGCACCTCCAGGGCGCCGTGCGAGGCCTCGGTGAGGGCGCCGCGCACCGCGGCCCGGTCGGCGCCGGGACGCAGGCCCAGGCTGTAGTACGAGGGCCCGACGGAGGCGTCCTGCGCCTGCAGGACGTCGAGGGGCGCCGAGATGACGCGTCCGCCGTGCCCGGTCTCGATGCTGCGGCCGACGATGTGCAGGATGTGCGGGGTGTCGCCGACGGTGACCCGGACCCACTGGCCGACCTCGATGTGGAGCGCGTCGATCAGGCCCTGTCCGGCGAGCGCCTCGTCGGGTCCGGCGGGACGCCGGCCCTCGGCGACGGCGAAGGGGTAGGGGTCGTCGGTGGTGCCGATCCCCCGCAGGGTGACGGACTGCGACTGCCCGGGGGCGAGCGCGGGGAGTTCGACGCCCGGGTGGACCGCGGTGATCTCCGGCCGTCCCGCGAGCAGCCGCCGGACGGCTTCGTCGGTGAGGCCGTTGGGGCGGGCGGTGAGCGCGCCGGCCTGTCCGAGTTGTTCCGGGTGGTGCTCGAAGCGGTCGAGGGTGGCCCAGGTGCCCAGCGCCACGGTGATCATCAGGATCGGCAGGGCGAGCCGGGCCACGGCCGCCGCGGAGCGCGCGGGCCGGTGCAGCACCCCGCGGCAGCCGAGGACCAGGGCGGGCGGGGCCCCCAGGCGCAGTGCCGCCCGGGCGGCGCCGGACATCCTGCGGCGTCCCGGAACGGCCCCCCGCGCGGCGGGGATCGGCGGCACGCGGCCGGCCCGCCAGGCGGCGAGCACCGTGGCGAGGGCGATGACCAGCACGGTCGCCGCGGCCGTGCCGGGGAGGGCCCAGGTGTGCTGCGGCAGTCCCTGCCACAGCCCCATGGCGTCCCCCATGGGCCCGGGGATGCCCGGCGCGAGCGTCTCCGCGGCGACCGCGCCGAGCAGCACGCCCGCGGTGGCCAGCACCGCGTGCTGCACGAGGAACATCCGGACCACCTGGGCCGGGGTGAAGCCGACCGCCTTCAGAACGGAGATGTCCCGGACGTACGCCAGGACGCGGGTGGCGATGCCCCCGGTCACCGCGATCGCGGCGGCCAGCAGCGCGGCCAGTCCGAACAGGCCGAGCAACAGCCCGAGGAGGTGGTTGTCGCCCTCGGCGTCGGCACGGGCCTCCCGCCAGGTGGCGACGCTGGTGACCCGGTCCGAGCCGACGGCGGTGACGGCGCGCGCGACGACGAAGGCGGTGTCCGCCGGGTCCCTCAGCCGCAGCCCCACGGTCTGCCCCGGACGGGCCGGGCCGGTGGCGAGGCCGTTCACCAGCGAGGGGGACGCCCAGGCGACACCGGGGTTGTCCCCCGGGGAGTAGAGGGGTTCCGCCGTCCCGGCGACGCCGACCACGCGGACGGTGCTGCGCCGTCCCTCGCGGGTGACGCTGATCTCGTCCCCCGGCTCGGCCCACAGCGCGGACGCCACCGACCGCTCCAGCACGATGCCGTCGTTCGCACCGCCGCCCAGCCAGTTGCCGCGGTCCATCAGGGGCCGCCCCACCGAGGGCGGGCTCGTGCCCGCGGCCCGCAGGTCGAGGACGGCCTTCTCGCGGCCGTGCTGCGCGGTGACGGTCAGGGTGCGGAAGGGACCGGAGACCGCGGTGACCCCGTCGATCCGGGACAGCGTCCGGGTGTCGGCGCCGCCGTCCGTGCGCAGCCACACGTGGGCGCCCTCCGTGGCGGTGAACATCCGCTGCCAGGGATTGGCCGCGTACACCAGCAGGGCGACGGAGAGCAGCAGCGCCGCGGTGATGCCCGCGGTGGCCAGGACGATGGACAGGGCCTGGCCGCGGTGCGTGCGCAGGTCGGCGAGGGCCCAGCGGACGGTGGCGCGCACGGCGGTCAGCCCTGCAGCTTCACGACGTCGGCGGCGGCGCGGGAGGGACGCGAGGCGTACGGCAGGGCATCGAGGGTGATGTCGTCCACGACCTCGCCGTCGAAGAGGCTGATCACCCGGTCCGCGGCGCTGGCCACCTTCGCGTCGTGCGTGACGAGCAGGATGGTCTGGCCGCGTTCGTGGCAGCGGGTCAGCAGCCGCAGCACCTCCCGGGTGCCCTTGCTGTCGAGGCTGCCGGTGGGCTCGTCGGCCAGCAGCAGGGCCGGGCGGTTGACCAGGGCCCGGGCGAGGGCGACCCGCTGCTGCTCGCCGCCGGACAGGTCGGCGGGGGTGCTGTCCTCCTTGCCGGTCAGGCCGAGTTCGGCCAGCAGCTCCTGGCGGGCGGCGCGCACCTGGCGGGGCGAGCGGCCGGCGAGCAGGGCCGGCAGTTCGATGTTGTCGGCGACGGTCAGGGTGGAGACGAGGTTGAAGAACTGGAAGACGATGCCGACCCCGCGCCGGCGCAGCACCGCCCAGCGCGCCTCGCTGAGCTGGTCGACCCGCTGCCCGTCCAGCCATATCCGCCCCTGGTCGGGGCGTTCGAGGCCGCCGAGCAGGTGCAGCAGGGTGGACTTGCCGGCGCCGGAGGGGCCGGTGACGGCGACGAACTCGCCCGGCCGCACCTCCAGGTCGACCCCGCGCACGGCCCGGACCTCGCCGCCGTCCACGCGGTGCGTCTTGACCAGGCCCTCGACCCGGAGCATGTGCGGCGCCGCGGGGGGCGGCTCGGCCTTTCTCATTCCAGCTCCTCCTGGCAGCGCTCCAGCCAGTCGAGGTCCGCCTGCAGGTGCAGCGTGGCGCCCTCGATCAGCAGCTGCGCGACGGTGTCGTCCCGGTCCTCCCCCGCGGCGAGCCGGGACATGGCGCGCATGAGGTTGAGGTAGTGGCGGCGCTGCTTGTTGATCAGGGAGACCTGGTCGGCCATGCCGGTGGCCGGGGCGAGGGCGAGCTTCATGAAGAACTCGTCGCGCACCCGCGGCTCGCTGGACGGCTCCTCGAACCAGGCGGCGACCGCCTCCCGCCCGGCGTCGGTGAGTTCGTAGATCCGTTTGTTGGGCCGGCCGGACTGGGTGACGTCCTCGCCCCGGATCAGCCCCGACTTCTCCAGGCGCGCCAGCGTCACGTAGATCTGGCCGATGTTCGGCTGAGGATAGGCAGCACCGAAGAGCTTCTCAAGTGCCGTCTTGAGTTCGTAACCGTGGGCGGGCCCCTTGGCGAGGAGTGCCATGAGAGGAAGGCGCACGCTCGTCCCGTCTCCTCCCCGACTACCTGCCTGTTAGGGGCCGCTCATCAGCGCGATCATCGGTGAGCAGGCCGTCTTGCCGCAATGGCTAGTATCGCGCATGTCCAACAGGTATACATGTCCCTTCGGACGACGACGCCGTCGCCGGAAGCGGGACCCTGGAGGAGCGTATGCGCTGGCCGCGGGCCGCGGGCCGGACCCTGCTCGCCGCTGCCCTGCTGCTGACCGGTTACGCCTCCGAGGGCGCCCGCGCCGCCGACGGCCCGCCCGGCACGACCGGCCGGGGCCCGGTGACCCTCGCCACCGGTCGCGACCTGACCGGCTACCTCCAGCACGTGCTGGACGGCTGGAACCGTGCCCACCCCCTGGAGAGGGCGACACTCGTCGAACTGCCCGAGGCAGCGGACGAGGTGCGCGCGCAGATGGCCGACAGCCTGCGTTCCGGCAGCGACCGCTTCGACGTCCTCAACATCGACGTGGCCTGGACCTCCGAGTTCGCCGGCGCGGGCTGGATCGCGCCGGTCGACCCGCGCGGACTGCCGATGGAGCGGCTGCTGGACTCGGTGAAGGAGACCGCCACGTTCCGCGGGCGGCTGTACGCCGTCCCGTACGTCACCAACGCCGGGCTGCTCTACTACCGCAAGGACATCCTCGACCGGGAGCACCTGCGGCCGCCGCGCACCTGGGCGGAGTTGGAGCAGCAGGCGCGGACGCTCGCCCCGAAGTACCGGATCGGCGGCTACGCGGGGCAGTTGCTGCCGTACGAGGGGCTGACGGTCAACGTCACCGAGGCCGTGCAGTCGGCGGGGGGCGGGATCCTCGGCGGGGAGGGCAGCCGGGTCACCGTGGACTCCGACGCGGCGCGCGAGGGACTGGGCTTCCTGGTGCGCGGTGTGCGCGAGGGCTGGATCCCGCGCGAGGCGCTGCACTTCAAGGAGGAGGAGTCCCGGCGGGCGTTCCAGGACGGCCGGCTGCTCTTCCTGCGCAACTGGCCGTACGTGTACGACCTCGCCTCGGCGCCGGGGTCGCGGATCGCGGGACGCTTCGGCGCCGTGCCGCTGCCCGGCCCCGACGGGCCGGGCACGGGCGTGCTCGGCGGGTCCAACCTCGCGGTCGACGCCCACTCGCGGCATCCCGGGACGGCCGCCGACCTCATGGCCTACATGACGGGTGAGTCCGTGCAGCGGCAGGTGCTCACGGAGGGCTCGCTGCCGCCGGTGTGGGCCGACCTGTACCGGGACCCGGGGCTGGTGCGCCGCTATCCGTACCTGCCGGTGCTGGAGCAGAGCCTGCGGGCGGCCAAGCCGCGTCCCAAGAGCGCCCGTTACGAGCAGGTGAGCCTGGCGGTGGCGGCGGTGAGCCGGGACGCGCTGGCGCTGCACACCACGCCGGAGCAGGCCGTCGCGCGCCTGGACCGCGAGCTGCGGGAGATCGTGCGGGACCGCTGATCCCGCGGTTCTTGCCCCACGGGTGTCGCACCCACCCCCCATACATACATGTTAGGTAACGCTGACGCTCTCGCGTGCCCACACTCGCTGCCCGATAGCCCCACAAACCACCCCAGTAAGCGCCGACTGTCGGCAGCTCCGTTGACATCTTCCTGACGCCATTACTTAACATGCATGCATAACGAGCCACCCCGCGCGGCGTGCAGTGTCGTGTCCGTCCGCGCGCCCGCAGTCAGGAATGGTGACGGGTGTTCACAGCCCCTCTGGAGGACGGTTCCTCCACCGCCGCCGCCCCCTCCCCCGCACTCACCGCCGTTCGCCCCTGGTGGCGCGACGCGGTGGTCTACCAGGTGTACGTGCGCAGCTTCCTGGACAGCACCGGCGACGGCGTCGGCGACCTGGCCGGCGTCCGGGCGGGGCTGCCCTACCTGCGCAGGCTGGGCGTCGACGGGATCTGGCTGAGCCCCTTCTACCCCTCGCCGCAGCACGACCACGGCTACGACGTCTCCGACTACACGGCCGTCGACCCGCTCTACGGCGACCTCGCCGAGTTCGACCGCCTCGTCGCCGACGCGCACCGGCTGGGCCTGCGCACCGTCCTCGACGTCGTCCCCAACCACTGCTCCACCGCCCACCCGTGGTTCCGCGAGGCGCTGGCGGAGGGCCCCGGCGGCCCCGCCCGGTCGCTGTTCCACTTCGCCGAGGGACGCGGCGAGCACGGCGAACTGCCACCCAACAACTGGCGGGCGATGTTCGGCGGCCCCGCCTGGTCCCGGGTGACCGAACCGGACGGCAGCCCCGGCCAGTGGTACCTGCACCTGTTCACCCCGGAGCAGCCCGACCTCAACTGGCGCGACCCGCGGGTGGGCGAGCACTTCGAGCACGTGCTGCGCTTCTGGCTGGACCGGGGCGTGGACGGCTTCCGCATCGACGTGGCGGCCGGCCTGTTCAAGCACCCGGCCCTCCCCGACTCCCCGGACCCCGAGGCGGACGAGCGGACCCGCGACTCCGTCAACCCGCTGGCCTGGAACCGTCCCGAGGTGCACGGGGTGTGGCGGCGGTGGCGCGCCATCTGCGAGGAGTACACCGCCCGCGACGGGCGCGAGCGCCTGCTGGTCGGCGAGGTCTCCGTGCCCACCCCGGCCGAACAGGCCCGTTACGTCCGGCCGGACGAGCTCCACCAGGCCTTCTTCTTCCACCTGCTGAGCGCGCCCTGGAACGCGGGGGCGTTCCGTACGGCCGTCGCCGAGGCGCTGCGCGACATCGCCGGCACCGGGTCCACCGTCACCTGGGTGCTCAACAACCACGACCAGGTCAGGACCGTCACGCGCTACGCGGGCGGCCCCTCCGGGCACTTCGGTGCCGCCAGGGCACGTGCCGCCGCACTGCTGATGCTGGCGCTGCCCGGGGCCGCCTACGTCTACCAGGGCGAGGAACTGGGGCTGCCCGAGGTCGTCGACCTGCCGGACGAGGTGCTGACCGACCCGATCTTCCGCCGTACCGGCAGCCGGCGTTTCGTCCGCGACGGCTGCCGGGTGCCGCTGCCATGGTCGGGGCACGTCTCGCCGTTCGGCTTCACCGCCGAGGGCAGTACGGCCCGGCCGTGGCTGCCGCAGCCCGACTGGTTCGCCGAGCACAGCGCCGACCGCGCGCTGCTGGACACCGGTTCCTTCTGGCACCTGTACCGGGAGGCCCTGGGCCTGCGGGCCCGGCTGCCCCAGCTCGGCGAGGGGACGCTGCGCTGGCTGGAGACGCCGCCCGGGGTGCTCGCCTTCGTCCGCGGCGAGGGCCTGGTCTGCGCCGTCAACTTCGGCGACGAGCCGGTCCCCGCCCCGGTGCCCGGGCAGCCGCTGCTGTCCAGCGCCCCCTGCCCGGCCGGGGTCCTGCCGGGCAACGCCGCCGCCTGGTGGGTCCACGACCCGGCGCGCAGCTGACCGTTCCCCACCCCCCACCGCACCACGGCACCACACCAACGCACCCCACCGAAGAAGGGACACCACTCGATGAAGCGCACCCTCGTCGCGGCCACCGCGATATGCGGTCTGGCCCTCGCGACCACCGCCTGCGGCGGTGAGACCAAGTCCGCCTCCGACTCCGGGCCGGCGGCCGGCAGCCAGAAGCTCAAGGGCCAGACGGTGACCGTCGCGGCCGTCTGGACCGGCGTCGAGCAGCAGAACTTCCAGAAGGTCCTGGACGGCTTCACCGCGAAGACCGGGGCGAAGGTGGCGTACGTCTCCACCGGCGACAACTTCGCGACCGTCCTGGGCAGCAAGATCGAGGGCGGTGACTCCCCGGACGTGGCGATGGTGCCGCAGCCCGGCGTCCTCAAGGAGTTCGCGGGCAAGGGCTGGCTCCAGCCGCTGTCGCCGGAGGTGAAGGGCGCCGCGGAGAAGAACTACGCCAAGATCTGGCAGACCTTCGGCACGGTCGACGGCACCTACTACGGCCTGTACTTCAAGACCTCCGACAAGTCGACGGTCTGGTACAGCCCGGCCGCGCTGGAGACGGCCGGCGTGCAGCCGCCGAAGACCTTCGCGGAGATGCTGGACGCCGCCCGCGCGGTCTCCGACTCGGGCCTGCCCGCCTTCGCCGTCGGCGGCTCCGACGGCTGGACGCTCACCGACTGGTTCGAGAACGTCTACCTCTCCCAGGCGGGCCCGGAGAACTACGACAAGCTGACCCGGCACGAGATCCCGTGGAGCGACCCGACGGTCGTCAAGGCGCTCACCACCCTGGGCCAGTTGTTCGGCGAGGACGACCTGCTCGCCGGCGGCCGCAAGGGCGCCCTGGCCACCAGCTTCCCCGACTCCGTCGCGCACGTCTTCGGCAAGAGCCCCAAGGCCGGCCTGGTCTACGAGGGCGACTTCGTCGGCGGTGTCATCTCCGGCGACCTGGGCGGCAAGGTCGGCGAGGACGCCAAGTTCTTCCCCTTCCCCTCGGTCGACGGCGGCCCGGCCCCGGTGGTCGGCGGCGGCGAGGCCGCCGTGGCGCTGAAGTCCGGCAAGAACGCCGAGGCCGGCATGGAGCTGATCTCCTACCTGGCCACCCCCGAGGCGGCGGGGATCTGGGCGAAGGCGGGCGGCTTCCTCTCCCCCAACACCGAACTGGACCCGGCCTCCTACGCGGACGACACCCTGCGCACGGCCGCCAAGTCGCTGGTCGACGCCGGTGACACGGTGCGCTTCGACATGTCGGACCAGACCCCGCCCGCCTTCGGCGGCACGCCCGGCAAGGGCGAGTGGAAGATCCTCCAGGACTTCCTGCGCGACCCGTCGGACCCGAAGGCCACCGCGGCGGCGCTCGAGGCCGCGGCCGCCAAGGCCTACAAGGGCTGAGGCCGGGTCATGTCCGCCTCCACCCGCAAGGTGCCGTCCGCTCCGGCGGGCGGCACCGCCCCGGCCGCCGTCCGGCGGCGTTCGCGCCGGGCCCGGCTCACGGCGATCGTCTTCGCGCTGCCGGCGCTCGCCCTGCTCGGCGCCCTCGTCGGCTACCCCATCCTCTTCTCGGTCGGCCGCAGCCTGTTCGACGCGAGCGGCGACCGCTTCGTGGGGCTGGCCAACTACCAGGAGATGTTCAGCGACCCGGCGAGCCTCAAGGCCGTCCGCAACACCGCGATCTGGGTCGTGGCGGCGCCGGGGCTGCTCACCGGCGTCGGCCTGGTCCTGGCCGTGCTCACCGAGAAGATCCGCTGGGCCACCGCCTTCAAGCTGCTGATCTTCATGCCGATGGCGGTCTCCTTCCTCGCCGCGGGCATCACCTTCCGCCTGGTGTACGACCAGGACCCGCAGCGCGGCGTGATGAACGCGGTCGCCGTCGCCGTCCACGACACCTTCAACGACTCCTCGGCCTACCCCGGCGCCCGCCCCCGCGGCACGGAGGTGCTCGAGGAGTCCGGTGACGGCGGCTACCAGGCGGTCGCGCGGGTGGAGCCGGGCAGGGACGTCACCCTGGGCCTGGTCGGCCTGCCGCCCGCGTCGCTCCCGGCACAGGCCCGGCCGGCGGCGCCCGCGGAGGCCTCGGACGACGCCGTCACCGGCGTGGTCTACCTGGACTTCGTGCCGGGCGGCGGGGGCACGCCCGGCGCCGTGGACCCGCAGGAGCGCGGTCTGCCGCACATGGCCGTCGAACTCACCAGGAACGGCGCGGTGGTCGCCACCGCCACCACCGGGGACGACGGTTCCTTCCGCTTCCCGGACGCGAAGGACGGCCCCTACGGCGTCCGGCTGCCCGGGAAGAACTTCGCGGAGCCGTACGCGGGCATCGACTGGCTCGGGCCGACGCTGGTCACGCCGGCCATCATCGGCGCCTACCTGTGGATCTGGACCGGCTTCTCCATGGTGCTGATCGGCGCGGGGCTCGCCTCCCTGCCGCGCGAGACGCTGGAGGCCGCCCGGATGGACGGCGCGAGCGAGTGGCAGATCTTCCGCAGGATCACCGTGCCGCTGCTGGCGCCGGTGCTGGGCGTGGTCTTCGTGACGCTGGTGATCAACGTGATGAAGGTCTTCGACCTCGTCTACATCATCGCGCCGGGCCCGGTGCTGGAGGACGCCAACGTCCTGGCGCTGCAGATGTGGCTGGTCTCCTTCGGCGGCGGCAACAACCAGGGCCTGGGCAGCGCGATCGGCGTCGTCCTGCTGCTGCTCGTGCTGCCCGCGATGGCCCTCAACATCCGACGCTTCCGCAGGAGCAACCGATGACCGTGCAGACCGCCGCTCCGCGCCCCGCTCCGCCGACCCCGCCCGGCGGGCCGTCCGGCCGGGCACCCGGGCGTCCCTCCGTGGCGGCCCGGCTGGGTTCGGTGCTGCGCGGCGGGCTCGTCCAAGTGCTGCTGACGGTCGTCGCGCTGGTCTGGCTCACCCCGACGGTGGGGCTGTTCGTCTCCTCGCTGCGCAGCTCCGACGAGAACGCCGGCTCGGGCTGGTGGAGCGCTCTGCTCCACCCCGGGTCGCTGGGCTTCGACAACTACTCCGCGATCCTCGGGGACAGCGGGATCACCCAGGCGTTCTGGAACACCGTGCTGATCTCGGTGCCCGCCACGGCCGCCGTCGTGGTCCTCGCCGCGCTGGCCGGGTACGCCTTCGCCTGGCTGGAGTTCCCGGGGCGTGACTGGGTCTTCCTGGTGGTCGTCGGCATGCTCGTGGTGCCGGTGCAGATCGGGCTGCTGCCGGTGGCCAGGCTGTTCCGGGAGGTCGGGCTGTTCGGCACGACGGCGGGCGTGGTCCTCTTCCACGTGGCGTACGGGCTGCCGTTCGCGATCTTCCTGCTGCGCAACTACTTCGCCGAGATCCCGCGCGAGATGCTGGAGGCCGCCCGCATGGACGGCGGGTCGGAGTGGACGATCTTCCGGAAGCTGGTGCTGCCGGTGGGCCGTCCGGCGATCGCGAGCCTGGCCATCTTCCAGTTCCTGTGGGTCTGGAACGACATGCTGGTCGCGCTGATCTTCGCGGACGCCGGATCGCAGCCGCTCACGGTCGCCCTGCAGTCCCAGATGCGGCAGTTCGGCGCCAACATCGACGTACTGGCGCCCGGCGCCTTCCTGTCGCTGATCGTGCCGCTGGTCGTCTTCTTCGCCTTCCAGCGGCACTTCGCGGAGGGGGTCATGGCGGGGTCGGTGAAGTAGCGGGGCCGGTGAAGCTTCGGGGGCGGTGAAGCAGCGGGGGCGTCTCACCGGCGGGTGCGGTGATACATCGGAGGTCTTTCTTGTCAGTCGGCCCGATCCCCCTTAGGGTCGGGTCGGAGGACAGGACTCCTCCGACGTATCACCGCACCCGCGGCCGTCCTCCCCCGATCCCCGAGGAACCGTCAGCCATGCCCCTGCAGCCGTGGTTCGCCGACGCCAAGCTCGGCATCTTCGTCCACTACGGGATCTACGCGGTCGACGGCGTCCCCGAGTCCTGGGCCTTCTACAACGGCGACGTCCCCCACGAGCGGTACATGCGCCAGCTCGAAGGCTTCACCGCCGCGCACTACGACCCGGACGCCTGGGCCCGGCTCTTCGCCCGCGCGGGCGCCCGTTACGCGGTGCTGACCGCCCGGCACCACGACGGCGTCGCCCTGTGGGACACCGCGCAGGGCGACCTGTCGGTCGTCCGGCACACCCCCGCCGGGCGCGACCTGATCGACCCGTACGCGCGGGCGCTGCGCGAGCAGGGCCTCAAGGTCGGTCTCTACTACTCCCATTCGGACTGGAACCACCCGGACTACCCCAGCGTCGTCCACCCCGACCCGCCCACTCCGGACGTGGTGACCAGCCGGTTCGTCGCGCCCGCGGACGGCACGGAGGACCCGGCGGCCTGGCGGCGCTACCTGGCCTACCGCGACGCCCAGGTCGGCGAGCTGGTCGACCGGTTCCGCCCCGACCTGCTGTGGTTCGACGGCGAGTGGGAGCGCAGCGAGGAGCAGTGGGGCCTGGACGCCCTGGCCGCGCGGATCCTCGCCGGGAACCCGGAGACGGTCCTCAACGCGCGCATGCTCAGCCACGGCGACTACGCCACGCCCGAGCAGGGCATCCCCGTCGAACCGCCGCCCGGGCCGTGGGAGCTGTGCCTGACCGTCAACGACTCCTGGGGCTTCCAGCACGGCGACCACCGCCACAAGTCGGTGGGCCAGTTGGTCCGCTACTTCACGGAGACGATCGGCGCCGGCGGCAACCTGCTGCTGGACGTCGGGCCCCGCGAGGACGGCACCATCACCCCGGAGCAGACCGAGCGCCTGGAAGGGCTCGGCGACTGGATCCGCGCCCACGCCGACGCCGTGTACGGCACCCGCGCCGGCCTGCCGGCCGGGCACCACTACGGCCCCAGCACCCTGTCCGCCGACCGCCGCACCCTGTACCTGGTGTGCTTCGACGCCCCGCGCGAGACCATCGCGGTACGCGGCCTGCGCAACCGCGTGCGCCGCGTCTCCGTCGTCGGCAACGGCGCCGCGCTCGGCCACCACGTGACCGGCGGGCTCCACGAGGTCCCCGGAGTGACCTGGATCGACGCCCCCTCCCCCGGCGCCCTGGACCCGTACGCCACCGTCCTCGCCCTCGAACTCGACGGCGAACTCGACCTCTACCGCGGCACGGGCCGCGCGTAGCCCCTGCCGTGACGCTGCCGTACCCCCGCGGGGTGCCCGCCGTCCCGTCTTCCACAACCCGCCCGCGCGGCCCCACGAGGTGGTGGCCGAGACCTTGGAGCGCGCCCTGCGCGACCGCTCGCACGAGACCGAGGCGGCGGACGTCCTGGTCGGGAGCGCGCTGAACGACGACGACCGGCGGTTCGTGGAGCACTGGTGCGTCCGGGTCGGGACGCGGGCCCTGCCGGGAAGTCCCCTTCTCGGCCTGGCCGGGCTGTGCCTGGGGCACACCGCTCGGCGCTTCGCGCGCCTCGCCGACGAGGCCGTCGCGCTGGCGGCGTCACTGGCGGCACGTGCCGAGGCGGATCCGTCGGACGTGGACGGCCGGGCGGTGGACGGTTACGGCGACGTCCGGCACTTCCTGCGCCTTCGGTGACGGGGGACGTCCCCGTCGCGGTGGCCAGGGCAGTTCCGGCGGCGTCGTGTGCCCCGTGGGGCCGCCCGCTTCCTGCCCGGCGAGCCGGGCCGGGGCCCGGACGGGGACGGCCGTGCGGTCCTCTCTCAGGCGGAGTGTGCGAGTTCGTCGGGGTGGACGGCGTGGGCGAGCGGCTCGCCGCGGGCGAGGCGTTCGATCTCCTCGATCGCGGCGTCGGCGAGCCGGGCCAGCTCGTTGCCGAGGGATCCGGCGACGTGCGGGGTGAGCAGGACGTTCGGCAGGTCGTAGAGCGGCGAGCCGGCGGGCAGCGGCTCGGGGTCGGTGACGTCGAGGACGGCGTGCAGCCGGCCGGAGACCAGCTCGGCGGTGAGCGCGGCGGTGTCGACCAGCGAGCCGCGCGCGGTGTTGACCAGCGTCGCCCCGTCCCTCAGCAGCGCCAGGCGTGCGGCGTCGAAGAGGTGCCGGGTCTCGGGCAGTTCGGGGGCGTGGACGGTGACCACGTCGCTGCGCCGGCACAGGTGGTCCAGCTCCACCGGTTCCGCGCCGAGCGCGACCGCCTCGGCGGGAGCGAGGTGGGGGTCGTGGAGGAGCAGGCGCAGGTCGAAGGGGCGCAGCAGCTCGACGACCCGCCGTCCGATGCGGGAGGCGCCGACCACCCCCACGGTGCGGCGGTAGTTCCCGATGCCGCCGGGCGTCTCGGAGAGCGCCGGTTTCCGGCGGGCCTCCCGGTAGGCCCGCGCGGACTCCAGCACTCGCTTGCCGGAGAACAGCACGGCGGCGACGGTGTACTCCGCCACCGGCAGGGCGTTGGCGGCGGCCGCGCTGGAGACCTGCACGCCGCGCTGCCACACGGCGTCGGTGACGTGCTGCTTGACCGACCCCGCGGCGTGGACCACCGCGCGCAGCGCCGGCATCCGCTCCAGCGCCGCCTCGTCCAGCGCCGGGCAGCCCCACCCCGTCAGCAGCACCTCGGCGCCGGCGAGCGCCTCCCCCACGGCGGGGTCGGCGAAGTCCTCGACGAGCACGGGGGGGGTCGAGGCGGGCGACGCGGGAGAGCCGCCCGAGCGCCACGTCGGTGAGGACGGCCTCACGGGTGGCGGCCCGCATGGCCAGGACGGTACGGGGACGGTGCTGCTCAGGGGTCACGTGGCGGCTCCCGCTGGGGACCTGCGGCCGGACGGGTGGATCGGTGGGCGCCATCCTTCGCACAGGACGGGGCGCCGTCAAGGGCGGAGCGTTCCCGCGACGCGTCCGCCGACGCCGACCGCCGACCGCCCCGGAACCTGCACCGGCCGCGTAGCGGCCTGCACCGTGGCGTCGGGCCGGTGGGTGCCGCGCCGGTTGCTCGGCTCGCGCCGTCTCGCGCCCTTCGGGCGCAAAGATGCGGGCTGCGGAGGGGAGGGTGGGCGGCCAGGGCTTGTCGGCAGCCTGCGGCCCGGTGGGCGGTTGGGGTTCAGGCGCCGGAGCGGGGCCGGTTGTCCGTCCGCGTGCGGTCTCGTCGCCGTCCGCGGGTGCAGATGGCCGGTGACCACGCCCACCGTCCATGGGTGGCGCGCCCGCCGTAACCGGCGTCTGCGGGTGATTCCCCGATTTCCGGCGCGCTCGGGCGGACGTGGGTACCGGGCCGGGAGCCGAGCCGGCCCGGTACCCCCATCATGGGTCAGCGGCCCGCGGTCAGCACGGTCTCGTAGCCCGGGAGGACGACGTCGCGGATGATCGCGTTCCGCTCGTCGAAGGGGAGGAACGCGCTCTTGAGCGCGTTGACGGTGACCTCGCGCAGATCCTCCGCCGTCCAGCCCGCCTCGCTGACCAGCAGTTCCATCTCTCGGGTCATGGTGGTCGCCGAGACCAGGCGGTTGTCGGTGTTGACGGTGACGCGGAAGCCGAGGTCGCGCAGCTGGGTGATGGGGTGCCCGGCGATGGAGGTGGCGGCGCCGGTCTGGAGGTTGGAGGTCGGGCAGACCTCCAGCGCGATGCGGCGGTCGCGTATCCAGCCCGCGAGGCGGCCGAGCTTGCCGTCCACGATGTCCTCGGCGAGGCGGACGCCGTGGCCGATCCGCAGCGCGCCGCAGACCTGCACGGCCTGGTGGATGCTGGGCAGGCCGTGGGCCTCGCCCGCGTGGATGGTGAAGGGCACGTTCTCGCGGCGCAGGTACTCGAAGGCGGCGAGGTGGTCGGCGGGCGGGAACCCGTCCTCGGCCCCGGCGATGTCGAAGCCGACGACACCGGCGTCGCGGTAGGCCACGGCGAGGCCGGCCACCTCGCGGCTGCGGTCGGTCATGCGCATCGCGCACAGCAGGGTCCCCACGCGGACCGGCGTGCCCGCGGCGGCGGCCTTCGCCATGCCGGCGGCCAGGCCCTCCTGGACGGTCTCGACGACCTCGGCGAGGGTGAGGCCGCGGTGCACCAGCAGCTCGGGGGCGTAGCGCACCTCGCCGTAGACGACGCCGTCGGCGGCGAGGTCGAGCACGTACTCCTCGGCGACGCGCAGCAGGCCCTCGCGGGTGCCCATCACGGCGATGGTGTGCTCGAAGGTGGCGATGTAGCGGACGAGGTCGCCGGAGTTCGCCGCGTCGTAGTACCAGGCGGCCAGCTCGCCGGGGTCGGTGGCGGGCAGCGCGTGGCCGGTCTCCGCGGCCAGTTCGACCAGGGTGGCCGGGCGCAGGCCGCCGTCCAGGTGGTCGTGGAGGACGGCCTTGGGGAGCCGGCATATCAGGTCGGTGTCGAGGGCGGTCACGCGGTGTGCTCCTGGTCGGTGGGGGCGGTGGCGGCGGGCTGGAGGAGGTCCCAGCGGTTCCCGTACGGGTCCTGGAAGACGGCGACCGAGCCGTACGCCTCGTGGCGGGGCTCCTCCAGGAAGGTCACGCCCGCGGCGAGCATCCGCGCGTGGTCGCCCGCGAAGTCCTCGGTGTGCAGGAAGAAGCCGACCCGTCCGCCGGTCTGGTCGCCGACCCGCGAGAGCTCGGCGTCGTTCTTGGCGCGGGCGAGCAGCAGCCCGCTGCCGGCGGCCCCGCCGGGCGGGCGCACGACGACCCACCGGCTCCCGCCGGGGCGCGGCTCGTCCTCGACGAGCTCGAATCCGAGGGCGCCGGTGTAGAAGGCGATGGCCTCGTCGTAGTCGCGGACGACGAGGGTGACCAGGGCGATACGGGACATGCGCGAACGTTATACGTAACACCACGGCCCGGGCAAGGCGCCCCCTGGGGGCGGCACGGAGCCGCCCGCAGGGCACCGGCCGGGTGGCGGCGGCCGGAACCGGCGCCCCCACCCGGGCCGCGGGTCAGCCGGCGTCCGCCCGCCCGGCGCGCAGGGCGCGGCGCCGCAGCGCCCGGGCGTGACGCCGCTCGTCCTCGGCCGACGCCGGCCGGGGCCTGCCGTCGGCGCCGGTGGCCACGAAGACCGGGTGCGCCGTGACGACCTCGGTGGCCGGGCGGCAGCCAGGCACACCCGGACCCGGCCCGGGAGGGGTCCCCGGGCCGGGGTCGGGGTCGCGGGGGTCAGTCGGTGCGCGGCCGGCGCAGGAGGCCCGCGGCGGCGTCGAGGACGAGGAACCCGAGCAGCGTCACGCCGAGGACGGGCAGTGTCCAGCCGAGGGCGGCGACGGCGGGGACGCCGAGGACCAGCGCGGGCACGGGCAGGCGGCGCCAGGTGCCGCGTGCGGGGGCCCGGCCGAACGGGGCGGCGCGGTCGGCACGGACCGGCCGGCGCTGCCACCACATGCGGTAGCCCCAGCAGATGACGAGGACCAGGCCGAGCGCCACCACCGCCAGCACGATCTGGTTGGCCAGGCCGAAGAGCAGGCCCATGTGGCCCTGGACGCCGAGCTTGCTGAGCTTGGCCGGGGCGGGGTGGTCGGCCCAGCGGCTCTCGGAGGTGACCTCGCCCCGGGCGGCGTCGACGGCGACCCGGTCGTAGTGCACCGGCCACCGGTCGTCGTCCTGGGCGACGGTCCAGGCGGTCGACGCGTCGGCGGGCGGGGTCAGTTCGACCCTGCCGCCCAGGCCCGCGTCCCGGGCCACGGCCAGGACCGTGTCGAAGGCGGCCGGGTCGGCGGCCGCCGTGGAGCGGCCGCCGCCGTGCCCGGCGTGTCCCTCCTGCGCCGGGCCGGAGCCGGTTCCCGCGCCGGGCAGGGAGGTGTCGAGCGCGGGCGCGTGCCCCTTGACCGCGTCCAGGAACCGTCCGAAGCGGTCACCGGCGTAGTGGGACCAGGTCAGACCGGTGGCGCTGAGGAAGAGCAGGCCGAGCGCAAGCCACACGCCGGTGGCGGCGTGCCGGGTACGGGTGCGGCGCACTCCCCGGGCGGACCGGTCGGGCAGGAGCACACCGCGGGCCGTGGGGGCGCGCAGGCCGCGGGCGCGTCCGAGCCACAGCACGAGCCCGCCTGCGACGATCACCCACAGCCAACTGGCGGCGACCTCGGAGTACAGCCTGCCGGTCTCCCCGAGGTGGAGGTTGCGGTGCAGGTCGTCCAGCCAGGTCGACAGCGGCGTCGAGCCGAACCACGTGGTCAGCTCCCCGCGCACCTCGGCCGTGGAGGGGTCGACGAAGACCGTGCGCTGCTTGTCGCCCAGTTCGGGGACGGAGAGCACGACGCGCGTGGTGTCCTCGGGGCCGGACGGGGTGATCACCGAGGCGAGCGTCCCCTCCGGGTGGGCGGCCCTGGCGGCCGTGATCTGTTCGGCCAGCGGACGCGATGGGCCGTCGGGCCGCTCGGTGTACAGCATGTCGCCGTAGGCGAGCCGGTCGAACTGCGGGGTGAAGGTGTAGGCGAGGCCCGTGAGGGCGGCGACGAGGAGGAAGGGGGCGACGAACACCCCGGCGTAGAAGTGCAGTCGGACGAGCAGTGCGCGTGCCTCGCGCCAGGAGCGCCGCGGTTGCGCGGTGGTGCCGGACAGGTCCGCGGCCGGCGCGGCGCCTTCGCCGGCAGGGGCCGCGGCGTCCCCGCCGTGTCCGTCGGTCGGTGTCTGTTCCTGTGTGGAAGACATGGGTGCATCCCCGATCGGCGCCCGGCGCGTACGGCGCGGGCGCGGGTGAAGTCGGCAGGTCGGTCCGCCGTGACGGCGGGACGGCGTGGCCGCGCGGCGGACGGTGCCGTGCGCGGGCAGGCCGGACTGCGCCCGTCACCGCCGGTGGGCGGGACGGACGGTCAGCAGCTGATCGCCGGCTTCGGTGGGCCCCTGCGCGCCACCGTGTGCCGCAGGGGTGTCCGGCGCGGTGGGCGCGCCGGACGGGGGGAGGCCGCGGGGCGGGCCGGGGCGGCGTGGTCGTGGGCGAGGACGGTGCGTACCGCCCGGCGCAGCGGGGCGAGCAGGACCGCGGCCAGGGCGCGGCCGGCCCGGAAGACCGCGGCCTCGCCCCGCCACAGCCACAGCCCGCACAGCGCGGCGGCGAGCGCGTGGGCCGCGGCCATGCCCGTGGTCCAGCCGCCGGCCGGGGAGGCGGACATGGGCATCGTGCCCATCGCCGCGACCGTGTGACGGTACGCCGGGCCCGCGTCGGCGGGGGCGGCGGCGAAGGCCTGGGCGAGGCCGAACCAGGCGTGCAGCGCGAACTGCGCCCCCACCGTGGCTCCCGTGACCGTCAGGGCGCCGCGCTCCCGGCGTCCGGCGAGCCACCAGGCCCCGGCGGTCGTGGCGGCGAACGCGTACCCGACCGCCCAGCCCGGCACCGCCCGGGACATCAGGGCGTGGCCGAGCCCGGTCACCGTCACGCACACGGCCGCGAACACCGCGGCGCGTGCGAGGCGGAAGCCGGGCCCGGAGGTCATGGGCAGCCATGGTGCCAGGCGGGTCGCCGCCCGCGCCACGAGTCCCGAACTCCCTCTCCCGTACGGCCTCGTGGTTCCCGTAAATTGCTGTCATGGGGGCAGCGGGCGCAGGGGACGGGCCGGTGCGGGGCGGCCGGCGGGCGAAAGCGCGCGGCTCCGGCGGGCGTTCCGGCGGGCATTCCGGTGCGGGCAGCCGGTACGGCTCGGGTGAGGGCACCCACCAGGGCTCGGCCGCGGACGCCCGCGGGGGTACCGCCCACCCTCTGGTGCTGCTGGTGGCCGGTGTGCTGTTCCTCGCCGCGGGTGTCTGGCTCCTGACCTCGGCCGCCCGGGACACCCTGTCGGTGCGCTACGGCGTGCACACGGTGGGCACCGTCCGCGAGGCGCACGGCGGCCCGGGCGACGGGCGGCTGTGGGTGACGTTCACCGTGGCGGGCGCCGAGGTGACCCATCCGCTGCCACGGGGCACCAACCGCCGTCAGGTCAACCACGGGGACCGGCTGCCCATCGTCTACCGGGCCGACCGTCCCGAGCGGGTCGTGGCGCGGCGTGACGTCGGGCACGGGCCGCTGGTGTTCTGGTCCGCGTTCAGCGCGGTGGGAGTCGTCCTGGTCGGCTGGTCCGTCCTGGCGCTGCACCGGGCCGCGGGGCGGCGGGCGCGCGGCGTCCCGGGCCCGCCCCCCGCGGCGTGACGTCCCCGCCGTCCGCGGGTCAGTCGGTGGGGATGATGTGGCCGTCGCGGAGTTCGAGGACGCGGTCGGCGAGGGCGAGGAGCTGGGGGTCGTGGGTGGCGACGAGGGCGGTGA
>NZ_JBIBGK010000028.1:0-102225 GCF_042956445.1 Streptomyces sp. NPDC008238 | reverse complement strand
GAGAAGCTGCACGTCGTGCTCGACAACTTCTCCCCACACAAGCACCCCAACGTCCGCGCATGGGCGGCCGCCCACCAGGTCGAGCTGGTCTTCCTCCCCACCTACGGATCGTGGCTCAACTGGATCGAATCGGAGTTCGCGGCCCTGCGCTACTTCGCCCTCAACGGCACCGACCACCGCAGCCACGGCGAACAGAACGCCGCCATCGGCGCCTACATCCGCTGGCGCAACGCCCGCGCCGACCCGAAAACCAATTTCGCCCCCGACTCACCGATCCGCACCTGGACCAATTACCCGGCCAAGGCTGCGTGACAAGCCACTAGGCATGCGGTTCGAGTTCGAGACTGCCGTGCCCGCACACGGCCAACCAGTAGCCGTTCACGCAATCACAAAGGCTGACCATGTTCGTCACCGTGAACAGAGCGGATGTCAATCGTGCAGCAGAACCGAGTGACGGTTGAATGAGGTGTGACCAGGAGCGACGACTACGCGAGATTGAGCTCCGGACTGACCGCGTGGGGGTGTCTTGCTGGGATGGTCGTGGCTCTCGCCATTCCAGTCGGTAGGCATCCGTGGCTATCGGACTCCGGTCGGCGTGGCCCGGGACGGTCGCGGGTGGAGCGGGGTAGGCGTCAAACTTCCTCGCCCACGAGTGCCCATTCCACGAGTGCCGGCAAGTAGGGCAGCAGAAGGACGAGAACCACCCCGGCAACGAGCGCAAGTATCAGCAGGATCACGCCTGCAGTTCCTCGAACGCCGAGTAATTCGTTTACAGTTGGGTTTTCGTCAGTCACAAGTCCTCCCCGCGAGATCCTAGCTGGAGGTCCCTCGCTCCTGCCCTGGCGTGCGGGCCCGTGCAGCTCTCATGGATCAGCGAACTGGTCGCCCGGATTCGGGGCCCGTGGTGTTCGCTCGTGCGTTACTTGGCGGAGTCCTTCATTGTCGGCGCCTTGAGAAGGGGCCGTTCAGTTGAACAGTTCCTTGGGCCAATCGGTTCGCCCGAGCGTCTCGGCGTCACCTACGTCGAGGTCCGGCCGACGAAGGTGGCCTACGAGGTCTACGTCCATGCCGTAGAGGACGTCGGACACGAGAACTTCTGTGACGTGGACGAGTTTCCGCCGTTCGACTTGGAAGCCGAGGAAGAGTTTTTCGGCCACCTCCTCGCCATCGCCGAGGACCCAGAGGCCGCGCTGGTGATGGCCGAACAGGGCACGGGAGCACTCCGGACGCGATGGGTGAACCAAGGCCTGGTGCAGGACGAGTACCGCGACTTCGTAAGGGCAGGTCGGCCCGCGGGGCCTGGCAGCCCAGTGACGTCCCGATGATCAGGCCGTCCATGTGACTGATGGCATCCCGCAGCGGTGCGATGCACAGCGCCGGCATCGGGACGACGCGGCTGCGGCGGCTCTTGGAGTGGTCGTCGTACAACGCCCCCAGGGCGCTGCGTCTGCTGCCGGACGGCCGTACAGCCATTCCACCGCCCGTGACCGACCACCACCGGTCCCAGTCGGCTGACGTGCCGACAGGGCCTCTGCGACCGTCGTGCCCATGGGGTGCTGTCCGCAGCCTCAGCCGTACAGCAGTCGGCTACGGCAGGGACGCAGACCGGGGTGACCGGCTCGGTAGGGGGTCGTGTCCGAGGTCTGGTCTAGGTTCGGCCTGTGAACCACGACCGTTCCAACGCCGGGGCGCCCCGCGGGCCTGACCTGCCGCCGTACCAGGTAGTCCTGGCGGAGACTGATTGGGGTTCGCTCGAGACGCCCTTCGGGAAGGGTGAGGACCTTCCCGAGATCCTCGCGCGGCTGTTGGAACCCGATGCCAAGATTCAGGTCACCGCTTTGTCGGAGCTGGGTGAGCTCGTCGGCCACCAGAACAGCATCTACGAAGCCACCGCCCCCGTCGCCATGTACATCGCCGGCATCCTCACCCACCCGGCGGCTATGACCCTCCGGCCCTACCGCAGCGTCCCCATCCGCGCGACGCTGTTGAACTGGCTGGTTTCCACGACCTACGACGCCTCCGACGAGATCGTCGAGCGCAACAAGCAGTACTTCCCTGGCTTCCTCGCCCCCGGCACCATCGTGGCGGCCTTCCGGGACCTGCGCCCGATGCTCGATCGGGCCGTCTCGCCCTTCCTGCAGGACAGCCATGAAGACGTGCGCGAAGCCGCCGTCATCGCCGCGCTCATCCTCGCCGAACACCCAGCGCTCACCGAACACCGCGATCAGCTCGCCGTGCACGCGCGCCGCATCCTGGACACCAGCAGCGACGACCCCAACCGGCGCGTTGCCCGGAAGGCACTCGAAGCATGGGGGCACGACGTCTCCGATCTTGAACCTGTCCGGGAGGAGACCTGGGACTGGGGGCCGCACAGCGATGGCCGCGGTGATCTCGAACCTCCCTTCTGACCGTGGTCCGTCGACACGGCGTGGAATGTTCCGGAGCAGGCGTTGTCCAGGCCACCGGCGCGCTGTCCGGTCCGGGCGGGCACATGGCGACCCCGCTGCGAACGCGGACCGGCACGGGCAGCAGGATTCCTCACGCCACAACCGATGAAGACGAGGGAGAACCCATGAGCAGACCGGCCCCCCGCAGCGCCACGGCCTTGTACGCGACAGCTGCGACCTGCGCCACCATAGGGGCACTGCTGTGGGTACGCAGCCAGGGCGGCTCGCCCCTCAGTCTCACCTCCACGCCGTACGGGGCCCTCCTGGCTACCGACAGCTACACCCCGTCGGCCTGGCGGGTGTGGTCTCCGGACGTACCCGAAGCCCGCCTTGGCCTGTACCTCCTCGTGGCCGGCCTGGTACTGGCCGTGGTGGCGCGCCTCATCTCCGTCTGGCGTGAGTGAGCGGCGGCCGAGGCCCCACAGGAAGGAACCGATCGAGCAGCCGTGCAGGACGGGCCCGGCAAGAAGGGGAACTCATGATTGCCTGGAGCAAGGCACTGGTTGACCTGGGGTACGGAATAGTCCTGATGTCGGTGGCGCTCAACGTGGGCAACACCGCTGAGCGACTTCACGGCCGTGTGGCGATCCATCCGAAAGTCAACGCCTCGGTCACGCCCCTGGTGTTGAGGGTCACGAGCGCGGTTGTCGGAGCGCTCGGGCTGACGGTCGGCGCCGTCCGCCTGGTCCACGCCTACGCCGGCGAAGGTTGCACTCGCCTTGGGGCCCCGCGCCACCGCTCGACCCGTGCGTCAGTCCGCGACCTCGTCCGGTGCGCCCGGAGGGCACGAGGACAGAACCGTCGTTGCCGGGGCCGGCCGAATCATCGGCCTAACCCTGGATCGGCAGGTCCGGGTGAGTGATCAGGAAGTACGCGATGGCGGCCGTTGTCCCCAGAGTCGAGAGTGCCAGCCCGGTCAGTGGGTTCCCGCGGGCCGTACCGTGACGCCAGGCGGCGCGACATTCGATGACGCCGCGGACCAGCCCCGTCATGTCGTGCCGGCGATCCTGGCGCTCGCGACCCCGTCGTGGCGGCGCGAAGTGTGGCTCGCGCCCGAGGAGTTCGGGAACCTCGATTTCGTGGTCCACGTGCTCTTCGGCGACTTCTGCGACGCGACCGCCCCTGACCAGTCCGGGGCTGGGGGCCGGGCCGGCCCAGGTGATGGTGACCACGGCCCGCATGCGCCGGATGCGACCCGTCAGGGGCGCACCTACGCTGTGAGGGGGCGCTCCTTCTCCTTGTCGAGGTGAGAGATCGTGCCGCTCTACATCACGCTGCTGAGCTGGACCGACCAGGGGATCCGCGCCTATGCCGACACGGCGCGGCGGGCCGACGCGTTCGGTGCCGCGCTGGGGGAGGCCGGGGGCAGGCTGGTCGACATCTTCTGGACGGTCGGGCCCTACGACCTCGTCGCCCTCGTCGAAGCGCAGGACGACGAGACCGCCGCCGCGGCGCTGCTGCGGCTGGGCGCGGTCGGCAACGTCCGCAGCACGACCATGCGGGCGTTCGGGCGGGACGAGGTGGAGGGCGTCATCGCCAAGGCCTCCACCTGAGGCGGCGCACCGTCCGTTCGCGCGGTCAACCGGCCTCCGGGGCCGGGTCGAAGAAGGAACCGCGGCGCAGCCGCTCGTGCGCGGGCTGAGCCCGTGCCATCCACGCGTCCACGTCGGCGGCCATGGACGGGAACCGCTCCTTGAGCGGTGCGGCCAGTGCGGCGATCTCCTCCCAGGAGTCGGCGAGATACGTCTCGTTCTCCAGGCCGATGGCCACCGCCGCGCGGAACGCGTCGTCGGAGCGCAGCCACCGCTTGGCCACCTGGACGACGCGGGCGACGTCCCCGGCGTCGATGATCCAGGACATGGACAGGAGTTGCTCGGAGACGTAGCCGGGCACGACGTTCGGGGCCCGGTGCTCGACGAGGAAGTCCATGACCTGTTCGACGTCCACGGCGTCCCCTTCGGTGTCGGCGGTCCCGCGACCAGCGGAATCCGCATGCCAAGGGGACGTCCTGGACGGGCGGGGAACTTTTCCGTGGGCGCCCGAGTCCCTGTCCGCGGGGCTGCCCGAGGGGATACCGGTGTCCCGACGGGACACGCTCGCGGCGGTGGCCGGCGGGTGCGCGCGGGTGTTCGTCGGCCGGGCGGGCGCGCGCGGCGGGCACCGCGCCGTACTGCGTCGGCTGCCTCCGAGGAGCGCCCGGAGAACCCCCCGAGGTCCCCTCAGGGGAATGGGGCAATTCGACATGTACTCCTACGCCGTGCGGCACTCCGGCTTCCCGCCGGGCTCCGGGTGTTGACCTGCGTTGCGGATCATCACAAGATGACCGCGTACGGCACTCTGCCGAGACCGCCGGCCGGGCCGTCGTCGACCGCCCAGCCCGCCGGCACGGGCAGGCCGGTGTGCGGTCCGGCGCGTCCGGAATCCTGGAAGGTCACGCGTTCATGCAGAGCTACGCCTCGGCGCAATTGGCATCCCCTCTCACCTACTTCCAGACGGCGGCGTTCTGCTGCCTGGTGGCGGTCGTGCTCATACGGGCGGGCCGCGTGTGGCGCCGCGCGGCCCGGGGCCTGCTCGCCCCCGACGAGCCGGTGCCGAGGGAGTCCGCGCCGGCGCCCGTCCCGGCGCCGTCGCGGGCACCGGGCAACCGGACGGTGGGGCGGGTCTACCTCTGCTTCGGCTGGTTCCTTGTGCTGGGGACGGTCGTCAACCTGGTCAACGGCTTCCGTTCGGTGTGGGGCTGAGGTCCCCCCGGCCGCGGGCGGTCACGGGTGCCGGCCGTCCCCCTGGTTCTCCGGGCGGACCGGCGGCGGCGTGACCTCGGGGGCACCGGTGAGCCGGGCGCAGTGGGCGGGTACGGCGGCGGCACTCCCGGCGGCGCGCTCCAGCCGGGCCAGCGTGGACGCGTTGACGCTCTTGTGGTGCTCGGCGGCCTTGACGTAGGCCTGGCACAGCCCCTTCAGCCCGGCGTCCGTCGGCGCGGCGAGCGGGGGTACGGAGGCGTGCGGGCCGTGTGACGCGGCGTCCGGGGTCGTGGGCGTGGCGCCGGCGCCGCCGCCCTGCGGACCGCGCGGGGACGCGGTGCGCGTACCGCCGCCCGACCCCGCCGGATTGGAGGGCGACGGGGCGGGCGACACCGGCCGGGGTCCGGCCGTGCCCGAGTGGAAGGGGCCGGGGAGCGAGCCGGACTGCGCCGCGACGGCCACGCCGCCGAGGGCGAAGACCGCGACGAGTCCGCCGACCGCCGCCCGGGTGCGCCGGCCGGAACGGACGCCGCGGGCCCGTCCGCGGCCGTGACCGCCGCTCGTGACGGCCCGGGCCTCCCGGAAGGCGGTCAGTGCGGCGCGCTCGCGCTCGGGGTCGCCCGGCAGGGGTGCCGCGGCGGCGGTGAGGAGTCGTGCGAGGGCGTCCGCGCGGCCGTCGCCTGCCGCGGCGGGGTCCCCGTCGAGGAGCCGCTCGGCCAGGGCCGCGTCCAACCGGTCGTCCATGCGCTCGTCGGTCCGCTCGTCGGTCCGGTCGTCCATGCGGCCGTCGGTCCGGTCGTCGTGAGCTCGGCTGTCCTTCATCCGTCAGTCCGTCACTTCTCCATGGCGCCGTCGAGGCGCTCCGCGAGGCGTTTCAGCCCCCGGTGGGCGGCGGTCCGCACCGCGCCCGGGCGCTTGCCGAGGACCTTGGCAGCGGCGGGGGCGTTGAGCCCGACCACCACCCGCAGCAGCACGGCCTCGGCCTGGTCCTGCGGCAGGCCCGCTATCAGGTCGAGCGCGCGCCGCGTGGACAGGTTCTCCAGGGCGGCGCCCCCGGCGTCCTCGGGTGCCGTGGGTTCGGCGGTGCGCTCCTCCAGGGGCGCGGTGCGCGGCCGGGCCTTAATGCGGCGCAGGTGGTCCAGGGCGCGGTGCCGGGCGATGGTGGCGGCCCAGCCCCGGAAGGCCTGGCCGCCGCCGCGGAAGCCGGGGAGGTCCCGTACGACGTCGTGCCAGGTCTCGGAGGCCACGTCCTCGGCGTCGTCGCCGACCAGGCCGTGCAGGTAGCCCAGGAGCATCGGGTGGACCTCCCGGTAGAGGACCCCGAACGCGGTCTCGTCGCCGGCGCGGGCCCGCTGGACCGCGTCGCCCAGTTCCTCCTCGCCCAGCCGGTCGCGCCGGCGGACCTGCGCCTTCCCCACTGCGTCCTCTTCGTGCTCGATGGCCCCGTGCCGCCGGTCGCCGCGCCGCGGCGCGGCGGGCGTCACACCTCGGCCCGGCCCACCACCGACAGGCAGAAGAGGCGCAGGCTGTCCACCGGCCCGTTCTCGTACCGCTTGACCGCCCTGCCCAGCGGGTTCCACACCCGCCCGTCGGGCGTCCGGATGCCGAACGGCTGCCCGAATGTACCGCTCTGCTCGTCGTCGAAGTCCACCCAGGCCGCTCCGGCGGTGCGGACCAGCACCTCTCCCGTGTAGGCGCCGAAGCCGCGGAGCGTGGGCGCGACGGCTTCCAGGGGCGGCTGCTCGCCGCGGATGGCCTCGATGACACGGTCGACCAGGCCGAGGCTGGCCAGCGAGTAGTCGAGCCTGACCCGGGAACCCTCCCTGGCCATGGACACGACATCCGCGGCGAGACGAGGACCCAGAACCGTCGCCGGTGGACTGCTCACGCCCTGCTTCATCGTGCCCCTTCGTTCGTCGTCCCCGTCCGCGTGTGACGCGTGTGGCTACTGAGTGGGGCGCAGCGGGCCGCGAAAGCGTTACACCGGGCGGCGGAGGCAGCGGGGCCGCGCGGCGCGGACCCGCTTAGGCTGCGGTCATGGCGCATGCGACCGTACGCGAGTGGTACGAGGAAGAGGGCTGGGGCGTGCTGGACTGCCCGGAGACGCCCGGAGGCTGCTTCGCCCACTACAGCGACATCGAGATGAACGGCTTCCGCACCCTGTCCACCGGCCAGTCGGTGGCCCTGGAGTGGGAGGCGCCGGGCTTCGCGCAGGACGGGTACGAGTACCGCGCCCTGCGCGTCGTGCCGAAGGGCTGACCGGGCCCGCCGCTCAGCCCACGTCCCACAGGAAGCGGTGGGTGTGGATGCCGAAGTACGGGAAGGTGTCCACGCCCGCGACGCCCTCCGCGGTCCTGACGACGTCGTTGACGAAGTCCAGCAGGTCGGCCGGACCCGGGCAGACGACCTCGGCGAAGAGGGCATAGGGCCCGGCCGTGAGGACCGCGTAGACGACCTCGTCCCGGGCCGCCAGCGCGTCCGCGACGGCCCGCGGGTCGCCGTCCACGCGGACCCCGAGCAGTGCCATCGACTGACCGCCCATGGCCATGGGGTCGGTGACGCCCACCACCTGCACGACCTTCCCGTCGATCAGCCGCTGCAGGCGCTGCCGGGCGGCGGACGGGGAGAGCCCGACCTTGGGGCCGAGGTCCGCGTACGGGATGCGGCCGTCGCTCTGGAGCTCGCGGAGGATGGCGCGGTCGATGTCGTCCACGGGCTCAGCCTGCCAGTTCGGCCAGGGCCGTGGCGAAGAGGGCGGTGTGGGTGTCGACGTCGGCCTCCGTGGTGGCCGGGCACATCAGGGCCATGTTGTGGAACGGCGTCATGAGGACGCCGCGGTTGGCCAGCCACAGGTGCAGGAAGTCCTCCAGCTCAGGGTCGGAGACGGCCGCCGACTCGCTCCCGTCGCGCGGCGCGGGCGCGGCGAAGCGGTACTCGGTGCGGGCGCCGAGGCGGCTGACCGACCAGGGCAGCCCGTGGGCGGCGACGGCGTCGGCGACGCCCCGCTCGAAGCGGGCGGCGAGGGCGGACATGGCGGTGAACGCGTCGTCGGTGAGGACGTGTTCGAGGGTGGCGCGCATGGCGGCAACGGACAGCGCGTTGCCGGCCAGGGTGCCGCCGACGCCGCCCATGTCGACCAGGTCCAGGTCGCCGCGGGACAGCAGGCGGTCGGCGAGGTCGGCGGACAGGCCGTAGGCGCCGGCCGGCACGCCGCCCGCGATGGCCTTGCCGATGGTGAGGACGTCGGGCTCCAGGGACCATGCGGCGGTGGCGCCGCCGGGCCCCGCGGAGAAGGTGTGGGTCTCGTCGTTGATCAGCAGCACGCCGTGCCGGCGGGTGAGCTCGCGGACGCCCTCCAGGTAACCGGGCTCCGGGAGGACGATCCCGATGTTGGTGAGGGCGGGCTCCATCAGGACGGCCGCCACGTCCCCGTGGGCGAGTTCCCGCTCCAGGCCCTCCAGATCGTTGAACTCCGCGACGCGGCTGGTCAGCGTCACGTCGCAGGGCGCCCCCACGTTGCCGGGGCGGCTCATCCCGCCGCGTCCGCCGGGGCGGGTGACGATCAGGGACTCGTCGACGCTGCCGTGGTAGCAGTGGCTGTTGAAGAGGATCTTCCGCCGTCCGGTGACGGCGCGGGCGAGGCGGATCGCCCACCGGTTGGCGTCGGTCGCGGTCAGCGAGTACGACCAGCGGGGCAGCCCGAAGCGGCGGGCCAGTTCGGCGCCGACCCACTCGGCGTCCTCAGTGGGGAGCATCGCGGTGGCGCCGCCGAGTTCGCGGTAGCGCCGCTCGATCGCCTCGGCCACGGGCTCGGGGGAGTGGCCGGCCATGGCGCCGGTGTCGCCGAGGCAGAAGTCCACGTACTCGTGGCCGTCTATGTCGGTCACGCGCGCGCCGCGCGCGCCGGCGAGGTAGCGGGGGAAGGCGCCGGCGTTCTTGTTCATCCAGGTCATGGGCACCCGGCCGAAGAGGTGGTCGGCCGCCTCGTAGGCGGCGCGCGACCTCGGATTGCTCGCGGCGGCCTCGGCGGTCTCCCGCGCGAGCAGTTCCTTCAGGCGGGTGCGGTCGACGGACATCGGGCCTCCTCGGCCATGGGGGGCTCCGACCATACGCGTGATTCCGCTGACGAACCAGCTCTGGGCGCGTGATTCGATCGTGCGCACGATCGAATCCCCTTCCGATGGACGGCCGGCGGCTCCGGGGCCGCAGCGGGTGCGCCCGCCGGGGACCGGTGCCAGGGTGGCTTGTGTCGGTCCCGGGCGGGCCGAGTGGCGCGCCGCCGCGGTGGGTCGAAGCGCCCGGAGGCGGGCGGACACCGGGGACGGACGGCAGGGAAAGGCGGCGATGGCCATGGCGGGACACCCGCACGCGATGCTGGTCGAGAAGGTCTACGCGGCGTTGACCAGGGGCGACATGGACGCGCTGGCCGGCCTGCTGGCCGGGGACGCGGCCCACCACTCCCCCGGCGACCATCCGCTCGCCGGGCACTACAAGGGCCGGGACGAGGTCATCGGCTACTACCGCAGGCTCGCCGAGGAGACCGACGGCAGCATGCGCGTCCAGTTGCGGCAGGTGCTCGTCGACGGCCGCGGGCACGCGATGTCCCTCCACCACGTCACCGCCGAGCGCGGGAGCGGATACCTCGACCAGCCGGGCGGCATCGTGTTCCGCATCGTCGGCGACCGGGTCACCGACCTGGACGAGTGCGTCTGCGACCTCGAGGCCACCAACCGCTTCTGGGCCTGAGGGGCGGGGCGCCTCCAGGGCACGCCCCCCTCTGACGCGCCGGGCCGCCGCCCGCCCGGTCCTCGCGCGTCACGGGCGGAGCGCCTGACGCCGGTTCCGGCCGTGATCCCGTACGGCGTACCGGCCGCGGGGGCGTCCTCAGGCGCAGTCGGCACCCGCGACGGGCAGTGGACGCGACCCGCCGCCGCCGACGACGGCGGTGGTGACGATGCCCGGCCGCGGTGATCAGCCGTAGCCCCCCGAGGGGACCCCGCTCCCGGCGAGGAGGCCCGCAAGGCCCCGCCCCGGCGCGACGCGCACGACACCAGCCGGGTCCGGGGACCAAAGCCCTCCCCGCGCCGGGCGGCGTGCGGCCGGGGGCGCGTGGAAGGCGGGCCCCGCGGTTCCCCCGGCGTGCGCTGGGTGGGGGCACCCCCGGCCGAAGGCAGGGGGGAGGTCATGCGACGACACGGCCTGGAGGACCCCGCTCCCGGCGAGGAGGCCCGCAAGGCCCCGCCCCGGCGCGACGCGCACGACACCGGCCCGGGTACGCGGACCACAGCCCTCCCCGCGCCGGGCACAGCCGGCCGACCAAGGCGCGGCGCGGGGTGCCGAGTTGCCGGGGTCGGGGGCGCGGCGTGCGGCCGGGGCGCGCTGAACCCCGCGCCACATCGCCCCCCGCTCCCTCACCCTCCCCTTTCGCGATACCCCTAGGGGGTATAGTTTGGTGGTGGGTGGACGGCACGGTTCCCGACGCCGTACACCGGAACACGCACAGAACGCACGAGGAGAACCCATGTCTGTCAGCTACAGCGTCTCCGGGATGAGCTGCGGTCACTGCGAGTCCGCGGTCAGCAAGGAGGTCGCGGCCCTCCCCGGTGTGACCGGCATCACGGTGGACGCCAAGACCGGCCTGCTCACCATCGACTCCGACGCGCCCCTGGAGGAGGCAGCGGTCCGCGCCGCCGTCGACGAGGCGGGCTACGAACTGGTCGGCCCGGCATGACCCTCCCGGATCAGCAGCAGGTCACCCCGCGGATCGCCGCGCAGGCCGCCCCGGCGGGCGTCACCGAGCTCGAACTCGCGATCGGCGGGATGACCTGCGCCTCGTGCGCGGCCAGGATCGAGAAGAAGCTCAACCGGATGGACGGCGTCACGGCCACCGTCAACTACGCCACCGAGAAGGCGAAGGTGGCGTTCGGCGGCGGGATCGACGTCGGCGACCTGATCGCCACCGTCGAGGCCACCGGTTACAGCGCCGCGCTCCCCGCCCCGCCGCTCACCGCCGCACCCGGCGACGGGGAGGAGGCCGCGGAGTCCGAGCCGCGCGAGCTCACGGCGCTGCGGCAGCGGCTGCTGACCGCCGTCGTGCTCGCCGTGCCCGTCATCGCGATGGCCATGGTCCCGGCCCTGCAATTCCGCAACTGGCAGTGGCTGTCGCTGACCCTGGCCGCACCGGTCGTGGCGTACGCGGCGTGGCCCTTCCACCGCGCGGCGTGGACCAACCTGCGGCACGGCGCCACCACCATGGACACGCTCATCTCCATGGGCACGCTGGCCGCCTTCGGCTGGTCCGTGTGGGCCCTGTTCCTCGGCGACGCGGGCGTGCCCGGGCTGAAGCACCCGTTCGAGCTGACCGTCGCCCCCGGCCACGGCTCCGCCGACCTGTACCTGGAGGTCGCCTCCGGCGTCACCGCCTTCATCCTGGCCGGGCGCTGGTTCGAGACCCGCTCCAAGCGCCGGGCGGGCGCCGCGCTGCGGGCCCTGATGGAGTTGGGCGCCAGGGACGTCGGCGTGCTGCGCGGCGGGCGTGAGGTACGCGTCCCCACGAGCGAACTGGCCGTCGGCGACCTGTTCGTGGTGCGGCCGGGCGAGAAGGTCGCCACCGACGGCGTCGTACGGGAGGGCACCTCGGCGGTCGACGCCTCGATGCTCACCGGCGAGTCCGTCCCCGTCGAGGTGGGGCCGGGCGAGGCCGTCACCGGGGCCACGGTGAACGCCGGCGGACGGCTGGTCGTGGAGGCCACCCGGGTCGGCGCCGACACCCAACTGGCCCGCATGGCCCGTCTGGTGGAGGACGCCCAGAACGGCAAGGCGGCGGCGCAGCGCCTCGCCGACCGGATCTCGGCGGTGTTCGTCCCTGTCGTGATCGGACTCGCGCTGGCGACCCTCGGCTTCTGGCTCGGCAACGGCTCGGGCCCGGCAGCCGCCTTCACCGCGGCCGTCGCCGTGCTGATCATCGCCTGCCCGTGCGCGCTCGGCCTGGCCACCCCCACGGCGCTGATGGTCGGCACCGGAAGGGGCGCGCAGCTCGGCATCCTCATCAAGGGGCCCGAGGTGCTGGAGACCACCCGGCGGGTCGACACGATCGTGCTGGACAAAACCGGGACGGTCACCACCGGCGCCATGACGCTGACCGCCGTCCACGCGGCCGAGGGCGAGAAGGAGGACGAGGTGCTGCGCCTGGCCGGCGCCCTGGAGCACGCCTCCGAGCACCCCATCGCCCGTGCCGTCGCCCGGGCGGCGGAGGAACGCACCGGCGACCTGCCCGGCGTCACGGGCTTCCGCGCGCTGCCCGGACTCGGCGTCCGGGGGACCGTCGACGGCCACGAGGTCACCGTCGGGCGCCAGGAACTGCCCGAACCGCTGCCGGCGGAACTCGCCCGCGCCAAGGCGGAGGCCGAGGCGCGCGGCAGCACGGTGGTCACGGCGGCCTGGGACGGCCGGGCCCGGGCCGTGCTCGTCGTCGCCGACGCCGTGAAGCCGACCAGCGCCGACGCCGTCCGGATGCTGCGCGGGCTGGGCCTCACCCCGGTGCTGCTCACCGGGGACCACCAGGCGGTGGCCCGGGCGGTCGCCGCCGAGGTCGGCATCGACCCCGCCGACGTGATCGCGGACGTCATGCCGGAGGACAAGGTCGCCGTGGTGGCGCGGCTCCAGCGGGAGGGCAGGTCCGTCGCCATGGTCGGCGACGGCATCAACGACGCCGCCGCGCTGGCCCGCGCCGACCTCGGGCTCGCCATGGGCACCGGTACGGACGCCGCCATCGAGGCGAGCGACCTGACCCTGGTCCGGGGCGACCTGCGGGTCGCCGCCGACGCCATCCGGCTGTCCCGGCGCACCCTCGGCACCATCAAGGGCAACCTGTTCTGGGCCTTCGGCTACAACGTGGCGGCCCTGCCGCTGGCCGCCGCCGGGCTGCTCAACCCGATGATCGCGGGTGCCGCGATGGCCTTCTCCTCGGTCTTCGTGGTCGGCAACTCCCTCCGGCTGCGCGGTTTCCGGCCGCTCGCGCGCTGACCCCCACGGCCGCCCCCATGGCCGTGGGGGCGGTCACTCCCCTTCCAGGAGGGCGGCGACGACGGCGTCCATGTCGACGTGGCGCAGCTCCTGCCCGGGCGGCACGGCCTCGTACACCCAGGCGAGGAAGCTGCGCAGGGCGGAGGTGCGCACCTCGACCAGCGCGGTGCCCTCCTCGGTGCGGAACTCGATCGCGGTGTGCTCCGGCCCGCTCGGCCGAATGTGGACGTCGCCCTCCCCGGCGGGCTCGTACAGGCCGGTGGTGATCAGCCCCCGGGCGAACACCCAGGTCACCTCGGCGCCGTCGAGGGAGACCTCCGCGGGGAAGGTGATCCGGGCGGCGAGCGGGTCGTCGCGGCGGTAGCGCAGGGTCGCGGTGGTCTCGCGGCCCGCGGGCCCCGAGCGCGGTCCGCGCAGACGGGCCCTGACGATGTGGTCGATGTCGGTCAGCATGGCCTTCCTCGGCAGGCGGGCGGTGCGCTCCGGATGCGTTCCGGCGCATCTGGAGAGCGCGGACGGCCGCCGTCCTTACGCGACTTGGCGCCCCGATAGTGTGATGTACGTCACAGGCTGCCGGGGGCGTTGTCGGTGGTGCGTGCCACGATGAGCCATGGACGCGGGACGGGCGGTGGGGGCGGAGGAGCGGCGCCGGCGCATGGCGGTGCGGCACCGGCTGACGGCGCAGCGGCGGGCGGCGGGCCCCGAGGAGGTGGCCGAGTCGCTGGTGGCGCTGCACGGCACGGACCCGGCGACGGTCTACCTGTCGGCCGCGGCCAGGATGCGCGAGCCCGGCGCCGCGGCCCTGGACCGGGCGCTGTACGAGGACGGGAGCCTGACGCGGCTGCTCGCGATGCGCCGGACGATGTTCGTGGTCGCCACCGCCTCGGCACCGGTGGTGCTCTCGGCCGCGGCCCGGCCGATCGCCGCGCGGGAACGGCGCAAACTGCTCGGGTTCCTGGCCGACGGCGGCGGCTGGGACGAGGGGTGGCTGGCGGAGCTGGAGCGCTCCGTGCTCGCCGCGCTGGCCGGACGCGGCGAGGCGACGGCCGCGCAACTCGCCTCCGACGTGCCCGGGCTGCGCGAGCAGGTCGTGGTGGCCCGCGGCAAGCCGTACGAGGCGACCCAGGCGGTGTCGACACGCGTCCTGCGGGTGCTGGCCGCGGAGGGCCGCATCGTCCGCAGAAGGCCGCTGGGCGGCTGGACGAGCAGTCAGTACCGCTGAGCTCCGGGCACGGTGGCCGAGGCGCCCCCGGCCGCGGAGGCGCGCACCGCACTGGTACGCCGCTGGCTGGCAGCGTACGGGCCGGGCACGGAGGCCGACCTGAAGTGGTGGACGGGCTGGACGCTGACCGAGGTCCGCAAGGCCCTGGCGGCCCTCGGCACCGAACAGGTGCTGCTCGACGGGGAGACCGGCCATGTGCTGCCCGAGGACGCCGGCCCGGTCCCGGAGACGCAGCCATGGGCGGCGCTGCTGCCCGCACTGGACCCGACGCCGATGGGCTGGCAGCGCCGCGACTGGTACCTGCCGCCGGACGCGCAGGAGCGGGCGGCCCTCTTCGACCGGTCGGGCAACATCGGCCCCACCGTGTGGTGGAACGGCCGGGTGGTCGGCGGCTGGGCGCAGCGCGCCGACGGCGAGGTCGTCCACCGCCTCTTCGGCGACCCCGGCGGCGAGGCGGTCGCCGCGATCGCGGCCGAGGCCGCCCGGCTGCGGGGGTGGCTGGACGGCGTCCGCGTCACGCCCCGCTTCCGGACGCCGCTGGAGCGGGAGTTGTCCGCACCGGCGGCCGCACCGGCCTGAAACGCCGTCACCGCGGGTATGCCGCCCATGACGCCCGGTGACCGGCCGGGCGCGGACCGTGCGGAGGTGGACCGATGGAACAGGTTGCGGTGTTCTGCGGCAACTGCGACTGCGGCTGTCCCACGCTGTACGTGGACGAGGCGGCGCCGGCCGACCAGCGGGTCGTGCTGACCGACGACTTCGGGCAGCGGGTGCGGATGAGCGCCGAGCAGTTCCGCTCGCTGGTCGAGGAGGCGAAGGCGGGCCGGCTGGACCACCTGTAGCGGTCCGGCCGGCCCGTACGCCCGATCGCCCGCGCGCCGCGGGCGGGGCCGACCCGGGTCAGGAGACCCGGGTCAGCTTCGCGCCGAAGGAGGGCTGGACGAGGGCCGACTCCAGCAGCACCGGGACCCGGATCGTGCTGTCGCCGTTGCCGACGACGAGTTCGCCGACCTGGTCGCCGGCGTTCGCCTGGTGCGGGAGGCCCGCCTTGCCGGCCTCCACCGCGATGTCGACCTTCAGGCCCGCCCAGCCGATCGCGGTGACGTCCTCCCCGGCCACCACCGGCGTGTGGCCGCCGAGGCCGTCGTCCACGTAGCCGACGACGTCGCCCTTCTTGATGATCGTGGCCGAGGCGAGCGCGTCGCGCGTGCCGTCGATCAGGGTGTGGCTGCGGCCGAGGACCGTGTCGATGATCGGGGCCTTCTGCTGGTCGAGCATCGCGCCGACGATCAGCTGCCGGGTGCCGCCGATCTTGCGGTAGGCGGCGAAGAGCAGGTTGCCGCCGGCCTTGGTGCTGGTGCCGGTCTTGATGCCGACGATGTCGTTGTAGCCGGACAACTGGTTGTAGTTCTTCTGGATGTTGCCGTTGATGTCCGTGTACTGGATCTTGCCGGCGATCTCCGCGAAGACCGGGTCCTTCATCGCCGCGTGCCCCAGTTTGACCTGGTCGCTCGCGGTGCTGACGGTGGTCGCCTGCAGGCCGCTCGGGTCGGTGTACGTCGTGTCGTCCATGCCGAGTTCCTTGGCGGTGGCGTTCATCTTCTTCACGAACGCCGCCTCCGAACCCGCGTCCCAACGGGCGAGCAGACGGGCGATGTTGTTGGCCGAGGGAAGCATCACGGCTTCCAGCGCCTCGTACTCGGTGAGCTTCTGCCCGGCGGTCACGGGGACGACGGACTCCGACTCCTGCACACCGCTGTGGTACTGGTCCTGGGCCTTCTGGTCGACCTCGACGGTCTTGCCCTTGCCGCCCTTGCGGATCGGGTGGTCGCGCAGGATGACGTAGGTCGTCATCACCTTGGCGACGCTCGCGATCGGCGTCGGCTCCTGCTCGCCGAACTCGCCCATGCGGCCGAGGCCCTCGGCCTCGACGACGGCCTGGCCCTCGCTGGGCCACGGGAGCGACAGCTCGTCGCCCTCGAAGGTGTACGAGGTCTCGGCGGTCGCCACCAGCTCGGGCTCGGGCAGCGGACGCAGCGCCTGCGCCACGCAGACGACCACGATCAGCAGCAGGACCAGCGGGGTCCAGATCTTGACCCGCCGCACGGTCGTGCGCAGCGGCGTCTGCGGCGGCGGCGGGGTGTTGGTGAGCTCCGCCAGCAGCCGCAGCGGCTCGTCGGGGTCGGGCGGCAGCGGCATCTGCTTCGTACGCGAAGCGCCGCCGGGCTCCGTGCTCTCCGGGGTCCGCGTGGTCTCCGCGGGCAGCGGGGCCCGCGGGATCGCGGCCGGCCGGTCGTCCGTCCTCAGCGGGACAAACGTTCCGCTACCGCGCGGAGGCGTCGCCACGGGCGCGAAGGCGGAGGGCGCGGGCGCCGGTGCGGGTGCGGGTGCAGGTACCGAGGGTGCGGAGGCGGAGGCGGAGGACGTGGGTGCGGGTGCGGAGGGCGCGCGCAGGGTCATGGTGCGCTCGCGGACGGGCGTGCCGCCGCCTTCGGTGCGGGGCGCGCGCAGCGTGAGCGTGCCCTCCACGGCCCTGGGGGCGTCGTGTCCGCCCCCGGACGCCTCGCGCGCCCCGGGTCCGCCCTTGACGCCTCCGGGGCCCTGTGAGGGGCGTTCGGGGCCCTCGTCCCCGGACCCGTCCGACGGGGTCCCGTCCCGGGACTCCCCGGCGGTGTCCTCAGGGCCCTCGTGCGGGGCCTCCTCCGGATCCTCGTCCGGGGTCTCCGCGTGCGTCTCCGCCGGGACTTCGCCCGGCGTTCCGTCCCGGGTCCCGTCCGGCTCTCCGTCGGGGCCGCGCCCGCCCGCGTCGCCGGCGGGGGTGTCCGCGGGCTCCGCTTCGGCGTCCGCCGCGGCGGCCGGCTCCTCGCCGCTGCCGGGTTCCGCGGCGGAGGAGGACTCCTCCGGCTCGCCGCCGGACTCCGCGGACTCCGCCGGTCCCACCGGCTCGTCGGGCGCGGACTCCCGTGCGGGCGTCGCGTCGGCGGCGTGCTCCTCGTCCGCGTCACCGTCCTCGCCGGCGTCCGCCTCCGCGTCCGCGTCTCCGTCCGTGGCGGAATCCTCCGCGCCCGCCTCCTCGGTGACTGCGTCGCCGGTACGGGATTCCGCACCGTCCGCCGCGTCACCGGCCGGAGGGGCGGCTTCCGCGTCCGGCGTAGCGTCCTGCGCCGCGCCGTCCACGTCCGCTCCGGCGTCCGGCGTACCCGGGGCACTCGCCCCCGGCTCCGAAACGCCCTCCGCTTCGGGCGGCTCCGGCGCGAACTCCGGGTCACCGGTGGCCGGTTCCGATGCGCCCCGAGGCGCTCCCACGGACCCGCGGAAGACCGTCAGCCGCGGATCCACCGCCCCGCCTCCGGTCGCCTCCCCCGACAACTCCTGCTGCTCCGCCCTGCCGGGGGACTCGCCCGCCACCGGACCTCCTCCACACTTCGCGCGGTGCGCCGCCGCGGCGCCCCGCTCACCCTTACACCAGTTTCCAGGCCCCTGCCGTGAAGCCCCCGTGGGACCCGCCGGGCGACGCTCCGGCCCTTCGCGAGCCACCGCCGCCCTCGGTGCTAGACGAGAACGACATATGAGTCGGTTCCCGCACGAACGGGCAAGGCGCTCTCGACAGGCCGGTGTGAGAGGCGTCACCCTGTCATTCATCCACGCGGGGAGGCATGGATGGGCAGGAGCCGCAGAACACTTCCGGAGGAGCTGTTGCTGCTCGCCCTGGACCCGGCCACGGGTACCACGGCGCAGCCGCAGTCTCTCGACCTCGGTCTTGCCGGGGCACAGCTAGTGGAGCTGTGCCTGGCCGGACGAATAGCCCCTGACGGGGATCGTATCGCCGTGGTGCACCCACGGCCGACAGGAGATCCGACCCTGGACTCCGCGCTCGAACTGCTGCGCCGTCGTGGCAGCCCCGTGCGCGCCGTCCACTGGATCGGCGGGCCCCGCCTGGGGCTGCGCCAGACGTATCTCGCGCATCTGGAACGGTGCGGCATGGTGCACGCCGTGCCGGGGCAGATGTGCGGGGTGCTGCCGACCACGCGCTATCAGGCGACCGACAGCGAGGTCAGCCGGGAGATCAGGGCCCGGCTGGACAGCGCGATCCGCACCGGGGTGCCACCGGACCCGCGGACCGCGGCCCTCGCCGCGATCGCCCATGCCGTGGGGCTCGGCAAGCACCTGTACCCGGGCAACGAGGGCCGGTCGTCCCGATCGCGGCTCCGTGACCTGATCAGGTACGACCCCATGGGCGGCCTCGTCGCGCACGCCGTGATGGACGTGCAGAACGGCGCCGCCGCGCAGCCGAAGCGCGCCCCCGCCCAGGGGCGTCCGGCGGCTGCCAGGGCGACGGGCCACGGCATGGTCCGCGCCGGCGTGCGCTGAACCGGGGTGTCCGGGGGCAGGGCCCGGACACCGTGAGACCACGACCCCACCGCAACCGCCGCGCGCGGGGCGGCGACCGGCACCGGCCGGCCGACGCCCCGCGCGCTGCCGTTTGTCCGCTCTTTTGAAGAGCGCAGCATATGACCAATTCCCAGCGGCGGGATGACCGATAGTGGCACTCTGCTGACCAGCAGTACATATCTGCAGAGAACACGGACCAGTCCGGAACCCGGAGGTGCACATCCCGTGGCCGCCAACGTCAATCCCACCGTCAGGCGACGCCGACTCGGCTCGGAACTGCGCAAGCTGCGCGAGCAGAAGGGAATGACCGCGGAGGAGGTCGCCGCCCGGCTGCTGGTCTCCCAGTCGAAGATCAGCAGGCTGGAGAACGGGCGTCGCAGCATCAGCCAGCGCGACGTGCGCGACCTGTGCAGCGTGTACGGGGTCGACGACAGCCGCCTCGTCGACTCCCTGATGAACATGGCGCGCGAGTCCCGGCAGCAGGGCTGGTGGCACGCCTTCGGCGACGTCCCGTACAGCGTCTACATCGGCCTGGAGACGGAGGCCGAGTCCCTGCGCGTCTACGACTCCCTGGTGGTGCCGGGCCTGCTGCAGACCCGCAACTACGCCTCGGCCGTCATCGAGGGGACGCTGCCCGAGGCCACGCCCGAGCAGATCGAGAAGCGCATCGAGATCCGGCTGCGCCGCCAGGAGCGCGTCACCGACCCGGACTCGCCGCTGCGCTTCTGGGTGGTGATGGACGAGTCCGCGCTGCGCCGTATCGTCGGCAGCAAGGACGTGATGCGCGAACAGCTGGAGTACCTGACCCAAATGAGCACCCAGGCGCACGTCACCGTCCAGGTCCTGCCCTACGACGCCGGGGCGCACCCGGGCATGTCCGGCAACTTCGCGATCCTGGAGTTCGCCGACGCGACCGACTCCAGCGTCGTGTACATCGAGGGCGTCACGAGCGACCTCTACCTGGAGAAGCCGACGGACGTGCACGGCTACAGCGTGATGTACGAGCACCTGCGGGCGCAGGCGCTCAGCGCGGAGCAGAGCCGGCAGTTCATCGCGGACGCCGCCAAGGAGTACGCACGCTGATTCTGCGACAGGGAATGCCGCAGAGTACACCTGTGCCCCGTGGGGTGGAAGACCTCCTGGAATATGCCACTCGTTGGAGGTAACAGCCGCTGTGGGCAGTGATGTTGGCGAGTAGCTTCGATCACGTCAGAGCTGCACAAAAAGAAAGCTCGGAGCGATCATGGCTATTCAGCTCGGTAACACCAATGCGTGGACCAAGTCCACCCGTTCCCAGGGAAATGGCGCCTGCGTGGAGGTGGCCTCCCGTACGTCGTCCGCCGTCGACGTCCGCGACTCCAAGGACCCCGACGGCCCGACGCTCGCCTTCTCCCCCGATGCCTGGACGGCGTTCGTCGCGGACGTCGGCCACGGGACCTACGACCTCGACTGAGCACCGGCGCAGTACCCGTACGGGCCCTCTCGACCGGCACGCCGTCCTGGCCGAGGGGGCTCACTGCCACCCTGATGCCCTCTCCCCGCGGCCGTCACCGCAGTTCGTCGACGTAGGTGTCGGTCCCCGGCACCGTGGGCACGAAGGGCGCGACGAGTTCGACCCTGCCGAGCCCCGTGGCGGCCACCTCGGCGTCCAGCCCCGTGAAGTGCTCCTCCCACACCTCGCGCGGGTCCCGCTGCAGGAACCAGAGCAGGGTGAGCCGGGTGCCGACGCCCTCGACCTGCTTCACGTAGGACATCCGCTCCAGCGGCAGCGGTGTGGGACGGAAGACCGTCACCATCGCCGAGGGCGAGCCGGCCAGCCGCCGCGGCAGCTGTCGGTCGCGCAGCACGCCGAGCAGTTCGTCGCACTGCTGCGGCGTGTCGGTGTCGACCACCTCGACGACCAGTCCCCCGTATGGGTGGTCGAGCGCGTGGAAGTCCCGGGGGCCGTTCGGGCCGTCGCGGTAGACGGTGACGGCGTGGTCCTGGAAGGCGGTGAAGACGTGGGTGCGGTCGTGGTGGACGCGGGCGTCGCGGTTGAGGCGCCGATTGATGGCGACGGTCCACTTCATGTGGTCCGCGTGACGCCCGGCCGTGATCCAGTACACGGTGATGTAGCAGCCGTCGGTGACCGGCTGGGCGACCGCGGACTTCTCCGGGTAGCGCAGTGACCTCAGGTCCCGGGTCGCCACCCAGCGGCGCCCGGCGAACATCCAGGGCATCGCCATGGCGCCGGCGATGAAGTGGTCGTCCTCGTACCAGCGGTTGTAGGCGCGCTCGTGGCCCGGGTGCGGCTCGACCATGGTGATGAGCGCGTGGCCGAGTCCCGGGCCGTAGGGGCCGACGGAGGCCAGTTCTGCGTAGAGCTCGCTGCGGGTGTCTTCTTCGGTCATGCCTCCGGTTTAGCTGACGAGACGTCAGGTATGGAAGCCCGTGGCGGGTACCGGGACATCTGTGTACGGTCCCCGGAAATCGCCCGCCACCGCGAAGGAGCCCGCCATGCGCGCCGCCGTCCCCGGACTCGCCACCCGTGCCACCGCCGTCGGCGGCTCGCCGGTACGGGAGATCCTCGCGCTGACCGCCCGCCCGGAGGTGATCTCCTTCGCCGGCGGCCTGCCCGCCCCCGAGCTCTTCGACGCCGCGGCGATACGGGCCGCGTACGACCGCGTCCTGGCGGAGGCGCCCGAGCGGGTGCTGCAGTACTCCACCACCGAGGGGGACCCGGCGCTGCGCGGGGCGGTCGCCGGCCGGCTCACCCGGGCGGGACTGCCCACCGGCTCCGACGACCTGCTCGTCACCGGCGGCTCCCAGCAGGCCCTCACCCTGCTCTCCACGGCCCTGCTGGAGCCCGGGGACGTCGTCCTCGTGGAGGACCCGGGCTACCTGGCGGCGCTGCAGTGCTTCGCCTTCGCCGGCGCGCGCGTGGTGCCCGTGCCCTCCGACGCGGACGGCATCGACCCGGTGTCCCTGGAACTGGCCGTCGTCCGGGAGAAGGCCAAACTGCTCTACCTGGTGCCGACCTTCCAGAACCCCACGGGCCGCACGACGACCGCCGAACGCCGGGAGGCGGTCGCCCGGATCGCCGAACGGCACGGGCTGTGGATCGCGGAGGACGACCCGTACGGGGAACTGCGCTACGACGGCGAGGCCGAGCCGTGGATCGCCTCCCACGAGGCGGCGGCCGACCGGACGGTCCTGCTCGGCAGCCTGTCCAAGATCATGGCGCCCGGGATGCGGCTCGGCTGGCTGCGTGCCCCCGCCGCGCTGCGCCGCGCGTGCGTGGTGGCCAAGC
Source organism: Streptomyces sp. NPDC008238 (assembly GCF_042956445.1). Lineage (NCBI taxonomy): Bacteria > Bacillati > Actinomycetota > Actinomycetes > Kitasatosporales > Streptomycetaceae > Streptomyces > Streptomyces sp. NPDC008238. Next base: position 80,109 of record NZ_JBIBGK010000028.1, on the reverse strand, counting down.
AGGCCGCCGACCTGCACACCTCGACCGTGGACCAGGCCGCCGCCGCCCGCTACCTCGCCGACTCCGACCTCGACGCCCACCTGGCCCGGGTCCGCGCCGCCTACCGGGAACGGCGGGACGCGCTGCTGGCCGGGCTGCCCGCGGCGCTGCCCGGGGGCAGCACCTGGAACCGGCCGGAGGGCGGCATGTTCGTCTGGGCGCGGATGCCCGCCGGCTACGACGCGACGGAGGTGCTGCCCCGGGTGGTGGCGCACGACGTGGCCTACGTGCCGGGGGCGCCCTTCTACGCGGGCGAGCCCGACCGTGCGGCGCTGCGGCTGTCGTTCGTGACGCACACCCCGGACGAGATCGGGGAGGGGCTGCGCCGGCTCGCCAAGGCCCTGGCCATCACCGGCGGCTGAGCCTATTCTGACGGCCCGTCAGTTCATCCGTCCGGGTGGGGGTGGTGGGCCGTGCTGCTGCGCGACAAGACCGTGGTGGTGTCCGGGGTGGGGGCCGGCCTCGGGCAGCGCGTCGCCGAGGCCGTCGTCCGTGACGGCGGGAACGCCGTGCTCGGGGCCCGCACCGAGGCGCACCTCGCCAAGGCGGCCGGCGAGATCGACCCCGGGGGCGGCCGCGTCGCCTGGCGTTCCACCGACATCAAGGACGCCGCACAGTGCGAGGCACTGGCCGCCCTCGCCGAGGAGCGGTTCGGCGGGATCGACGCGGTCGTCCACGTGGCCGCCATGGACGGCCACTTCGGCGGTCTCGCGGACGCCGACTTCGAGACCTGGAAGACGGTGCTCGACGTCAACCTACTCGGCACGCTGCGGATGACCTGGGCCTGCCTGGGCGGGCTGCGCCGGCGCGGCGGCGGCTCGGTGGTCCTCATCGGCACCCAGTCCGCCGTGGCCGCCCCGTCCCAGGTGCCCCAGGCGGCGTACGCGTCCTCCAAGGGCGCGCTGACCTCGGCGATGTACTCGCTCGCCCGCGAGCTGGGCCCGGAGCGGATCCGGGTCAACACGGTGCTCCCCGGCTGGATGTGGGGCCCTCCGGTCCAGGCCTGGGTCGGCTTCACCGCGCACACCGAGGGCGTGCCCGAGGACGAGGTGCTGCACCGGCTCGCCGAGCGGATGGCGCTGCCCGAACTGGCCACGGACGGCGACGTGGCGGAGGCCGTGGTCTTCCTGGCCTCCGACCGGGCGCGCGCGATCACCGGGCAGTCGTTGCTGGTGAACGCGGGCGAACTGATGCGCTGACAGGGACGGCCGGGGCCGGAGGGGCCCCGTTCTGTGTGCGGTCGTTCCGGCGAAGTACCCGCTCATCGTGGGGCGCCGGGCAGGTTCACAACAACGTGAAGTAAGGTCAAGAACAAGTAAAATCGTTCTACTCGCTGATCGACGTTCATGTCCTTGAACGCCGATGGTCTTGACCAGCCCCTTTCCAGGCGGTTCAATCTGGGGCGCCGCCCCGCGACGGACGTACCGGCGAAGTGCGCTCCCGTTCACAAGGCGGACCCCTGGAAGGGGCAACAGCACATGAATGGTCTCGACTGGGCCGTACTCGTCGGCTACTTCGGCGTGATGGTCGCCATCGGCCTGTGGTCCCACAAACGCGTCGACGACGTCAGCGACTTCTTCACCGCGGGCGGTCGCATGCCCTGGTGGCTGTCCGGCATCTCGCACCACATGTCCGGCTACAGCGCGGTGATGTTCACCGGTTACGCCGGCATCGCGTACACCTACGGCGTCACCTCGTACGTCACCTGGTCCTTCCCCATCGCCATCGGCATCGCCATCGGCGCCAACCTCTTCGCGCCCCGGCTCAACCGGCTGCGCTCCCGGCTGCACGTGGCCTCGCCGCTGGAGTACCTGAAGAACCGCTACAACGTCCCGACCCAGCAGGCCCTCGCCGTCTCCGGCGTGCTGCTCAAGATCGTGGACGTGGGCGCCAAGTGGGCGGCCATCGCCACCCTGCTGTCGGTCTTCACCGGGGTCTCCCTCAACCAGGGCATCCTCATCACCGGCGCGGTCACCGCCGTCTACTGCACCGTCGGCGGGCTCTGGGCGGACGCGCTCACCGAGCTCGGGCAGTTCGTCATCCAGCTGCTCGCGGGCCTGGCGATGCTGGTCGCCGTGCTCGGCGAGATCGGCGGCGTCAGCGGGCTGTGGACGGTCTGGGACAAGCTGCCCGACAACCACACCGCGCCGACGGCCGGCCCGTACACCCTGACCTTCCTGCTGGCGTACCTGTTCATCAAGACCTTCGAGTACAACGGCGGCATGTGGAACCAGGCCCAGCGCTACATGGCCACGAGCAACGCCCGCGAGGCCACGCGCTCGGCGCGGCTGTCCTCCGTGCTGTGGTTCGTCTGGCCGCTGATCCTCTTCTTCCCGATGTGGGTCGCCCCGCTGCTGGTGAAGGCGCAGAAGCCGGACGCCTCCGACTCGTACGCCTTGCTGACCGAGCAGCTGCTGCCGCACGGCCTGCTGGGCCTGGTGGTCGTCGGCTTCTTCTCGCACACCATGGCCATGTGCTCCTCCGACGCCAACGCCATCGCCGCCGTCTTCACCCGGGACATCGCCCCGGTGCTGTCCAAGGCGGCGCGCGGCTGGAACGCGCGGGCCGGACTGCTCGCGGCGCGGCTCACCACCGTGGCCTTCCTCGCCCTGTCGATGGCGGTGGCCACCCAGGTCAACTCGCCGACCTTCAAGGACATCATCACGGTCGTCATCAAGTGGGTGGCCGGCCTGATGGGCCCGATCGCGATCCCGTTCATGCTCGGGCTGCTGCGGACGTTCCGGAAGTCCGGCCCCACGGCGGCGCTGGTCTCGTGGGCGGCGGGCCTGTTCGCCTTCTGGCTCACCAACTACGGCCTGGACGGGGTCCAGCTGCAGATCCAGATCGTGACGCCGCTGGCGGTCAGCCTCGTGCTGTACGTGCTCATCGGCTTCGTCAAGCCCGAGGACACCCCGGAGCGCGACGCGGTCCTGGCGCAGATCAACTCCGACGGGGACGGGGACGACGCGGCCGTCGCGGCGACCCTGCCCGAGGAGCCCGCGAAGGCCTGACGCCCGGTGTCCCCGGGGCGGGCCGTCACCCGCCCCGGGGAGACCGCGCCGACGTCGGCCCGGCCGGCCCCCACGGCGCTCACGGCGCTCACGGCGCTCACGGCAGGACGTCGGCGAGCTCCTGCAGCAGCCGCCGCTTGGGCCGGGCGCCCACGAGGGACTTCACCGGCTCCCCCGACCGGAAGACCATGAGGGTCGGCATCGACAGGACCCCGTAGGCCGCCGTGGTCCGCGGGTTGTGGTCCACGTCGATGCAGACGACCTTCAGCCGGCCCGCCTCCTCGCGGGCGACCTCCGCCAGGACCGGGGCGATCTGACGGCAGGGCGGGCACCAATCGGCGGTGAACTCCACCAGCACCGGCCCCCGCGCCCCCAGCACCTCCTCGGCGAACGTCGCGTCGGTCACCTCGGTCAGCCCCTCGACGTGCGTCGTCATCGCGTACTCCCCTCACTCGCCTCGCAACCGAACTCGCAGCGCGGAGCGGACCCGCCCCCGGCCGAGGCCAGCTCCGCGTGGGCGAGCTGCGAGCCGAGCCGCTCGCGGACCTCGCTCAGGCGGGCGATGCACTCGTCCAGCTCGGCCAGCTTGCGCCGGTAGACCTCGAGCGAGGCGTCGCAGGAGTCCCCCTCCGGGTGGCCCGCCCGCAGGCAGTCCACGAACGGGCGGGTGTCCTCCAGTTCGAAGCCGAAGGCGCGCAGCGCCTGGATCTGCCGGAGCAGCCGCAGGTCCTGCTCGTCGTAGGCCCGGTAGCCGTTGCCCGCGCGCCGGGCGTGCAGCAGGCCGATCGATTCGTAGTGGCGCAGGGCGCGGGTGGTGGTCCCGGCCCGTTCGGCGAGTTCTCCGATCCGCATGCCCCGACGGTAGACCTTGACGTGGGCGTCAAGGCCAGCGCGGATATTCCCGGCCGGGGCATCGCGGCCCGGTGATCCTCCCGACACAGCCGACTGACGTACACCGCACCTATCCTCGGAGGATGACCCAGACTCCGCCCACCGCCAACAGCATGCGCCGTGCCCTCAGGCGTGCCCGTGACGGCGTCGCGCTCGACACCGCGGAGGCCGCGGTGCTGCTCCAGGCGCGGGGGGAGGACCTCGCCGCCCTGACGGAGAGCGCGGCCCGGGTGCGCGACGCCGGTCTCGAGGCGGCGGGACGGCCGGGGGTCATCACGTACTCCAAGAGCGTCTTCATCCCGCTCACCCGCCTGTGCCGGGACAAGTGCCACTACTGCACCTTCGTGACCGTCCCCGGCAAGCTGCGGCGGGCCGGGTACGGGATGTTCATGTCCCCGGACGAGGTGCTGGAGATCGCCCGGCGCGGTGCCGAACTCGGCTGCAAGGAAGCCCTGATCACGCTCGGGGACAAGCCGGAGGACCGCTGGCCCGAGGCGCGCGAGTGGCTGGACGCCCACGGCTACGACGACACCATCGCCTACGTCCGGGCGATGTCCGTCCGCATCCTGGAGGAAACGGGGCTGCTGCCGCACCTCAACCCCGGGGTGATGAGCTGGACGGACTTCCAGCGGCTGAAGCCGGTCGCGCCCTCGATGGGCATGATGCTGGAGACGACGGCGACCCGGCTGTGGAGCGAGCCCGGCGGCCCCCACTACGGCTCCCCCGACAAGGAACCCGCCGTGCGGCTGCGGGTGCTGGAGGACGCGGGGCGCAGTTCCGTGCCGTTCACCAGCGGGCTGCTCATCGGCATCGGGGAGACGTACGAGGAGCGCGCCGACTCGCTGTTCGCGCTGCGCCGCGTGGCCCGGTCGTACCACGGCATCCAGGAACTGATCATCCAGAACTTCCGCGCCAAGCCGGACACCGCTATGCGCGGCATGCCGGACGCGGAACTGGACGACCTGGTGGCGACGGTGGCCGTCGCCCGGCACATCATGGGGCCGTCGGCCTGCCTGCAGGCACCGCCGAACCTGGTGGACGCGGAGTACGCCAGGCTGATCGGGGCCGGCATCGACGACTGGGGCGGCGTCTCCCCGCTGACCCCGGACCACGTCAACCCCGAGCGGCCCTGGCCGCAGATCGAGGAGCTGGCCGAGCGCTCGGCGGAGGCCGGCTTCTCCCTGCGCGAACGGCTGTGCGTCTACCCGGAGTTCGTCCTGCGCGGCGAGCCGTGGCTGGACCCGCGGCTGCTGCCGCACGTGACCGCGCTGGCGGACCCCGCCACGGGGCTCGCGCGTGAGGACGCCGAGGTGACCGGCCGTCCGTGGCAGGAGCCCGAGGAGGTCTTCACCGCCGCGGGCCGCACCGACCTGCACCGCACCATCGACACCGACGGCCGCAGCGGTGACCGCCGGGAGGACTTCGACGAGGTGTACGGGGACTGGGAGGCGCTGCGCGAACAGGCCGCGCCCGGCCTCGTCCCGGACCGCATCGAGGCCGACGTGCGCACCGCGCTGTCCGTGGCCGCCGACGACCCCACGAAGCTGACCGACGCCGAGGCGCTCGCGCTGCTGCACGCCGACGGCGCGGCGCTGGACGCGCTGTGCCGGATCGCCGACGACGTCCGGCGTGACGCGGTCGGCGACGAGGTCACCTACGTCGTCACCCGGAACATCAACTTCACCAACGTCTGCTACACCGGCTGCCGGTTCTGCGCCTTCGCCCAGCGCCGCACCGACGCCGACGCCTACACCCTGTCGCTGTCCCAGGTCGCCGACCGGGCCGAGCAGGCCTGGCAGGTCGGCGCGACCGAGGTGTGCATGCAGGGCGGCATCCACCCGGACCTGCCCGGCACCGCCTACTTCGACATCGCGCGGGCGGTGAAGGAGCGCGTACCCGGCATGCACGTGCACGCCTTCTCCCCCATGGAGGTCGTCAACGGGGCCACCCGCACGGGCCTGTCCCTGCGCGAATGGCTCACCGCCGCCAAGGAGGCCGGCCTGGACTCCGTGCCGGGCACCGCCGCCGAGATCCTCGACGACGAGGTGCGCTGGGTCCTCACGAAGGGCAAACTGCCCGCGGCCACCTGGGTGGAGGTCGTCACCACCGCCCACGAACTGGGCCTGCCCTCCTCCTCCACGATGATGTACGGCCACGTCGACCAGCCCCACCACTGGCTGGCCCACCTGCGCCTGCTCGCCGGGATCCAGCAGCGCACGGGCGGCTTCACCGAGTTCGTGACCCTGCCCTTCATCCACACCAACGCGCCCGTCTACCTCGCCGGCATCGCCCGCCCCGGCCCGACCATGCGCGACAACCGCGCGGTCACCGCGATGGCCCGTCTCCTCCTCCACCCGCACATCCGCAACATCCAGACCAGCTGGGTCAAGCTGGGGACCGAGGGCGCCGCCGAGATGCTGCGCTCCGGCGCCAACGACCTCGGCGGCACCCTGATGGAGGAGACCATCTCCCGGATGGCCGGCTCCGGTTACGGCTCCTACCGCTCCATCCGCGACCTGGTCGCCATCGCCGACGCCGCCGGCCGGCCCGCCCGTCAGCGCACCACCACCTACGGCCAGGTGCCCGCGGAACGCATCGCCGCAGGTCTGGCCTCCGACGGGCACCTGCCGGAGCTGCTGCCGGTGCTGGAGGACTGAGCCGGGGCGCGGCCCCGGGCCGCGCCCTCCGGCGACCTGTGCAAAAGAGTCCGAGCAACTCTCCAAAAGCGTCACACAGGCTGCGCACCTCCTGCGGGAGGTGTCGTTAGCGTTGCTGGCCGTCCCGCCCTGCACGGGGAACGTGCGCGCGGACGTGCCGCCGACGTCCCCCGGCGGCGTTGTCAGCAGAGAAAGACTCGGACATGGACTACTGCTCCTCCTGCCGTCGGCATCTCAACGGGGCTCTCGTGTGTCCGGGGTGCGGTGCCTACGCACCCGACATCGCCCCGCCCATGTGGCAGGGCCCGGACTCGGCAGCCGAATGGGAGAGGCTCCGCGACGCGGACGCCCCGGACGACCCCGACGGCACCGGACAGGACGACGCCGACCCGTCCCTGAAGGGCCGTGCCGCCCGGCGCAGACAACTGGAACGCTGGAAGAAGAACCGGCGGCGCGCCGCGGCCGCCACGGCCGTGGCGCTCGTCGGCGGCGGCCTCACCGTCGCGGCGATGCCGCACGGCGGCTCCCGGGGCCGGGCCGACACGGCCGCGGCCGCGGAGCCGCTGACGCCGGCCACCGCCCGCACCCTGCCGCTCTCCTCGATCCCCGCGCAGCCCGGCGGCGACGCCACGCACCGCCCCGGTCGGCACGCGAACCCCACCACCGCCGCGCCGCGCGGCGACGCACCCGGCGCCGCACCGTCCGCGGCGCGCACCACCGCGGGCACCACCTCGCCGGAGCACACCGCCCCGCAGGGCGGGACCGGCTCCCGGGTCCGGACGGTCACGGCCGTCCCCGCGCCCGCGGACACCGCCCCGCACACCACCGCGCCCTCGTCCGCCCCCCACTCCCCCGCGGACGTCCCGGCCACACCCCCCACGACGACGGCGGCCCCCACGCCGTCGGCAACGAAGTCACCGATGCAGCTGTGCCTCCTGGTGCTCTGCGTCGGCTGACCGGAAAGGAACCACACGTGTCAAGCAGCTACGCCGACCACGCCCACCGCCGCCTCCACGCCTGGCGGTTGTGGGGCGTCGGTGCCGCGACCGCGGTGCTCGCCGGCCTGCTGGCCAAGACCGGCATCACGGTCGCGCAGAGATTCCTGCTGCTGCCGCTCTTCGCCCCCGAGGGCTACGGACTGTGGCGCGACGCCGCCGCCACCGCCTACGTCCTCGGGGCGGCGCTCGTCGCGCTCGCCGCGACGCTGCTGCTGCGCGTCCTGCTCGCCGCGACGCCGCGTGCCATGCTGTTCTTCGGCTGGATCATGACCGCCCTGACCTTCTTCGCCGTGGTGGTCCCGCTGGCCGTGCACCGCTCGAACGAGATGCTCGCCGCCTGCGTGGTGAACCTGTTCATCGGGCTGATCGTCACCTCCCTGCTCGCGAGCGCGGCCCGCTGGGCGCTGACCCGCGCCGGCCAGTCCCCCCGGCCCGCGTGGCAGGGCGGCCGGGGCTGGTAGCCCGCCGAGCCCCGAAGGCCCCCGCTGCTCCGGCAGCGGGGGCCTTCCTCCGTGCGTGACTGGCCACAATCCGTTCGTGACCGGAAGCCGACCGATCTGGGTCGATTACAGTGCTTGGTCGGGTCGAGCAGGGAGGCGTTGGTCATGAGCGGTGCCGTATGGGGGCGCACCGAGCAGCAGGACTTCCGCAGCCGGGTGCGCGGTTGTCTGCTCGGCGGCGCGATCGGCGACGCACTCGGCGCCGGCGTGGAGTCCGACGCGCTGGCCGCGATACGGCAGGCGCACGGGGAGGCCGGGGTCACCGACTACGTCCCGGCGTACGGGCGGCGGGGCGCCGTCACCGACGACACCCAGATGACGCTGTTCACCGCCGAGGGCCTGATACGCGCCCAGGTGCGCCGGGACGCGGGGGCCTGGCACCCGCCGACCGACGTGCACCGCGCCTACCTGCGCTGGGCGGCCACGCAGAACGACTGGGGGCCGGACGAGCGCCGCAAGGACACCGGCTGGCTGGCCCGCGAGGAGTGGCTGTACGCGCGCCGCACCCCCGGCACGGCCTGCCTGACCGGGCTCGGCGACGAGCGGATGGGCACCCTCGGCACCCCCAAGAACCCGGACGCCAAAGGCTGCGGCGCGGTCGTACGGTCCGCGCCCTTCGGCCTGCTGGTCGGCTGGGAGCCGCAGTTGGTGTTCCAGCTCGCCGTCGAGTGCGCCGCGCAGACGCACGGTCATCCCACCGGCGTCCTGGCCGCCGGGGCGTTCGCCGTCATCGTCCACGGACTGGCCCGCGGCGAGGCCCTGGACGGCGCCGTGCAGCACACGCTGGCCCTGATCGCGGCGCGCCCCGGGCACGAGGAGACCTCCGCGGCCCTGCAGGCGGCCCTCGGCGCCGTGCGCCAGGGAATGCCCGGCGCGGAACGGGTGGAGTCCCTGGGCGCGGGCCGGACGGCCGGGGAGGCCCTCGCCGTCGGCGTCTACTGCGCCCTGGTCGCCGAGGACGTCCGGCACGGGCTGCTGCTCGCGGTCAACCACTCCGGGGACAGCGACTCCACCGGCTCGATCTGCGGCAACCTGCTGGGCGTTCAGCACGGCGAGACGGCCCTGCCCCCGGCGTGGACCGCGGAGCTGGAGGGCCGGGGCACCATCCTCCAGCTCGCCGACGACTTCGCCATGGAGATGACGCAGGGTCCGGCGCTGCACGGGCCCGGCGGCGCCTCCGCGGCCTGGCTGGAGCGTTACCCGGGCGACTGACCGCCGCCGCGAGGCCGGCGGCCGGGCGCCTCAGAGGTAGCGCGCGTAGTCGTCGAGGGTGCGCAGCACGTCCGCCGTCCCCGCGGACGGCAGTTGGAGCACGACCTCCTCCAGGCCCTGGTCCCGGTAGTGAGCCAGCTTCCCCGGGTTCGGGCGCACCGCGTACGGCACGACCCGCAGCGCCTCCGGGTCGCGTCCGGCGTCCGCCCACACGCGGCGCAGGCGGGGGACGCTCTCCGCCAGCCCGGCGCCGCCGATCGGCATCCAGCCGTCGGCGTACGCGGCGATGTGCGCGAACAGCACGGGGCCCCCCGCGCCGCCGCACAGGATGCGGGGCCGCCCGCCCGCAACGGGCTTGGGCCAGGCGTGACTGGCCTCGACCCGGCAGGACTCACCCTTGTACGCGGTCGGTTCCGGCGCCCACAAGGCGCCCATGAGGGCCATCCGCTCCCGCACCAGGGCCCGGCGGCGCGGCCAGTCGACCCCGTGGTCGGCGGCCTCCTCCACGTTCCAGCCGAAGCCGACGCCGAGCGTGAACCGGCCGCCGGAAAGGAAGTCCAGGCTCGCGACCTGCTTGGCCAGCACGATCGGATCGTGCTGCGCGACCAGCGTGACGCCGGTCCCGAGCCGCAGCCGTCGGGTGACGGCGGCGGCCGCGGACAGGCCCACGAAGGGGTCGAGCGTACGGCCTTACTCCGGCGGCAGCGGACCGCCCATCGGGGCGGGGGTACGGCGGCTGACCGGGATGTGCGTGTGCTCCGGGAGGTAGAGGCCGTCAAAACCGCGCTCCTCCAGTTCCGCGGCGAGCCGGACGACGGGTACGGAGTGGTCGGTCAGGAAGATCGTCGTGGCGATCCGCATGGTGTCGTCGCACCTCCCGTGGTGTGGGCCGACCGTACGCCCGTGCCGGCGGGCGCGTACACCCCCGGCACGGGGTCCCGCCGCGGGGGCGGGCCGGGGTCACCCGCCCGTGGCGACCGTGCGGGTGTCCCGTCCGGAACGCAGGACCCGGCCGGGGACCGCCCCGGTGATCCGGTCGTCGCGGATCGTCTCGACGCCGCCCACCCGCACGCTCACCACGCCCCGGGCCCTGGAGTCCAGGCGCGGGCTGTCGCCCGGCAGGTCGTGCACGAGCGTCGCGGTGCCCGCGTCGATCCGTTCGGGGTCGAAGAGCACCAGGTCCGCGTGGTACCCCGCGGCGACCCGGCCGCGCCCGCGGAGCCCGAACAGCCGCGCCGGGTCGTCGGTGAGCATCCGCACCGCCCTCTCCAGCGGGACCAGCCGGCGGCCGCGCAGGCAGTCGCCGAGGAACCGGGTGGTGTACGGCGCACCGCACATGCGGTCCAGGTGCGCGCCCGCGTCCGAGCCGCCGAGCAGCACGTCCTCGTGCTCCCAGGTGGTACGGCGCAGCTCCCAGCTGTCCGGGTCATTGTCGGTGGGCATGGGCCACAGCACCGTCCGCAGGTCGTCGGCCGCGCAGATCTCCACGAGGGTGCGGAAGGGGTCCTGCCCGCGTTCCGCGGCGATGTCGCGCACCACCCGGCCGCTGACCCCGGCCCGCCGGTTCTCCTCGCAGTACGTGTCCCCGATGACGTACCGTCCGAAGTCGGCCAGCCGGCGGAAGACGCCCGCCTCGGGGCTGACGGCACGGCGGAGCATCGCGGCGCGGACCTCCGGGTCGCGCAGCCGGGCGATGCGCTCGGGGACGGGCAGGGAGAGGACCTCGCCCCAGCCGGGGATGAGGTTGAGGGCGCAGAAGGTGCCGAGCGACATGTTCATCGGCGTCAGGATCGGCATCGTCAGCGCCACGACGCGGCCGCCCGCCTTGCGCGCCCGCTCGGAGGCCTGCAACTGGCGGGGCACCCGCTCCGGGACGGCCGAGTCGACGGTCAGCACGTTCCAGTTGAGCGGGCGGCCGGCGGCGGCGGTCATGTCGACGAGGAGGTCGATCTCGTCGTCGGAGAAGGTGTCCAGGCAGCCCGCGACGATCGCCTCGATCTGCGTGCCCTCGTGCTCCCCGACGGCCCGCGAGAGCGCGAGCAGTTCGTCCGGCCGGGCGTGCCGCGAGGCCACCGGGTGCCAGTCGCCGTCGGAGTGGGTGGACGACTGGGTCGTGGACAGGCCCCAGCCGCCGGCGTCCATGGACTCGTGGAAGAGCCGCAGCATCGCGTCGAGCTGGTCCGGCGTGGGCTGTCCGCCGACGGCGTCGGGCCCCATGACGTAGCGGCGCAGCGCGCAGTGGCCCACCATGAAGCCGGCGTTGACGGCGATCCGGCCCTCCAGGGCGTCGAGGTAGTCGCCGAACCCCTGCCAGCCCCAGTCGACGCCGGACTCCAGGGCCGTGAGCGACATGCCCTCGACCTTGGACATCATCCGGCGGGTGTAGTCGGCGTCCTGGGGCCTCAGCGGTGCCAGGGTGAAGCCGCAGTTGCCGCCGGCGACGGTGGTGACGCCGTGGTTCATGGAGGGGACCGCGAAGGGGTCCCAGAACAGCTGGGCGTCGTAGTGGGTGTGCGGGTCGACGAAGCCGGGGGCGAGGGCCAGCCCGGTCGCGTCCTCGGTGGTCCGTGCGGGCTCCTCGGTCCGGCCGGGCGGTGCGACCGTGACGACGCGGCCGTCCCGCAGGCCCACGTCGGCGGTGCGGGCCGGGGCACCGGTGCCGTCGGCGAGCGTCGCCCCGCGGATCAGGTGGTCGAGCATGGGTGGTCCCTCCTCCTGCTGGGCCGCGGGCGGGCGCCCCGCCGCGCGGTGTGGCCCCCGGCCGGCCGCGGGCGCGGCGGGCCGCCGCCGCGGTGCCGCTCCGGTCCGGGGGCCGGGCGGCGGTCCGGGAAGACGCCGCCCCGTCGGTGGCCCGCGGGCGTCACGCCGCCCGGCGGAAGCGGGTGGTCCGGTGCACCGGGTCCGTGTCGATCTTGGGGATGACGTGCTCCCCGACCAGCTTGATCGTGCGCATGGTGTCCTCGAAGGGGACGCCCACCGGCAGCCCGAACGACAGCTGGTCGGCCCCCGCGGACTCCCAGCGCTTGCACTGCTTGAGCGCGTCGTCGGGGTCGCCGCAGATCATCAGTTCCTCGTCGAGGAGCATCTCGATCAGCTCCTCGGTGTACGTCGGCAGCAGCTCGGGCCACTGCGGGATGTACTCCGGGCGCGGGAAGGTGTCGTGGTAGCGGAAGACCAGCGACTGCAGGTAGTTGAGGTTGCTGCTCGCGGCGACGCGGATCGCCTCCTTGCGGGTCTCGGCGACGATCGCGGTGGTGGTCACCATGACGTTGTCGTTGACGAAGTCGCCGATGGGCTCGGCGTCGCGCACGGCGGTCTTGTACTTCTCCAGCACCCACTCCATGTCGGAGACCTTCTGGACGCTGAAGCCCAGCACGCCCAGGCCCTTGCGGGCGGCCATGGCGTAGGAGGGCGGCGACCCGGCGGCGTACCACATCGCGGGGTGCGACTTCCCGTACGGCTTGGGGAACACCTTGCGGGGCGGCAGGGACCAGTGCTTGCCCTGGAAGCCCGGGTACTCCTCGTTGAGCCACATCTTGGGGAACTCGCCGACGGTCTCCTCCCAGATCTCCTTGGTGGCGTTCATGTCCGTGACGCCGGGGAGGAAGCCGAGGATCTCGTGGCTGCCGGCGCCGCGGCCGGTGCCGAACTCGAAGCGCCCGTCGGAGAGGTGGTCGAGCATGGCGACCTTCTCGGCCACCTTGACCGGGTGGTTGACCTGCGGGAGGGGGTTGAAGATGCCCGACCCGAGGTGGATCCGCTCGGTGGCGTGGGTGAGGTAGCCGATGTAGACGTCGTTGGCGGACAGGTGCGAGTACTCCTCGAGGAAGTGGTGCTCGCTGAACCACGCGTACTTGAAGCCGGACCGGTCCGCCTGGACGACGTACTCGGCCTCCTCCATCAGCGCGTGGTGCTCGGCCTGCGGGTCGACCTCCGAGCGGAACTTGGGCACATATCCCTGTACGAAGATCCCGAATTCCAAGGGGTTCACCGTCCCTAGCTTTTCTGACGGATCGTCAGATTTCCGGCTCCGACTCTTCCACCGGCGACGGGGGAGGTCAATACCCGACGGTTCGTCAGAAGAGCTGGACGCCGGCCAGCCAGCCGCCGTCCACGACGAAGGGCTGCCCGGTGACGTACGAGGAGTCGTCACCGGTCAGGAAGAGCGCGAGCCGCGCGACCTCCTCCGGGCGCCCGATCCTCGCGAGCGGCACGAGCTTGCCGTACAGCCGGTCCAGGGCCTCCGCGGGCACGGACTCGCCGGGGTTGGACATGGGAGTGTCGATCGCGCCCGGGCACATCGCGTTGACCCGGATGCCCTTGGGCGCCAGCTCCATGGCGGCCACCCGCGTCATCCCGACGACGGCCGCCTTGGTAGCGGCGTAGGAGACCACCCCGGCCATGCCGGTCAGCGCCACATAGGAGGCGGTGTTCACGATGGTGCCGCCGCCGGCCGCCGCGAGCAGCGGGGCCACGGTGCGCATCCCGAGGAAGGCACCGACCTGGTTGACCTGGACGACCTCCTGGAACTCCGCGAGCGGGGTGTCGACCAGCGCGTTGAAGCGCAGGATGCCGGCGTTGTTGACCAGCCCGTCCAGCCGGCCGAAGGCTCCGTGGCCGCGTCCAGGGCCGCCAGTCCGCCTCGCTCGTGACGTCCAGGTGGACGTAGCACGCCCGGTCGGCGCCGATGCCCTCCGCCACGGCAGCGCCCCGCTCGTCGAGCACGTCCCCGAGGACGACCCGCGCGCCCTCCGCCGCGAAGAGCAGCGCCTCCTGCTCGCCCTGCCCGCGCGCCGCGCCGGTGATCAGCACGACCCGGCCGTCCAGCTTCCCCATGTCCGTCACTCCCTACGCGTCGAGGTGCGGCGCCACGCCGTCGGCGAACGCCTCCATCTGGTCGAGCAGTTCCGCCGCGCCACGACTGCGGAACCGCACCTGGATCTGGTCCACCCCCATCGCGCCGTACTCCCGCAGCGACTCGGCCAGCGCCTCCGGCTTGCCGGTCAGCGTGCGCCGCCCCACCGGCCACCCCGGCTCGCCGACGTACAGCGGCTCCGCGATGACGCCGACGGTGATCGGCGTCCCGCCGCGCAGCCGGCGCAGCCGGGCGATCTGCCCGGGCATGGCCTCCCGGGAGTCGCCCTGCGGCAGCCAGCCGTCGCCCTTGAGCGCCGCGCGCCGCACCGCCGCGGGCGACGATCCGCCGACCCACACCGGGACCGGCCGCTGCACGGGCCCCGGCTTCTGCTCCCCGGCCGCGAAGTGCGCCCGCACGGCGTCGATCGCCCGGTCCAGCAGCGCGCCGCGCCGCTCGAAGTCGAGCCCGAGGGCCTCGAACTCCTCCCGTACGTGCCCGGCGCCGACCCCGAGGACGAGCCGGCCCCCGGAGAGGTGGTCCAGGGTCGCGTACTGCTTGGCGGTGAGCAGCGGATGCCGCAGCCCGATCACGGCCACGTGGCTCAGCAGCCGCACCCGCGTCGTCACGGCCGCCAGGAAGGCGAGCGTGGCGACGGGGTCGTACCAGGTGGGGCTCATCGCGGTGGCGAGCCGGGGCGGGACGGCCACGTGGTCGCAGCACCCGATGTACGCGAAGCCCAGCCGGTCCGCCGCCCGTGCGACGTCCACCAGGTCGCCCGGCGGCGCCGCGGCCTCCCACGGCTCCGCGTAGAGGGTGCTCAGGGATTGCACCGGCAACTGCATGCCGTACGCGGTCTCGGTCATGCCGACACGGTCGGACCTGACGGACCGTCAGACAAGGGTCAGCGCACCGTGAACTCCGGGGCGGTCAGATCCACGGTCAGCGAGTGGCCCAAGTTGTTGGTGAAGGTGGCGTACCGCCCCTCGACCTCGGCGAGCTCGAAGGGGTTGGAGTCCTGGAGCGCCACCACCCACAGGAGGCGGCCGTCGGAGTCCAGCCGGGCGAAGAAGCCCTCCGAGCCGTGCGCGCCGTCACCGCAGCACACGTACCCGGTGCCGTCGCGGAGCTCGACGACGCCCCGCGGACGGGAATCGGCCGTGGTGACGCACTCCGGGTCCTCGGCGAGCCCGGCGACGACGTCGAACACCGACAACCGGGGGCCGTCGACGTGCACGTGCAGCGCCGTGTCGTCCACCCGGTACAGGCCGTCCCGGGCCGGGACCCGGCCCGACAGCCACAACTCGGCGATCAGACCCATCGCCCGCCCTTCTCCCGTCCTGCCGGGAGAAGCCCATCAATCGGCCGCGCACGGCACGCGACACGGCCGCCAACGGCGGGCGAACTCGTCTCAACCGGCGGCCCCGCCCGGCCCCGGCCACAGGCCCTCCGGGGTCAGCCCCAGCAACTCGACGGCGTTCCCCCGCACGATCCGCTCGACGACCTCCGGAGCGAGGTGACCCATCTGCGCCTCGCCCACCTCACGGGACTTGGGCCAGGTCGAGTCGGAGTGCGGGTAGTCGGTCTCGTACAGGACGTTGCCGACGCCGATGGCGTCGATGTTGCGCAGGCCCACGGCGTCGTCGAAGAAGCACCCGTACACGTGCTCCCGGAACAGCTCCGAGGGCGGCCGCAGCACCTTGTCGGCCACACCGCCCCAGCCGCGGTTCTCCTCCCAGACGACGTCGGCACGCTCCAGGACGTACGGGATCCAGCCGATCTGCCCCTCCGCGTACATGATCCGCAGGGAGGGGAAGCGGTCGAAGATCCCCGACATCAGCCAGTCGACCATCGAGAAGCAGCAGTTGGCGAAGGTGATCGTGGAGCCGACCGCGGGCGGCGCGTCCGCGGAGGTGGACGGCATGCGCGAGGAGGAACCGATGTGCATCGCGACGACGGTCCCGGTCTCGTCGCAGGCGCGCAGGAACGGGTCCTACGCGTCGGTGTGCACGGACGGCAGCCCCAGGTGCGGCGGGATCTCGGAGAAGCAGACGGCCCGCACCCCGCGCGCGGCGTTGCGGCGCACCTCGGCGGCGGCCAGTTCCGCGTCCCACAGCGGTACGAGCGTGAGCGGGATCAGCCGGCCGCCGGCCTGCGGCCCGCACCACTCCTCGACCATCCAGTCGTTGTACGCGCGCACGCACAGCAGCCCCAGCTCCCGGTCCTTCGCCTCGGTGAAGGTCTGGCCGCAGAAACGGGGGAACGTGGGGAAGCACAGGGCGGACTGCACGTGGTTGACGTCCATGTCCGCCAGCCGCTCGGGGACGCTGTGGGAGCCGGGGCGCATCTGCTCGTAGGTGATCGCCTCCAGCCGCACCTCGTCCCTGCTGTAGCCGACGGCGGTGTCCAGGCGGGTCAGCGGGCGCCGCAGGTCCTCGTACACCCACCAGTCGGCGAGGGGCCCGTCGTCGCCGGGCTCGCCCATGCGCGGGGCGAACCGGCCGCCGACGAAGGTCATCGACTTCAGGGGGGCCCGCACGACGTGCGGCGCCCTGTCCCGGTACGCCGACGGGAGGCGGTCCCGCCAGACGCCGGGGGGCTCGACCGTGTGGTCGTCCACCGAAATGATCCTCGGGAAGGTCTCCATGGGGGCACGGTAGCGCGAATCTGACGGTCCGTCAGCAAGTTTGTGTGCGGCCGGGTGTCTGTGGTTGCGGCCGGTTGTTGGGTGCGGGTTGTTTGCGCCTGCGGTCGGCTGCGCCGGGCTGCCCGGTTGTTGTGTGCGGGTCCATTGCGCCTGCGGCGGGCTGTCTCCCACCCTCCCTCCCGATTGCCCGGCGCGATTGGTGCGGGTCTCGCACGTTGTTGTGGGGTCGGGGCCGCGCCGGCGCACGTCCTCAACGCTCGCGGTTTACGCCCACATCATTCGGCACCGCACTTAACCGCTCGTCGTTTCCGGGCGCACCCCGACACACCCCCTCCCGAGGTATGGGCGCACACGGCCGGTGGGTGGGCAGAAGGCAATCCGGGGCGCCCCGAACCGTGCTCTGACCCCGCGGCCCCACGGTGCAAGCCCCGCATCGTTCGGCGCCGGGTCCGGCTCGTCTGTCCCGGCCTTCGGCGAGGGGAGCACCCCGACACGCCCCCTTCGGCGGGTGTGGGTGCACAACGGCCGGTGGGTGGGCAGAAGGCGGCTGGCCGCACCGTAGTTCGTGGAGTACGGGCACGAGCGACGGGAGGACCAGGGGTGACCCGCGTTGTCTTACCTCGCCCCACTCCGGACGCGGTGGAGTCGGCATCGAAGGCGCCCTCGGGTCACCTGATCGCGGAGTCGAGAGAAGCGTCAGCCAGGGCCCGCGTCAGGATCGATGGGCCCTCCGCCCAGTTCAGGTGAGCTCATCGGGGGCGAAATTGGTTGCCGATGTGGGGGTGCGTCAGGTGGGGCGGAGGGGACTCACGCCATCACCCCACACCGACCGTCGTGCGCCCCTACAGGCCGAAGAGCGTGCGTCGGGGTGTTCCCCCTGGCCAAAGGCCGGTGGGAAACGAGCGGCAGACCCGGTGCCGAATGATGCGGGGCTTGCACCGCGGGGCCGTGGGGGTTCAGCAACGCACGTGCGGCAACCCCGCTGCCCCCATACCCCCCACCGGCCGTTGTGCGCCCATTCCTCGGGAGGGGGTGTGTCGGGGTGCGCCCGGAAACGACGAGCGGTTAAGTGTGGTGCCGAATGATGTGGGGGTAAACCGCGAGCGTTGAGGACGTGCGCCGGCGCGGCGCCGACCCAACAACGAGGTGCGAGCCCCGCACCAATCGCGCCGGGCAATCGGGCGGGAGGGTGGGGGAGAGACCCAACAGAAACCACAGCGGCGCCGCACACGACAACGGGCCGCAAGCAGACGACCCCGGGTCAGGCGGCTCCGCCGCCGGGCGCGAGCAGGAGCATGCGCCACACCGCGTCCTCCAACCCGTGCACGGAGGCGATCCACCCCAGCCCCTCCGCCCGCGTCCCGCGTCCCACCGCGACCGCCAGCTCCCCGGCCGCGTCCGCCAGGTCCCCGTGCCGCAGCGCGGGCTCCATGCGGCCCCCACCGAGCCCGTCGGCGACGTACCGCTCGTAGCCGGGCGCCGTGCGCAGGACGCCGACCGGGCGCCACTCCTCAGCCAGCCGTTCGACCGGCTCGCCGCCGACCCGTCGCCCGTCGGCCTCCACGACCTGCGTGCGCGAGCGGTCCACCGCGAGCGCGGTCCACGCGTCGGCCCCGGTGAGCACCGCCGCGGGACGGCAGCGCTCGACGGCCTCCGCGACCGTCCCCGCGCTGTCAGGCCCGCCGCCGACCAGCGGCACGGCCGCCATCCCGGCGTACAGGCAGCCGTAGAAAGCCCCGGCCAGGTCCGCGCCCTGCTGGTAGGCGAGCAGCACCCGGCTGCCCGGCGGCAGCAGCCGCCCCAGCCGGGCGGCCACCGCGCGCGCCCGGCGGTCCAGGGCGGCGAAGTCGCAGTCGTACGGCTCGTACGGGCGCCCCTCCGGATGCCGTACGGCCCGGCGGCGCAGGGCGGGACCGGGCAGGCGGTAGACGGACGGCGCCGGCCCTCCCCCGCTGCGGCTGCGCGGTCCGCTCACGGCCTGCGGCACACAACGCGAGCACATGGGCGGCCCTCCACCTCCTCCGACCGGACACCGGCCGGGCCGACGGAATATGCTCGCACTTCACATGAAACTGGACCGAACATTCCCCGCTACTCCCTGGAACGCCCCTCCCGAAAGCCACCCATAGGTGACCGCATACAGGTTGAGGCGGCAAACTGGCACAGGCGGCGGAACCGATCGGGATGGTCCCGCCGTCCGTGAAGACTGTTCCGGCTCGTGATGAACGATCGATATACGCGCTCGTCGTGAAGGGTTCGGCGGCACCAGGGGGCAGGCATGGCAAGCGGTAAGGACCAGGACGGAGCGCTGCGCTTCGCGGTCCTCGGCCCGGTGCGGGCCTGGCGCGGCACGGAACCGATCTCCGCCGGGTCGCCACAGCAGAAGGCGCTGCTGGGCGCGCTGCTGCTGCGCGGCGGCCGCACGGCCACCGCGCAGGAACTGCTGGACGCCGTCTGGGGCGAGGAGCCGCCGCCCACCGCGCTGGCGGCGCTGCGCAGTTACGCCTTCCGGCTGCGCAAGGCCCTCGGCGCCGAGGCGCTGGCCACCGTCGACGGCGGCTACGTGCTGCACCCTGGCGACGGCTTCGACCTCTTCCTCGCCGAACGGCACCAGGCCGCGGCCGAGAAGGCCCGCGCGGCCGGCGACCTGGCCGCGGCCCGCGAGGAACTGCGCGGTGCCCTCGCCCTCTTCGACGGCGAGCCGCTGGCCGGCCTCCCCGGCCCGTACGCCGAGACCCAGCGCACCCGCCTGCAGGAGTGGCGGCTGCAGCTCACCGAGACCTGCCTCGACCTGGACCTGCAGGCCGGCTGCCACGCCGAGGTGGTCTCCGAGCTCACCGTGCTGTCCGCCGAGCACCCGCTGCGCGAGCGCCCCCGCGCCCTGCTGATGCTCGCCCTCTACCGCAGCGGGCGGCAGGCCGAGGCGCTCGGGGTCTACGCCGACACCCGCCGCCTCCTCGACGACGAGCTGGGCGTCGACCCGGGCGCCGAGCTCGCCGAACTCCACCAGCGCGTGCTGAAGGCCGACCCCTCGCTGCTGCCGCCGCCCGTCCCGCAGGCGGAGGCCGTCGCCGAGCCGGTGCGGCCCGCCCAGCTGCCCGCCACCGTCGCCGACTTCACGGGCCGCGACGCCTTCGTCCGCGAACTCGGCGAGCGCCTGGCCGGATCCTCCGCGGAGGGCGGCGTCATGTCGGTCTCCGCCGTCGCCGGCATCGGGGGCGTCGGCAAGACGACCCTCGCCGTCCACGTCGCCCACGCCGTCGCGGGCACCTTCCCCGACGGGCAGCTCTACGTCGACCTGCAGGGCACCGCCGCCCGGCCCGCCGAACCCGAGACGGTGCTCGCCTCCTTCCTGCGCTCCCTCGGCGTCACCGACTCCGCGATACCCGAGTCCCTCGCCGACCGCGCCGCGCTCTACCGGTCGACCCTCGCGGGCCGCCGCGTCCTGGCCCTGCTGGACAACGCCCACGACGCCGCCCAGGTCCGCCACCTCCTGCCGGGCACGCCCGGTTGCGCCGCGCTGATCACCAGCCGGACCCGCATGGTCGACCTGGCCGGGGCCCACCTGGTCGACCTCGACGTCATGAGCCCGGAAGAGGCCCTGCTGCTCTTCACCCGCATCGTCGGGGAGGAACGCGTCGCCGCCGAACGCCAGGCCGCCCTCGACGTCGTCGCCGCCTGCGGCTTCCTCCCGCTCGCCATCCGCATCGCCGCCTCCCGCCTGGCCACCCGCCGCACGTGGACGGTGTCCTTCCTCGCCCGCAAGCTCAGCGACGAACGCCGCCGCCTGGACGAGCTCAAGGCCGGCGACCTCGCCGTCAAGGCCACCTTCGAGCTCGGCTACGGCCAGCTCACCCCGCAACAGGCCCGGGCCTTCCGGCTGCTGGCCCTCGCCGACGGCCCGGACATCTCCCTGGAGGCGGCCGCGGCCGTCCTCGACCTGGACGTCCACGACGCCGAGGAACTGCTCGAGACGCTGGTCGACATCAGCCTCATCGAGTCCGCCGCGCCCGCCCGCTACCGCTACCACGACCTGGTCCGCCTGTACGCCCGCGACTGCGCCGAGCGCCACGAGGGCGACGACGCCCGCTGCGCGAGCCTCTCCCGGCTGCTGGACTTCTACCTTTCGTCCGCGATGTGCGCGTACGAGCTGGAGAACCCCGGTGACCGACTGCTCGCGCACCTCGCCCCGGTCGGCCGTCCCGGTCTGCCCTTCGGGTCCCGCGAGGACGGCCTGGACTGGCTGTTCACCGAGGCGCCCAGCCTCCTCGCCGCCGTCCGGCAGGCCGCGGGCGACGGCTGCGAGGGGCCGATGCGGCGCGCCGTCGACCTGCTGCTGGTCAGCCAGGACCTGATGGAGTCCGGGATCTACGCGCGCCCGTACGAGCAGGCCACGCGCGCCATCGTCGCCACGGCCGGCGCCTGCGGCGAGCCGCTCGTGGAGGGCCGGGCCCGCGTGCTGCTGGGCCAGCAGTACAGCCTGGCCGGACGCCTGGAAGAAGCGGACCGGGAGGCCGAACGCAGCCTCGTGCTGGGGCAGGCCGTCGGTGACCCTCTGACCAGCAGTTACGCCCCCAACCTGCGCGGGATGGTGGCCTTGCCGGGACGGCGCTTCCAGGACTGCGCCGCCCACCACTCCCAGGCCCTGGAAGCCTTCATGGCCGACGGCAACCGGCACGGCGGCGCCGCCGCGCTGAGCAACCTGTCCCGCGCCCAGATCGAGCTCGGGGACGTCTCCGCCGCCGTGGCCTCGGCGGAGCGGGCCCTGTCGATCTACCGTGAGCTGCGGGCCGGGTTCCGCCTGGGCAACGGTCTGTACGCGCTGGCCATCGCGCTGACGGCGGCCGGTCGCCGCGAGGAGGCCCTGGCGTCGCTCTCCGAGGCGTTGCCCGTCTTCAGAGCGGCGCGGCAGCACTTCTGGGAGGCCATGTCCCTCTTCCGCATGGCGGAAGTGCACCTGTCCTCCGGCGCCCACCGTCAATCGGCGGCGCTGGCCGAGCAGTCGCTGAACGCGCTGCGCGACCTCGGGGGCGAGCTCTACCGCGCGAAGGTGCTCACCGTCCTCGGCCGCGCCCTCGACCAGGCCGGCCAGGTGGACCGTGCCCGCGCCTGCTGGCGGGACGCCCTGGCGGCCTTCGTCGCACTGGGCTCCCCCGACGCCGACGAGGTGCGGCGCCTGCTGCACGGTCCCGCCGCTCCGGCCGTCGCCGTGTAGTCCGTTCCGCCTGCGCAACACCATCGGCACAGGACATCAACAGTTCCGTTTATCGGTTGATTATCGACGCCTGCCACGATTCCATCACTGCAAGAGCTGCCCGCCTGGTAGCGCACGGGGGTCGTTGCCAGGCGGGCTTTCCATCGGCCCAGTTCCACCCACCAGGGGAGGCACCATGAGCGAGACGGCACCCGAGTCCGGCTCCACCGTCGAGGAAGAGCCGGAGGTCGTCACCACCGAGGAGGTCGAGGAGCCCAAGGTCAAGGGCGACGACACCACGGTCAAGCCCGACAACTGGCACACCCCCTGACCGTCTTCTGACACGGGGGACGACCGGCCCGGGGGGGGCACGGGGGGGCACGGGGGAGAGAACGACGGGGGACCGTACGACGGGGGACAGCACCACCACGGGGGACGGCACGGCCTGAGGAGCGCACCAAGGGGGGAGTGCTTCCGGGGGGAACAGCACGAAGGAACCACGGACCGACTGCGGCGCGGAGGGGGCGCCGCAGCCGGTCCTTCTTCACGTGTGCCGGCCGTCGGGCACCGGCGCCGTACGGCACTTGCGTGCCGGGGGGACCGACGCGGTATGTTCCACAGCCGAGTCGGCCGCACGCGCACCCGCGGTCCGGGCCGCCTCACGGGCACGACCTGTACGCATGCTGCCGCCGGGTGCCCGCACCCGGCCTCTCCTCCGGAGGCGTCATGAAGTTCGTACGCAAGGCCGCCGTCGTCCTCGCCGCCGTCGCGGCCGGACTCCTCTCCGCCGCGCTCCCGGCCGCCGCCGCGGACAGCCCGGACAACTGGCACCAGACGGTCGTCTCGCCCGACAACTTCCACACCCCCTGACACCGGGAGCACGGATTCGACCGGGTCCCTCACCGTCCTCGGCGGGAGGGACCCGGCACGTCCCTCACCGCGCCCGCAGGGCCGTCTTGAGCACCTTCCCGCTCGCGTTGCGCGGCAGTTCGGCCAGGAACTCCACCTCGCGGGGCACCTTGTAGTTGGCCATCTCCCGCCGGGACCAGGCGATCAGGTCGTCGGCGGTGACCACGGCGCCTGCCCGGCGTACGACGTACGCGCGGCCGACCTCGCCGAGCCGCGGGTCGGGGACGCCCACCACCGCCGCCTCCACCCCGTCCGGGTGGCGGGTGAGCGCCTGCTCGATCTCCGCCGGGTACGCGTTGAACCCGCCGACGATGAACATGTCCTTGATGCGGTCGGTGATGCGCAGGTTGCCGTCGGCGTCCGTCACGCCCACGTCCCCCGTGTGCAGCCAGCCGTCCGCGTCGACGGCCTCGGCCGTGGCCGCGGGGTCCTCCCAGTAGCCGGACATGACGTGGTAGCCGCGCACGAGGACCTCGCCGGGCCGCCCCGGGCCCTCCGAGAGCACCCGCACCTCCGTGTCGGGGATGGGCCGCCCGGAGGTCGCGGCCACCACCTCCGCGTGGTCGCCGCGCCGGCACATCGTCACGGTGCCGCTCGCCTCCGTCAGCCCGTACGCGGTCAGCACCGTGGCGATCTTCAGCTCGCTACGCAGCCGTTCCACCAGCTGCAGCGGGATCACGGACGCGCCCGTCACGACCAGCCGCAGTGAACTCAGGTCGTGCCGGCCGCGTTCGGGGTGGTCGAGGACCGACTGGTGGAGGGTGGGCGGGCCGGGCAGCACGGTGACGCGTTCGGCGGCGACGTTGGCCAGGACGGTGCCCACGTCGAAGACCGGCTGCGGGATCACCGTCGCGCCCCGCATGAGGCAGGCGATGATCCCGGCCTTGTAGCCGAAGGTGTGGAAGAACGGGTTGACGATCAGGTAGCGGTCGCCCTCCTCCAGTCCCGCCAGGTCCGCCCAGACGTCGTAGACGCGCAGCGTCTGGGCGTGCGTGACCACAACGCCCTTGGGGTGGCCGGTCGTCCCGGAGGTGAAGGTGACGTCGGAGGGCGCGGAGCCGTCGATCGCGTCGGAACGGGCCCGTACCGCCGCGCCGCTGACGGGGTCGCCCGCGGCCAGGAAGTCCTTCCAGCGCCGGTAGCCGTGGCCTTCGGGAGCCGCGTCGGACAGGACGACGACCTGTTCCAGGTCCGGCAGCGGGTGCTCGCGCGTCGCAGGGCGGCGACGTAGGAAGTGCCGAGGAAGGTGCCCGTGACGAAGAGCAGCCGGGCACGGGTGCGGCGCAGTACGTAGGCCGCCTCCGCCCCCTTGAAGCGGGTGTTGAGCGGGACGAGCACCCCGCCCGCGGTGACCGAGCCCAGGGCGGCGGTGATCCAGTCGAGCGTGTTGGGGGCCCAGACGGCCACCCGGTCCCCCGGGGCGATCCCGGACGCCACGGCCGCCGCCGCGGCGCGCTCGACCCGGGCGCCGAGTTCGGCGTACGTGACACGGGTGCGGC
Source organism: Streptomyces sp. NPDC008238 (assembly GCF_042956445.1). Taxonomy (NCBI): domain Bacteria; kingdom Bacillati; phylum Actinomycetota; class Actinomycetes; order Kitasatosporales; family Streptomycetaceae; genus Streptomyces; species Streptomyces sp. NPDC008238. Next base: position 55,697 of record NZ_JBIBGK010000028.1, on the reverse strand, counting down.
CGTCCACCACCGCCTCGCGCCCGCCCCAGCGCCGCGCGGCCTCCCGCACGAGCCGTGGGACGCTGCCCCACTCCAGGTCACCGCGCATGCGCCGAGCACCTCCCCATGAGCTGACTAGCCGTCAGATTAGCGATAACTTGACGGAATGTCAGCATTGAAGGACGCCACCGCGATCGTCGGCATAGGCGCGACACCCTTCGCCAGGCACCTCCCCGAGTCCGAGAAGTCGCTCGCCTGCCGCGCCGTCCTGGCGGCGCTCGACGACGCCGGGATCGAGCCGCACGAGGTCGACGGCCTCGCGTCGTACACGATGGAGGAGACCGACGAGGTCGAGCTGGCCAAGGCCGCCGGTCTCGGCGACCTCACCTTCTTCTCCAAGGCGGGCTTCGGCGGCGGCGGTTCCTGCGCCACCGTCGCCCACCTCGCCGCCGCCGTCGCCACCGGCCAGGCCACCGTCGGCGTCGCCTGGCGGTCCCGCAAACGCGGCAGCGGCCCGCGCCCCTGGACGAACACCACCGTCCAACTGCCCACCCCCGCACAGTGGACCCGGCCCTTCGGCCTGCTGCGGCCCGCCGACGAGATCGGCATGCTGACCCGCCGCTACATGCACGAGTACGGCGCCACCCGCGACCACCTCTTCAACGTCGCCCTCGCCTGCCGCAACCGCGCCAACCAGAACCCGGCCGCGATCATGTACGACCGCCCGCTGACCCGCGAGATGTACATGACCTCGCGCTGGATCAGCGAACCGCTCTGCCTCTACGACAACTGCCTGGAGACCGACGGCGCGCTGGCCTGCGTCGTCGTCTCCGCCGACCGCGCCCGCGACTGCCGGCAACGCCCCGTCTACATCCACTCCGCCGCCCAGGGCCTGCCCGCCCAGCACCACGGCATGGTCAACTACTGGACCGACGACCCCCTGACGGGCCCCGCCTGGACCGCCGCCCGCCACCTGTGGAAGCACGCCGACCTCACCCCGGGGGACATCGACGTCGCCCAGGTCTACGACGCCTTCACCGCCCTCGTCCCGCTCTCCCTGGAGGGCTACGGCTTCTGCGGCCGCGGCGAGGGAGGCGCCTTCACCGAGGGCGGTGCCCTGGAGATCGGCGGCCGGCTGCCGCTCAACACCGCCGGGGGCGGCCTGAGCGAGGCGTACGTCCACGGCTTCAACCTCGTCACCGAGGGCGTACGGCAACTGCGCGGCACCTCCACCGCCCAGGTGCCCGGCGCGCGGACCTGCCTGGTCACCGCGGGCGAGGGCGTCCCGACCTCCGCCCTGATCCTGAGGAGCTGACATGCTGAGCCCCGTCACCGACGACGACGGCGCCCCGTTCTGGGAGTACGCCCGCGCCGGCGAACTGCGCGTCCAGGCCTGCGCCGACTGCGGACGGCTGCGCTTCCCGCCCCGGCCGTGCTGCCCGCACTGCCACTCCTTCGCCGCCGAGTGGCGGCGCACCAGCGGCCGCGGCCGCGTCTGGTCGTACGTCGTGCCCCATCCGCCGCTGCTGCCCGGCTACGCCGAGCAGGCCCTGTACGACGTCGTCCTCGTCGAGCTCGCCGACGACCCCCGGATCCGGCTGGTGGGCAACCTGGTCACGGCACCGGACGCCCGGCTGGACTCCTTCGACCCCGCCCGCATCCGCATCGGCGCCCCCGTGAAGGCGGTCTTCCATGACGGCATCCCGCGCTGGCTTGCGCTGTGAGACCGGCGACGGCGTCGCCGTCGTCACCCTCGACCGCCCGGAGCGGCACAACGCGATCGACCTCGCCACCGCGGCCGGACTGACCGAGTTGTGGAGGGAGTTCCGCGCCGGCGACGAGGTCCGCGCGGTCGTCCTCACCGGGGCCGGCGACCGTGCCTTCTGCACCGGCCTGGACCGCGCGGCCGAGGTCCCGCAACCGCCCTCCCCCTACACGCTCGACGATCCGCTGCTGACCGTCGGGCCCAAGGCCAACGACCTGTGGAAGCCGGTCATCGCCGCCGTCAACGGCATGGCCTGCGGCGGCGCCTTCTACCTGCTCGGCGAGTGCGAGTTCGTCATCGCCGCCGAGCACGCCACCTTCTTCGACCCGCACACCAGTTACGGCATGGTCAGCGCGTACGAGGCCATCGCCATGGCACAGCGCATGCCGTACGGCGAGGTGATGCGCATGGCCCTGATGGGCACCTCGGAGCGGATCGGCGCGCGGCGCGCCCACGAGACCGGGCTGGTCTCGGAGGTCGTGCCCGGGCCGCTGCTGCTCGACGCCGCCCTGCGCGCGGCGGCGGTCCTGGCCGCCCACCGCACCGAGGCCGTGCAGGGCACCGTCCGCGCCGTCTGGTCGGTCCACGAGGCCGCACGGGCCCAGGCCTTCGCCCACGCGCCGCACCTCATCGCCCTCGGCAACCTCCCCCCGGAACGCCAGGCCCGGCTGTTCGCCGGCCGCACCCGGGAGCACCGCGTGCGCTGACGGGTCCTGCCCGGGCCCGCCCCGGACGAGGAGCCGGGGCCGCCCTGCCCCGGCGGCCTCACGACGGCCGGAACGGGGTCACCTGACGGCCCCTCGCGTGGCGCCCCCGTCCCGCGCCGCGTAAGTTGGCCGGCGGCGGCCGTCGTTTGCCCCTTCCGTGTGCGGCACGACGGCCGTCAGCCGGGTCCTCACGTACGCCGGGTCGCCGCCTCGGTGCCCTTCACGGCGTTGAGGGCGTACACGCAGCGGTCCTTGCTGCTCGCGTAGACCACACCGTCCGAGACCACCGGGGAACCGGTGATCTCGCCGCCGGTCTCGAGCTTCCAGCGCAACTGGCCGCCGCTCGCGTCGACCGTGTACAGGCAGTGGTCCTTCGAGCCGAAGTGCACGCGTCCGTCGGCCACCACCGGGGAGCCGACGATCTCGCCCTGCGCGGCGAAGCGCCACTTCGGGGTGCCGGAGACCGCGTCGAGCGTGTAGAGCGCGCCTCCCGCGCCCAGCATCACCGAACCGCCCGCGATGAGCACGGGCTCCACGCTCTGCCGCTGCTCGGTCGCGACCCGCCAGCGGTCGCGTCCGTCCACCGGGTCCAGGGCGTAGACGGTGCCCAGGTAGTCCGCGACGTAGACACCGCCGCCCGTGACGCCCGGTCCGGGCACGTAGGCGGGCGGCGCGAACATCACCGCGGGGGCGTCGAAGCGCCACCGCTCGGTGCCGCTGCGGGCGTCCAGGGCGAGCACCCGGTTCCCCACGGTCACGTACACCGCGCCGTCGGCGACGACCGGACGGGTCGGCATGGCGCCGCCCTCCCCGGTCGGGTACGACCAGTGCTCGGTGCCGCTCGTCGCGTCCAGGGCGTGCAGCCGTCCGCCGCCGTGGAAGTAGACGACCCCGTCCACCACGCTCGGGCCCGACTCGGGCGTCTCGAACTCCGTCTGCGCCCCGCCGCGTTCCCAGCGCAGCCGCCCGGCCGCGGCGTCCCAGACCTGCACGCCGCCGCCGCGGGTGCCGGTGACGACGGTCCCGCCGTCCGCGCGGAGGGAGTAGATCCAGCCGTCCACACCGGTGCGCCAGTGCTCGGAGCCGTCCGCGGCGTCCAGCGCGTACAGGCTCGGCCCGTCGGAGCCGTGGATCCGGCCGCGCGAGACCGCCATCGTCCACGCCACGTCACGGGTCTTGAACTGCCGCCGCCCGGTGGCCACGTCCAGCGCGTGCACCTCGAAGGAGGTCACGTAGAGCCGGCCCGAGGAGACGACCGGGGTGCCCCACACGTCGTTGGACATGCGGAAGCGCCACGGCCGCCATTCGCCCGGCGGCACCGCGGGCGCCTGCGGCACGCCCTGGGGACCGCCCTGACCGCTTCCCTGGCCGCTTCCCTGACCGGGCACCGCCGCCGGCGGTCCTCCGGCCACGCCGCCGCGACCGGCCCAGCCCAGCGCGCCCCCGGCGGCGGCGGTGGCCGCGGCCTGGTTCTTGCGCTCGGCGAGCCGCATCCCGGGTCCTATCGGTGCCGAACCGGCGAGCTGCACCGGCCCGCCCGGGCCCTCGGCTGCGACCGGAGGGGGTCCCGCCGGTCCCACGGGCGGCACGGGGGGCCGCGCCGGCATCGGGGGCACCGCGGCAGCCGCGCCACCGCCGCCCGGCACCCCGGCGCCCGCGCCGCCGGGGGCGCCCGGCCCCGCGCCGGGGCGGCCGCCACTGCGCCGTTCCTCTATCATTCCCACCGCCGCGGGCGGCAGCCACGCGGAAGCCGTACCGGTGTCGTCACCCGCGGACGAGAACAGATGCGGCGCCAGCTGCGCCTGCAGGTCCGCCGGGCTCGGCCGGCGGTCGGCCTCCATCCGCATGCACGCCTCGATGAGGGGGCGCAGATCGTCGGGCAGGCCCGACAGGTCCGGGCCCTCCCGCAGGAGCATGAACACCGTCTCCACGGGGTTCGCCCCGTGGAAGGGCGCGTGCCCGGTCGCGGCGAAGACCAGCGTCGAGCCCAGCGAGAACACGTCGCTGGAGCCGGTGACGCTGCGCGAGTCCTTGGCCTGCTCGGGCGACATGTACGCGGGCGTGCCGACGGCGACGTTCGTCATCGTCAGCCGCGTGTTGGACACCCCGCTCGCGATGCCGAAGTCGATCACCCGCGGACCGTCCTCCACGACGAGCACGTTGGAGGGCTTCATGTCCCGGTGGACCAGCCCCGCCCCGTGGATCGACTGGAGCGCCTCCGCGACCCCGGCCGCCAGCCACCGCACGGCCTGCACCGGCAGCGGCCCCGACTCGTTGACGATCTCCTCGAGCGAGGGCGCCGGCACGAACGCCGTCGCCAGCCAGGGCACGGCGGCCCTGGGATCGGCGTCGACGACCGCCGCCGTGTAGAAGCCGCTGACCGCGCGGGCCGCCTCCACCTCACGGGCGAAGCGCACGCGGAACAGCTGGTCCTCCGCCAGCTCCGCCCGTACGGTCTTGATCGCCACGCGCCGGCCGGATGCCGAGCGCGCGAGATAGACCAGGCCCATACCGCCGGCACCCAGCCTGCCCAGCACCTCGAAAGGGCCGATCCGTCTCGGATCGTGCTGCGTCAGCTGCTGCACCACTGTCCTGCCACCTCCCCGTGGGTTCCCCCCATCCCGGGGTCCGTCCCTGATTCTTCCTGGGATGAGTATCAGTTGCGAACCCGGGGCGGTGTCGACACGCGATTACCTTCGATTCGGTTGCGGATCCGGGTGCGTTCAGGACGGCTTCCCGCCGACCGTGGTAGCGGGGTCGATCAGGGCGAAATGGGCACCCTGGTCGTCAGCGGCCAGGAGGAAACGGCCGAAAGGCGAATCCATCGGACCCATCGTGACCCGGCCCCCGAGCCGCGTGACCGTTTCCGCGGCGCGGTCGGCGTCGGAGACGGCGAAGTAGACGATGAAGTGCGCGGGCAGTTCCGCCGGGAACCCCTCCCCCATCCGGAAGCGGCCGAGCACCGCGTTCCCGGGTGTGACCTCCCGGCCCTGGGGGACGAAGATCCGGAAGTCGACGGCCTCGTCCTCGATCCGCTTGCCGCCGAAGCCGAAGACCTGCTCGTAGAAGGGGTCGGTCCGCTCGGTCTCCCGGGTGTAGACCTCGGTCCAGATGTAGGAGCCCGGGACGCCGGTCACCTCGAAGCCCCCGTGCGTGCCGGCCTGCCACACCCCGAAGACCGCACCGCCCGGGTCGGCCGCCATGAGCATCGTCCCGAAGGGCCCAACCGCCATGGGCTCCAGGATGAGTTGGCCGCCGGAGTCGCGGATCCTGCTCGCGGTGGCCCGGATGTCGGAGGAGGCGAGGTAGACGTTCCACACCGTCGGCATCCGGCCGTCCGGCTTGGGGGAGAGGGCCGCGACGTTCTTCCCGTCCGGGCCGTACGCCTGCGTGTACTGGCCGTACTGCTCCTCCCCCTCCCCGAAGGTCCAGCCGAGCAGCTCGCCGTAGAAGCGCTTGCCGGCCTCCAGGTCGTTGAGCATGGCGTCGGCCCAGCAGGGGGTGCCCTCGGGGTGTGCGGCCATCTCGTCCTCGATTCGTCCGATGATGCGACCGGCGATCCCGATTCACGTGGGGATTCGCATGGATCGACGGAGTGTCTGGCTTGACACGTTATCGGCGGATCCCCCGCTGCGCCCGAGGAGAAATCGAACACATGGCCTTCCCCATTTGCAGGCATCGAATCGCGCGCTGATCACCAGCCCGTAAACTGACGGCATGACAGGACAAGTTCGCACCGTCGACGGCCGTGTGGCAGGCCGCCGGGGACAGGCGACGCGGCAGAAGCTGCTCGACTGCCTCGGCGAAATGCTCAGCACGTCGCCGTACCGGGACGTCAAGGTGATCGACGTCGCCCGGATGGCGGGTACCTCCCCCGCAACGTTCTATCAGTACTTCCCCGACGTCGAGGGCGCCGTCCTCGAGCTCGCCGAGGAGATGGCCAAGGAGGGGGCCGCGCTGACGGACCTCGTCGCCGGCCGATCCTGGGCCGGCAAGTCCGGCGCCACGGCGGCGGAGGAACTGGTCGAGGGCTTCCTCTCCTTCTGGCGCAAGCACGACGCCATCCTGCGCGTCGTCGACCTGGGCGCCGCCGAAGGGGACAAGCGTTTCTACAAGATCCGCATGAAGATCCTCAACCCCCTCACCAACTCCCTTTCTGATTCGATCAAGGAGCTCCAGGGCAAGGGCCGGGTCGACAAGGATGTCAGCCCGGCAGCCGTCGCCGGATCCCTCGTCGCGATGCTCGCCGCGGTCGCCGCGCACCAGAAGGGCTTCCAGACCTGGGGCGTCAAGCAGGCCGAACTGAAGCCGAACCTCTCGCTGCTGGTGCACCTCGGCGTGACGGGCAAGAAGCCGACGCGGTGACGCCGCGGCGCTGACGCCCGCCTCCGGCGGCATTGTTGATCTACGTTCACGTCGAAGTCCTGCCTGCAACGACGCGGGCGCCCACCGGTCCTCGGGGGAGGTTGCCGGCCCGGGCGCCCGCGTTGTCCTTTCCGGGGGCTTCCCTCCTGCGAACCCGCGCTACGGCTTCCCGGGCGCCCCGCCGCCCGGCTCCCTGGGGACGAGCCGGAACAAGCGGATCCGCCGCTCCACGCGCCGCGCGTAGGTCGCGTACGGCGGCCAGAACTCCAGCAACGCCGCCCACACCGCCTCGCGCTCGCCGCCCGTCAGCAACTCCGCGCGCACGGGGAGGTCCCGGCCGCGCCAGTTGACCTCGGCGTCGGGGTGCTTGAGCAGGTTCCCCGTCCACGCCGGGTGGTCGGTGCGGCCGAAGTTGCTGCCGACCAGCACGAAGGTGCCGCCCTCCTCCGGCATGCAGGCCAGCGGGGTGCGCCGAAGCAGACCGCTGCGCGCTCCGGTGGCGGTGAGCACCAACCCGGGCAGCATGCGCGCGCTGAGCAGCACCCTGCCGCGGGTCGCCCGGTGCACGAACCGGTCCACCGCCGGCACGACATGTGGCCCCACCCCGGCGAACAGCCGGGTCGACGACACCTTCTGCACCACCGTCCGCAACAGGCTCATGCCGCCGCCCTTCCCCGGGTCGTTGTCGTGGTCGTGGTCACGGTGGCGGCGGGGGTGGTGGCGGTGGCAGCGGCGGTGAAGAGGCCCGCGCCCTCGGCCGCGTGGGCCCGCAGCGCGTGCACGGGGCCGAAGAGCAGGTCGTCGGAGGCGGCCCGTTTCACGTACAGGTGCGCGTGGTGCTCCCACGTGAAACCGACGCCGCCGTGCAACTGGACGGCCTGTCCCGCCGCGGCACGCAGCGCCTCCAGACCCTGGGCGAGCGCGAGCGGTGCCGCCACCGCGGCGTCCGGCGCCTGCTCCTCCTCCTGCTCCTGCTCCTGCTCCTGCTCCTGCTCCTGGGTGCTCCCGACGGCCCAGGCGGCGTAGTAGGCGGCCGAGCGGGCCGCCTGGACCTGGACGTAGAGGTCGGCGAGACGGTGCTTGACGGCCTGGAAGGACCCCACAGGCCGCCCGAACTGCTCCCTGACCGCGACGTACTCCACGGTGCCCGCGAGCGCCCTGGAGGCCGCCCCCACGGCCTCCGCGGCCAGTGCGGCGGCGGCCAGGACACCCGTACGGGCGAGTGCGGGGCGCGGATCGGCGGCGTCCTCCCCGCCCAGCGGCTCGGCGGGGACGTGGCGCAGTTCGACGCGGGCCTGCGGGCGGGTCTCGTCCAGGGCGGTCAGCCGCCTGCGGACCAGGCCCGGGGCGTCACCGGGGACCAGGAAGAGCCGGATGCGGCTGCGGGCGTAGCCACCCGTATGGGCGGCCACGAGGAACAGCCCGGCACCGGGGCCGCCGAGCACCTGGTCGGCCTGCCCGTACAGCCGCCAGACGCCGTCGGTCCGGCGGGCCTGCACGCCCCCCGCGCGGCCGCCGCCCGCCCAGTCGCCGGTGTTGGGGCCGGTGAGGCCGAGGGCCACCGGGGGCGCGGCGAGGGCGGCGGGCTCGCCGGAGGCGAGGCGTGGGAGCAGGGCCCGGCGCTGGGCGTCGGTGCCCAGCGCCTCGACCAGGGGGGCGGTGAGCACGGCCGTGCCCAGCAGCGGCGAGGGCAGCAGCGCCCGGCCGGTCTCCTCGCAGGCCAGCACGAGTTCCGTGGGGCCGCAGCCGGCGCCCCCGTACGCGGCGGGGAGGGCGAGGCCGGGCAGGCCCAGCGACTGCGCCAGCAGCCGCCACAGGCCGGCGTCGTGGCCCGTGGGGGTGCGGGCGGCGGACTTCACCTCGTCCGGTCCGCAGCGTTTGCCGAGCAGTTCGCGCAGGGTGCGGCGGATCTCTTCCTGCTCCTCGGTGAAGGCGGCGTCCACGGCGAGCTCTCCTCCCACCCAGGGGCGTCCGGAGGCGTCCGGAAACCCCATACCTGATGTACCGTCAGATTCATGGCTCAGGGTCAGGGTACTCGCAACGGCCGCGAAGTCGCCGTCCTCGGGGTCGCGTTGTCGGACTGCGGCCGGGTCGACGACGCCACCCCCTACGCCCTCCACGCGCAGGCGGCACGCCGCGCGCTCGCCGACAGCGGGCTGCCCCGGTCGGCCGTGGACGGATTCGCCTCGGCCGGGCTCGGCACGCTCGCGCCGGTCGAGGTCGCCGAGTACCTCGGACTGCGGCCGCGCTGGGTCGACTCGACGTCCGTGGGCGGGGCGACCTGGGAGGTCATGGCGGCGCACGCCGCCGACGCGATCGCCGCCGGGCACGCCGACGTCGTGCTCCTGGCCTACGGCTCCACCGCCCGCGCCGACCTCAGGGCCGGGCGGCGCACCGCCAACCTGTCCTTCGGGGCGCGCGAACCGCTGCAGTTCGAGGCCCCGTACGGGCACACGCTGATCGCCAAGTACGCGATGGCCGCCCGCCGCCACATGCACGCGTACGGCACCACCGCCGAGCAGCTCGCCACCGTCGCCGTCCGGGCCCGGGCGAACGCGGCCCGCAACCCCGACGCGATGTACCGCACACCGATCACCGTCGACGAGGTCCTGTCCGGGCCGTTGATCGCCGACCCGTTCACCAAGCTGCACTGCTGCGTCCGCTCCGACGGCGGCTGCGCGGTGCTCCTGGCCGCCGCGGAGTACGTGCGGGACGCGGCACGGCCGCCGGTGTGGGTGCTGGGCTCCGGCACCGCCGTCTCGCACGCGACGATGTCGGAGTGGGACGACTTCACGGTCTCCCCCGCCGCGGTCTCGGGGCCGCAGGCCTTCTCGCGCGCGGGCGTCACCCCGGACGAGATCGACCTCGCCGAGATCTACGACGCCTTCACCTACATGACCCTGGTGACCCTGGAGGACCTGGGCTTCTGCGCCAAGGGGGAGGGCGGGCCCTTCGTCGCGGGGTCGCCGCTGCCCGTCAACACCGACGGGGGCGGGCTGTCGGCCTGCCATCCCGGCATGCGGGGGCTGTTCCTGATCGTCGAGGCGGTGCGGCAACTGCGGGGGGAGGGGGGCGAGCGGCAGGTACGCAAGGCCGGCGGGGCGCTGCCGCAGCTGGCCGTGGCCTCGGGGACGGGGGGCTGGTTCTGCTCCTCGGGGACGGTGGTGCTGGGGCGGGGATGAGGGGCGCGGGACCTGCCCGCGCCGCTGCGTCCCCGCCCCGGGGCGTCAGCCGGTGATGGCGACCGGGGCGTCCCAGTCGCTGCGGTCCACGGTGATCGTGTAACCGCCGCGGGTCTCCTTGCTGTTGACCATGTACTGGTGGCCGCGGCGGTGGCCCGTCCACAGCGACGTGGCGAACGGCCAGTCGGCGGTCGTGGTCTTGCGCTCGTCCCACAGCGCGTACCAGAGGATGTCCGGCATGTCGGTACGGTTCGTCGTCGTGGCGACGGCCTTCGCGCTGGAGCTGCGGAAGCCGTAGAAGCCGGCCCAGTAGCCCTTGGCGTGCACCGCCTTGTCCCAGGCCCGGACGTAGGTGAGCACCGCGTTGTTGCACGAGGTGTTGGCGACGTCGTAGGACTCCATGTCCAGGTACACCGGGCTGCCGGCCTTCATCCCCAGCGCCGACGCCTTGGCCACCGCGTCCGCGCCGTCCTTCGCTCCGAGCGAGGCGGCGGTGGAGGCGGTCAGCTTCTCCGGGTTGCGGCTGGTCTGGCACGGGGGCTGCGCGCCCACGTAGAGCGGGATCAGCTTCCAGCCCGTGGCGCTGACCGACTTGACCCAGGACGCCGTGAGGTTGGGCTGCGCGCACCCCCGGTTCTTGCCGCCGACGTACACGGCGGCCGCGCCGTAGAAGCCGTTGTGCCACGCCTTCATCGCCGACGCGGACGGCGCCGTGCACGTGTCGAACGCCCGCCCGGTGAACACCTTGGGCGCCGGACGCGACACGGTGGTCGCCATCGAGGCCTCCGCGGCGACTCCCCCGCCCACGAGCACCGCGGCAGCGGCCACCGCCCACGCGATGTAACGACGCTTCTTCGACATCCGGTGACCGGACATCCCCACCCCATTCACGAACAAGGGACGCACCGCACCGGGTGCGCCTGGCAGAACTCCGAGGCCCCGGGACAGCACGGCGCGCGACGGCCGTGCGGCGCGTGGCCGCACCCGTGTACGGGTCCGCGGCGCGCGAGGGGCGGATCGCACCCTAGCCAACTCACCCCTCGCGATCGGGAAAGCACATGTCCCGATCGGCACAAGATTGCCCCAAGGCACGGCAAATCCCCGCGCGACCGTGCCACCGCGCAGCTCAGGGGTGCGGATCGGTCGCCAGACGGCTGTGCAGGTGGACGTCCTGGAGCGCGCCGGACAGGTCGACCATCGCATCGCGCAGGACACCTTCGAGGACGTAGCCGCAGCGCCGCGCGACGCCGCAGGAGGGCTCGTTGCCGACGGCGTGCCCCAACTCCAGGCGGTGCAGCCCGAGATCGCGGAAGGCCCACCGGGTCACCGCCTCCAGCGCCCGGGAGGCGACGCGGCGGCCACGGGCCTCGGACAGCATCCAGTAGCTGACGCGGGCGCCGCGCATGGTGCGGTCGATCGCCCCTATCCCGGCCTGGCCGAGCACGACACCGGCCTCGGTGACGGCGAAGGACGCGAGGTCCCCGGCCGCCCAGCCGTCGCGCCTGCGCCTCAGGAAACCCTGCGCCCCCGCTTCGTCGGGGTCGGGGGCGTGTGCGGTGTTCCAGCGGCGGAAGTCCGGGTCGCCGAGGCCGCGCAGGGCCGCTTCGAGGTCGTCGGCCGTCTCCTCCCACGGCCGGAGCAGCAGTCCGTACGCTTCCAACTCCACTGGCCTCAGCACGCCCTCATTCAAGCAAACGCGGCCGTCCCGGCCGGGCGGAAGATGGGGATGGCGATCCGGGCGCCGTCGGCCGCGGGGCGGAAGCAGACGCGGAGGTCCATGCCGATACGCAGCGCGTCGTGGGCGCAGCCGACGACCTCCGTCATCATGCGCGGCCCCTCGACGAGGTCGACGACGGCGGCGACGTACGGCACCCGTCCGGCGAAGGGCCGGAGGTCGTTGGCGTGCACCACGGACCAGGTGTAGAGGGTGGCCCGGCCTGCGGCCTGCTCCCAGACGACCTCCTCGCCCCAGCAGCGCGGACAGAACTCCCGGGGATAGTGGTGGGCGAGTCCGCAGCCCGGATCGAGGCAGCGGCGGATCAGCAGCCGGCCCTCCGCCGCGGCCTTCCAGTAGGTGTCCGTGAAGGCGTCGGGCTCAGGCAGGCCGGTCACAGGAAGAGCCCAAAGGCGCTGTCCAGCGACCAGGCCTGCCAGCCCATGGCGAAGAGGAGGACGACGGAGGCGAGGATCATCATGGCGTTCTGCCCCTGCTCGGCCCAGTCGTGGATCATAAGGACGAGGTAGAGCAGGTTCAGGACGGCGCCCCCGGCCAGGGCTATCGGGGTCAGCAGGCCGAAGGCCAGGCCGAGCCCGATGGCGAGTTCGGCGTGGACGACGACGTGAGCCATCAACTTGGGACGGGGCGCGACGAGCACGGAGAAGCCGTTCCGGACGGCGGTCCAGCGGTGTTCGGCGGCGACGCCGGCGGCCCAGGCGATGCCCGTGCCCCGCTCGAACCAGCCCTTCTTGTCCTTGTGCCGCCAGCTCTCCAGCCACCACAGTCCGAGGCCGATGCGCAGGACGGCGAGCCATTCGGCGCCGGTCAGCCAGATCGTCTGCATCTCATGCCTCCCCGGAACAACGAATCTGACGGAATGTCAGTTGACCGGATGCCGTCGTACCTCCGCAAGGTGCCGGGGCGAAAGCGCGCTACCTTCCGGTGATGACCCTCACCCAGCAGGCACGGGAGCAGCCATGACCGACACCTCGGCATCCGCCGGTACCTCCGCATCCGCAGCCACCCCCATACCGAGCACGGCGGCGCCGGACGCCATCGTCGTCGGCGCCGGCCCCGGCGGACTTGCCGTCGCGGCATCGCTGCGGCACCGGGGGGTGCGCACCCTGGTCGTCGAACGGTCGGACGCGGTGGGCGCCTCATGGCGCGGCCACTACGACCGGCTGCGGTTGCACACGACCAGACGCCTTTCCGCGCTCCCCGGACTGGGGATCCCCCGGTCCTACGGCCGCTGGGTGGGCCGCGACGACGTCGTGCGCTACCTGGAGCAGTACGCCGACTTCCACGGGCTGGACGTCGCCACCGGCATAGAGGTGGGGCGGATCGAGCCCGCCGGGGACCCGGCGACCGGGTGGGTGCTCCCGGCCACGGGCGGCCGCCGGCTGACCGCCCGGAGCGTCGTCCTCGCCACCGGCTACAACCACTCGCCGTACCTCCCGGACTGGCCCGGGCGCGACACCTTCGACGGGGAGCTGCTGCACGCCTCGCACTACCGCAACGGCCGGCCCTACGAGGGCCAGGACGTCCTGGTCGTCGGCGTGGGCAACACCGGTGCCGAGATCGCCGTCGACCTCGCGGAATCCGGCGCGGCCCGCGTCCGGCTGGCGGTGCGCACGCCCCCGCACATCATGCGCCGCTCCACGGCCGGATGGCCCGCGCAGCGCACCGGGATCATGGTGCGCCGCTTCCCGACGAAGCTGGTCGACGCGATCGCGCCCTTCGTGGAGCGGATCTCCGTGCCGGACCTGTCGGCCCACGGACTTCCCCGCCCGGACAACGGGCTCTACTCCCGCGTGCGGGAGGGCGCGATCCCCGTCCAGGACGTCGGCATCATCGACGCCGTCCGGTCCGGCAAGGTCGCGCCCGTGGCCGCCGTCGAGGGCTTCGAAGGACGCGAGGTGCTGCTCACGGACGGCACGCGGATCACCCCGGACGTGGTGATCGCAGCCACCGGCTACCGGCGCGGCCTGGAACCGCTGGTCGGCCACCTCGGCGTCCTGGACGAGCGGGGCCGGCCCGTGACGCACGGCCGCCGCAGCCACAAGAACGCCCCGGGCCTGTACTTCACCGGCTTCACCAATCCCATCAGCGGGATGTTCCGTGAAATGGCCATCGACGCACGCCGGATCGCCAAAGCGGTGGCACGGCGGTAGCGAACGCGACGCGACGGGCATGGAGAGGGTACGGACGAGCATCCGCGGGACCCCACGCAAGGCCTCCGTACCACCTCTGCACGCACCCCCGCCCATCTCGCGCCACCCCCATCCGGCTCCACGGCCGGCCCTCTCCCCGCCGGCCGCCCGGGCCGCTTTCCCGTGGAGCGCACAGGTTTCTCGCCTCCCCCCCGTTCCTGACGAATCGTCAGTTAAGTAATCTGACATTGTGTCAGTTCTCTGGACCCTCGAGCGGGACGGGCGGGACACATGCTTGGTTCGACCTTCAGCACGCTGGGCACCGATCCCGCGGCGGGCACCGGCGGCCCCGGTCGCCGCACGGACGACCTGGACGTCAGCGGACGTCCGCTGCACGCCCGGGTCCCCGACCTCGACCGTTTCTTCCGGCCCGAGTCCCTGGCCGTGGTGGGCGCCTCCGACGCCGAGGGCCGGCCCAACAGCGGCATCACCCGGCAGCTCGTCGACTGGGCCGGGCGGGTCGGCGCCCGGCTCCATCCGGTCAATCCCGGCCGCGCGACCGTGTTCGGCCTGCCCTGCCACGCCTCCGTCGCAGACCTCCCCGAGCCGGTCGACCTCGCCGTCCTGCTCGTCGCCGACCCGCTCCCCGTCCTCGAACAGCTCACCGGGGCCACAGCGCGGTTCGCCGTCGTCTTCGCCTCCGGGTTCGCCGAGACGGGGGAGGCCGGCGCCGCCGCCCAGGAACGGCTCGCCCGCGTCGTCGCGGCCGGCGGGCTGCGCCTGCCGGGGCCGAACACCAACCTCAACGCCTTCCAGCCGTTCCGCGAGGACCTCCCCGGCCCGGCGATCGCCCTGATCACCCAGTCCGGCCACCAGGGCCGCCCCGTCTACGCCCTGCAGGAACTCGGCATCCGGCTCAGCCACTGGGCGCCCACGGGCAACGAGGCCGACCTGGAGACGGCCGACTTCCTCTCCTACTTCGCCGGGCGCCCGGAGGTCGGCGCGATCGCCGTCTACGCCGAAGGCCTCAAGGACGGCCGCTCGTTCGCCCTCGCCGCGGACCGCGCGGCCCGCAACGGGGTGCCGGTGGTCATGGTCAAGGTGGGCCGCACCGAGACCGGCACCCGTGCCGCCGCCACCCACACCGGGAAGCTCACCGGCTCCGACGCCGTCGCCGACGCGGCCTTCCGCCAGTTCGGCGTCATCCGTGTCGACGCTCTGGACGAACTCCAGGACACCGCCGCCCCGCTGGCCAGGGCCCGGCCACCGGTCGCCGAGGGCGTCGCCGTGTACTCGATCTCCGGCGGCACCGGGGCGCACTTCGCGGACCTGGCCACCGCCGCCGGCCTGCCGCTGCCCACCCTGCCGGGGACGAGGCAGGCCGAACTCCACCAGTGGATACCGCAGTACCTGGACGTCTCCAACCCCGTGGACAGCGGCGGCCACCCCGTCGGCAACTGGCGCGGCCGGAAGATCATCGACGCGCTGCTCGCCGATCCCGCGATCGGCGTCCTCGTCTGCCCGATCACCGGCCCCTTCCCGCCGATGAGCGACCGGCTCGCCCGGGACCTCTGCGAGGCCGCCGAGGCCACCGACAAGCTGGTGTGCGTGATCTGGGGCTCCCCCGTGGGCACCGAGGAGGCCTACCGGACGACTCTGCTGGGCTCCTCCCGGGTGGCCACCTTCCGCACCTTCGGCAACTGCGTGACCGCCGTACGTGCCTGGCTGAACCACCACCGCTTCACCGCCGGCTACCGCTCCCCCTTCGACGAGGCACCGCGCACCCCCTCCTCCTCCGCCCGCAAGGCCCGCGCACTGCTGCATCCCGGCCGCCGGCTGAGCGAGCACGCCGCGAAGCAGCTGCTGCGGGCCTACGGCATCCGCGTCCCGCGCGAGCAGTTGGTCTCCAGCGCCGCCGGTGCCGTCCGGGCGGCCGCGCTGGTGGGCTACCCCGTGGTCATGAAGGCGTCCGCCGACCGGCTCGCGCACAAGACCGAGCTCGGCCTGGTGAAGATCGGCCTCACCTCCGCCAGCCAGGTCCGCGACGCGTACCGCGAACTCGCCGACATCGCCCGCTACGAGGGCCTGGACCTCGACGGCGTCCTTGTCTGCCAGATGGTCGAGCCCGGTGTGGAGATGGTCGTCGGCATCAGCCACGACCCGCTCTTCGGGCCCACCGTCACCGCCGGCCTCGGCGGGGTCCTCGTCGAGGTCCTGCGGGACACGGCCGTCCGCGTACCGCCCTTCGACGCCGCGACCGCGCAGGACATGCTGCGGGAACTGCGCGGCGCCCGGATGCTCGACGGGGTCCGCGGGGCTCCGCCCGCCGACACCGACGCGCTCGTCGACGTCATCCTCCGCGTGCAGCGGATGGCGCTCGAACTCGGCGACGGCCTCGCCGAACTCGACATCAATCCGCTGATGGTGCTGCCGCGCGGGCAGGGCGCCTGCGCCCTCGACGCACTGGCCGTCTGCCGCCTGGAGAACACCCATGACTGACTCCCCCCGTGGAGTGACGATCACGGAGCGTGACGACTCCGTGGAATCCGTTGTACTCCACGTCACCGACAACGGGGTCTCCCGGCTCACCCTCAACCGCCCCCAGGCGATGAACGCCATTACCCCTGACCTGCGGGAACGCCTCATCGAAAAATTTCTGGAGGCCTCCGCGGACCCCGCCGTGCGGGCCGTCGTCCTCACCGGTGCCGGCCGCCGGGCCTTCTGCGCGGGGGCCGATCTGCGGGGCGGCCCGGCCGGTGCGGACCGGGTGGCGGGCGACGTCGCACGGATGATCCGGTCCGGGGCCCAGCGCCTCGTCGCCGCCGTCCTCGACTGCGAGAAGCCCGTGATCGCCGCGGTGAACGGCGTCGCCGCGGGCCTCGGCGCCCATCTCGCCCTCGCCTGCGACCTGGTCCTGGCCGCCGACACCGCGAAGTTCATCGAGGTCTTCGTCCGCCGCGGCCTCGTCCCCGACGGCGGAGGTGCCTACCTCCTCCCCCGTCTGATCGGCCCGCACCGCGCGAAGGAACTCCTGCTGCTCGGCGACGACCTGCCCGCCGCCTCAGCCGAACGCCTCGGTCTGGTCAACCGCGTCGTCCCCGCCGACGACATCGACCAGGCCGCCCGCACCCTCGCCGAACGTCTGGCGGCCGGCCCCACCCGCGCCCTCGCCCTGACCAAACAGCTCGTCAACGCGTCCCTGGACTCCGACCGCGCGACGGCCTTCACCGCCGAGGCGGCCGCGCAGGAGCAGAACATGACCACCGCCGACGCCCAGGAGGGACTGCGCGCCTTCCTCGAACGCCGCCCGCCGGACTTCCGCGGGCGCTGACACCTCGGAGGGTTCACCCGGAGGAGGAAGCGGCCCCCGGCGGCGGCCGGTACTCCTCCAGCAGTCCGGTGCCGTACGCCAGCAGACCGCCCGCGAAGACGACGCCGATCACCGCGATCGTCACGAGCCCGACCTGGAAGGCGACGTGCCGTTGCCGCGCCCACCCGGTGCGGCCCTCCGGGTCCCTGCGCCCCGCGTAGAACGAGGTGACCAGCACCGGCGCCGCGCCGGCACCCGCGACGCACGCCCAGGCGAGCAGGTACGGACCGTCGAGCCACACGACGGGCAGCGCGACCACGGCGGCCGTCGCCACCTCCACCGCCAGGAGGCAGAGCCATCGGGGACGTCCGGTGCGTGCCGCGAGCCGCAGTCCCAGCACCGTCGCCGGCAGGGCGTGCAGGAGGGAGGCGGCCACCGCGCAGGCCCAGACGGGGATGAGGAAGAACGGCAGGAAGCAGCAGGCGAGCGGTTCGTCGAAGGCACGCTCCGAGGACGCCTGGGACGGCAGGAGGACCATGCGGACCGTTGCCGCGACCGCCACCACCGCGCAGTAGGTCGAGACCGCCGCCGCTCGTCCGGCGTCGCCCCACGGGTCGACCGCGGGCCGCACCGGGGACCCCCACCCCACATTCCACCCCATGACGAGCACCGTACGCCCGGGGCCTCGACCGCCCTCCGCCCGGCCCTTCACTTCTGACGACCCGTCAGTTTCAATGGATGCGTGATGGGACAAGCAGGCATGGCGGTCGCCGTCGTCCGCCACCTCCGGTCGGCCGGGGCCGCGACGGCGGCCGGGCGGCTGGATCCGCTGCCGCCGCCCGAACTGCGGGCCGTGCGCCCGGACGAGCGCGCCCCGGTGGACCAGGCGGTGTTCCGCGAGGTGCTGGGGAACTTCGCGAGCGGCGTGACGGTGATCGCGGCGCCCGGGGACGACGCGGAGGGCGGCCCGGCCGGGTTCGCCTGCCAGTCGTTCGCCTCGCTGTCGCTCGATCCGCCGCTCGTCGTGTTCATGGTGGCGCGCACGTCCACCAGCTGGCCGCGCATCGCCCGGGCCGGGGTGTTCTGCGTGAACGTCCTCGGCGCGGAACAGCACGGACTCTGCCGCTCCTTCGCCGTGCGCGGCGGGGACAAGTTCGCGGGCGTGGCGTGGGACCCGGCACCGGTGACGGGATCGCCCCGGCTGCGCGGGGTGCCCGCGTGGATCGACTGCTCGATCCACGCCGTGCACACGGGCGGCGACCACCTGGTGGTCATCGGCCGGGTCCGCGACCTCGGTCGCGCGGCGGAAGGCAGCGGGCCGCTGCTCTTCCACCGCGGCCGCTTCGGCCGGCTCGCCCCTTGACCGCGGCCGGCCCGCGAAGGCCGGCTACGCCGCGAGGGGCAGCGCTCCGGAACCCGGCTCCGTCCGCCGCCGGATCACCAGCGACATGAGCGCCGCCAGCGCGCACAGCGCCCCGGAGGAGTACCAGACCACGTTGTACGAGCCGAAGGCGTCGCGCGCCGCGCCGCCCAGGAACGCCACCAATGCGGCGCCCAGCTGGTGGGAGGCGAGCACCCAGCCGAAGACGATGGCGCTGTCGGCGCCGTAGTACTCGCGGCACAGGGCGATGGTGGGCGGCACGGTGGCGACCCAGTCCAGCCCGTAGAAGACGATGAACAGCACCATGGGCGGGTGGACGGAGTCGCCCAGGAGCACCGGCAGGAACATCAGCGACAGCCCGCGCAGCCCGTAGTAGGTGGCCAGCAGCCGCCGCGGGCTGAAGCGGTCGGTGAACCAGCCGGAGGCTATGGTGCCGGCGATGTCGAAGACGCCGATCACCGCGAGCAGGGACGCGGCCGCCGTCACCGGCATCCCGTGGTCGTGTGCCGCGGGCACGAAGTGTGTCTTGACCAGGCCGTTCGTCGAGGCGCCACAGATCGCGAAGGTCCCCGCCAGCAGCCAGAACGGGCCGCCCCGGGCGGCGCTGGTCAGCGCCTTGACCGCCCTCGTCGCCGCGCCCGTCACCGGCGCCGGCTTCGGCACGAACTCCTTGGCGCCGTAAGGGGCGAGGCCCACATCGGCCGGGTGGTCCCGCAGCAGCAGGTAGACCAGGGGCGCGACGAGGACCGCGGCTCCCGTGACGGTCAGGGCCGCCGCGCGCCAGCCCGCGTGCTCGATGATGACGGAGAGCAGGGGCAGGAAGATCAACTGCCCCGCCGCGCCGGCCGCGGTCAGGATGCCGGTGACCAGGCCGCGCCGGTGCTCGAACCAGCGGTTGGTCACGGTGGTCGCGAAGGCCAGCGCCATGGAGCCGCTGCCCAGCCCGACGAGGACGCCCCACAGGAGCACGAGCTGCCAGCTCGCGGTCATGAAGACGGTCAGGCCCGCTCCGGTCGCGATGGTGACGAGCGCCGCCGCCACCACCCGGCGGATGCCGAAGCGGTCCATCAGCGCGGCGGCGAACGGCGCCGTCAGCCCGTAGAGGGCGAGGTTCACCGATACCGCCAGGCCGATCATGCCCCGCGACCAGCCGAACTCGCCGTTCAGCGGCTCGATGAGCAGTCCGGGCAGGGAGGCGAACCCCGCGGCGCCGATGAGCGTGACGAAGGCGGCGGCGGCCACCGACCACGCGCGGTGGACACGGGGGGTGCGGAACGGCCGGGAACCTTCGGGGACCCTGTCGGCCAGGGTCTGCGCGGGAAGCTCGGGAGTCTGCGTCACCGGATCAGCATCCGGCATCGGTTTCCCCGGAACGAGTGGCCGGATGGCCATGTTGTGCAAGGATCGGGCCATGGCCGTATCCATGGAGACACCTTCGCGGAACGCAGACCCCGGCACACCGGCGCGCCACCGGGTCGCCGTCCTGGTGCAGCACGGGATGATCCCCTTCGAGGTGGGCATCCCCCACCGCATCTTCGGCGGCGCGAGGGACTCCGGCGGGGCCGACCTGTACGAGGTGGTGACGTGCTCCCCGCACGGCCCCGGACCGGTGCGCGCCGACGCCGACTTCGAGATCCACGTCGCCCACGGCCCCGAGGCGCTGGAGACGGCCGACACGGTCATCGTCCCCGCCGCCCACGAGCGTTCCGTCGCGCACACGGAGGGCCGGCTGCCTGAGGAGATGGCGGCCGCCTTCGCCCGCATCCGCCCCGGGACCCGGCTCGTGTCCATCTGCACCGGGTCGTACTTCCTGGCCGCGGCCGGCTACCTGGACGGTCTGCGCGCCACCACGCACTGGTCGAGCACGGACCACTTCCAGAGGCTCTTCCCCCGGGTACGGGTCGAGCCGGACGTCCTGTACGTCGACAACGGCGGCATCCTCACCTCCGCGGGCGTCGGCTCGGGCATCGACCTGTGCCTGCACATCGTCCGCCGCGACCACGGCATCGCCGTCGCGAACGCCAGCGCGCGCCGTACGGTCGTACCACCGCACCGGGAGGGCGGCCAGGCCCAGTACATCCAGCGGCCCCTGCCCGAGCCCCAGCAGGCCACCACGGCAGCGGCGCGCACCTGGGCGCTGGACCGGCTCGACCGGCCGCTGACGCTGCGCGAGCTGGCCGAGCGCGAGGCGATGAGCGTGCGCACCTTCACCCGGCGCTTCCGGGAGGAGGTGGGCACCAGCCCCGGGCAGTGGCTGACGCAGCAGCGCGTCGAACGCGCCCGGCACCTGCTGGAGTCCAGCGACCTGTCGGTCGACCAGGTCGCCCGCCAGGCCGGGTTCGGCACGGCGGCCTCCATGCGGCAGCACCTCCAGGCCGTCATCGGCGTCTCGCCCAGCGCCTACCGGCGCACCTTCCGGGCGACGGCGGCGCTCTGAGGCGGTTCAGAAGGTCAGCACGCCACGCGCCACACGACCGCCCCGGGCGTCCTCCACCGCCTCGGCGAAGTCCTCCACCGGATAGGTCCGGGTGACGAGTTCGTCCAGCAGGAGCCGGCCCCGCCGGTAGAGGTCGGCGTAGAGCGCGATGTCGCGCTGAGGTCGTGACGAGCCGTAGCGGCAGCCCAGGATGGACTTGTCGAGGTACACGGAGGACACCAGGAAGGGCGCCTCGGCGTCGGCAGGCGGCACGCCCAGCAGGACGGCCTGGCCGTGGCGGTCCAGGAGGTCGACGGCCTGGCGGATGAGCCCCACGTGTCCGACGCACTCGAAGACGTGGTCGGCGCCGGTGGGCAGCAGCGCGCGCACCGCCTCCGCGGAGTCCGTGAAGTCGGTGGCGCCGAACAGCCGCGCGGGCTGCTCCTTCGCCGGGTTGGTGTCGACGGCGACGATCCGGGAGGCGCCCGCGAGGCGCGCGCCCTGCAGCACGTTCAGGCCGACGCCTCCGGTGCCGATGACCACGACCGTATCGCCGCGGTCGACGCGGGCGCGGTTGAGCGCGGCACCGACCCCCGTCAGCACCCCGCAGCCGATGAGCGCGGCGGAGGTGAGGGGGATGCCGTCGGGCAGGCGGACGGCCTGGACGGCCTTGACGACGGTCAGTTCCGCGAAGGCCGAGTTGGAGGCGAAGTTGAACAGCGGCTCGCCGTGCCGGCTGAAGGGCCTGCCGGGACGGCCGATCGCCTTGCGGCACATCGTCGGGCGTCCCCGGTCGCAGTCCGGGCAGGTGCCGCAGTTGGCGAGGGTGGACAGGGCCACGTGGTCGCCGGGCGCGACGTGCGAGACGCCCGCGCCGGTCGCCTCCACGACGCCCGCCCCCTCGTGGCCGAGCACGACCGGGACGGGGAAGGGGATGACGCCGTCGACGACGGACAGGTCGCTGTGGCACAGCCCCGCCGCGCGGATGCGGACCAGCACCTCGCCCGGGCCCGGATCCCGGACCTCGAGGTCGTCGACGACCGCGGGCTGCTTCCCGTCGAAGATCACGCCTCTCATCACCACACCACCGCCTGGAGTTCGCTGTAGGCCTGCAGTCCGAAGGAGACGCCGTCGCGGCCGACGCCGCTGTGCTTGAAACCGCCGAACGGCGTCTCGGGATGACGCTGCACGGTGTTGACGCCGACGTTGCCGCTGCGCAGCCGGGCGGCGAGGGCCCAGGCACGGGCGGTGTCGTCGCCGAAGACGTAGTCGTACAGGCCGTACGGGGTGCCGTTGGCGATCTCGACGGCCTCGTCCTCGGTGTCGTACACGAGGGCGGCGACGACCGGGCCGAAGACCTCCTCCTGGGCGACCGTCATGTCGGGCGTGACGTCCGCGAGCAGCGTGGGGGCCACGTAGTAGCCCGGTTTGAGGTCGGGGCGCGCACCGCCGGTGACGACGCGGGCGCCCTGCTCGCGGGCGCCCGCGACGTGGGCCTCGACGCGGTCGCGCTGGGCGGCGGTGATCAGCGGGCCGACGACGGTGGAGTTATCCACAGGGTCCCCGAGAGTCAGCGAACGGGCGTACTGTGCAAGGGCGGTGATCACCTGCTCGTACCGCCCGCGGGGGACGAGGGCACGGGTCGGCGCCGTGCAGATCTGACCTGAATGGAATGCCCATGTTGAACCGACAGCAGATATCGCTGATCTGAGGACGCCGGGAGCGGCGTCCTCAAGGATGATCGCCGCGCCCTTGCCGCCCAGTTCCATCAGGGTCCGCTTCATCGACGCGCCCGCGACGCGGGCGATCGCCTGCCCGACCGCCGTCGAGCCGGTGAAGCTGATCATGTCGACACCGGGGTGCGCGACCAGTGCCTCGCCGGCCGCGGCGCCCGTGCCGGTGATGACGTTGAACACCCCGTCGGGCAGGCCCGCCTCCCGCATGATCCCGCCGAGCAGCAGGCAGGTCAGCGGGTCCTGGGGCGCGGGCTTGGCGACGACGGTGTTCCCCACGGCCAGCGCGGGAGCGACCTTGCCGGCCAGGTTGACCAGAGGGAAGTTGTAGGAGGTGATGCAGGCGACGACACCCACCGGACGCCGTACCGCGGCCGCGTTGACCAGCCCGCCGGGCGCGAGCGGCGAGGCCCTCACGGGCTGCGGCGCGAAGGGGATCGTGTCCGGTTCCAGCGCACCCCGCGCGTAGCGCCGGAAGCGGTCCACCGCTGTGGGGATCTGCATGCTCGACGCGACACGGATCGTCGCTCCCGTCTCCTGCTGGAGCAGCGGTACGAGATCCGCCGACCGCGAGGCGAGGACGTCCGCGATCCGCTCCAGGATCGCGGCGCGCTCCGCCGGGCTCGTACGGGACCAGCCCTCGTACGCCTCCCGCGCGGCGCGCACCGCGGCGTCCACGTCCGCCGGGCCCGCTTCGGGGGCGCGCCCGACGGTCTCCTCCGTGGCCGGATTGACAACTGGATAGTGAGCTCCGGCCGGTTCGTGCCACCGGCCGCCGATCCAGTGGCCGTACGTCCCGTCGCTGTTCATCCGCGAGGCTCCTTCTGGAGGCCGAGCACCCGCTCGGCGATGATCGTGCGCTGGATCTCGTCCGAGCCGCCGTAGATGGTGTCCGCGCGGCTGAACAGGAACATGTGCTGGGCCTGGTCGAGTTCGTAGGGTCGTGCCGGCTCCCACGGCGCGGGGCCGGCCGCCGCGGGGGCGCCGCCGACGGCGACAGCCAGCTCGCCGAGTCGCTGGTGCCAGCCGCCCCACAGCAGCTTGGCGACGCTCGGGGCGGCGGGGTCGGCGGTGCCCAGCGTGCGCAGGGCGTTCCAGCGCATGACGCGCAACTCGGCCCACTGCCGCACCAGCCGGTCCCGCATCACGGGGTCGGCCACCGCCCCGGTGGCGACCGCGCGGTCGACGACCTGGCGCAGTTCGCGTTCGAAGCCGATCTGCTGCACGAGGGTGGAGACCCCGCGTTCGAAGCCCAGGAGGGACATGGCGACCTGCCAGCCGTGGCCCTCCCCGCCGACGAGGTGGGCGGCGTCGGCGCGCGCCCCGTCGAAGAAGACCTCGTTGAACTCGGCCGTGCCGGTCAGCTGGCGGATGGGGCGCACCTCGATCCTGCCGGGCTGGTCCATGGGGACGAGCAGGAAGCCCAGTCCGTGGTGGCGCCGCGAGTCGGGATCGGTGCGGGCCAGGACGAAGCACCAGTCGGCGTGCTGGGCGAGGGAGGTCCAGATCTTCTGGCCGGACAGGCGGTAGCAGGGGCCCTCGGCGTCGTGGTCGCGGACGGCCGCGGTCCTCACGCCGGCGAGGTCGGAACCCGCTCCGGGCTCGCTGTACCCCTGGCACCACAGTTCCTCGCCACGGGCGACAGGTGGCAGGAAGCGGTCGCGCTGGCCGGGGGTGCCGTGCGCCTCCAGGGTGGGGGCCAGCAGGTTCTCGCCGATGTGCCCGGACCGGGCGGGCGCCCCGGCACGGGCGTACTCCTCGCCCCAGGCCACCTGTTGGGGCAGGGTGGCGCGGCGGTTGCCGTACTCGCCGCGCCAGCCGAGCCCGATCCATCCGGCGGCACCGAGTTCCCGCTCCCACTCCCGCCCGGACACGCGGTCCGGGTGCGCGCTCAGCCACGCCCGCGCCTCCGCGCGGAAGGCCTCCGTCTCCGGGCCGAAGGTGAAGTCCATGTCCGCCCTCTCCTCGGTACGGGGCCGTCACTGCCCTCGGACGGCGGCAGCGGCGGCACGCATGGCCTCGAGCTGGGCGAGCATCGGCATGGGGTCGGTGCCGACCGTGCCCGGCAGGGCGGCGGCGATGCGCTGCGGTGTCCAGCCCTCGCCGTCCGCGTAGGCGGCGCGCAGTTCGCGTGGCTGGGCCCAGACCGCGATCTTGGGTCCGGCGACGGTGTAGACCTGTCCGGTGATGTCGCGGGCGTGGTCGCTGAGCAGGAAGACGACCATCGCGGCGACGTCCTCGGGTTCGCCGATCTAGGCCAGGTCCATGGGCACGTTGGCGGACATGCGGGTGCGTGCCACGGGGGCCACGCAGTTGGCGGTCACCCCGTAGCGGTGCAGTCCGAGCGCGGCGCTGCGCACCAGCGAGATGATCCCGCCCTTGGCCGCGGAGTAGTTGGCCTGGGAGACGCTGCCCTGGTGGTTGCCGCTGGTGAAGCCGACGAGGGTGCCCGTGCCCTGTCGGCGCATCACGGCGGAGGCGGCGCGGAAGACGGTGAAGGTGCCCTTCAGGTGGGTGGCCATTACCGGGTCCCACTCGTCCTCGCCCATGTTGAAGAGCATGCGTTCTCGCAGGATCCCGGCGACGCAGACGACCCCGTCGACGCGGCCGTAGGTCTCCACCGCGGTGGAGACGATCCGTTCGCCGCCCGCCATGGAGGAGACGTCGTCGGTCACCGCGGTGGCCTCGCCGCCGGCCGCCTCGATCTCCTTCACGACGGCGGCGGCGACCTCGCCGGTCGGCTCGCGGCCGTCGACCGCGACGCCGTAGTCGTTGACGACGACCTTGGCGCCCTCGGCCGCGCACGCGAGGGCGACGGCCCGCCCGATTCCTCGCCCGGCGCCGGTGACCGCGACGACCTTTCCGCTCAGGAAATTGCCCACGTCCGGTCCCGCCCCTTCTCAGAGTTTCTGACGGACCGTTAGATTTTAGGAGCACGGACGCACCCCAGCACAAGCCCTGAGACCGGGAGGCAGCGATGGCGTTCCCCGCCGAGTTCCACGACATCGCCAAGCGCGTCAACAACTGGGGCCGCTGGGGTAAGGCCGACGAGACCGGCACCCTCAACCTGATCACCGACGAGGTCGTCCGCGCGGCGGCCGGCACCGTGCGCAGCGGACGCCGCGTGCCGCTCGCGCTGCCCCTGCAGCAGGACGGGGTGCAGACGGGCATGATCCCGGGCCGGGTGAACCCGCTGCGCACCATGGTGATGCTCAACCACGAGATGTTCGGCCCCGGCACGGTCGCCACCAGCGACGACATCGTCACCATGGGACTTCAGGTGGCGACCCACTGGGACGCCCTGACACACGTCTCGCACTCGGGGCGCATCTACAACGGCCGGCCGGCCGGCTCCGTCACCGCCCACGGCGGGGCGGCGTTCAGCGGCATGGAGAAGATCACGACACTGCTCTCCCGCGGCGTCCTGCTCGACGTGGCCCGCGCCCGCGGCACGGACCGGCTGCCCGGCGACCACGCCGTCACCCCCGACGACCTCGACGCGGCCGAGGAACTGGCCCGCACCACGGTCCGCGCCGGGGACATCGTGCTGGTCCGCACCGGCCAGATGCGGGTGTACCTCGCGGGCGACAAGCACGCCTACGCCTTCCCGTCACCGGGACTGTCGGTGCGCACCCCCGAGTGGTTCCACGCCCGCGACGTCGCGGCGGTCGCCAACGACACACTGACCTTCGAGATCTTCCCGCCGGAGATCGACGACCTGTGGCTCGCCGTCCACGCCCTGGACCTGGTGGAGATGGGCATGCTCCAGGGCCAGAACTGGAACCTCGAGGCGCTGTCGGAGACCTGCGCCGAGGAGGGGCGGTACACGTTCCTGCTGGACGCCACGCCGCAGCCCTTCGTGGGCGGGGTCGGCAGTCCGGTCGCGCCGGTGGCGGTGCTCTGAGGACGGCCCCTCGGTCCGTACGGCCGTAAGGCCCGTGCGTTCGGGATCGTGCGGGCGGAAGACCCGTACGTTCAGAAGGCGGGGCGGCGGATCAGCCCGCCGACGGACTGCGCGGGGACGATCGCCGGACGCTCGCTGCGGTCGATCTCGCACCAGATCTGCTTGCCCGCCCCCTCGCGCTGCCAGCCCCAGCGGTCCGCGAGGCCGTCCACGAGTTCGAGTCCCCGGCCGCCGGTCTCGTCGTTGTCGGCGTGCCGCGGGCGCGGCGGGGCGTCGCTGGTGTCGGCCACCTCGACGCGCACGGTCTCCTGTTCACCGCTCTGCGCGGCGCCGGAGGAACGGAAGAGCATCCGCAGCACCGCGGGGCAACCGGTGTGCACGACGGCGTTGGTGACCAGTTCGGAGATGAGCAGGATCAGCGTCTCGGCGACCGGCTCGTCGGCTCCTATCCCGGAGCCCGCGAGACGCGAGCGGGCCCACCGACGGGCCCGGCCCACCTCTGCGGGGTCGGGGCCGACCTCAAGTTGAACCTGGAGCACCTGCACCGCTCACACCATCCGAACCGGCGGACACATCGCCTCGCGCCTCGGCAGGGTCACCGTACGTGACCTCATCGCGACCCAGCATGATTGACCCGCAGTCACCGCAACAAGCGCTTCGGGCATATTCCAGCGCAAGGGGGTACGAGTGCTGCATACTGTGCGGGGCTCATTACGGGGCGAATTCGAACAGCCCGGCACAGGCAGCCCACCGAGCACCGAGGCCCCGCCACTGCCGCATCCGTCGCGTTTCGCCACCACACGCACCCGATGGAGCGTACCCGAGGCGGGATCCGACTCCATGGCGTGACAAGTCACACCTCGGACACAACCCGATATCGACGCTCGGGAACCCTTTATCCGTGACGAAACGGCCATAACCAACCAACCGCCTTAAAAGGTGCCATCGAGCAGACCCTCCGCGAGGCTCTCCTCACACTCCGCCACGGAACGGCCCCGGCTCCGCAGGATCCACGACCGCTTGATGTGGAGATGCACCTCCGCCTCCCAGGTGAAACCCATCCCGCCGAACACCTGCAGACAGTCGCGGGCGTTGCGGACCGCCGCCTCGTCCGCCAGCAGTCGCGCGGCGGGCGCCTCGCCCGGCGCGCCGGAGACCGCCGCGGCACGCACCGCCGTGCGCGCCATCTCAGCCCGCACCAGCATGTCCGCGCACAGGTGCTTGACCGCCTGGAAGGAACCGATGGGCCGCCCGAACTGCTCCCGGGCGGCGGCGTGACCGACGGCGAGTTCCAGGGTGCGCGCAGCACTGCCGGTCTGCTGGGCCGCGGTCAGCAACTCGCCGGCCGTGCCCCCTCCCACCGTGCCTTCGCCCGCGGGTTCGCCGCCAACGACCCGGTGCAGCGGGGTGAGCGGGTCCACCGAACGCACCGGCTCGGCCTTGTCGTAGGAGCCCAGCACATGGTCGGACGCCTCCAGCCACTCGACCAGCCCGCCGGCTGCCGCGGTGACCACCGCGGTGCCCTCGGCCGCCCTGGCACCCGGCCGGCCGCCAGGTGCGTCGTCACCAGCGGCCCCGGCAGCAGCGCCCGTCCGGCCTCCTCGAAGACGAGCACGGCCTCCGGGAGTCCGAGCCCGAGCCCGCCCCGTTCCTCCGGCAGCCGCAGCGCGAAGAACCCCGCCTCCCCCAGCGCCCGCCACATCCCGCGGTCGAGGGTCGCCGGGTTGCCCGCGGCCGCCCCGGCCGCGTCCTCCCGCAGCCGCTCCGCCGGGTACAGGCGCGCCAACAGCCCGCGGGTCCCCTCGGCGAGGGCCCGTTGGTCCTCGGTGAGGCGGAAGTCCACGGCCGCTCACGCCCCCTTCGGCAGGCCGAGGATCCGCTCGGCGACGATGTTCCGCTGGATCTGCGACGTGCCCGCCGCGATGGTGTAGGAGAGCGAGGAGAGCCGGTCCGCCGTCCACGGGCGGTCGGCGTCCAGGGCCCCGGTGGGTCCGAGGACCTCGGCGGCGGTGTCGTAGAGCTCATGCCGTGCGTGCGAGTAGCGCAGTTTGAGTACCGAGCCCCCCAAGCCAGGGGCGCCGGCACTGACGTTCCACTGGACCAGCCGCCACAGGACGCCGAACTCCGCCGCCAGCCGGCCCAGCCTGCGCCGCAGCACGGGGTCGTCCCAGGCCCCCGTTTCCCGGGCGGTCCGGGCCAGTTCGCGCAGGGTCCGCCGGCAGGCGACGACCTCCCCGGCGAAGGCGGTGCCTCGCTCGAAGGAGAGCGTCACCATCGTGACCCGCCAGCCGTGGTTCTCCGCGCCGACCCGGTTGGCGACCGGCACGCGCACCTCGTCGAGGAACACCTCGGCGAACTCCGTGGTCCCGGCGAGGGTCCGCAGGGGCCGTACCGTCACCCCCGGTGAGTCCATCGGCATCGCCAGCCAGCTGATGCCGCGGTGCCGCGGCGCGCCGGGGTCGGTGCGCACGAGCAGTTCGCACCAGTCGGCGACCTCGGCGTGCGAGGTCCAGATCTTCGACCCGGTGACCACGTAGGAGTCGCCGTCGCGGACCGCCCGCGTCCGCAGGGACGCCAGGTCCGAGCCCGCTCCCGGCTCGCTGAAGCCCTGGCACCAGACCTCGTCCCCGCGCAGCACCGGGGGAAGCCATCGTTCGCGCTGGCCGGCCGTCCCCTCGGCGGCGATGGTGGGACCGGCGTGGAGCAGGCCGACGAAGTTCGCGCCGACGTAGGGCGCCCCGGCAAGCTCGGTCTCCTCCAGGAAGATCAGCCGCCGGATCGGGTCGGCGTTCCAGTGCACGTCGGCGTAGCCCGCCTCGTGCAGACGCCGCTGCCAGCCGGTGTCGTACGCCCGCCGGGCGGGCCGGTCGGCGGGGTCCGGCGCGGGCGGCAGGGTGGGCAGCGTCCGGGCGAGCCAGCCGCGCAGCTCCTCCCGGTACGCCAGCTCCGCCTCGGTGTATGTCAGGTCCACCGGTCCGGCTCCAGACCCAGCATGCGGATGGCGTTGCCGCGCATGAGCTTGTACACCGTCTCGTCGTCGAGGCCCTTCACATGGTCGAGGGCGACCTCCGGTGTGCGGGAAGGTCGAGTCGACGTGCGGGTAGTCGGTCTCGAAGGTCGCGTTGTCCCGGCCCACCACGTCGATCGAGGCGACGCCGTGCTTGTCGCGGAAGAAGCAGCAGAAGATCTGCCGGTAGTAGTAGGTGGACGGCGGCTCGGGCACCACGTCGCGCACACCGCCCCAGGCCCGGTGCTCCTCCCAGACGTCGTCGGCCCGCTCCAGGGCGTAGGGGATCCAGCCCATCTGCCCCTCGCTGTAGGCGAGCGTGAGCCGGGGGTGGCGCACCAGCACCCCGCTGAAGAGGAAGTCCATCATCGAGGCCATCGCGTTGTTGAAGGAGAGCGAGGCCTGGACGGCGGGCGGCGCGTCGGGGGACGCGGCCGGCATCTGCGAGGACGAGCCGATGTGCATGTTGACCACCGTCCCGGTCTCCTCACAGACCGCGAAGAAGGGGTCCCAGTACCCCGAGTGGATGCTGGGCAGTCCCAGGTGGGTGGGGATCTCGCTGAAGGTGACGGCCCGCACCCCGCGGGCCGCGTTGCGGCGGATCTCCGCGACGGCCAGGCCGACGTCCCACAGCGGGATCAGGCAGAGCGGGATCAGCCGGCCGCCGCTGTCGCCGCACCACTCCTCGACCATCCAGTCGTTGTAGGCGCGGACGCAGGCGAGGGCGACCTCCTTGTCCTTGGCCTCGGCGAAGGTCTGCCCGCAAAAGCGCGGGAAGGTCGGGAAGCAGAGCGAGCCCTCGACGTGGTTGAGGTCCATGTCGGCGAGCCGGGCCTTGGGGTCCCAGCAGCCCCGCCGCATCTCCTCGCGGGTGATGCCCTCCAGGGTCATCTCGTCCCGGTCGAAGCCGACGGCGGCGATGTTGCGCTTGTACGGGAACTTGAGGTCCTCGTAGATCCACCAGTCGGTCGGCGGTCCGTCCGGGTCCATCGTGATCTGGTACTTGCCGGCGACGTAGGCGAGCTCCCCGATCCCGGCGGTCAGCGGCTGGGGACCGCGGTCCCGGTACTTCGCCGGCAGCCAGGTCTCGAAGAGGTGTGCGGGTTCGATCACGTGGTCGTCGACGCTGATGATCCGGGGCAGTTCCATCGCTCCCCGCCCTTCCATGAATCTGATGCATCGTCAGATTCACACTACGCCCGCCACCCCGGACCGTCCATCGAAGGCGCGCGGACCCTGGACCGCACCCGGCCCGGCACCTACGCTCCGGCCAAGTCTTCTGACGTTGCGTCAGTTATTTGACCGGGAGGAGAAGAAATGCGAAGCCTGGGCGACTCGCCGACCCTCTGGGCGCTGATCGCGGGGCGCGCCGCGCTGACCCCCGACGCCCCGGCGCTGCTCGACACCGACGACCGCCGGCTGACCTTCGGGCAGCTGCGCGACCGCGCCGAACGGGTCGCCGCGGGGCTGCACGCCCGGGGCGTCCGGCCCGGCACCGCGGTGGCCTGGCAGCTGCCGACCCGCATCGAGACGGTGGTCCTCTCGGCGGCCCTCGCCCGGCTGGGCTCCGTGCAGACCCCGATCATGCCCTTCTACCGCGACCACGAGGTCGGCCACATACTCCGCCAGACGACCCCCGCCCTCTTCGCCGTCCCCGGCACATGGCGCGGCTTCGACCACACCGCCATGGCCCGCCGCCTCGGGGCCCACGAGGTCCTGGAGGCCTACGACTGCCTCCCGGAGGGCGACCCGGCCTCGCTCCCGGCCCCGCCCACCGACGGCACCCGGATCCGCTGGATCTACTGGACCTCGGGCACCACCTCCGAACCCAAGGGCGTGCTGCACACCGACCGCAGCCTCATCGCCGGCGGCACCTGCCTCGCCCTCGCCCTGGAGCTCGGACCCGACGACGTCGGCTCCGTCGCCTTCCCCTACGCGCACATCGGCGGCCCCGACTACCTGGTCATGCTGCTGCTGTGCGGCTTCCCCGCCCTGCTGCTGGAGCACTTCTCGCTCCCGGAGTCCCTGGAGGCCTACCGCAGGCACGGGGTGACCATGGCGGGCGGCAGCACCGCCTTCTACTCCCTCTTCCTCGCCGAGCAGCGCAAGCAGCCCGCGGGCGGCAGGATCATCCCGACCCTGCGCCTGCTGTCCGGCGGCGGCGCCCCCAAGCCGCCCGAGCTCTACCACGCGGTGGTCCGCGACCTCGGCTGCGCCCTCGCGCACGGCTACGGCATGACCGAGGCCCCCATGATCACCATGGGTTCGCCGCGCGACCCCGTCGACCGGCTCGCCACCACCGAGGGCCGCCCGCCCGCCGCCATGGAGATACGGATCGCCGAGGACGGCGAGGTGAGGCTGCGCGGCGAGGCCGTGTGCCAGGGCTACACGGACCCGCGGCTGACCGAGCGGGCCTTCGACGCGGACGGCTTCCTGCGCACCGGGGACGTCGGCAGGCTGACCCCGGACGGATACCTGGTCCTGACAGGGCGCCTCAAGGACATCATCATCCGAAAGGGTGAGAACGTCTCGGCCAAGGAGATCGAGGAACTCCTCTACGCCCACCCCGGCGTCGCCGACGCCGCCGTGATCGGCCTGCCCGACCCCGAACGCGGGGAACGCGTCTGCGCCGTCGTCGAGCAGCCGCGGGACGCCGGACCGCTCACCCTCGCCGAGGTCACGGCCTTCCTCCGCGAGGCGGGCCTGGCCCTCCACAAACTGCCCGAACAGCTCGAGGTGGTGGACGCGCTGCCGCGGAACGAGACCCTGCGCAAGGTGCTGAAGTACAAGCTCAGGGAGCGCTTTACGAAAGCGTGAGGCACGTCCGGCGCAAAGCCGCGTAACCTCCTCCGCAAGAGTTCCAGAGGGGAAGGGTCACGGTGGGCACACAGGACGGCCAGGACCGGGCGCAGGACGGCCTGGAGGAAGGTCCCGGCACAGGTCCGGAAAGCGGCCCGCAGGACGGCCCGCAGGATCCCCTCGAACTGCTCCGGCAGGGCGACGCCGCACTGGACGCGGGCGAACTCACACAGGCGCGCGTCCACTTCGAGACCGCGGAACGGCTGCTGGACGCGGACCCGGCGGCCGACGACGCCCGGCGCGCCGCGGCCCTGCGCGGCCGGGCCGTCTCCCACCTGCTGGCGGGCGAGGTGCGCTACGCCTCCCATCTGCTGGAGGAGGGCATCACCCGGCTGGAGCGGCGGACCGCCCCGGACGGCGCCCGGCCCGACCCCGACGCCTTGCTGATGCTGTACATCGCGTCGATCGGCCCGTACACCGACCTGGGCGCCTACGCCCGGGCCGCGCACGCCGCCGAGCAGGCGCTCAACCTCGCTCCCGAGGCGGGTGATCCGGCCCTGGTCGCCCAGATGCACCGCAGCATCGCCCGCACCCTGATCGTCGCGGGCCGCACCGGCGAGGCCGAGGCGTCGCTGGCCAAGGCGCAGGAGCTGTTCCAGCGACTGGAGTTGCACACGGACCTGGCCCACTGCCACTGGATGCGCGGCTACGTCCACTCCCAGGACGGCGACCTGGAGCAGGCCGAGCGCGAGTTGCGCACCGCCCGCGACATGCTGTCCGCCGGCCGGTCCGTGCTGTTCACGGTGCAGGTCGAGGTGGAGCTGGCGGACGTGCTGCGGCGGCGCGGCAAGCCCGCCGAGGCCGAGGAGCTGCTGACCCGCCTGCTGGACGAACTCGGCCCGTGGCGCGGTGCCGTCCACGCCGGCGGCGCGCACCGGCTGCTCGGTCTGCTGGCCGAGGAGCGCGGCGACCCGGAGGCGGCGGAGGAGCACTACGTGTCCGCCCTGGCGCTGCTGGAACGCGCGGGAGCCGCCGGGGACCTGGCGGACATCTGCCGGCTGCTCGGCGACCTGCTGCGCCGCTCCGGCCGCGTCGAGGCCGCGCTGGACGCCTACCGGACGGGCCTGGGCCACCGGGCGGCGATCGGCACCACCACACTGGGACCCGCCCCCGCCGACACCTGACCCCGGCCGACCGCCCACCCGGGCCCACACCTCACCCGGCCCCACGCCTCGCCCGGGCCGCCCCGCAGCGCGGGGCGGCTCAGGGCTCGCGGACGGTGTTCACGTAGCCCGTGCCGCCCGCGGCGAGGCCGTCGACCGCCTTCTCCACCTCCGCCTGGGACAGCGCCTTCCGGGCGTCGTGGTAGAACCAGTCGACCTGCATGTCCCAGGTGCGCTTCCCCGCGAATGGCAGGTCCACGAACCAGGTGTTGAAGTTCACGGACATGTTCTGGGTCGGGTAGTACTTCCCCCCGGTGCGGAACAGCTCGCGCCCGTCGAGGCTGTAGGTCACGACACCGTGGGCGGCGGTGGTGACGAGGGTGTGCCACCCCTGGAGGGCGGCCGTCGTGGCCCGGGTCACCCGGTCCCCCTCCCTGGCGCTGCGCCAGGTCGTCGTGTCGAGCCGCGGACCGGGCGCGCCCCAGCCCCCGTTGGGCTGGTACTCGTTGTCGAGCTCGCTGTACTCGGCGTGGTGGTGGGGCGAGATCATGAAGAAGGTCTCGTTGATGTGATCGCCGTTGCGGCCGCTCTCCGGTTCGTCCGCGAAGCGGATCCGGGCGGCGAAGGTCCCGGTCAGGAACTTCGTGCCGGTGGTGTGCACCTCGGCCTGCGTGGTGCCGCGCCGCGTCCCGTCGGTGGCGGCGCGCAGCCGCAGGACCTGGCCGCCCACGGCATTCTTGTCCGCGGGGAAGGCGACGCCCCGCGACGACCACGTGTCGTGGATGCCGGGCCCGCCCCCGCTGGTGCGGACCAGCCAGCCGTGGGCGCGCAGCGCCGGATCCCGGGGGCCGCTGTAGCGGAAGTCGTCGAAGACGATCCCGGGGGGCGGCGCGGGCCGTGCCGCGCCCGCGGCGGAGCCCCGGGGAGGGGTGCCGGCCTCACCGTCCGGCTCGTCGCCCCAGACGTGCCTGCCGTCCAGGTACCCGGTGACCAGCTTCGACGGCCGGAAGGTGTCGTGGGCGGGGCTGAACGACCGGTCGTCGCGCTGGTCCACCTTCCCGCCGGGACGGTACAGCTGGACCCCGATGGCGCCGCTCTTCGCGCCGGGCGCCAGGGTGCCCGCCGCCTTGGTGAAGGTGATCTCCAGGTAGTGGTCGGCGTTAGCCGCCGGCCGGTCCAGGGCAACGGTCCGCCCGTCGACGCCCGAGCAGCCGACCGAGGCCTGGACGCAGTTGAACGCGTACGGGGTGCCGTCGTCCTGCGTGAAGTAGTACCGGACCGCCACGTCGGCCAGACGCACCCGGTGGTCGGAGGTGTTGACGACCTCCAGCCACGGCCGGGCCGTGCCGGCGGACACCGGTGTGCCCGCCTTGTAGCGGACGGTGAGCTCCGGCGGCGGCTGCTGCGCCTCGCGCCACTCGGGGTACAGCGCCGTGACGCCCGCGCCGACGGCGGCCGCCAGCAGCAGGTACCCGGCCGCCCTCCGGACGGGGCGGCGCCGTTTGCCGTGACCGGCGGGGACGGGACGCTCGGGCCGGACGGAGGGACGGACGGAGGGGCGGGCAGAACCCACGGAAGCTCCTAGCACGGTGGAGGGGCGATGCCGAGGGCATGCCATACGGTCGCCGCGACGCGGCCGGACCGGACAGGACGGGACGGGAACGGACGCGCCGCCTACGGGGCGGTGTCGCGCACGGGCCCGGCCGGGGCGACGGCGCCGAGGGCCGGTGGCGCGGTCCCGGGGTGCACGGACGCGTCCCACGGGTCCCACGTCCCGCCGGCGACCTCCCGGCGCTGGTGCGGCAGGTGGGGCTGCGGGTGGGCCTGCGGGTGGGCCTGCCCGGCGGGCTCGAACGCGATGTCGTCGTGGGCGCCGCCGACCTCGATACGGGCGCGGGTCCCCCAGTTGGTGCGCCGCAGCGTCGCCAGGGACCACAACCGCAGGGGCAGCAGCAGACCGATGTTGAGCAGGGCGTACAGCGGGGCGGCGAGGAAGGTCAGCAGCCGGTCGGCGATCCGCACCTGCGCGGCGCCGCGCAGGTAGTGGACGGAGCGCACCCAGGCCATGACGCACATGTAGGCGAGGTAGCCGGCCAGCAGCGTCCAGCCCCGCGGGTGCATCACCACCGCGACGAGCGCCGCGAGCAGTCCCGCGGTGAAGGCGACCCAGGTGACCAGCTCGACGAGGTTCAGCCACCAGTACATACGGTGCAGCCGGAACTTGGCGAGCAGCAGGAAGCCCTCGCGGATGAACGACTTGCCCCAGCGGATCTGCTGGCGCACGTAGTGACCGAGGCGCTCGGGGACGTCGGTGTAGCCGACCGCCGAGGGCTGGATCAGGGAGAGCCCCTCGGTGAGGCAGTAGTACGTCAGGCGCCGGTCGTCCCCGAAGGTCGCCGGGCGGCCGAGGAACCGCTGGTCGAGGAAGTCGTCGAGGTGCTTGCGGACGACCCACCCGCGGTACATGGCCAGCGACCCGCAGGCGCAGAGCACCGAGCCGAGGCGGGAGTAGGCGACCCGCTCGCCGAGGAAGGCGTTGACGTACCGCATGTCGATCAGACGGGTCAGGAGGTTAGTGCCGCGGTTGTGGGCGAGCACCAGCCCGGTGACGCACTGGACCCGGCGCTTGGCGAAGGGCTGGGCAAGCTCGGCGACGGCGTGCCGGTCGAGCAGGGTGTCGGAGTCGACGCACAGGTAGACGTCCGCCAGCGGCTCCTTCCCGAAGCCGGCGGCGAGCCCGTGGCGCTTGCCGCGGTTGTCGGGGAACCGGACGAAGTCGAGACGGACCCCGGCGCGCTCGAACTGCGGGCGCATCTCCTGGACCAGGGCCCCCGCCGAGTGGTCCTTGGAGCAGTCGTCGACCACGGTGAGGGAGTGCGGCAGCAGGGTCTGCGCGAGGACCGACTCCAGGCAGCCGCGCAGCATCGCCGGGGCCTCGTTGTAGACCGTGATCACGCCGTGGATGCGCAGCCGGGTCACCGGCTTGTCGAAGGCGAGCTCCGGACGGCGGCGCCGGCGGACGGAGAGCAGCAGTTTGACGGCGAGGAGTGCACCGACGGTCACTCCGTACCAGTGCACATGACGAAGGGACCACGAGACGTGATCCCATGCACCCGCGAGATCGAGCATGGGCGGTGGAGACCTCCGAACGAACGCCCCCACCCGCCGGACAGAACCTTGAACACGTGTTCTGCGCACGAAGGTAACCCGAGCGGGGGGACGACGAAAGGTGCGCCCTCCACAGATTTCGCCCGAGGGGCCACAATCGGGCCTCCAGGGACGCCTCATGGACGAAGCGGACACCGGATGTGAGAGTGCTCACACAGGACTTGGCGGACCCGCCCGCCCCTCGCAGGGCGCACGCCCTAGGCGGACATCGGCCCCGCGGTGTCGTCGGTGGCGGCCTCCAGGTCGGGGAAGACCTCGAAGAGCCGGCGTACGCCGAGCGCGGCCAGCACCCGATTGACGTGCGCGACGCCGTCGGAGGGGCTGTTCCGGGGGAGGATCAGGCGCAGTTGCCCGGCACAGGACCGCATCAGCCGCCGGGCGGCGATCAGCACGCCCACACCGCTGGAGTCGCAGAAGTGGACCCCGGCCAGGTCCAGCACCACACTGTGCCGCCCATCGGCCACCGCGTCGTGCACATGCTGGCGCACAACCGGCGCGGTCACGAGATCCATCTCCCCGGACACGGTCAGGACCACCCAACCGTCCCGTTCGTCCTGCAACACCTGCAATGCCACTGTCTGGCCCTTCTCCTGGCAGCGGTCGTACAGACCCTATGCCCCGCCGGAGCCGCTTCCCCGCAATCTTCCGGTCACACCCGGGTAACGCATTACCAGAATCGATCAGTTATGGCAGAAGCTTGCCGCAAGGCGCCGTACGTGGCAGCAATCGGCGGATACATTCGATCCGAGGCAGTGCGACCGTAGTAGGGCGACGGCGACAAAGGGGGAGACGCGATGGCGGCATCCGCACCACCCCGCTGGGACCGCAAGATGCAGCAGCGGCTCGCGCGCGGCGAGGAGGCCGCGCTCGGAGAGCTGTACGACCGCTATGCCTCCCTCGTGCACAGCCTCGCCCACCGCGTCATGGACGACGAGGAGGCCGCCGCCCAGATCACCCGCGAGGTCTTCGGCTACATCTGGGAGAACCCGGACGCCTTCGACCCCAAGCAGGGTTCGCTGCGCTCCTGGGTCGCCGGCCTCACCCAGCGCCAGGCCGTCCACCGGCTGCGCCAGTCCGAGAACCGCGGCGCCGGCACCCCCGAGCAGGTGGAGGCCCGGGTCCGCGAGGCCTCGACGGCCGCCCGCGCCGACTACATCGTGACCTCCATGCCCGAACCCCTGCGCCAGGCCCTGGACCTCGCCTACCGCCGCCGCATGGACTACCGCGAGGCCGCCGCCGACCTCGGCGTCACCGAGGACGAGGCCCGCCGCCGCCTGCGGCTCGGGCTCCAGTTGCTGTCCACCGCCGTCCAGGACTCCGCGCCCCGGGGAAGGTCCCTGTGAACGGACCGGCCGAGAACGGCGAGACTCCCCCGCCCGGGACCAACCTGCCCCGGGTGCCGATGCCGCGCGGCGCCGCAGAGGACGGTCCGCTGCCCGAGGCCGGACCCGCGGCCCCGTCCCCTTCCTCACCCGAGACGGCGCGCGAGACGGCGCGCGAGCCGGAGCGCGAACCCGCGCGGGAGCCCGCGCGGCCCGGCCCGCCGGAGTACGACCACCGCGTACTGCGCTCCCTGCTCGGCGCGTGGGCACTGTCGGCCTGCTCCCGCGACGAGGCCGGCGCCGTCGACGTCCACCTCACCGACTGCGCGCCCTGCGCCGAGGAGGCGATGCGGCTGCGCCGCGCGGTGGGCCTGCTGCACCAGGAGGAGTCCCTCGACCTCGACCCGCTGTTGCGCGCCCGGGTACTGGAGGGCTGCCTGGGGCGCCGCCCGGCGCGCATCCCCGTCCCCGAGTGGGCCGCCCCCTACGACGCCGAGACCGCGCGCCTGGACGCGCTCCTCGCCGACCTCGGCGAACCCGAGTGGGACCTGCCGGTCAAGCTGGTCTGGGCCGGCGGGGCGCGCGAGCTGACGCTCTGCGGCGTCCTCGCCCACCTCGGCTCGGTGGACGGCGTCGTCGCCACCGCCCTCGGCCTCGACGACCCGCTCGGCCCGGGCGCGCCCCGTACGCGCCTGGAGCGCACCGAGCTGGCCGGCGAGCGCTGCCGCCGCCACACGCACGCCTTCGTCCGCAACAAGTGGCGCACCCAGACCCGGGACATCGTGCGGACGCTGTCCTTCGCCGGGTCCGCGACCGGCGGCCTGCCGGTGGACTTCACCGACGCCGTGGTACCGATGCGGGACGCCCTGATCGACCGCGCCTTCGAGTGCTGGATCCACGCCGAGGACATCGCGCAGGCCCTGGACTACCCCGAGTACGGGCCGCCGGCGGCGCCGCACCTCAACCGCATGATCGACCTCGCGGCCCGGATGCTGCCCACCGCCCTGGCCGCGCTCCGGCAGGCGGGGCTGGCCGAGTCCTCCGCCCGTCTGGTGCGGGCCGGCGCCCCCGGCCGCACCCTCGACCTCCACGTCGAGGGCTCCGGCGGCGGCCACTGGTACATCTCCCTGGACTCGCCCGGCGCGATCGGCACCCCCGAGGCGGTGGTCGCCGAGATCGCCGTCGACCAGCTCGACTTCTGCCAGCTGGCCGCCGGCCACATCGCCCCCGGCCGCATCGCCGCCGGCCGCGACGGGGACGGCGCGGCGATCCGGGACGTCCTGTGCGCCACGGCATCGTTGTCACGCCTTTAGGGCCCGGCCCCGCCCGCCCGCCGCGCGGGGCCTACCCCTTGCTCACCGCCGTCAGCACCTCCGGCAGCCGGCCCAGCAGACGGGGCGCCGCCGAGCGGACCCCCGCCACCGCGAACGCGGCCCCGTGGAGGCAGCCCAGCGGCAGTACGAGCCACAGCGCGCCGTGCCGCCCCGAGACGTGGAGCCAGATCAGCACGCCGAGCACCGGAAGCGTGATCACCGCGCCCGTCAGCGCGCCCCCGACGAGGCTGAGCCACGCCAGGCTCGTCTGGCCCGGCGCGGCGGCGCTGCCGAAGCGGTTCTCCTGCGGCATGGAGTAGGGGAAGCGCACGCTCGCCCAGGCGCCGGTGGCGACCAGCGCCCCGAGCAGCGCGAAGGAGAGCCCGAGCGTCTCCGCCACCGCGTCGGCCCGCCCCAGCAGGAAGGCCGCGCCGATGGTGACGACGGCCACGTACGGGACGCCCACCACCGCGATCGCCAGGGCCCGCCCCCGCAGTTCCGCGTACCCGTCCGCGCGGGATGAGATGGTCGCGGCGACCGTCCAGAAGGCGGAGCCGTCCATGCCGAACTGGTTGTACATCTGCAGCCCGAGCAGCCCGGCCGCCCAGCAGGCGGAGTAGACGCTGCCGTCCTGGACCGCCGAGACCAGCGGCAGCAGCAGCCCGACGGCCAGTGCGGTGGCCCAGGCGGCCTTGGTGCGCGGATCGCGCCAGGCGTAGCGGAACTGGCGCTCCATGACGGTGCCGGTGCGTCCCTCGGGGAACAGCCGGAACCGGGTCTCGCGGACGCTCGAGGGCCCCGCCTGAAGCGTGGAGGCGTCCGGGCGGGTCATCAGCCGGTCCAGGCTGGTGTGCCACCACAGGAGCACCAGGCCCACCGCGACCGCGGTCCAGGCGAGTTCGGCGGCCGCGAGCCCGTACGAGCCCTCGCCCACCGACCGCACCGCGTCCAGCGCCGACGCCGGCGGCACCCAGCGCAGCACGGTGGTGAAACCGCTGATCCGCTCCAGACCGTTCCCCGAGGTCAGCGCGTTGGCGGCCAGGCTGACCAACTGGGCGCCCACCGCGATCAGCACGCCGCTGAGCACCGCCAGGTCGCGCCCCTTGCGGCTGGTCAGCAGGCGGGTGTTGGCCGCGGCGACTGCCCGCGACAGGGCCACGCACATCAGCACGGCCAGCGGCACCGCGAGCACCGCGGCCACCGCCGAGGCGGCCCCCGCCACGACGGACACCGCCGCTCCGGCCACCACCAGGAGCGTCAGCAACGGCCCGACGCCGACGAGCGAGGAGACCAGGAGCGCCCGGACCAGCGGCCACGGCCGCAGCGGCAGCATGGCCAGCCGGGTCGGGTCGAGGGTGTCGTCACCGCCGAAGACGAACAGCGGCATGACGGCCCATCCGGCCCCGAGCACCACTCCGACGCCGACGGCCGCGGCGGGCGCGTACTCGTTGCCGTGCAGGAGGACGAGCCCCACGACCATGCCCAGCGCGTACAGCAGGGAGACCAGGGTGCCGACGATCCAGCCGACCCGGCGTCCGGTGGACTGGCGCAGCCCGTTGCGGAGGACCGACAGCTTGAGCCGTACGAAGGTCCCCGTCACGACCGGTCCGCCCCGGCCGGTCCGCCCCCGGCGTTCGCCCCGCCGAGCCAGTCCAGGTCCTGCCCCGGACCGCGGTCACGCGCGCCCACCAGGGTCAGG
Source organism: Streptomyces sp. NPDC008238 (assembly GCF_042956445.1). Lineage (NCBI taxonomy): Bacteria > Bacillati > Actinomycetota > Actinomycetes > Kitasatosporales > Streptomycetaceae > Streptomyces > Streptomyces sp. NPDC008238. The sequence continues at coordinate 14,617 of NZ_JBIBGK010000028.1, read as the reverse complement.
AAGGCGTCCTGCAGCGTCGGCGCCTGCCCGCGCACCTCGGCGATGGGGCCCTGCGCCACGATCCGGCCGGTGGCCATCACCGCCACCCAGTCGCACAGGCTCTCCACCAGCTCCATGACGTGCGAGGAGAAGACGACCGTCGCCCCGGACCCGGTGAAGCGCTCCAGCACCCCGCGGATCACCTGGGCGGAGACGGGGTCGACCCCCTCGAAGGGCTCGTCCAGGAAGAGTACTTCGGGGTTGTGGAGGAGGGCCGCGGCCAGGCCGATCTTCTTGCGCATGCCCGTCGAGTAGTCCACGACGAGCTTGTTGGCGGCGCCGGCCAGGTCGAGGACGTCGAGCAGTTGCGCGGCGCGGCGGTCGGTCTCCGCGCCCGGGATGCCGCGCAGCCGCCCCGTGTACGCCAGCAGTTCGCGGCCGGTGAGCCGTTCGAAGAGCCGCAGCCCCTCGGGCAGGACGCCGATGCGGGACTTCACGGCGACCGGGTCGCGCCAGACGTCGGCGCCGCCGACCTCGATGAGGCCGTGGTCGGGCCGCAGCAGCCCGGTCACCATCGACAGGGTCGTGGTCTTGCCCGCCCCGTTGGGCCCCACGAGTCCCACGAAGTGCCCGGCGGGCAGGCTCAGGTCGATCCCGGCGACGGCGACCTGCTGCCCGAAGCGTTTCCACAGTCCCTGGACACGTACGGCGGGCGCGACGGATGCGTTCGGCATCCGCCCAGCCTATGCCGAGGGGGGTACGGCCCGGCTAGCGTCCGCGGCCGCAGGCATACGCGAGGGGGGAGATCAGTTCCTCGGTGTCCGGCAGCCACCGGTTGAGGGCCGTGGGCTGGCGCACCCACTGAACGACGCCGCCCGTCCCGAGCCGGGTGGGCGGGGCCGGCACCCAGTCGCCGTCGCCGCGCACCACCAGGTCGAGCGAGGACGGTGCCCAGCCGAGCCTGCGCAGCAGGTCCGGCGCCTTGACGGCGGCCCCGGGCAGCACGAAGAAGATCATCCGGCGGGACGGGGTCCCGAGCACCGGGCCGAGCGGCAGTTCCATGCGCTCCATGCGGGCCAGCGCGAGGCAGCCGGCGTCCTCGGGGACCTCGATCGCGTCGAAGGTGCGCCCGGTGGGGAGCAGCACCGACGCGAGGGGCTGCCGCAGCCACATCCTGCGTACCGCGGCGCCACTGCCGCTCGCCTCCCCCACCCAGCCGGGCCCGGACGGGTGCGCCCCGGGCGCGGGGCAGCCGGTGTCGCCGCAGGAACAGCGCGGGGTGCGCGGGACGCGCGCGCCGCGGCCGGAGGGGGTGGCGTCCTCGACGAGCCAGGCACCGGGCAGCACATCCCAGTGCCGTTCGTCCGCGTACCCGACGGCGGCGTCGAGGAGTTGGCCGGCGATCCGCCGCGGGGCTGGGACGGTGTGTTCCACGGTGTCTTCCACGACCTTCACAACTGCCCTGCCCAGCGCGGGTTACGGGCAGTGAGGTCTCGGCCTCGCGGCTCATGGCGGGCGCACGGGAGCACGTGCGGGGGCGCGCGGTAGGGGGAGGTCCGACATCCGGGTAGTCACCCTTGCGTGTGTAGGCATGCATCCAGCCGCAAATTATGTCCTTTGCGGGGAATTTGAGTGGCGCGTACCGGGAAGGGATCTTCAGGAAGGGATCTTGAGGTCCCCAAAGCGGCAGCTGTGAGGGGGAGCCCATGGCCGCACGACCGCTCGTCGCCCGCCAGCCGAACGAACGGCTGCAGGCACTGATCCAGGAGGCAGGCTGCTCCAACGCCGGATTGGCCCGCCGGGTCAACATGTGCGGCGCGGAGCACGGCCTCGACCTGCGCTACGACAAGACCTCCGTGGCCCGCTGGCTACGCGGCCAGCAACCGCGGGGCCGGGCCCCGGCGATCATCGCCGAGGCCATCGGCCGCAAGCTCGGCCGCACCGTCACCATCGACGAGATCGGCATGGCCAACGGCAAGAACCTGGCCACCGGCGTCGGCCTGCACTTCTCACCCACCGTGCTCGGCGCGATCGAGCAGGTCTGCGAGTTGTGGCGGAGCGACGTCGGCCGCCGGGACTTCCTCACCGGTTCCAGCGTGGCGGCCTCGGCCCTGGTCGAGCCCAGCCGGGACTGGCTGATCACCCGCGCCGACTCCCAGGTCGCACGGGCCGGCGGGCAGCGCGTGGGCATGTCCGACGTCGAGGCGGTACGGGCCACCACCCGCGCGCTCAACGAACTCGACCACCGCTTCGGCAGCGGTCATGTGCGCCCGGTGGTGGTGCACTACCTCAACAGCGTGGTCTCCGGGCTCCTCGCCGGCTCCTACCGCGAGGCGACGGGGCGTCAGCTCTTCTCCGCCGTCGCGCGACTGACCGAACTCGCCGGCTACATGGCCGTCGACACCGGCCAGCCCGGCCTGGCGCAGCGCTACTACATCCAGGCGCTGCGGCTGGCGCAGGCCGCGGGCGACCGCGCGTACGGGGGCTACGTCCTGGCCGCGGGGATGAGCCACCTCGCCGCGCAGCTCGGCAACCCGCGCGAGATCGCACAACTGGCCCGCGCCGCCCAGGAGGGCGCCCGCGGCCAGGTCACCGCCACCGCGCAGGCCATGTTCTACGCGGCGGAGGCGCGGGGCCACGCGCTGATGGGCGACGCGCGGGCCTGCGGGGCCGTCGCGGGACAGGCCGTGGAGGCGCTGGAGCGCTCCGATCCGGGCGACGACCCCGACTGGATCCGGCACTTCGGGCCCGCCTACCTCGCCGACGAGCTCGCCCACTGCCACCGCGACCTCAACCAGGCGCCGCAGGCGGTGCGCCGGGCCGAGGAGGCACTGGCCGGGCACGCCCCGGAGAAGGCGCGCCGCCGCGCGATCGGGCTGCTGCTGCTCGCCCAGGCCCAGGTCCAGCAACGGGAGGTCGAGCAGGCCTGCCACACCGGCGCCCGGGCCGTCGAGCTGCTCTCCACGCTCCGCACCAACCGCGGCGCGGAGTACCTCGACGACCTCCGCCTGCGCCTCCAGCCGTACGCGGCGGAGAACGCCGTCCGGGAGTTCGACGCCCGGCTGGAGGAGGAGGAACTGGCGGCGTGACGGCACGGGGACGGGGGTGGCACACGCCCCCGTCCACCGAATCGTTACAGGAACGACATCAACCCCGCGGTAGGGGCACCCTGTTCTGCGACGCGGCGGCCGCCCGGACCCCACGGGACCGACCGCGGCGTGGTGACCCCCGAAGCAGACCCGGTAGCGTGAGCCGACGATTCCGTAGCGACGGAGAAGGCAGAGGTACCGGAGATGCACGGCGGACGCGGTGACGAGGCGTATCCGGAGGTGCACGAGGGCGTGGTGCTGCCCGCGGACGGGGGCATACCCGGCCCGGGAGCGGCCACGGCGTGGGGTACCGGCCCCGCGGCCGGGCAGCCGTGGGGCGAGCGGCCCCAGGCGTACGGCGCCCCGCAGCAGTCCCTCCCGGACTCCGACGCCACACAGCTCTTCCCGCCGTACCCGCAGGCCCGGCCGCCCATGCCGGCCCATGCGCCGCAGCAGCCCCCGGCGCCCCAGTACCAGCCCGGTCCTGTGGCGGACGCCACACAGATGCTGCCGCCGTACCCGATGGCCGACGCCGCCTCCTACAGCGTGCACCCGGGCGCCCCGGCCGAGGCGGACGCCACCCAGCACCTGCCGCGCTTCGAGGACGCGCAGGCCCCGCAGCAGGCACCCGGCTACGGCTACCCGCACGACCCCCAGGGCCACCAGGGCCACCAGGGCCACGACGGGATGCTCGCGCCGCAGCAGCCCCACGACGACTTCGGGCACCTCTACCGCCAGGACGGCCCGCCCGCGCAGCAGCCCGGCTATGCCGCAGCCCCGGACTACGGACAGCCCGCCTACGGACAGCCCGCGTACGGACAGCCCGCCTACGCGCCGCAGCCGTCCTACGACCACGACGAGCCCGCCCCGGCCCGCCGCAGGATGACCCCGGCCGCGCTGATCGGCATCGTCGTCGGCGGCTGTGCCGTGGCCGGTCTCCTCGCGGGCGCCCTGATGAGCGGCGGGGACGACAGCCCGACCGCGGGCGGCCAGTCCCCCGCGCCCTCGTCCAGCGCCTCGGCCCCGGCGTCCTCCGGGGGCGGCGGCGACGACGCGGCGGAGAAGCAGGCCAAGGGGCTGGAGGCGCTGCTCAAGACGAGCGGCAGCAACCGGACCTCGGTGATCAACGCGGTCGCCGGCATCAAGGGCTGCCGGAACCTCGACGGGGCCGCCGCCGATCTGCGGGCCGCCGCGCAGCAGCGCAACGACCTGATGGCGCAACTGAAGTCGCTGCCGGTGGACAAGCTCCCCGCCCACCAGGAGCTCACCGACGCCCTCAACAAGGCGTGGACGGCCTCCGCGGCCGCCGACAACCACTACGCGGCCTGGGCCGACCAGGTGAAGAGCAGCAAGAAGCTCTGCCGTCACGACCAGGCGCGCCCGACCGGACAGTACTCGGCGGGCAACACCCAGAGCGGCACCGCCACGCAGGCGAAGGCGCGTGCGGCGGCGCTGTGGAACCCCATCGCGAAGAAGTACGGGCTGACGCAGCACCAGGGCAGTCAGCTCTGACGCGGGTTCCCCGTGAAACGACGGAGCGCCGGCGGCCGTGGCCGCCGGCGCTCCGGGGGTCCCCCGGCGTCGCGGGCCGCCGTTCCCGGCGCCCGCCGGGCGTCAGCCCGGGGCGTTCTCCAGGGTCTTCGTCACGTCCACGAAGCCCTTGCGCGCGGCCACCAGCCGGCCCTTCTCGACCTTCTGGAAGGTGACCCGGCCGTTGACCAGTCGCGGCTGCTCGATGATGGCGGCCGCGTCCTCGTCGCGCCAGCCGAGCGGGGGCGTGAGGCCGTCGGTGGAGACGTTGTGCGCCCCGTCCAGCGCCTTCTTCAGCGTCGGCGCCGTGACCGCCTGGTCCTTGCCCATCTTCTCGATGACCTCGGTGAGGGCGGTGTAGGCGATCCATGTCGTCTGCACGCCAGGGTCGTTCGGGTCGATGTCGTTGTTGCCGAAGGCGTACCGCTTGATCGTGTTCCGCATCAGCGCCCAGCGCGAGTCGGAGGCCGGCGGGTACCAGCCGGTGATGTAGGCGCCCTCCAGCGGGCTGTTCTTGCCGCCGGTGCTGTCGAGGGTGGACTGCTGGACGCTGCCGAGGACGGAGGCGATCCGCGCCTGGGGGCCGTCCTCCAGGCCGGAGAGCGGGTCGGTGGTCGTCGTGCGGCGGAAGGCGTCGAAGAAGGTGGCGGTCTTGTCGCCGAGCGCGGCGCTCACGCAGTCGCCGGGCTTGTTGGAGCCGATGGCCTGCCGGGATATCGCGTTGTAGTCGGTGGCGTCCTCGGCGGCGCGCAGGTCGGTGGCGCCGGAACGGCCCGCGGCGCGCAGGCCCGCGTCGAGGAAGCGCACGAAGAGGTCGCCCGCGGCGGTGTCGGGGCGTACGAGGCTCACCTTGTCGCACTTGCCCGCCAGTTGACTGCCGGCACCGGCCATCAGCGCGGGCAACCCGCCGTTGATGGGGTAGGAGAGCGGGCTCTCGAACTCGTCCTGGGTGATGCCATAGCCGCCGAGGTACGGGATGCCCTCGGCCTCCAGCGTCGTGGTGAAGGCGGCGCCGTACTGGCTGTAGGAGCCGACGACCGCGACCGCGCCCGCGTCGGCGGCCTGCTCGGCGCAGTCGCCGGCGCCGATCGCGGTGTTGTGGTCGTTGCAGGTGATGACCTTCAACTCCCGGCCGGCGATGCCGCCGCGGGCGTTGACGTACTTCGCGTAGGTCTTGGCCATCGCCGGCATACCCGGCATGTTGGTCGCGTTGGTGTTCTGCGGCGCCCAGGTCATGACGACGATCGGGCCGGTGGTGCCGCCCGTCCCCCCGGGGAGCGTGCCGCATCCTGCGAGCAGGGCGACGCCGGCGATCGCCGACACGAACGGAACAGCTCTGCGTGTGCGGCAATCACTCATGGAATGGGAAGATTCCGGGTTTTCCGCAACGCCAGGGTGAACGCTAGGGAACGGAGGGTCACCATCGGGTGAACAGAGTGTGTGGAGCGGGAAGCACGTACGATCGTGCACTGTGCAGAGTACGGAGAAGTCTTCCCGCCGCGGCACCCGCTCGTCCACGATGGGGGGCATGCCGCTCAACGACATGCCCTGGTGGCGCTGGCGCGCGAACGTGCGCTCGGCGCTGCACATGATCAGCGACCCGGTGTTCCAGCGTGACGTCTGGCTCGCCGGGCAACCGAACTACGGCGACGTGACCGACGCCGTCTACCGCCTCGTCGAGGACACCTGGCTGGACAACTGGTCCGCGGAGAAGTACGTGGGCACCGTCTTCCGGGACTCCCAGGAGGCGGCCCTGGTCGACGTGGCCGTGCTGCGGGTGCTGAAGATCCTGCACCAGGTGGGCGCGGACGCCCCCGTCTCCGCGTACCTGGAGAACCACGCCTGGCCGGAAGCGGTACGGGCGGCCCGCGAGGCGCACGTGCGGCTGGCGACCGGGGACGGCGAGGACCCGGACACGCCGCCGCGTTCACTGGAAATCCTCAAGATCTACACACGCACGGCCTGAGCCCTGGGCACCGCCGTCCGCTCCCGCCGGCCCGTGCCGTCGTCCCGTGCCGTCGTCCCGCGCGACCTTCCGTCGCGCCGCGAACCGGCGTGAGCGCCGCGGCAGCCGGGTGCCAGCTGCGACGACACCCGGGCGCCCGGCTGGCGGACGGCTTGGGACGACGGGGCGACTTTGTGCGACGCTAGCCCCGTGAACGCCGCCGACGAGTCGCAGCCGCAGCCGCAGGACCAGCAGTACATCCTCACCCTGTCGTGCCCCGACAAGGCGGGCATCGTGCACGCCGTGTCGAGCTACCTCTTCATGACCGGGTGCAACATCGAGGACAGCCAGCAGTTCGGCGACCACGACACCGGGCTGTTCTTCATGCGGGTGCACTTCTCGGCGGGCCACCCGGTCACCGCCGACAAGCTGCGGGCCAGCTTCGCGGCCGTCGCCGACGCCTACGCCATGGACTGGCAGATCACGCCCTCCGCCGAGCGGATGCGCGTCATCCTGATGGTCAGCAAGTTCGGGCACTGCCTCAACGACCTGCTCTTCCGCACCAGCATCGGCGCGCTGCCGGTGGAGATCGCCGCCGTGGTCTCCAACCACACCGACTTCGCCGAACTGGCGGGTTCCTACGACGTCCCCTTCCACCACATCCCGGTGACGAAGGAGAACAAGGCCGAGGCCGAGGCGGAGCTGCTCTCGCTGGTGGAGAAGGAGAACGTCCAACTGGTCGTCCTCGCCCGCTACATGCAGGTGCTCTCGGACCACCTCTGCAAGGAGCTCTCCGGCCGGATCATCAACATCCATCACTCCTTCCTGCCCAGCTTCAAGGGCGCCCGGCCCTACCACCAGGCCCATGCCCGCGGGGTGAAGCTGATCGGCGCGACGGCGCACTACGTCACCGCCGACCTCGACGAGGGCCCGATCATCGAGCAGGAGGTCGAGCGGGTGGGCCACGAGGTCAACCCGGAGCAGCTGGTCGCCATCGGCCGCGACGTGGAGTGCCAGGCCCTGGCGCGCGCCGTGAAGTGGCACAGCGAGCACCGCGTCCTGCTCAACGGCCGCCGCACGGTCGTCTTCGCCTGACCCCCGCCGCCGCCGCTCCCGGCTCCCCGCTCAGCGCTCGCCGCCCGGCGCCCGGCGCCCAGCGCCCGGTCAGGCCTGGCAGACCGGCAGGCCCGCGACGTCCGCCAGGAAGGTCTCGACCGCCGCATACCAGGCCTCGGGCTGGTCCCAGGGGACGAGGTGCCCGGCGTCGGGGATCTCCGCGTACGAGCCCCGGGGCAGCACCCGCACCATCTCCTGGGCCTCGGCACGGCCCAGCTCGCCGTCCCAGCCGCGGACGACGAGGGCGGGGCAGGACACCTGGGCCAGCTCGTCCCAGTGGGCGTCGTGGATCCAGGACTCACGGGAGCGCAGCATGTGCCGCCGCGCGAACACCGGGCGCCAGCCGTCGGCGTGCTCCTCCATCACCTCGGCGAAGAACTCCCCCCGTGCCGGGCGGGAGCCCTCCAGCCAGGGATCCTCCTCGCCGAACCAACGGCGCACCGCGTCGGGCCCGGGGAAGGGCAGCGGCCAGGCCCCGAACCAGTCCTCCCAACGGCGCTGGCTCGCCTCCCCGAGGGCCACCGCCCGCATGTCGCACAGGACCACGGCCCGCACCAGCGACGGCCGGCGGACGGCGAGCTGCCAGGCGGTGAGGGCACCCATCGAGTGCCCGACCACGGTGACCGGCGCGAGCCCCAGCTGCTCGACGACGGCGGCCGCGTCGGCCACGTAGGCGTCCCGCGTGTAGGGCCCCTCGGGCTTGGCGCTGCCTCCGTGACCGCGCTGGTCCAGGGCGACCACCCGGTGGCGGGCGGCGAGCCGGCGGGCGGTGCCGGCCCACTGGGAGGCCCGTCCCATCAGGCCGTGCAGCAGCAGGACGGCGGGCCGCGGGGCTTCCCCGGACACCGCCCCGGGCCCGGGGACGAACCCGTCGGCGTACTCCCACGCCGTGAGCGGGAGGCCGCCCGCTCCGGTGACTTCGACGCGCCTGACCATGTGCCGCACCCCCCTCTACGTGACGTTCAGACCCCCACGTTATCGAAAGCCTGTTCTATACGCGTCTTCACACGCGCAACACCGCTCTTTCGAGTGACAACGCTCAAGGATTGCCGGCCCGCGCCGAGGGGAGGACTTCAGCGGGACGCGGCCCGGCGGGGAAGACGGGCAGCGGGGAGCCACCCGGACAGCTCGGGGATCCGGGTGGCCTCCACGGGGGCCCAGGGGAGGGGACGGGGGAATCGGGGGAGGAAGGGACTCCGGCGCATGGGGAGGCGCCGGGGTCCCTCGGACAAGGCCCCGCACCTGCGGGGCCCACGGCCCCACTGATCAAGCCGGCATCGGGCAGGGGCCGGGAGGAGCGCAGGGAAGCACCCCGACCGTCCGGCCCACGGCGCGGAACGGCACGGACCCGGCGCAGCACCAGCGCCCCCTCGCCCCGGAACAACGACGCGACCGACCGGCCGGCGGGGAACCCCGACGCACCGGTTCCGTCAGCTGCCTCCTCCAGCACGAACCCCGGCCGCGCGCACCCGAGAGGCGCACCGGACCGTGGAGGAGTCCCGGGGAACGGGGGTCCTAGCGCTTGGCGACGAACACGTGCGAGGCGGTCTCCGTGCTCAGCTCCGCGGCCTCGCCGCCGCTGCCGACCAGCACGCCGCCCGCCGACGGGGTCACCGACACCACCGCGCCCGGCTGCACACCGGCCCGCCGCAGGGTGTACATCAGCTGGGCGTCCGTCTGGATCGGCTCGCCGATCCGCCGCACGACCACGCTCGCGCCCGCCTGGCCCGTCTCCAGGTGGATCAGGCTGACCATGCCCTCGTCCAGGAAGGGGTCCGCGCCGTCCTTCTCGCCGAGTTCCTCCAGGCCGGGGATGGGGTTGCCGTACGGCGACTCCGTCGGGTGCCGCAGCAGCTCGAGGACGCGGCGCTCGACCGCCTCGCTCATCACGTGCTCCCAGCGGCACGCCTCGGCGTGCACGTGCTCCCACTCCAGCCCGATGACGTCGACCAGCAGGCACTCGGCCAGCCGGTGCTTGCGCATCACGCGCGTCGCGATCCGCCGGCCCTCGGAGGTCAGCTCCAGATGCCGGTCGCCCGCGACGTGCACCAGCCCGTCCCGCTCCATGCGCGCGACGGTCTGACTGACCGTCGGTCCGCTCTGGTCGAGCCGTTCGGCGATTCGGGCGCGCATGGGGACGACACCCTCCTCCTCCAGCTCAAGGATGGTGCGGAGATACATCTCCGTCGTGTCGATCAGTCCGGACATGCGTGCCCCTCGGTGGCTCGTACGTGGCCCTGGACTCAATTCTGACGCATGCGACCGACAACCGGGGCCCTGTGGTTGACAGGCGGACGCCGCGGCAGCACGGTTCTCGGCATGACCGATCTGGCCGCCACATATTTCGATGCCGCCATCGCACTGCTGAGGCGCGTGAGGGACGAGGAGTCCGCGGGGATCGAGGCGGCCGCGGCCGCGCTCGCGGACACCGTGGCGAACGGGGGGCGGGTGTTCGCCTACGGCGCGGGGCACTCCTCGCTCCCCGCCCAGGACGTCGTCTACCGCGCGGGCGGCCTCGCCCTGGTCAACCTGCTGGCCGTGCCGGGCGCGGTCGGCGTGGACGTCGTCCCCGCCACCCTCGGCAGCGCCCTCGAACAGGTCGGCGGCCTGGCCCGCGTCGTGCTGCGCAGTTCCCCCGCCCGGGCGGGCGACCTCCTGGTGGTCATCTCCCTCTCCGGCCGCAACCCGCTCCCGGTCGAGATGGCGCTGGAGGCGAAGGCCCTCGGGATGACGGTGATCGGCGTCACATCGGTGGCGTACGCGAAGGAGACGCACTCACGGCACGCGAGCGGCACCTTCCTGAAGGACCACTGCGACGTCGTCGTGGACAGCAAGATCGCGCCGGGGGACGCCGAGCTGTCCGTGCCGGGGATCGCGGCCCCGTTCGGCCCGGCCTCCACCGTGGTGACCAGCGCGCTGATGCAGGCCGTCGTGGCCACGGCCGCGGCGGACCTGGCGGAACGCGGCGTCACCCCGCCCATGCTCCGCTCGGGCAACGTCGACGGCGGCCACGAGTGGAACGCCGAGGTCTTCGAGCAGTACGCGGACCGGATCTTCTACCGCCACTGAGCGCTCAGGTCGCTGCTGGGCCGCCGCTGGACCGTCGTCGGACCGCCGCCGCTACCGCCGCCGGACCGCTACCGGTACCGCCGCCGGGCCCGCCGTCACACCCGCGGCGGCAGGTCGAGGCAGGCCGCCGCACGCAGCGCGACGTCCTCGGCGAAGGCGGCGTCCGCGCGGTCGAAGGGACGGCGGCCCGCGCCGCGCAGGAAGGTGAGCACGCCGAGCGTGCGGCCGCGGCTGCGCAGCACGGCGCACAGCCCGTGGACGGTGCCGTCGGGCCAGCGCCGCGCGGCCGCCCAGCTGTCGACCTGGGCCCGTGAGGCGGGCTCCGCGGCCGCGGCCCCGAAGCCGGCCCGGACGGAGCCCGTGCGCGCGACCGCCTGCAGGGCGGGGTGCCCCTCGCCGTACCGGACCGGGATGCCGCCGGACACCGGCAGGCAGGGCCCGGCTCCGCCGGGGGGCGTGGCGGCGGCCCGGACGAGGCGCACCCCGTCGGGCGCGAGCACGTCGAGCAGGGCGTGCTCGGCGAACCCGGCGAGGGCGAAGTCCACGTAGCAGGTGGCCGCCTCCAGGCGGTCCTCGCACTCGGCGACGGCCAGCGCGGCGCGGTGCAGCTGGTTGCTGCGGAAGCGCAGCCGCGCCGCCTCCTGCTCGGCGAGCTTGGTGTCGGTGATGTCGTGGAAGAGCCACCCGACGCCGAGGGGCACCGGTTCCTCGCCCAGCGGCGAGCCGAGCCGCACGAAGCCGCTGCGCCAGCAGCAGCGTGCGCCGCCGTCCGCCCGCAGACCCACCCACAGCTCGCTGGGCGCGGGGGGCGCGCCCTCGGCGAGCACGTGCTGCAGGGCACTCTCCAGTTCCTCCGCGCCCTGGTCGAGGAAGTCGCCCAGCGGCCGTCCGAGCGGCGCGTCCCGGCTGGTGCGCAGCACACGGGCGGCGTACGCGTTGACGACGACGGGACGCAGGTCGGCGTCGACGAGGACGACCCCGCACGGCGCGTCGTCGAAGAGCGCCTCGCTGAGGGCTATCGAGCGCTCCAGGTCGATCTGCGCGTGCACCTCGGAGAAAGCGCAGTAGACGCCCGCGGGGCGTCCGTCGGGGCCGTGCACGGCGGCGGCCTGGGTCCGCACCAGCACGCGGCGGCCGTCCTTGGTCAGCAGCGCGAACTCGTGGACCTGGCGGCCCTCCGCGTCCATGGCGCCGAGCAGCCGTCCGCGCACCTCCTCGGCGTCGGCGGTGCGCGCCGCCCAGCCGGCGAACCCGCGCCGGCCGACGGCCTCCTCCGCGGTCCAGCCCAGGATGCGGGTGGCCTCGGAGTTCCAGTGCGTGATCACTCCGTCGCGGTCCAGGGCACAGAGTCCGGCCTCCATGCCGTCGAGGAGCGCGGCGAGCAGCTGCGGCGTCGCATCGAATGACTGCACGTCTGGACATTCAACCCCTGTGTGACCGACGACACAGGAACTTCACGAAATTCGGTCGCCTCGGGACCGCCCTCCCCGGGGCGGAAAAAAACCGCTTGTCGTCCGCCGGACCGTTTCCTAGGGTTGCGAGCACACATGAAGGGAGGTGGTCCGGAGAATGATTTCCCATCGGACGCGTGAGGTGACTGCGGGCTGACGCCTGCGTTCCTCGCCTGCGCGCGATGTGCGCAGCGGGCCAATTCATCGCAGTCACCCGACCCGCGGGCTCGTCGGATTCGTCCGGCCGATGCCCGGACGGTTCGCCGTCCGGGAAGCAGCCCGCGGGTCGTCTGCGTCCACGGGCGGTGAACGCTCCCGCCCCTCAGGGCGACAGGCGCCGTACCGTCCAGCCGCCCTCCGCGGCGGTGTACACCAGACGGTCGTGCAGCCGGTTCTCGCGTCCCTGCCAGAACTCCACGCCGCGCGCGACGACCCGGAAGCCTCCCCAGTGCGGCGGCACGGGCACCTCCGTGCCCTCGGGGTAGCGTGCCGCCAGCTCCTCGTAGCGGTGTTCCAGCTCCTCCCGCGAGCCCACCACCGACGACTGCGCGCTCGCCCAGGCGCCGATCCGCGAGCCGTGCGGCCGGGTGCGGAAGTACGCCTCGGTCTCCTCGCGCGAGACGCGTTCGACGTCACCCGCCACGATCACCTGGCGGGCGATCGGGTGCCAGGGGAACAGCAGGGAGGCGTAGGGCCGTTCGGTGAGCTCGCGGCCCTTCCTGGAGCCGTAGTTGGTGAAGAAGACGAAGCCGCGGTGGTCGTAGCTCTTCAGCAGGACGGTGCGCGAGCTGGGCAGCCCGTCGGCCCCCGCGGTGGAGACCACCATGGCGTTGGGCTCGTCGACGCGCGCGTTGACGGCGTCGGCGAACCAGTGCGCGAACTGGGTGTACGGGTCGCCGGCCAGCTCGGCCTCGGTCAGTCCGTGGGCGCGGTACTGCTTGCGCATGGCGGCGGGGTCGTGGTGGCTGTGCTGCACCCGCACATCTTGCAGCACGGCGGCGGCACCGTGTGCCGGACGCTGCGCGGGAACCCACGCGGGAAGTCCCCGCAACATGTGCCGGACCTCACGCTTCACGTCACCTGCCGCAGGGGACAGACTTACAGCCGGGTATCCGTGCCCTCTCGACATCGGGGGATGTCGTACGGGGCACCGAGTGCCGACCCCCGTGCACCACCCCGCGTGCCACAAGCACCACCGGATCGTCGACCGCATCAAGAGGAGCCGCCTGATGTCCGACTTCGTACCCGGACTCGAGGGAGTCGTCGCCTTCGAGACGGAGATCGCCGAACCCGACAAGGAGGGCGGCGCCCTGCGCTACCGCGGGGTGGACATCGAGGACCTGGTGGGCCACGTCTCCTTCGGGAACGTGTGGGGCCTGCTGGTCGACGGTGCGTTCAACCCCGGCCTGCCGCCCGCCGAGCCCTTCCCGATCCCCGTCCACTCCGGTGACATCCGCGTCGACGTCCAGTCGGCGCTGGCCATGCTCGCCCCGGTGTGGGGACTGAAGCCGCTGCTGGACATCGACGCCGAGCAGGCCCGCGAGGACCTCGCCCGCGCGGCCGTCATGGCGCTGTCGTACGTGGCGCAGTCGGCGCGCGGCCAGGGGCTGCCCATGGTGCCGCAGAGCGAGATCGACAAGGCGGAGACGGTCGTCGAGCGCTTCATGATCCGCTGGCGCGGCGAGCCCGACCCCAAGCACGTCAAGGCCGTGGACGCCTACTGGACCTCCGCCGCCGAGCACGGCATGAACGCCTCGACCTTCACCGCCCGGGTGATCGCCTCCACGGGCGCCGACGTCGCGGCGGCGCTGTCCGGCGCGGTCGGCGCCATGTCGGGCCCGCTGCACGGCGGCGCGCCCTCCCGCGTGCTGGGCATGATCGAGGAGATCGAGCGGACCGGCGACGCCGAGGCGTACGTCAAGCAGGCCCTCGACAAGGGCGAGCGCCTGATGGGCTTCGGCCACCGGGTCTACCGGGCGGAGGACCCGCGGGCGCGGGTGCTGCGCCGTACCGCCAGGGAGCTGGGCGCCCCCCGCTTCGAGATCGCGGAGGCGCTGGAGAAGGCCGCCCTGGAGGAGCTGCACTCCCGCCGCCCGGACCGCGTCCTGGCGACCAACGTGGAGTTCTGGGCCGCGATCATCCTGGACTTCGCCGAGGTCCCGGCCCACATGTTCACCTCGATGTTCAGCTGCGCCCGCACCGCCGGCTGGTCGGCGCACATCCTGGAGCAGAAGCGCACCGGCCGCCTGGTGCGCCCCTCGGCCCGCTACGTCGGCCCGGGCTCCCGGGACCCGCGCGAGGTCGAGGGCTACGCGGACATCGCACGCTAGGCCGTGTCGTCACATGCCCTCCCCCAACCTTCGGTCGGGGGTGCCCCCACCCCACGGCGCCTGGCACGGCACCTCGCTGCGTTGTCGAATCGTCCGAGTAGCCCACTA
>NZ_JBIBGK010000027.1:1177-103600 GCF_042956445.1 Streptomyces sp. NPDC008238 | reverse complement strand
AAATATGCGGTACAGAATGCCCACCCCGGAGGCCCCGCCCCCGGCCCACCCATGCACAGTGCGCAGGCCCGCACCAATCGCGCCGGGCAATCGGGCGGGAGGGTGGGAGAACCCCCAACAGAACCCACAACGCACCCGCACACGACAACCAGCCGTCAGAAGACGACCAGCGACCGCCCGCCCCGCCCCTGTCGCATCGCCGCGAACGCCCCCGGGATCCCCTCCAGCCCGATCCGCTCCGTCACCATCGCGGAGAGGTCCAGCCGCCCCGCCCGCACGTGCTCCGCCAGAACCGGCAGGTCCCGCCCCGGGTCGCTGTTGCCGTACACGCAGCCGGACAGCGTCCGCCCGAAGTGGAAGAGCTCCAGCGCGGAGAAGGAGACCAGGTCCGCCTTGCCGCCGATGCCGACGACCGTCGTGCGCCCGCCCCGCCGCGTCGAGGACCACGCGGAGCGGATCGTCTCGCCGCGCCCGACGCACTCGATGGCGACGTCCGCCCCGTGCCCGCCCGTCAGTGCGCGGATCCGCTTCGCGACGTCCTCACCCGCCGGCAGGAACTCCGTGGCGCCCGCGGCCCGGGCCAGGGCCTCCTTCTCCGGGGAGACGTCGACGGCCACGACGGTGCCCGCCCCCGCGATGCGGGCGGACTGGAGGACGGCGAGCCCGACGCCCCCGACGCCGAAGACGGCCACGGACTCCCCGGGGCGTACCGCGGCGCTGCGGTGGACCGCGCCGTACCCGGTGAGCACGGCGCACCCCAGGAGCGCGGCCTCCGTCAGGGGGATCCCGTCCGGGAGCGGCAGGACGGCGCCCGCCGCGACCACGGTCTCCTCGGCGAACGCGGCCGTCCCGAGCCCCGGGTAGAGCTCGGTCCCGCCGTCCGCGAGCTTGGCGTAGGGCACGCCCGCCGCCGCGCCCGCGCCGGCGCACAGCCACGGCTCGCCGAGCCCGCAGTAGTGGCAGGTGCCGCAGGCGGGCGCCCAGTTGAGGACGACCCGGTCGCCGGGGGTCACGTCCGTGACGCCCTCGCCCACGGAGACGACCGTGCCGGCGCCCTCGTGCCCGAGGACGGCGGGCGCGGGCTGCCGCAGCGTCCCGTTGGACAGGGACAGGTCGGAGTGGCACACCCCCGCCGCGGCGAGCCTGACCCGCACCTGGCCCGGCCCGGGCTCGGGCAGGTCGATGTCGGCGAGGGTGAGGGGCGCGTTGACGGCGGGCAGTACGGCGGCGCGGACCACGGTGTTTTCTCCTGGCGGTCAGAACTGGAGGGACTTGGTCTGGAGGTACTCGGTGAGGCCGTGCGGGCCGAGCTCGCGTCCGACCCCGGACTTCTTGTACCCGCCGAACGGCGCCAGCGGGTTGAAGCGGCCGCCGTTGATGTCGACCTGACCGGTGTCCATGCGCCGGGCGAAGGCGACGGCCGTGGCCTCGTCGCCCGCCCAGACCGCCCCGGCGAGGCCGTAGACGGTGCCGTTGGCGATGCGCAGCGCGTCCTCCTCGTCCTCGTACGCCAGGATCGACAGGACGGGGCCGAAGATCTCCTCCTGGGCGATCGTCATCTCCGGGGTGACGTCCGCGAAGACGGTGGGGCTGACCCAGTAGCCCCGTGCCCGCGGCACGTCGGTGCCGCCGGCGACGAGGCGGGCCCCCTCCTCGACGCCCTTGGCGATGTAGCCGCGGACGCGCTCGTGCTGCCGGGCGTTGACGACGGGGCCGATGCGCTCGCCGGGCACGTACTTGGCGGCGGCCGTCGCGGCGAGGGCCACGGCCTCCTCGTACACGTCGCGGTGGACGAGCATGCGGGTCCAGGCGCTGCACGTCTGGCCGGTGTTGGACATGACGTTGGCGACGCCGACGCCCACGGCCTTGGCCAGGTCCGCGCCGGGGAGGATGACGTTGGCGGACTTGCCGCCGAGTTCCAGCGCGACGCGCTTGACGGCGGCGCCCGCGGTCGCGGCGATCTGCCGGCCGACGGCGGTGGACCCGGTGAAGGAGACCAGGTCGACGTCCTCGTGCGCGGCCAGGGCCTGTCCGGCGACCGGGCCGAGGCCGGTGACGAGGTTGAACACGCCCGCCGGCAGGCCCGCCTCGTGGACAGCCTCGGCGAAGAGCTGGGCGACCAGCGGGGTGTCCTCGGCGGGCTTGAGGACGACCGTGCAGCCGGCGGCGAGCGCGGGGGCGACCTTGGCGACGATCTGGTGGAGCGGGTAGTTCCAGGGGGTGATCGCGCCGACCACGCCGACGGGCTCGTGGAGGACCGTGGAGTTGCCGATCCGCTCCTCGAAGGGGTGGGTGGCGGCGAGTTCGGCGTACGAGCCCGCGACCGCGACCGGAAGCCCCGCGTGGACGGTCCGGCTGAAGGCCAGCGGCGCACCCAGTTCGGCGGAGACGGTCTCGGCGATCTCCTCGCCGCGGGCGGCGAGGACGTCGCGCAGCGCGGCGATGCGGGCGGCGCGCTCGGCGGGCGGGGTGGCCGCCCAGCCGCGGAAGGCCGCGCGGGCGGCGCGGACCGCGGCGTCCACGTCCTCGGCGCTGCCGGCGGGCACGGTGGCGAACACCTGCTCGTCCGCGGGGTTGACGACCTCGATCGTCCCCGGGCCGGCGGCGGGCCGCCAGTCACCGTCGATGTACATCCCGTCGTGCGGCTTCATCCCTTGTCCTCCCGGGCGGCCCTGCCGTGGCACGCCCAAACTAGCGCCGATAGTTTTCTGTTTCCAGGCCGGTGCCCCGTGCGGTGGGTCACGCCGGGGCGACCTGGACGGGGAATCCGTTGAGGACGGCCGTGCCCGACAGCGGGTCGAGCAGGGTGCCGTCGAGCAACTGGTTGAGGTTGGCCCCCGGTTCGCGGGTCGCGACCGTCAGCCGGGTGCCGGCGCGGTCGTGGCCCCAGCCGTGCGGCAGGCTCACCACGCCCGGCCGCACCGCGTCCGTGACCTCGACCGGGGCCTCGATCTCGCCGCCGTCGCCCCTGATGCGGGCGCGCGCCGCGTCGGTGAGGCCGAGCCGGGTGGCGTCCTCGGGGTGCACCTGGAGGGTGCAGCGGTTGCTCCCGCCGGTGAGCGCGGGCACGTTGTGCATCCAGCTGTTGTTGGAGCGCAGGTGGCGGCGGCCGATGAGGACCAGCCCGTCCGCGGACCGGCCGGCGACCGCCGCCAGCAGCCGGGGCACGTCGGCGGTGAGCGGCGCGGGCGCGAGTTCGATCGTGCCGGAGACGGTGCGCAGCACCTCGGGGACGCGCGGGCGCAGCGGCCCGAGGTCGATGCCGTGGGGGTGGTCGAGGAGGCGGCGCAGGCTGAGGCCGCCGGGGGCGGCGCCGAATCCGTCGC
This sequence comes from Streptomyces sp. NPDC008238, assembly GCF_042956445.1. Lineage (NCBI taxonomy): Bacteria > Bacillati > Actinomycetota > Actinomycetes > Kitasatosporales > Streptomycetaceae > Streptomyces > Streptomyces sp. NPDC008238. Next base: position 100,274 of record NZ_JBIBGK010000027.1, on the reverse strand, counting down.
CGTACGGGCCGAGCCGCAGCATCATGTCGAGCCGCCGCTCGTAGCCGGTGGCCCCGGTGAGCGTCGCGGCCAGTTCCGCGGGGTCGCGGCCGTGGACGGCGGAGTGCGGGTCGGTGGTCTCCTTGGCCAGGCGGTGGGCGACGGCCTGTTCGTCGACGGTCGCGGGGTCGGCGTCCGGGGCGGAGCCGCCGAGGACGAGGGCGAGCCGGGCGAGGATCTCGGGTTCGCCGGGCCTGCCGTCCTCCAGCGGGATGGCGGGCGGGCTGTAGCGGGCGTTGTTGCGCACGGAGAAGTTGCCGAACGCGAGGTCGTAGTGCGCGCTGCGGGAGGGCGGGGGCGGCGGCAGGACGACGTGCGCGTGGCGGGTGGTCTCGTTGAGGTACGGGTCGACGCTGACCATGAAGTCCAGGCCCGCCAGGGCCCGGTCGAGGCGGGCGCCGTCGGGGGCGGACAGCACGGGGTTGCCCGCGATCGTGACCAGGGCGCGGATCCGGCCTTCGCCGGGGGTGTCGATCTCCTCGGCGAGGGCGGCGGCGGGCAGTTCGGAGGCGACCTCGGGGTGGCCGGAGACCCGGCTGCGCCAGCGGCCGGTGGTGAAGCCGCGGCCGGGGCCGGCCGGTCGCGGGGCGCGGGCGGTGGCGGGCAGCGGGAACATCGCGCCGCCTGGCCGGTCGAGGTTGCCGGTGAGGATGTTGAGGACGTCGATCAGCCAGCTGGCGAGGGTGCCGAAGCGTACGGCGGTGCTGCCCAGGCGCCCGTAGACGGCGGCACTGGGGGCGGCGGCCAGGTCGCGGGCGAGGGTGCGGATCCGCTCGGCGGGGACGTCGCAGTACGGGGCGACGGTCTCGGGGCCGAAGTCGCGGGCCAGGGCGCGGACCTCGTCGACGCCGGTGACGTGCCCTTCGAGGTGGCCGAGGCCGGTCAACCCCTCCTCGAACAGCACGTGGACGACGGCGAAGAGCAGCGCGGCGTCGGTGCCGGGGCGCGAGGCGATGTGGAGGTCGGCGAGTTCGGCGGTGCGGGTGCGCTTGGGGTCGATGACGGTCAGCCGGCCGCCGCGGCGACGCAGCGCCTTGAGCTTGCCGGGGAAGTCGGCGGCGGTGGCGAGGCTGCCGTTGGAGACCAGCGGGTTGCCGCCGATGACGACCAGGTGGTCGGTGCGGTCCAGGTCGGGCACGGGGACGGCGAGCGCGTCCCCGTAGAGGTGGCCGCACGCCGCCTGTTTGGGCATCTGGTCCAGGGTGCTGGCCGAGAACAGCGCGCGGGTGCCGAGGGCGCGGACGACGGCCGGCGGGTAGAGGCCGCCGGCGATGGTGTGGACGTTGGGGTTGCCCAGGTAGACGCCGGTCGCGTGGGCGCCGTGGGTCTCGCGGATGCGGGCGGCGCCCTCGGCGACGGCGGCGTACGCCTCGGCCCAGGTCGCCTCGGCGAGCACGCCGTCACGGCGTACGAGCGGGCGGGTGAGCCGGTCGGGGTCGCCGTCGACCTCGCCGAAGGAGGCGCCCTTGGGGCAGACGAAGCCCGCGCTGAAGACGTCGTCACGGTCGCCGCGGGCGCCGGTGACCCGGTCTCCGTCGATGGTCAGGGTCAGTCCGCAGGTTGCCTCGCACAGCGGACAGATACGCAGGGCGGTACGACTGCTGGCCATCGGGCCTCCCGGGGCAGGGCGCTTCCTCGTGTGCGGTCACCATACCGACCGGTATGCATGTCGGGATAGCGTTCGCGGGGACGGCCCTCGCGGGAGGGCTGCCGCGGGAACGCGACACGGCCTACGGCTCCAGGACCCCGGCCAGGTAGGCGCGGAGCAGTTCCTTCGTCTCCGCGATGAGCGCTGCCTCGCCCTGCGGGTCGGCGCGGAAGGCCATCTTGAGCAGCGCGTCCGCGGCCTCCACGCCCACCACGAAGGCGGTGCGCAACCGCCGGTCGTCGGTGACGGCCACGCCCGCCGCGCCGAGCGGGGCGATGAGCAGCGACCTCAGCCGGTCGGCCACGAGGTGGTTGGCCAGGTCGTTCACGGCGGGGCCGGGTGCCGGGCCGGCGAAGCTGACGAGGGCGAAGCCCGGCACGGTGCGGCGCATCGCGACGTACTGGTCGACGACGACGTCGATCAGCAGGCGCCAGTCGGCCGCGCCGCCGTCGGCCGCGCCGAGGGCGTCGAGGCGGTCCGTGACCCCGGCGAGGTACTTGTCGAGATTGCGGCGGGCGAGGGCGTCGGCCATCGCGCGTTTGTTGGAGAAGAAGCGGTAGACCGAGCCGATCGGCACACCCGCGCGGGCGGCCACGGCCCGCGTGCTCAGCTCGTCGTAACCGCCCTCGTCGAGGATCGCCGCGGCCGCGTCGAGGATCCGGGCGAAGCGTTCGGCGCTGCGCTGCTGGACGGGGACGCGCCGGAGACCGTTGCCGCTGCTGTGCACGGGGTCCATCATGCCGGTTTTCCACAGGGACCGGCCGATCCCTTGCGGGGTTGATTCCTATGGACAACCATAGGAATCGTGACCAGCACAGAGATCGCCAGCACAGAGATCCAGGACGGCAAGGACCTCGCCTACCTCCCCGGATTCGGCAACGAGCACACGAGCGAGGCCGTCCCCGGAGCGGTTCCGGCCGGCCGCAACTCGCCGCAGCGCGCCCCGCTCGGCCTGTACGCGGAGCAGCTCAGCGGCACGGCCTTCACCGAGCCGCGGCATCACAACCGCCGCTCGTGGCTGTACCGCATCCGCCCCTCGGCGGCCCACCCGCCGTTCCGCCGGATCGACAACGGGCGGCTGCGCAGCGCCCCCTTCACGGCCGAGCCCGATCCCAACCGGCTGCGCTGGAGCCCGCTGCCGCTGCCGCAGGAGCCGGCCGACTTCGTGGACGGCCTGGTCACCGTCGGCGGCAACGGTGACGTGCTGCGCCGCGAGGGCATCGGCATCCACTGGTACGCGGCCAACCGCTCCATGGACGGCCGGGTGTTCTCCTCCTCCGACGGCGAGTTGCTGATCGTGCCGGAGCGCGGCCGGCTGCTGCTGCGCACGGAGTTCGGCGTCCTGGCGGCCGCTCCGGGCCACGTCGCGCTGGTCCCACGCGGGGTGCGCTTCCGCGTCGAGCTGCCGGACGGCGAGGCGCGCGGCTACGTGTGCGAGAACTACGGCCAGCACTTCCGGCTGCCCGACCTCGGCCCGATCGGCGCCAACGGCCTGGCCAACGCGCGGGACTTCATGGCGCCGGTCGCGGCGTACGAGGACCGCGAGGAGCCGGTGGAGGTGGTGAACAAGTTCGGCGGCAACCTGTGGGCCGCCGAGTACGGCCACTCCCCCCTCGACGTCGTCGGCTGGCACGGCAACCTGGTGCCGTACGTGTACGACCTCAGGCGTTTCAACGTGCTGGGCAGCGTGAGCTACGACCACCCGGACCCGTCGATCTACACCGTGCTGACCTCGCCCTCCGACACCCCGGGCCTGGCCAACGCCGACTTCGTGGTCTTCGCCCCGCGCTGGCTGGTCGGCGAGGACACCTTCCGTCCGCCGTACTTCCACCGGAACGTGATGAGCGAGTTCATGGGACTCGTCGAGGGCGCGTACGACGCCAAGGCGGAGGGCTTCGTGCCCGGCGGGGCCTCGCTGCACAACATGATGTCGGCGCACGGCCCGGACCGGACGACCTTCGACCGGGCGAGCGCCGCCGAACTGGTCCCGCAGAAGGTGGACGACGGCCTCGCCTTCATGTTCGAGACGCGCTGGCCGGTGGTGGCGACACCGGAGGCCATGGCGGCCGGGCACCTGCAGCGGGACTACGACGGCGTGTGGCGGGGGCTTGAGCGACACTTCAGGCCATGACGCCGAGCCCGAGCAGCACCTTCGCCCCCGACTCGCTGGTCCTGAACCGCAAGCTCCCGCTGTGGTACCAGGTCTCGCAGTCCCTGCGCGCCTCCATACTCGGCCGTCGTCCGGACGCCCCGCTGCGGCTGCCGACGGAGGACGCGCTGGCGGGCCACTACGGCGTCAGCGTGCTCACGATGCGGCAGGCGCTGAAGGAGCTGGAGGAGGAGGGGCTGATCAGCCGCCACCGGCGGCGCGGCACGTTCATCGAGCCCGCCGCGCTGCGCGGGGCGCCGGTGCGGCTGCTGGGCTCGGTCGACGCGATCGTGGCCCAGCAGTCCGGGGAGCGCACCAGCGTGCTCAGCCACGGCCCGTCGCCCGTGCCGCCGGAGTACGCCGAGTACTTCCCCGGGCTGGCGGACACCGTCGCCTACCGCCGGCTGCGCTGCGACGAGTCGGGGAAGCCCACCAACTGGGCGGAGAACTTCGTCCTGCCGGAACTGGCGGCCCGGATAGACCTGGCGGACCTGGCGCGCTGGCCGATGACGAAGGTGCTCCGGGACGCCCTCGGGGTCCGGATCAGCCGCATCACCGACACCGTCGAGGCGCGGCTGGCCGACCCGGACACCGCCCGGCTGCTGCAGGTGCCCCTGCTCAGCCCGATCCTGCACTACACGGGGGTGACCTACGACGACACCGGCCGCACGGTCGACGTGGTCCGCATCCACTACCGGGGCGACCGCTTCTCCTTCACGGTGACCATGGAGGCACCCTGAGGGGCCTCAGTAGCATGCTCACGGTGAGCGATGAATCGCCGACGCTGGCCGACCTGATGCCGTGGTCCGTACCGCCCCTGCGCCTGGGGCGGAGCTGGGTCATGGCCCCCGAGGCGGCGACCCTCACCGCGCGCTGGGACCGGCTGCTGGAGGCCGGAGCCGCCGAGCGCGAGCGGCTGTTCCACCCGACGCGGGCACGCACTCCGCACACCGCCGTCGCCCAACTGCCGGGCCACCCGGCGCCCACCACCCGCCTGGAGCGGGCGGAGGGCCCGTGCGCGGAGCCGGTGCGGGTGCTGCACGGGCCCTACGACCAGCAGTGGCTCATCCCCGACCAGCGGCTGATCGACGCCGCCCGCCCCGAGCTGTGGCGGGTCGCCGACGAGGACCACCAGCTGTACGCGGTGGAGCTGGCGCGGCTGCCCCAGGTCCCCGGGCCGCCGCTGGGCTTCTCCGCGCTGCTTCCGGACGGCCACTCCCCCGCCGGCCGGCCGGGCCGCGTACGGCCGTTGTTCCGCCGCCCCGGCGGCGCGGACCCCAATCTGGCGCCGGGTCTGCTGGACCGCCTCTCCGAACGGCTGGGCACCCCGGTCGCCGCGCAGGACGCGCTCGCCTGGATCGCGGCGCTCGCCACGAGCTCGCCCGTCGAGGTCCCGCTCACCGCGGATCCGGCGCTGTGGGCGGAGGGGGTCGCGCTGGGCCGCCGTCTGCTGTGGCTGCACACCCGGGGCGCCCGCTGCTCCGATCCGGCGCGGGAGCGCCCCGCCGGGCATCCCCGGCTGCCGGGCGGCCGACGCCCCTACGTACGGGCGGCGCTGCCCGACGTGCCGCGGGAGGCGCCGTCGTACGACCCGCGGGAAGAGGCGCTGCTGCTGGGGAGCGGGCGGGTGTCGCCGGTGCCGGAGGCGGTGTGGGAGTTCCACGCCGGGGGGACGCGGGTGCTGGAGACCTGGTTCGAGCGGCGGATCCCCGACGGGCCGGCGGAGGGCCTCGACGCGATCCGGCCCGCCGCCTGGCCGCGGGCGAGGACGACCGAGCTGCTGGAGCTGATCAGTGTGCTGGCGCTGCTGGCCGAGGCGCGGCCGTCACGCCGTGCGCTCGCCGCCCGGGTGGCGGCCGGCCCGCGGATCGGCGCCGCCGAGCTGCGCGCGGCGCGTGTCCTTCCGGTGCCGGAGTCCGCGCGCCGCCCGGCCTCTGTGCTGGATCACCACGAAGAGGGACCGGACGGGCAATTCGCCCTGCTGTGACCACAAGTCGACATGACAACAGGCCCGGACGGAGTACACCGACGCGCCGCTTGACGCAGCGCGGTGCCGGGACGGTGTACTGCGCCCGAGCCTGTCCGCTGAAGGAACGCCGAGAACGCCTCCGGTCAGCCGCGGCTGCCGAAGAGGGAACGACGCAGTCGCCGCAGTGGCGCGAACAGCGATACACGCGCCCCGCGGTTGGCGTTCGCGCGCACGTGGTCGCGCGAGGTCAGCTCGCGCATCAACAGCGTGGCCTCCTCCGCCTCCTGCTGCGGCGCGGCAGGGCCGGCCAGCACCGAGAGATGACGGTCGAGGCGCGCACTGGACGCACTGCTCCCACACGTGATGGCAGGCACTCGCGGCCTGCTCCGCATTGCTATCTGATCCATGACACTCCCCACCCGTTCGAGGGCACCCGGCACCGGGCAGGGTAACCCTATCGTCCTGCGGCGTCACCTATGCATCCGCGTTCCCGGATTCACCTTCCCGTCAAGGGGGTTGACGTCACGAGCCGATACCCAGTGCGAGCAGCGGCAGTTGGACGACGGCGTCCGAGGTCGGAACCGCAGATCCGCCAGTCGGCTCAACCGTCACGGTGAAGGCGTACGACCACTCGTCGAGCCCGTCGGTGACGAACGGGCCGGGCGTGCCGCCCGCCGCCGGATCGGCGCCCAGCACCGCGAGGGAGCGGAAGGACGCCGGGCGTTCACTCACCAGCCACAACTGGTAGACCTCGCGCCCCTCCAGCGGCGGCAGCCCGTGGACGGTCACCACGGCGCGGCGCAGGTCCCGTGAGACGACGGCGGACACCCCCCGCCCGTGGTCGTCGCTGGAGTAGACGGGGCGGGCGTCGGCGGCCGTCAGGACCTCGTTCACCGCGCGTGTGTCACCCCGTACGCGGTCCAACTGCGCGGCCGTCCACACCAGCAGGCCGCCCAGCACCGCACAGACGAGGAGGACCGCCCCGGCGCCCGCCACGGCCGGACGGGTCGTGGGCGGCCGGCGCCACGCCTTCCACCACGGTCCCGGCGGCGCTTCCTCCGGGGCGTCCGCGCCGTCCGGCCCGGCGCTGATCGGCGGCGGGACCTCCGCGGACGGCACCGCTGGCGGCGCCGTCCGCGGCGCCGTCAGGCGCGCCAAGGGCAGCGGCGCCGACACGGCGGAGCCCCCGGCGCCGAGCCGGACGGTGTCCCCGGCGAGCCGCCGCACCCGGTCCGCGCACGCGTCGCAGCGCATCAGGTGCCGTTCGAAACGGCGCAGTTCCCGCGGCGCGAGGGTGTCGAGCGCGTACGCCGCGGCCAGTTCGTGCACGGAACCTCTCATGGGTCGCCCCGCTTCCCTCCGCGGTGCGCGCACCGACCGGCCGGGCCTTTATCACGTTACAACCCTGTGACACAAATTCACCCCGGTCCGCCAATCCGCCGTCCGAACGGCCCCGAACAACCCACGCAGGACCTCTTCCAAGGGGGAGGGGCCAGACTCGCGAAGGACCGACGCGATGACCGCACACAGCAGGAGCAGGCTCAGGGCCCGGTTCGGGCGATCACGCACGATCGCCCTGCTCGCCGCGGGCGCCGTGGCCGCGGGGGGACTCGCCACCGTGGGCGTCACCGGACTGGAACCGGGGACGGCGCAGGCGTCCAGCCACCGGGAGGCACCGCTGATCTCGGGGCAGCCGCAGTACGACACCACGGACGTCTACGCGTTCGTCAGCCCCGACCGCCCGGACACCACCACCCTGGTGGCCAACTGGATCCCGTTCCAGGACCCGGCCGGCGGCCCGAACTTCTACAAGTTCGCCGACGACGCCCAGTACGACATCCACATCGACAACGACGGCGACGCCCAGGGCGACTACCTCTACCGGTGGACGTTCCAGGACCACGTCCGCAACAAGAAGACGTTCCTCTACAACACCGGCCCGGTCACCAGCCTCGACGACCCGGACCTGAACTTCCGCCAGACCTACGACATCGACCTGTTCCGGCTGCACGACCAGCAGGTCACCGGCCGCTACAAGGTCGCGAACGACGTGCCGGTCGCGCCGTCGAACGTCGGCAAGGCCTCCATGCCCGACTACGACGTGCTGCGCCGGCAGGCCGTCAAGGACCTCGGCCGCGGCACCAAGGCCTTCGCCGGCCAGGCCGACGACCCGTTCTTCCTGGACCTGCGGGTCTTCGACCTGCTCTACGGCGGCAACCTCTCCGAGGTCGGCGACGACACCCTCAAGGGCTACAACGTCAACACCATAGCCCTGCAGGTCCCGACGGCCGCGATCCGCAAGTCGGCGAAGCAGCCCGTCGTCGGCATCTGGTCCACCACGCAGCGGCGGACCGCGAACGGCGACTGGGCGCAGGTGTCCCGGCTCGGCATGCCGCTGGTCAACGAGGTGGTCAACCCGCTCAAGGACAAGGACCGGTTCAACGCCTCCTCGCCCTGGAACGACGCCCAGTTCCTGAAGAACGTGACGCACCCCGAACTGCCGAAGCTCATCGAGGGCATCTACAAGATCAAGGCCCCGGCCACCCCGCGCGACGACCTCGTCCAGGTGTTCCTGACGGGGGTGCCCGGACTGAACCAGCCGCCGCACGTCCGCCCGTCGGAGATGCTGCGGCTCAACACAGCCGTCCCGCCGGCCGCCGCGCCCAAGCGGCTCGGCGTCCTGGACGGCGACAACGCGGGCTTCCCGAACGGCCGCAGGCTCGGTGACGACGTCGTCGACATCGCACTGCAGGTGGTGGAGGGCGAACTGGTCGGGTCGAAGAACGACCTGGGCGACGCCGTCAACGCCAACGACCAGGCCTTCGGCGCCGGCTTCCCGTACGTGGCCCTGCCCGCCTCGGGCTCGGACGGCCCGCTGGCCAAGCCGGCCACCAACTCGGCGCAGTCCAACGGGGTCACACAACTCAATGGGAGCGGCCTGCTCTCCGGCGGCGGTGACGAAGACAAGACCGTGCTGATCGCCTCCGCGGCCTCCGGCGGCGCGGGCGTGCTGCTGGTCGGGGCGGCGCTGCTGTGGTGGCGGACGCGCCGCCGCCCCGCCGGCCGCGGGGCGCACGGCCGGGCCTGAGGCCCGGTCCGCCGCCGGTCCGAAGGCACACCGGCCCGTCGATCCGCCGGGCCCGGTGAACCCGGCGGGCCCGCTGAACCCGGCGAACCCGGCGGAAGCACACCGCACGGCACCCGGCCGGGGCGTACCGCAAGCGCCCCGGCCGGGCTCCACCCCATCCTCCCGAAAGGCAGCAGCCATGGACGTACCGGCCCCGGGCCGACTGCGCGCCGCCGCCCTGTACGCGGCGCTGGTGCTGGGCCTCGCGCTGGCGCTCACCGCCGGCGCGCTGGTCCTCGGCGGGCCCTCCGCCCCGCGGGACGGCGCGCGGGCCGCGGCGCCCGCCGCCGACGCCCCGCTGGACCGCCTCGCCGAGGGCGACCTCGCGGGCGGCATCGCGGCCCTGCAGACGCACCTGCGGGCCCAGCCCAAGGACGCCGCGGGGTGGGCCGCGCTCGGCGCCGCATACGTCGAGCAGGCCAGGACCAGCGGCGACCCGACCCGCTACCCGCAGGCCCAGGCGGCCTTCAGCCGCTCGCTGCGGATCTCCCCGCACGGCAACGACGCCGCGCTCGCCGGGCGTGCCGCGCTCGCCGCCGCCCGCCACGACTTCCGTACCGCCCTCGCCGAGGCGGACCGGGCGCTGAAGGTGAACCCCTACGCCGAGCGGGCCCTCGCCGTACGGGTCGACGCCCTGGTCGAACTCGGCCGCTACGACGAGGCGCTGCGCGCCGCCGAGCACGCCGACGCGGTGCGCCCCGGCATCCCGGTCTTCACCCGTCTCGCCTACGTCCACGAACTGCGCGGCGACACCGCCGGTGCCCGCCGCATCCTGACCCGCGCCCTGGACTCGGCCGCGACCCCGGGCGACACCGCCTACGTCGCCACCGCGCTCGGCCAGCTCGCCTGGAGCCAAGGCCACTACCCGGACGCGCTGCGGCACTTCGCCACCGCGCTGCGCGCCGACCCCGGATACCTGCCGGCGGTCGAGGGCCGCGGCCGAACCCACGAGGCCCTCGGCGACCGGGAGAAGGCCCTGCGCGACCTGGGCACGGTCGTCGACCGCTACCCGCTGCCGGCGCAACTGGCCGCCCTGGGCGAGCTGTACGAGGCCGCGGGGCGGAAGGAGCGTGCGGCGCGGCAGTACGCGGTCGTCGGCACCTGGATCGCCCTCGCCAGGGCGAACGGCGTCGCCACCGACCTGGACGCGGCGCTGGTCGCCGCCGACCACGGGGACGCCGCGGAGGCGCTGCGGGCGGCACGGGCCGAATGGTCGCACCGGCGTACGGTCCACACCGCCGACGCGCTCGCCTGGGCCCTGCACGTCAACGGCCGCGACCGCGAGGCCCTGCCGTACGCCGAGCGCTCCTCGGCGCCGGGTTACCGCAACGCGGCCTTCCTCTACCACCGCGGTGTCATCGAGGCGGCCCTCGGCAGGCGCGAGGCGGCCAGGACCTCCCTCACCGCGGCACTCCGGCTCAACCCCGGCTTCTCGCCCACCGCAGCCCCCGCCGCCCGCCGTGCGCTGGCCCGCATCGAAGGAGACCCGTCATGATCCGGCACAGGATCCGGCACAGGACGGCCGCCGCGGCGGTCACGGCGGCGGCCGGAGCGGCCCTCGCGCTGCTGCCCGCGGGGCAGGCGCAGGCGCATCCGCTCGGCAACTTCACCGTCAACCGCTACGACGGCCTGGTCGCCGCCCCCGGTGTGCTGCGGATCGACCACGTCGAGGACCTCGCCGAGATCCCGGCGGCGCAGGCCGTACCCGTGATCGACCGGGACGGCGACCGTGCGCTGGGCCGCACCGAGTTGGCGGACTGGGCGGCGCGGCGCTGCGACGCCGCCGCGAAGGGCGCGCGGGCGACCGTCGACGGCCGGCGCGAGCCGGTCGCGGTGCGCGGGGCGACGGCGGCCGCGCGCCCGGGGCAGGCGGGACTGACGACGCTGCGCGTCGAGTGCCGGATGACGGCGCGGCTGCCGTCCGGGGAGCCGGCGTCCCTGGACTACCGTCCGGCGGACGTCGCCACGGGGCCGGGCTGGCGGGAGGTCACCGCGCGCGGGGACCGCATGACGCTCCACGGCGCCGGCGTGCCGGCGGAGTCGGTGTCGCGGCGGCTCACCGCGTACCCGAAGGACCTGCTCTCCTCGCCCGCCGACGACCGCGCGGCCGCTTTCCGGGTGACCCCCGGCGGCCCCGCGCTCGCGGCGGAGGACGACGGCCCCGCCACGGCCGGTGTGCTGCCGCGCGGCGCGGACCGCTGGACGCGGGCCCTCACCGACCTGGTGTCGCGGCACGCGCTCACCCCGGGCTTCGCCGCCCTGGCGCTCCTGACGGCGCTGGCGCTCGGCGCGATGCACGCGCTGGCGCCCGGGCACGGCAAGACGCTGATGGCCGCGGCGGCCGCGGCGGGGGGCCGGCGGTCGCGCCGCGACATGGTCGCGCTGGGCGCCTCCGTGACGGTCACCCACACCATGGGGGTGTTCGCGCTCGGGCTGCTGGTGACGACCGGTTCGGCAGCGGCGCCCTCGGTCATCGGCTGGCTGGGGGTGGCGAGCGGCGTGCTCGTCACCGGCGCAGGGGCGGTGCTGCTCCGCCGCGCGTGGCGGCTGCGGGGACGGACCCACGGGCACGACCACGACCACGGGCACGGTCACGACCACGGGCACGGGCACGGGCACCTTCACCACGGCCACGGGCATCCCCACCACGGCCGCCCGCATCACGCCCCGCCCACCTCCGCGCCCGCGTCCGCGCCCGGGACCGCGCCCGCCGCGGAAGCCGTTCCCGCCACCGTCCTCACCGCCGAACGCCCCGCCCCCGTCCACCCCGTGCACGTCCACCCGCATCCGCACGTCCACGTCCACGTCCACCCGCACGAGCCGCGGCCCACCCTGCGGGGCACCGTCCTGCTGGGCTTCGCGGGCGGTCTCGTCCCCAGCCCCTCCGCGGTCGTCGTCCTGGTGGGCGCCGCCGCGCTGGGCCAGGCCTGGTTCGGCTTCCTGCTGGTCCTCGCGTACGGCGCGGGCCTGGCGGTCACGCTCACGGCCGCCGGTTTCGCCGTCGTCCGGCTCGGGCGGCTGGCCGGGAAGGCGTCCGTACTGCGGGCCCGAGGGCGGTCGTTCGCGGCGGCGCGGCGGCTCGCGCCGCTGGTCACGGCGTCCGTGGTGCTGGTGCTGGGCTGCGGCCTGGTGCTCAGGGCGGCGCTGGCGATGGCCGGTTGAGGGAGCTTTCCGCCGAAAGGGTCCGTTGGGGGGGGAAGTTCGGTCATGCTGGGCTGCGGGCGGAGCGAAGGGGGGACACGCCGATGACACGGCTCGTGGCGGGGCGCTACCGGCTGATCAGCGAGCTGGGCCGGGGCGGCATGGGTGTGGTGTGGCTGGCCCGGGACGAACTGCTGGGCCGCGAGGTGGCCGTCAAGGAGGTCAAGGCCCCGCCGGGCCTGGAGGACCGGGAGGTCGAGCGGCTGTACGCCCGGCTGCAGCAGGAGGGGATCGCGGCGGCGCGGGTCGAGCACCCCAACGTCATCAAGGTGTACGACGTGGCCATGGCCGAGGGCAGCCCGTGGATCGTCATGGAGCTCGTGCGGGGCGTGACGCTCGACGACGTCCTCGACGCGGAGGGCCCCATGGACCCCCGGCGCGCCGCGGGCGTCGGCGGCAAGGTGCTGCAGGCGCTGCGCGCCGGTCATGCCGCCGGGGTGCTGCACCGCGACGTGAAGCCGGGCAACGTGCTCATCGGCAACGACGGGCGGGTCGTGCTCACCGACTTCGGCATCGCGATGATCGAGGGGTCCTCGGCGATCACCCGCACCGGCGAACTGGTCGGCTCGCCCGAGTACCTGGCGCCCGAGCGGGCGCTGGGCCGCCGTCCCGGCCCGGCGTCGGACCTGTGGTCGCTGGGGGTGCTGCTGTACGTGGCGGTGGAGGGCGGTTCGCCGTTCCGCCGCGAGACGGCGCTGAGCACCATGCGCGCGGTGGTGGACGAGGAACTGCCCGCGCCCCGCCGGGCGGGAGCGCTCGCCCCGGTGATCACGGGGCTGCTGCAGAAGGACCCGGCCGCCCGGCTCCCGGGCGACGAGACGCAGCGGCTGCTGGACGCCCTCGCCGCCGGGCGCACCCCACCGGGGGCCGGAACGGCGTACGCCACCACGCGGGCCGCCGTCCCGCTGCCGGCGCCGGGCGGCACACCGGTCCGCTCGGCCCCGGTCTCCTCGACCCCGGTCTCCTCCACACCGCTCGGGCCGACGACGCCCGTCGGCCCCGGGTACGGTCCCCCGCCCGCGGACGGTCCGCGGGCCCGGCCGCGCCGTGCGGTGGTGGCGATGACGGCGGGCGTGCTCGCCCTCGCGCTGGGCGTCGGGGGCGTGGCCTACGCCCTGTTCGACGAGGACCCGGGCGGTTCCGGCCCCTCGACCACCGCCGGCGAGACCCCGGGCGGCGGGTCGTCCCCGTCCGCCACCGGCTCGCCGGAGGACGAGGACGACGCGGAGGCCAGCGGCTACGAGGCGACGGCCGGCGGCGGTTCTGGCTCGCCGCACTCCTCGGCGCCGACCGCCACACCGACCCGAGTGAACGTCCACGTCACGGTGTCGGCCGTGCGCGACACCTACACCGGGAGCTGTCCGCCGCCCGCGGAGCAGGCGCCGTCCTTCTCGGCGGTCGTCACCGTCGACCGCACTCCGGTGACGGTCACCTACCGCTGGACGTCGAGCGCCGGCGGTTCCGACCACGGCGAGCAGACCCTGGACTTCCCCGCGGGGGGCGCGAAGAGCCGTACGGTCACGTACACGGTGCCGTCCTACGAGCCGGACGGCACGATCGAGGGCTGGGTCGCGTTCGCCGTGCGGCACCCGGTGGAATCGGAGTCCGGGCACGTCCCGTTCACGGTCACGTGCCGGGCACCGAGCCCGTCGCCGAGCGGTTCGGACGGCACGGCGCCGACCCCCTGAGGCCGGCGCCCCGAACCGCCGCGGCACGGCCGAGGGGTGCCGGGCGATGAGCCCGGCACCCCTCGTCTCATGCCGTCCGGGTGCTGCGCGCCGCTGTGCGGCGGGTCACGCGGCGGAGGTGAACACCGGCAGGTAGCCGCCGGACTGGCCGGAGGCGGTGGGGTGGTAGGACTCGTAGACGGGGAGGGTGAGGCTGTGCAGCCACGCCGAGCCCGAGCAGAGCTCGTGCCCCGTGAAGGTGCCGCGGACGTCGGCGAAGGTGTGGCCGTGGTCGGCGGCGCGCTTGGCGGTGACGGTGTCCAGGAGGTCGGCCGCGTCGTTGATGGCCCTGCGCTTGGTCTCGCTGAGGCCGATGCAGGTGGTGCCCACCTTGTAGAAGCGCGGGTAGCCGAGGACGACCACACGCGCCGAGGGGGCACGGGAGCTGATGGCGTTGTAGACCGAGTCGAGGCGCGCGGGCAGCTGGTTGTTGGCGAAGTCCCTGGCCTGGTTGATCCGGCTGAGGCAGGTGCTGTCGGAGCTGAGGACGCAGGTGGTCATCACGTCGGCGAAGCCGGCGTCGTTGCCGCCGATGCTGATGCTGACCAGGGTCGTCGAGGAGTTGAGCGGACCGAGCTGGTTGTTGAGCACGTCGGTCGTGGTCGCTCCCGAACACGCGGTGAAAGAGAACCCGGACGGGCTATGGGTGTTGGCCCACAGCCGGGGGAACGCCTTGCTGCTGCGGTAGCAGCTGCCGCTCGAGCTGTCGTAGCTGCCGGAACCGACTCCGGCGGAGTAGGAGTCGCCCAGGGCCACGTAGACGGGGCCGGCGGCGTGGGCGGAACCGGTACCGAACAGGGCGATCGTGGCGGTAAGGAGAAATGCGGATGCGGCTGACACGAAACGGGACAGTCTCATGGAACCTCCCTTAGCAGGATCTCTGCCGCGTCTTTCGTACCGCGCAGTAACACCTTCGGGAAGTGTCCATGCCAAGATTCATTGACATGAACATCCCTAAGCACGTCGTGATCGCCCCTGCGCGCACCGGAGGTGACGCCGCATCCGGCGCCGCACCCCACTCCCCCGGTCGGCCCGCCCCCGAAGGGCGCCGCCGACGCGACGCCAATCGAACACAACACCCCGGCCGTCCGAACTGTTCGACGTAAATCGCCCACGTCATGAGCGCCCGTCACCCCATCGGGCGCGGCGGCCGCTTCTGTTCGCCCCTTCCTTGACGCACGCGCCCGAATTGAGCGACATTGAACTTCTGCATCCGGCGTTTTGGGGGGCAAAGTCGCCAATGCAACCAACGCGTAGAGACAACGCATCCGGTCACCCGACCGGCAACGAATCACTTCCCCTGCTCGCGGGCGCCGCCGTGGGAGTCGGCGGGGTCGGCGCGGTGCTCGCGCTCGCGGACATCGCCTCGCCCGTCAGGGCACCGTTCACCTTCTTCTTCCTGCTGGCCGCCCCGGCGGCCGCGCTCGCCGGGGCACTGCGCTCCCTCGACCCGCTGAGCCGGGCAGTGGTGGCGGCCGGCGGCACGATCGTGATCGACCTACTGGTGGCGCAGGGCATGCTCGCCCTGCACATGTGGTCGGTCCGCGGTGGTGTCGCGGTGGTCGCGGCGCTGAGCGCCGCGCTGTTCCTGCTGCCGCTGCTGCGGCGCTCCCTTGCCCGGGCCGAGAGAAGGCGGACTCCGTAAAGTGGACATCACCGTGTACCGCCCCGGCGAGCTCACCGCCGCCGACCGGGCGGAGTGGACCCGCGTGCAGGACCAGGCCGTGGCCTCGGGCAGCCCGCAACTGGGGAATCCCTTCCTGTCACCGGAGTTCACGCTGGCCGTGGCCCACCACCACCGGGGGGTGCGCGTCGCCGTGGTCCGCGAGGACGGCGTCCCGGTGGCCTTCTTCCCGTACCAGCGCTCGGCGGCCGGCGTGGGCCGGGCCGTCGGGCTCGGGCTGTCGGACTGCCAGGGGCTCGTGCACCGGCCGGGCTTCCAGTGGGACGCGCGGGAGCTGCTGCGCGCCTGCGGCCTGGCCCTGTGGGAGTTCGACCACCTGATGGAGGGCCAGAAGCCCTTCGAGGAGGGCGCGACCGGCACGTACCCCTCGCCCGTCATGGACGTGGAACACGGGTACGAGGCGTATCTCGGCCATCTTCGGGCGCACTCGCCCAAGTTCCTGCGGACCACGCTCGCCAAGGAGCGCAAGCTCGGCCGGGACGCGGGCGAGGTGCGCTACGTCCACGACGAGCGCGACGTGGCCGCGCTGCGGCGGCTGATGGCCTGGAAGTCGGCGCAGTACCGAAGAACCGGGCGCAGCGACCGCTTCGCACGGCCGTGGATCGTCGAGTTGGTGGAGCACCTCTTCCACACCCGCACCGAGGGCTTCGCCGGGCGGCTGTCGGTGCTGTACGCGGGGGACCGGCCGGTCGCGGCGCACTTCGGGATGCGCACGCCCGCCGTGCTCGCCTGCTGGTTCCCGGCGTACGACACGGAGTTCTCCAAGTTCTCCCCGGGCCTGGTGCTGCACCTGCGGATGGCGGAGGGGGCGGCCGCCGAGGGGGTGGCCCAACTCGACCTGGGGCGGGGGCACAAGGAGTACAAGGAGTCGCTCAAGACGCGGGACCTGACGGTCTCCGAGGGATGGGTGACCCGCCGTCATCCGGTCGCGCTCGGGCACCGCGCCCGGCGTGCGCCGGTGCGCGCGCTGCGCAACGCGGTGACGGCCCGGCCCGCGCTGCGCGAGCCGGCGGACCGATTCCTCAAGCGTGTGGGACGGTTGCGCGCCGGCGCGCAATAACGGACATTGCCGTACAGGCATGATCAATCAGACGAGTCCATGGCAATTTCTTAAAACGGCATTCACTCTGTCAGGTATTGCCATAGGGTCTCAATCCTCAATATTGTCGTACATCCACCCGCGGCGACCTGTCATGCACAGCGGCTCAAGGGGAGGGCCAGAGAGTCGCGACAGGACAACCGCGGGGCGCGGTAGGGGGGTGCCGTGCTCGGTCACCGTCACACGTGTGCCGAGCCGCGAACCGCGCGGCCGGTCACGCATGCCCGCTCACCCGGCCGGCCTGCGCACGGGACACCGACATGCCCGCCATGCGCGGGGTCCCGGGCGGGGTGAGACCAACCCCCCTTTCGAACCGGACACGCCACAGAGCCGCCCGCACGGGCGGCCCACCGGACGAGAGGGAAACACGACTCATGAGCTCCTTCCTGCGCCCGGCAGCCACCGGGCAGGCGCAGACCGCCGCGCTCCTGGCGCCGGACCATTTCACGCCGGTCTCCACGCACCTGGCCATCGCTCCGCTGGTCAGCGTGGTCATCCCGGCGATGAACGAGGCGGAGAACCTGCCGCACGTGTTCGCCACCCTGCCGTCCTGGATCCACGAAGTGGTCCTGGTCGACGGCAACTCCACCGACGACACCGTCCGCGTCGCCCGCGAGCTGCGGCCCGACGTGCGGATCGTCCCGCAGACCGGCAAGGGCAAGGGCGACGCGCTGATCGCCGGCTTCACCGCCTGCACCGGCGAGATCATCGTCATGGTCGACGCCGACGGGTCGGCGGACGGCTCCGAGATCGTCTCCTATGTCTCCGCCCTGGTCGCCGGGGCCGACTTCGCCAAGGGCTCGCGCTTCGCCAACGGCGGGGGCACCGACGACATGACCCCCATCCGCAAGCTGGGCAACCGCGTGCTGTGCGCCGCCGTCAACGCCAAGTTCGGGGCCCGTTACACCGATCTGTGCTACGGGTACAACGCCTTCTGGCGGCACTGCCTGGACAAGATCACCCTGGACTGCACCGGCTTCGAGGTGGAGACCCTGATGAACATCAGAGTGGTCACGGCCGGCCTGAAGGTCCAGGAGATCCCCAGTCACGAGTACGTGCGCATCCACGGCGCCAGCAACCTGCGGGCGGTCCGCGACGGGTTACGCGTCCTCAAGGTCATCCTCAAGGAGAAGAACGAGCGTCGGGCGGCCCGCCGCGAGGGGGCCCGGTGACCCACGAGGACCTCCTCCGGGTGTCCGTGGTCGTCTGCGCGTACACCGAGGACCGCTGGGAGGACGTCCTCGCCGCGGTGGCCTCGGTGCACGCGCAACGCCTCCCGGCCCACGAGGTGCTGCTGGTGGTCGACCACAACCCCGTCCTGCTGGCCCGGCTGACCCGCCGCTACGCGGGCACGGCCGTGCGGGTGCTGCCCAACGCCGGGCCGCGCGGCCTGTCCGCCGGCCGCAACACCGGCATCGCCGCGTCGAGGGGCGAGGTCGTCGCCTTCCTGGACGACGACGCCGTCGCCGAACGCGACTGGCTGCACTGGTTCGCCGACGCCTACCGGGACCCGGCCGTCATGGGCGTCGGAGGGCGCACCCGCCCGGTGTGGGCCTCGGGGCGCCGGCCGCACTGGTTCCCCGAGGAGTTCGACTGGGTGGTCGGCGCCTCCTACCGCGGGCAGCCCGCCGGGCGCGCCCGGGTGCGCAACGTGCTCGGCGGCAACGCCTCGTTCCGGCGGATCGCCTTCGACATCGCCGGGGGCTTCGCCACCGGCATCGGCCGGGACGGCGACCGGCGCCCACTGGGCTGCGAGGAGACCGAGTTCTGCATCCGGCTCACCCAGGCCAAGCCGGGCAGCCTGCTGCTCATCGACGACCGCGCCGTGATCTGGCACCGCGTCCCCGCCGCCCGGGAGCGTTTCGGCTACTTCCGCACCCGCTGCTACGCCGAGGGCCTGTCCAAGGCCCTGGTCACCCGCAGCGTCGGCACGGACGCCGGGCTCGCGACCGAACGGCGGTACGCCACCCGCGTCCTGCCCGCCGGCGCGGCCCGCGGGCTGCGCGACGCCCTGCGCGGACGTCCGGGCGGCGCGGGCCGGGCCGGCGCCATCGTCGCCGGCGTCGCGACCACGGCGGCGGGCTACGCCGTCGCCCGGTTCCGCACCCGAGGGGAGGCCGGCCCGGCATGAGACCGCCCGCCGTGTCCCCGTCCGACCACAACGCACCGGGAGGTGCCGTCGTATGACCGAGCCGGCCGGGCAGGGGACCGGTCCCGTGCCGATCCTGATGTACCACGCCGTCACCGACACGCCCGCGCCCGCCACGCGCGGGCTGTCGGTCACGCCCGGCGCCTTCGCCGGGCAGATGGCGCTGCTCGCCGCGCGGGGCTTCACCCCGCTCGGCAGCACGGCGCTGGCGGACGCGTGGCGCGCGGGGCGGCCGCTGCCGCCCCGCCCCGTGCTGATCACCTTCGACGACGGCTACGAGGGCGTGCACCGGCACGCCCTCCCCGTGCTGAAGGGCCTCGGCTTCCCGGCGACCCTCTTCGTCTCGACCGGCTGGCTGCGCGGGCCGTACGAGGTGCCGGGCACCGCCCTCGACACCATGCTCGACTGGGAGCAGGTGCGCGAACTGCACGCCGCCGGTGTGGAGATCGGCGGCCACAGCCACACCCATCCCCAACTGGACCAGCTCGACGACGAACGCCTGCGGTCCGAGGTGCTGCGCTGCAAGGAGGTCCTGCGCGACGAACTGGGCGCTCCCCCGCTCTCCTTCGCGTACCCGTACGGCTACTCCAGCCGCCGCGTACGGAGTGCCGTGCGCTCCGCGGGGTTCACCTCCGCCCTCGCCGTCGGCAACGCCCTCGCGGACCGCCGGCGCCAGGGGCCGTACGCGCTGGCCCGGGTGACCGTGCGCCGGAGCACGGGGACCGAGGAGTTCGAGCGGCTGGTCGGGGGCCGCTCCGTCGCCCGCGACTTCGCCAAGGACCGGGCGCTGACCAAGGGGTACGCCCTGGTCCGCAGAGCCCGGCGGTGCCTGCGGAAGGTGCACGAGACCCGTGTCTGAGACGACGGCCACCACGAGCACGACCACCACGGATCCCGGGGCCACCGCCGCGCCGCCGCCCGCCGCCACGGGCGGCGGCCCCCTCGAAGGGGGCGAGGACGGGGGGACGACCGCCCAGCGCGGCGGCAACCAGCTGTTCCGCAACGCGTACGCGCTGATGCTCAACACCGGCGTCTCCGCGGTGCTGGGCCTCGGCTACTGGCTGGTCGCCGCGCGCTACTACACCGAGGACGCGGTCGGCCAGGGCTCGGCGGCGATCGCCGCGATGAAGTTCCTCGCGGGGCTCACCGCCGTGACGCTCACCGGGGCGCTGGCCCGGTTCATCCCCGTCTCGGGGCGCCGTACCGGGCGGCTGATCTTCGGTACGTACGCGGGGAGTTCGGCCGTCGTGGCGCTCGCCGCGGCGGTCTTCCTGCTGACCCTGGACTTCTGGGGCCCCTCGTACCGCTTCCTGCACGGCCCCGTCAACGGGCTCGGCTTCCTCGCGGCGGTCGTCGGCTGGTCGCTGCTGACCCTCCAGGACGGGGTGCTGACCGGGCTGCGCAGCGCGGTGTGGGTGCCGGTGGGCAACACCGTCTTCTCCGCGGCCAAGCTGGCGCTGCTGGTGGGCATCGCCGCGGCCGTGCCGACCGCGGGCGTCTTCGTCTCGTGGGTCGCCGCGATCGCGCTGTCGGTCGTCCCGCTCGGCTGGCTGGTCTTCCGGCGGCTGGTGCCCCGGCACGTCAAGGCGACGGAGGGCACCACGGCCGCGCCCCGGCCGCGCGAGATGCGGCGCTTCGTCGCGGGGGACGCGACCGGCTCCTTCTTCGCCCTCGCCGTGGTCTACCTCGTGCCGGTGATCGTGGCCTCGCAGATCAGCTCCGAGGACAACGCGTACTTCTACATCACGATGACGATCGGCGGCACGATCGACCTGCTGGCGATCAACATGGGCGCCTCGCTGACCGTCGAGGGCGCGCACGACCCGTCGCGGATCGCCGAGAACTGCCGGGCCGCCCTGCGCCGGATGGCCAGGATCATGGTCCCGATCGCCCTGTTCATGGTCGTCTTCGCACCGCAGATACTCGGCGTCTTCGGCGAAGGCTACGCACGCGAGGGTGCGCCGCTGCTGCGGCTGCTGGCGCTCTGCTCGCTGACCCGGGTACTGATCGAGGTGTACTTCGGCATCCTGCGCGCCCAGAGCCGGACCGGCCTCCTCGCCGTGCTCCAGGGGCTGCTGTGCGTCCTGGTACTGGGGTTCACCCTCGCGCTGCTGGGCCCGCTGGGCATCACCGGCGCGGGCTGGGCCGAACTGGGCAGCCTCGTCGTCATCGCGCTGGTCTCGCTGGTCGGGCTGCGGCGGCTGGTCTCCGACACGGCGTCCACCGCCCCCGCGGCGGAGCCAGCCGCAGCCGCGGAGACGGCGGGTGCGACCGAGGCCGCGGACACGGCGGACGCGGCGCGCGCGGCGGAGACCACGGCCGCCGGTGAGGACCTGGAGATCGTCTACGGCACCCGCTGGGCGCGCGCCGCGGCGCTGGACAGCGACACGCTCCAGCTCGGCGTGCGCATGGACTTCGACCACCCGGAGCGGCGCCCCTATGTGACGCCCCCGCAGGGCACCGCCGTGCCGGCGCCGGCGTCCGCGTCCGCGACGGCGTCCCGAGCGCTCCCGGCGCTCCCCGCGTCCCCGGCACGGAGGACCGCGGAGCCCTCGACCGCCGGGCCGGGGAGACCGGGCCCGCCCGCGCAGCCGCCTCCGGAGGAAGGGCGGCGCGGGCACACCCTGCTGCTCGAACTCGGTGTGTGGGGACTGCTGCTGTGCGCGCTCGGGCTGTACTGGCTGCCCCTGCGCGGCATGGACGACGCCTCGCTGGACGCGATGAACGGGCTCGGCCTGGTCTCCGTCCTGCCGCCCGCGACGCTGGCCGGCGCGGCGCTGCTCGTCCTGGCGTTCGTCTGCGGACTGTGGCTGCCCGGCCGCCGGCCGTGGCTCCTGGCCGCCGTCCTGCTGGCGACCGTGGTGTCGCTGCACGCGGTCCCGGCGGTCCTGGAGGAACAACCGCGGTTCGCGACGGCCTGGCAGCACGCGGGCTTCATCGACTACATCGGCCGGACCGGGGACGCGGCGCCCGACATGGACGCCCGGTTCTCGTGGCCCGGCTTCTTCGCGGTGATCACGCTCGTCGCCTCGGCCTGCGGGGTCACCGACCTCACCGAGGTGCTGCGCTGGTGGCCGCCGGCCGTCCAGTTGCTCTCCCTGGCCCCGCTGGCGCTGCTGCTGCGCGCGGTACGGGCCGGCCGGCGGGCCAAGTGGTGCGCGGCGTGGTTGTTCGCGCTGTGCGGCTGGGTCGGGCAGGACTACTTCTCCCCGCAGTCCCTCAACCACCTCCTGTACCTGATGTTCGCCGCGGTGCTCCTGGTGTGGTTCCGCGCCGCCGGCCCGCCCGCGGGCAAGCTGATCCCGGGCGAGGCCGACGTGCCGACGGTGGGCCGGGGCGACCGGGCGCTGCTGCTGGCGCTGCTGGTCGGGCTGTTCGCCGCCTCGGTCGTCAGCCATCAGCTGACCCCGTTCGTCATGCTCGGCGTGCTGACCGTGCTGGTCCTCGTCCGCCGTTCCACGCCGGCCGGGCTGCCCCTGCTGTGCGGGGTGCTGCTGGTCGGGTGGATCTGCTTCGTCGCCGAGCCGTACTGGTCGGGTCACTTCGACGAGTTGTTCGGCGGCATGGGCTCGCTGGGCGGCAACGTCTCCTCCAGCGTCTCCGGGCGCATTGAGGGCGGCAGCACCGTCCACAAGCTGGTGCTCTACGTGCGGGTGGCGCTGGCGGGATCGGTCATGGCGCTCGCGGTCCTGGGCTGGCTGCGCCGCCGCTGGGCGGGGTTCACCGACCGGACGCTGCTGGTGCTGCTGTTCGTGCCCTTCCTCGGCTTCGGCATGCAGTCCTACGGCGGCGAGATGGCGCTGCGGGTGTTCCTCTTCGCCCTGCCCGGCGCCTGTGTGCTCGGCGCGCTGGCGATCTTCCCGCGCAGCTCGTCGGACCGGGGGTGGCGCGGGCCGGTCGCGGCGCTGCTCGCCGGCTGGGTGCTCATCGCGGGCTTCCTCGTGGCGCGCTGGGGCAACGAGTCCTTCGAGCGGGTCCGCACGGGCGAGGTCGCGGCCATGGAGTACGTCTACGAGCACGACCGGCCCACCGCGCGGGTGGTCTGGCTCAGCACCGACCCCGTGGAGGACGTCACGCCCAGCCTGCCGTGGAACGCCCGCGACATGGAACGCGTGACGTACGTGCCGGTACTCGCCCCGCGCGACCCGGTGCTGGTCGGTCCCCTGGTCGAGGCACTGCGCGACGCCGGGCCCAACTCGTACCTGATGGTGTCGCGCGGGCAGAACACCTACCTGCAGCTGGACGCCGGCTTCTCGGCGACCTGGCCGGACAAGCTGCTGCGCTCCCTCGACGGACGCCCCGAGCTGCGGCCGGTGCTGCGGGACGAGGACGCGACGCTGTACGAGCTGCGGGAGCAGCCCGCCGACTGGCCGGTACCGGAGCCACGGCCCGGCCGCGTCTTCCCGGTCGTGACCTGGAACGCCTGGACGGCGGCGGGCGTGCTGGCCGGGGTGGCGCTGCTGGTGCTGCTCGGCGCCCGCGAACTGGCCCGGGTCACGCTGCCCGAGGCGCGGCGGCGGCGCGGCATGCGGATCTCGCTGCCGGCGGCCGCGCCGCTGCTGCTGGTGTTCCTGGCGGCCACGGTCGAGCGGTTCCTCACCCTGCGGTGACCGGCCGGGCCCCCCGCCCGTACCGGCGGGGGGCACCGGGGTTCGTCGGGTGGGCACCCGGGGGAACACCCGTCCGAGCCTCCGCGTTGTCGTGGCAGGAGTGAAGGAGGTGGCCCGATGACCGAGGACCAGAGCCCCCGGAGGACCGTGGCGGACCCGGCCGTGGAGGACGAGGCCGCGCAGTCGCGGCGCGCCCGCTTCGGGAAGCTGCCGGACCGCATACGCCCGGAGGACACCTTCGTGGAGACCCCGGCCACGGCCCCGCAGCCCGCCAGGGACACCTACAACCCGGACGAGTGGCTGATCCGCACCGTGGGCTGACCGACTGCGTCCTGCCGGAGGTTCGGTGGACGGGTGGGTGCGGGTTCGTCTCGCGCCCTTCGGGCGCACAGCGCCGGCTGCGGAGGGGGAGGGTGGGGGGCCGGCATCTTTGCGCCCGCAGGGCGCGACACGGCGGGAAAGCCGAACCACCCACCCGCACCCGGCTCGGCTACCCCCGGCGCAGCCAGCGGACGCCGTACGCGGGGAGGTCGAAGGAACGGCCGTCGACCGTCGCCCGGATGGTGCGGCCGAGCGTGTTGACGACCAGGACGGCGCGGTCGTCCGCGAGGACGCGCACGTTGGGCCGGTCGTCCTCCGCGACGGACACGTCACGGAACCGGGTGCCCGGCGGGAAGGCGGCGGCGAAGCGCCGGAGCAGGTCCATCATGGGCAGTTGCTCCCCGCCGCCCGAGGAGAGCTCGGTGCTGGTCCACAGGCAGCCGGGGCAGGAACGGCCGCGTTCCTGGGGGTTCCAGTAGAAGGCGGCGTCGGCGCCGCCGCGGGCGAGTTCCATCATCGCGGCGGCCTGCACGGCGGTGCGGTGGCGCTCGTCCCAGCCGGCACTGCCGTCGTCGGGCTCCACGTACCACTCGGCCCACCACAGGGGCAGCCCGCCGCTGCGTTCCTTGAGCCAGCGGCCGACCGCCGCGAACTTCTCGGTGGCGGAGAACTCGTCGGGCCGCATGCGGTCGTCGCGGCTGGTGCTGGAGCCGTCGGCGACGATGAAGTCGGCACCGGCCTTGTGCTCCAGCCAGTAGTCGACGGCGTCCAGGGCCCGCCGGTCCGCGGCGCCCCAGGGGCCCTTGAGGGTCGCGGAGGCGTCCCCGTTGCCGTCGTCGCCCGGGGCGAAGCTGTCCATGACGAGGTAGGGGCCGCCGACGAGGTTGCCGGGGTTCACCTCCTTCAGGGCCCGGTACACCCGGTCGTAGAGGTCGGTGTAGCCCTCGTAGTCCCAGCGCTGCCGGCCGTCGTTCCAGAAGCCCTTGAACTCGTTCCAGACGATGAAGTGCCGCACGTCCGGGTAGCGCCGGGCCACGGTGGCGGCGAGCGCGGCGAAGTCGTCGAAGTGCGCGCGGTCGGGGGCGACCTCGAGCCGTGACCAGTCGGTCGTCCCGGCCTTGCCGCCCTTCATCCAGTCCGGGGCGCAGCACAGCGTGATGACAGGCGTGCCGCCGCTGGCGCGGACCAGGTCGACCCGGTCGTCGAGTTCCCCGAAGTCGTAGGTGCCGGGCGAGGGTTCGGGGTTGTCGGCGCCCCAGCCCATGATCGCCTGGTTCTGCGGCAGCGCACGCTCCGACAGCAGCCGCTCCGCGGACCGCTTGGCCGTCTGACCGCCGTGGTCCGCGCTGTACTCGGTGTGGGTCAGGCCGAAGCCCAGCCCGGTCTTGGGACTTCCGGTGGGCGCGGTCGACGGGCCGTGCACCCCGCCTCCCGCGCCGCCGTTGCCGCGCGCGGTGCTGCCCGCGCCGCCCCCGAGATCGCACATCGCCAACAGGAGGACCAGCGCGGCCACTCCGATGCCCAGGAGCAGGGTGACGCCTCGCCGCCCGGCCCCCGGCAACCCCACACGCACGTTCGCATGACGTCCCATCACCCGTCAGGGTAACCGCCGCGATGCCCGGATCGGGCCGGTTTCACCGGCCGTTCAGGGATTCAGGGGTATTCCGCCACTCCGCAAAAACCCGGTGCGAATGAGGACCTTGTGCCGGATCATGTGCGGCATGCCCGACGCAACGCCCCCGCATCGCGCCCTGTCCATCCGTCTCGGCATGAACGACGACGACTCGCCGTCCGACGCCATCGACGCCCTGTTCCTGAGCCGCTTCGTCACCGGCGAGCAGCCCTACTCCTGCGGCACGTCCCTGGACCGGGTCAAGTCGGGGCTGACGCTCCTGCCGGGCGGCGGGTCGGTGCTGCGCTCCGCGCGGGACAAGGACCGCGGCGCGACCCTCGCCGAGGGCGACGGCTGGACGATCCTCGTCTCGCGCTGGCACCGCCGGGCCGACGTGACGGTGACGGCGGTCAGCGAGGAGCTGGCGCGGCGCGTCCTGGCCGAGGCCGTCGAGGACGCCGAGGACCAGCCGGAACCGCAGCCCGACGACGTGACCATGGGCTTCTGGTACGTCGCACCGCGCCGCGGCCCGCACCGCATCACCCGGCAGATCAGCGCCGCCCCCTGGGACGACGTGCGGGGCAACTACACGGCGCCCGTGGCCGAGGCCATGGACGGGCTGATGAAGCTCACTGCCGACGACGTCAGCGGCCGGCTGCTGCTCCTGCACGGTCCGCCGGGCACCGGCAAGACCTCCGCGCTGCGCACGCTGGCCCGGTCGTGGCGCGACTGGTGCCAGGTGGACTGCGTCCTCGACCCCGAGGTGCTCTTCAACGACGTCGGCTACCTGATGGAGATCGCCATCGGCGAGGACGACTCCGAAGGGCCGGGCCGCTGGCGGCTGCTGCTCCTGGAGGACTGCGACGAGCTCATCCGCGGCCAGGCCAAGCACCAGACCGGGCAGGCCCTGTCGCGGCTGCTCAACCTCACGGACGGCCTGCTCGGCCAGGGCCGCAACGTCCTGGTCGGCATCACCACCAACGAGGACCTGGAGCGTCTGCACCCGGCGGTGGTCCGTCCCGGCCGCTGCCTGGCCCGGATAGAGGTGGGCCCGCTGACCCGCGCCGAGGCGACCGGCTGGCTCGGTACGTCCGAGGGCGTCGGTCGGGACGGCGCCACGCTCGCGGAGCTGTACGCGCTGCGCCGTGCCGCGTCCTCCTCCGGCGGCACCGCGCTCCCCCACCAGACGACCCCGGCCTCCGCCTCCGGAGGCCTCTACCTCTGATGTCCGGGGGTCCCCCCGCCGGGGCGCGGGGACGGATCCGGACCCGTACCCCGGCGGAACTGCGCCGCGAACGCCGTCCGCGGTCGCACGGCTGCTGGGACCACCTGTACGCGGCGCCGCTGTGGCCGCTGCACGGCGTGAACCTGGGGACGCTGCTGCGCACCTGCGACGCGGTCGGCGCGTGCCTGGTCGTCCCGCGCTTCCCCTGGGTGCCGGAGGCGCTCGCCCGCGGCAACACCCTGCGGCGGCCCGCCTGCGTGCACTGGACCGGTGACCCCCTGGGCTGGCTGCAGCGGCAGCGCGACCGGGGGGCGCACGTCGTCGGGGTGGAACTCGCCGAGGAGGCCGTACGGCTGGCGGACCTGCCGGCCGCGCGGCGCACCACCGTCGTCGTGCTGGGGCACGAGCAGCACGGCATACCGCCGGAGGCACTCGACCTGCTCGACCTCGCCGTGGAGATCCCGATGGTGGGCACGGGCGCCGGCCTCAACGTCGCGGTCGCCGGCTCGCTGGCGCTCTACAAGCTGGCCGGGCTGCTGTGACCGGTGGTGGCGCGGGCTACGCCTCGTACGCGGCGCGCAGCGCGTCCCGCACGGCGGTCTCCGCGGCGGCCCGGTCCAGTCCGAGGCGCCGGGCGCGCTGGGCGTAGGCGGACGCGGCGGACGCGGCCTCCCGGGCGGCGGCGTCGCCCGCGGCGGCGACGAAGGTGCCGTTGCGGCCGCGGGTCTCGATCACACCGTCCGCCTCCAGGGCCCGGTAGGCCTTGGCCACGGTGTTGGCCGCCAGCCCGAGGTCGTCGGCGAGGCCGCGGACGGTCGGCAGCCGGTAGCCGACCGGCAGGGCGCCGGAACGGGCCTGGTCGGCGATCTGCTCGCGCAGTTGCTCGTAGGGGGCGGTGGCCGCGTCCGGCCTGACGGTGATCTTGAGGCTCACGGTGTGTCGTCCTCCCGGCGGGACGGATCGGCGCTGTTTGTCGCGGCCATTGTGCTGCACACGCCGTCCGCGAGGAGGACGGCACGGCCTGGACCCGCCGGGTCGTGGGCGATGGAGTCGCCCGGCTCGTGCAGGTGCAGCAGGAAGCGCTCGCCCGCGCGGTACGCCTCCAGGCCGGCCCTGCAGTACGCCACCATGTCGTCCGGCAGCGCGTCCAGGGGGAACCAGCCGAGCTCCGAGCACTTCTCCGGCTCGCGGTTGACCGGTTCGTGGGCGTCGCCGTCCGCCGCGAAGAACCAGCCGATGCGCTCGCCGCCGCCGGGCGCGCGGTGCTGCATGACGAGGGCGACGGAGACGTCCTCGGGGCGCAGCACGACGCCCACCTCCTCATGGGCCTCGCGGATCATGGCGGTCAGGACGTCCTCGCCGTCCTCGACGTGACCGGAGGGGGCGTGCAGCAGTCCGTCGGCGTAACCGGTGTTGACCCGGCGGCCGAGCAGGACCTCGTCGCCGCGGCGCAGGAAGAGGTGCACGTCGACGATCTCCGTGTGCCTGCGGGGCTGCTTGATCCGCACGACCGCGGCGTAGCGCTCGTCGTGGACCGGGCGGCCCCACAGCGCGGTGTCGTGGGCGAGCTGCTCGACCTGGGTGTGCTCGGCCAGCGGCCGGACCATCGCGGCCAGTTCGGCGGCGCGGATGCCCGCGGGCTCGACCTCCCCCCAGCAGCCCTCGACCAGCACCAGGCGCCCGCCGCGGCGTAGCAGCCGGGCCCAGCGGCGCAGCGCCGCCACGGGGTCGGGCAGCGCCCACAGCACGTGGCGGACGAGCACCACGTCGAACCGGCCGTCCGCGACGGGCGGTCCGGCCGCGTCCCCGACCAGGACCCGGGCCCCGGTGCCGGCCAGCTTCGCCCGGGCCAGCGCGGCCATCCGCGGTGAACGGTCGACGCCCGTCACCCGGTGCCCCTGCTCGGCGGCGAGCCGCGCGAGGCTGCCCGTGCCGCAGCCGAGGTCGAGCACGTCCGCCGGGGCGCCGGGCAGCCATCCCCGCAGCCGCGCCGCCCATGCCTCCCGCACCGCGGGGTCCCGCAGACCGTGGTCCGGCTCCTCGTCGAAGCGGTCCGCCACGGTGTCCCAGTACGTGTCCTTGCTCGGTTCGCCCACCCCGTGATCCTTCCACCCGCCACTGACAACGCCCGATGACCGGGGGCCGCCCCCGCCGCCGCAGGCGCGGAGGCCGCCGTCCGGCGCACCGGCAGGACGCGGTGGCGGCCACCCGCATCAGACCCGGCGTCCGTGGGCCGGCGGGCGTCGCCGGCCCCGCGACTGCGCGGCGTCAACGACCGCTCCCCGGCCGGACAACGGCCGGGCGATCCCGCGGAGCCACCCCCTGCGGATTCCCCCGGCGGGGCGCGGGCCGCGGAGGGGTGTCAGCTCAGGCCAAGGTTCCGGTAGCGGGTGCGGCGGGCCGCGAGGCGGACGGCGCGCGGCCGGGTCCGGAGGGCAGCGAGTTCCGCTCCCAGGACCGCGCCTAGGCGGACGAGGAACGCCTCGGGCTCGTCCGCCGCGTCGGGGGCCTCCTCCACCACACGGTCGACGATGCCGTGCGCGGCCAGGTCCGCCGAGCGCACGCCCTGGCGCCCGGCCACCTCGTACGCCCGCTCCGTCGTCCGGTGGAGGATCGCGGAGGCCCCTTCGGGCGGCAGCGGGGAGAGCCAGGCGTGGCGGGCCGCGACCACCCGGTCCGCGGGCAGCAGCGCGAGCGCGCCCCCGCCGGCGCCCTGCCCGAGCAGGAGGCACAGCGTGGGCGCGGGCACGGTCATCAGGTCGGCGAGGGAGCGGGCGATCTCGCCCGCCAGCCCGCCCTCTTCGGCCTCCCGGGAGAGGGCGGCGCCCGCGGTGTCGACGACGGACAGCAGCGGCAGGTCCAGTTCCGCGGCGATGCCCATGCCGCGGCGGGCGACCCGCAGGCCGCCGGGGCCCAGTGCGGGCGGCCGGCCGTCGCCCGTCTCGCGCCGGTCGTGGCCGAGGACGACGCAGGGCGTGCCGCCGATGCGGGCGAGCGCCAGCAGCAGTCCGGGGTCCCGCTCCCCCGCGCCGGTGCCGCTGAGCGGGGTCACGTCCCGGGCGGCCACCCCCAGCAGGGCGCGCAGCCCCGGCCGTTCGGGCCGCCGCGAGCGCCGGATGGACTCCTCGGCGGTGGGAACGGGGACGGGCGCGGCGGGCTCGGGTCCGGTCCCGCCGGGGTCGGGGGCGGCCGACGAGTCGCCGCTCAGCACCCCGAGGACCCGGGCCGCGGCGTCCGCGAGCCCCCCGGAGGGCAGGACCGCGTCGACGATGCCGTTGGCCAGCAGGTTCTCCGCGACCTGGACGCCGGCCGGGAACTCCTCCCCGTACAGGGCCTCGTGGACCCGCGGGCCGAGGAAGCCGATGAGCGCACCGGGTTCGGCGGCGGTGACGTGCCCGAGGGAGCCCCAGGACGCGAAGACCCCGCCCGTGGTCGGGTGCCGCAGGTGGACCAGGTACGGCAGACCGGCCGCCTTGTGGTCGGTGATGGCCGCCGCGACCTTGACCATCTGCAGGAACGCGATGGTGCCCTCCTGCATCCGCGTCCCGCCCGAGGCGGGCGAGGCCAGCAGCGGCAGCCGTTCGCGGGTGGCCCGTTCGACGGCCCGTACGAGGCGTTCACCCGCGGCGACGCCGATCGAGCCACCCAGGAAGCGGAACTCGCCCGCCACGACGGCGACCAGGCGGCCGCGGATGCGCCCCTCGCCGGTGACGACCGACTCGTCGAGCCCCGTGCGCTCCCGGGCCCGGGCGAGGTCGGCGCGGTAGCCGGGGTCGTCGAGGTACCCGGGCAGGGCGGTCACGGGCTCGTCCCAGCCGTGCCAGGTGCCGCGGTCGACGACGGCGTCGATGAGCTCGAGGGCGGCCGCGCGGCGGCGCGTCGGTTCGGTCATGGGGTCACCCTAGGGTGCCCGACGGAGGCGGTGGCCAGGGCCAACACCTCACGGAACACGGGGCGGAGGTCACTCGAACGGCGCAACTCCATCACGGGCCGAAGGTCGTTGTGGGGATGTGGTCACAGTCGATCCCCAGAACGCGCCGGGTGCGCCGTCCGGGAGTGAGGTCCCCCGGACGGTCCCGGCGCCCATCCGCCGCAGCCGTCCGTACCGCCCGCCGGAAGGCCTCCCCCTCGGGGAATGGGTCTTCGTCCCGGGGACGGCGGGATTCTTCGGGCAGAGTTCGGACGCCTACATCGAGCGCGGCGAGGAGCACATTCCCCTCGTGTACTGCTCTTCGGAACTGGAACAGTTCGCCAACGAAATGGTCGGGATCGAGGGTGATTTCACCCGCCGCTGCTCCGGCATCGATCTGGACGGGCGGTATTAGGGCGTGCATTCCCCGTATCCCCCGCACACGCCCGGCCCCGACAGGAATTCCTACATGCCGCCTTTGCAGGACCGTTTCCGCTTCGAGAACGACGTGCCGTACGAGGACGACCTCAACGGCCACACCATTTACAGTCCCCGCCAGGCCCCGGACGACACCTCGGGGAACGGCGTCTTCTCCGCCCCTGACTACGACGTCCTGAACGGGGTGTGGACGTCCGAGGAGGAACTGGCCCAGCTCCTCGAACCCCCTTTGCTGGACGACGTGGACGAGGACGACGAGGACGACGTCTTCGCCGCGCCCTCCCCGGAGGCCGCGACCCACGAACTGCCGCTCACCCGGCACCGGCACCGCAGGATCCGCGGGGCGGCGCTGCGGCAGAAGGTGACCAGGACCCAGACGCTCAGCTTCGTCGTCGCGGCGGTCGCCGCCACGATCGTGGCCATGGTGAGCGTGCTCGGCGGGATGGTCGCCCACGACCCGCTGCGGCACATCGCCGCCACCAACGGGGCGTCGGGGCTGGCCGACTGGTGGCCGCTGCTGGTCTACGGCCCCTGGATGGTGGCCTCGCTGTCGATCCTGCGGGCCGCGCTGCACCAGCGCCGCGCACCGCACTCCTGGGCGGTCGTACTGCTCTTCTCGGCCTTCGCGATCCTGTTCTGCGTCGCCTCCGCCCCCCGGACGATCACCGACTGGACCGTCGCCAGCCTGCCCGCCATCGCCGCGCTGTCCTGCTTCCACCAGCTCGTACGGCAGATCACCCTCACCCACCCGCCGCGCCGCACCTCCCGCAGCCGGCACTCCTCCTGACACGGCGCCCCTCCCCGGCCCGTCGAGCGGGCCGGGGCCGCGGCGGGCCGGCCGGACCGCTCAGCCGGTGCCTCCGGCCGATCCTCCGAACGGCAGCCGGCCGCCCTCGGGGGCGGTGAGGTCGCGGTCCGGGCGCGTCCCGCATCCTCAGCCCCCGCTTAGCGATGCCTTAACGCCGCCATAAAGATCGTCCGCAGGTCCCCCGAACAGGGGTTCCGCCCCTGCGGCGCGGCTAGCGTGCTGGTTCGCCGATGCCCGTCGGCGCCGCGCACGGGGGCGGCGCCGACGGGGTCCCGGCACCCCGCGCACCCCGGGCCACCGCCGAAGGAGAACCCCACCATGACCGCACGCAGAACGGCCGCCCTGGCCGCCGCCCTCGGGATCGGACCGCTCGCGCTGACCGGCCTGGCGGCGGGACCGGCGAACGCCCACGGCACCATGGGCGGCCCGGTCAGCCGGGTGCTGACCTGCTACGCGGAGAACCCCGAGCACCCGTCGTCGGCGGCGTGCCGGGCGGCGGTCGCGGCGGGCGGCACGCAGGCCTTCTACGACTGGAACGGGGTGCGCATCGGCGACGCGGCCGGGCGCCACCGGCAGTTGATAGCGGACGGCAGGCTGTGCAGCGCCGGCAACGAGGAGTTCAAGGCGCTGGACCTGGCGCGGGCCGACTGGCCGGCGACGCGGATGGCACCGGGACGACAGGAGCTGACGTACCGCGTGACGGCCCGCCACAAGGGTGCGTTCGAGCTGTACATGACGAAGGCGGGGTACGACCCGTCGAGGCCGCTGACGTGGTCGGACCTGGACGCGCGGCCCTTCGCGAAGGTCACCGACCCCCAGGTGCGGGACGGCAGTTACGTCCTGCCGGTCGACGTGCCGGCCCGGTCGGGGCGCCAGCTGGTCTACGCGATCTGGCAGCGCTCGGACAGCCCGGAGGCCTTCTACTCCTGCTCGGACGTGGTCTTCGGCGCGGACACCGGCAAGGCCCCGGAGGCACCCGCCGCGCCCGCCACCTCGGCCCCCGCCACGACCGGGGGCGCCCCGGCCGCGGCCACGACCGCCCCCGCGCCCACCGCCTCCGTGCCGGACGACGCGCAGGTCTCCGCCGGGGCGGACCGGTCGGCGGTGCGCCACCGCCATCACGCGCAGACCGCCGCGGAGGGCTCCGCGAGCCCGCTCGCGGAGCCGTCCACGACGGCGGAGACCTCCCCGGCCGGCGCGGACCTCGCGCAGACCGGGAGCAGCAGCACCGGCACGACCTCGCTGATGGCGGCGGGGGCCGCCGCCGTGACGCTCGGTGCGTCGGCGCTGCTGCTGGTCGCCCGCAGGCGCCGGGCGGGGAACGCCGGCTGAGGCGGACCGTCAGCTGAAGACGTCCCCGCAGTCGGTCGCCTTGGCGTGCGCCGGGTCAAGGGCGTTGGCCGTCTCGTGGAACACGATGCGGTCGGTCAGCCCGGCGAGGACGTGCTCGGACAGGTCGAGCGGGCACAGGTCCTGCAGCACCACGTTGCGCACGTCGGGGCCGGACAGGAACTGCGAGGTGTACGGCGTGACGACCTCGTCGTACTTGGTCGCGATCACCGTGTAGCGGACGCCGGGCAGGGTGTCGCCGCCGGCGTTCAGCTGGGTGAGGAAGGCCGATCCGGCCATCTGGTCGGTCAGTCCCTGCGGGGTGAGGTGCGCGATGGCCTCGGCCGCGCCGGGGAAGTAGGGCAGCAGCTTGAGCAGCCCGCCCAGGTCGGTGCCGTGGTTGCTGGGCGCGATGCCGACCAGGGCGTTCACCTTGGGGGCACCGCCCAGGAACTTCATGTAGTAGCGCGGCATCATGCCGCCCTGGGAGTGCCCGACGACGTCGACCTTGCCCGCGCCGGTGGCCGCGAGGACCCGGTCGACGTGGTCGGCGAGCTGCTGGGCGGACGCGGCGATGGGGCCGAGCCCGTGGAAGAGGGGCACACCGGGCAGCCGGCCGTAGTCGAGGGAGTAGACGCAGTAGCCCCGCTTGACCAGGTAGGGCGCGAGCCCGAGCCAGTTGTCGATGGAGTTGCCGAGGGTGCCGTGGACGAGGACGACGGGCCGCGGGTGGGCGGCGGACGGCTTGCAGGACCAGTTGTTCCAGCCGCTGCTCGCGGTGGCGCCGGCGGCGGTGGCCGCGGCGTTGACGGTCGTGGTGGCCTTGGTACCGGACGCGGGGGCCTTCGCCAGTGCGGCGGTGGTGGTGTCCGCCAGGACGGGGGTGGCGAAGAGGGCGGCGGTGAGAGTCAGCGCGGAGAGGAGCCGGAGCGCTGATCGCGGTCTGATGGGCAGCATCGAGCGATCTCCTCGCAGGTGGGGGAAGGACTGGCTCCCGTGCAGCCTGTGATCCGGATCACCAGAGTGCTGAGCTTCCGTCAATTTACGAGTGAGTAACAAACGTCGCCAGCTACCGGTCGGTAAAGAATTCATCACGTCGGCTTCACGTCGATGTGATAATGGGGCGTCAGGCGGCGCCCGACAGCGCCGCGGGCATCAGCGCCCGCGGGCCGAAGCGGGCCCGCGCCCGGTCCGCGACCGCCTCGATGCGGCGCGCCTTCTCGTCCCCCGGGTCCAGGCTGAGCTGCAGCGTCGCGAGTCCGGCGTCCGTCAGCCCCTCGGCGCGCAGCGCGAGTCCGCGTACCCGGGCCCGCTGCAGTCCCAGCCCCTCGTAGAGCCGGTACGCGGCCTCGGCGAGGGCGGTGCCGTGGCCGCTCGGCTCGGGCAG
The DNA here is from genome assembly GCF_042956445.1 of Streptomyces sp. NPDC008238. NCBI lineage: Bacteria > Bacillati > Actinomycetota > Actinomycetes > Kitasatosporales > Streptomycetaceae > Streptomyces > Streptomyces sp. NPDC008238. The sequence continues at coordinate 65,842 of NZ_JBIBGK010000027.1, read as the reverse complement.
CGCGCGGGTGCGGGTGGTCGTGGAGCGGTCGGCGTAGCGGACGGTGAGGGTCAGTGAGCGCGCGACCCGGCCCGACGCGCGCAGCGAGGAGCCCAGTTCCTCGGTGAGCGACAGCAGGGCACGGCGGTGCCGCACCGGGTCCAGCTCGTCGTGGCCGAAGCGGCGTTCGGCCCCGGCCGAGCGGGCGGGGGCGTTCGGGACGACCGGGGCCGGGTCGATGCCGCGGGCCCGCTCGTGCGTCCTGCGGCCCGCCGCGGCGCCCAGGATCCGCTGCAGGGTGCCCAGGGGCGCGGCCGCCACCCGTCCCACCGTGTCCAGGCCGTACGTGGCCAACTGCCGTGCCGTCGCCGGGCCGACGCCGTGCAGCGCCGCCACCGGGCGCTCGGCGAGGAAGGCCGCGACGGCGGCGGGGTCGGTGGGAGCGACGCGCACCGCGCCCTCCGGTCCGTCCTGTGCCGCCATCCGGGCGAGCAGCGGGTTCGGGCCGACGCCGATCGTGCAGTCCACGCCGTGGAGCGCGAGCAGCCGCACCCGCAGCAGCGTGGCCAGTTCCGCGGCGTCGCGCCCGAAGTAGCGCAGCGCCCCGCGGACGTCGGCGAGCGCGGCGTCGGGCGGCAGTGCCTGGACGACGGGGGTGAAGCCGCCGAGCAGCGCGAGCAGCGGCTCGTACCGCTCCTCGGCGGCGTGGAAGTGCACGTACAGCACGTACGGTGCGGGCGGGGTCCCCGGCGGCTGCGGGCTCCGTCCGGCCCGCGGGCCCCGCGTCAGGTCGGCGCTCATCGTCCCGCGCTCCCCGGGCTGGAGTGCCACAGCTTGCGGCCGGTCGGAACGCCCTCGCCCGCGGGCCGCAGATCGGCCCAGGGGTGCATCTCGTAACCGGTGGACATGCGGACCCGGCGGCCCGCGGGCGGGGGCGCCGGGAGGCCGGCGGGTTCGCCCGGGGTCTCGGCCAGGCGTGCCGCGACCGCCTCCAGGCCGCCCTCCTTGCGCAGTTCGACCAGTTCGGCCAGGTTCCAGGCGGCGGCGCCGACGACGGACAGGCTCTGCGGGCCGCGGCGCTGGACCACCCCGCGGACCAGCAGCAGCCAGGAGTGGAAGACGGTGTGGGCGCAGGCCTCGTGGCTGTCGTCGAAGAAGGCGAGGTCGACCAGGCCGGTGCCGTCGTCGAGGGTGGTGAAGACGACCCGGCGCCCGGAGCGGATGGGCGGCGTCTGGGTGGCCGCCTTGGCCCCGGCGACCAGCACGGTCTCGCCGTGCCGCACCTCGCGCAGCCGGTTCGCCGGGATCGCGCCCAGCTCCTCCAGGAAGGCGAGGTGGTCGTCCATCAGGTGGCGGGAGGCGTCCATGCCGAGGACGCCGAGTTCGGCGCCGAGCCGTTCGCCGTCGTCCATGTCGGGCAGGCCGACCGGCGCGAACGCCGGCTCTCCCTCCCCTCCGGTCAGGGTGAGCTGGCCGTCGTAGGCGGAGGCCCGGCCCTGCCGGTGCACCTCGGCGACCTGGAGCAGCATGTCGCGGCGGTTGCCCCCGAAGGAGTCCAGCGCGCCGACCTGGACGAGGCGTTCGGCGGCGGCACGGCCCGGCCGGGCGCGCTCCCACAGGTCCTGGAGGGAGGAGTAGGGCTGTCCGGCGGTGATCCGGGCGACCTCGGCCTCGCTGATGCCGTGCACCTCGGAGAGCGCGAGCCGCAGCCCCCACACCTCCTCGGCCCCCTCGCCGGGCACCGGCTCGATCCGGTAGGCCGCGCCCGACCGGTTGACGTCCAGCGGCAGCACCGGCACCCCGCGCCGCCGGGCGTCCGCGAGCAGCAGCCGCTTGGGGTACATCCCGGGGTCGTGGGTGAGCACCCCGGCGTAGAAGGCCGCCGGGTGGTGCGCCTTGAGCCAGGCGGACTGGTAGGTCGGCACGGCGAAGGCGACGGCGTGCGCCTTGCAGAAGCCGTACGCGCCGAAGGCCGAGACGATCTCCCAGGTGCGCCGGATGACCTCGCGGGAGTAGCCGCGCTCCCGGGCCTCGTCCGCGAACCAGGCCCGCAGCCGCCCCTGCCGGGTCTCGTCCGACAGCGCCCGCCGGGCCTCGTCGGCGAAGCCCCGGTCGCAGCCGGTCATGACGCACATGATGCCGATGAGCTGCTCGTGGAAGACGACGACCCCGTGGGTCTCGCGCAGCACGGGCTCCAGGTCGGGGTGCGGGTAGTGGACGGGCGTGCGGCCGTGCCGGGCCTCGATGAAGGGCCGCACCATGTCGGCGGCGACCGGCCCGGGACGGAAGAGGGAGATGTCCACGACCAGGTCGTGGAAGGTGGCCGGCTGCAGCCGTCCCACCAGGTCGCGCTGGCCGGGGGACTCGATCTGGAAGCAGCCCAGCGTCTCGGCGGAGCGGACCAGTTCGTACGTGGCGGGGTCGCCCTGCGGGATGCGGTCCAGGTCGATCCGGCCGCCGCCGGTCCGTTCCACCTCGTCCAGGGTGTGCGCCATCGCGGACTGCATGCGCACCCCGAGCACGTCGAGCTTGAGCAGCCCGAGGTCCTCGACGTCGTCCTTGTCGAACTGCGACATGGGGAAGCCCTCGCCGCTGGTCGGCATCACCGGCGTACGGTCCAGCAGCCCGGCGTCCGAGAGCAGCACCCCGCAGGGGTGCATGGCGACCCCGCGCGGCAGTGCGTCCAGTGCCTCGACCAGCTCCCACAGCCGGCCGTGGTCCTCCCCGGCCACCTGCCGTAGCTCGGGCAGTTCGGCGAGGGCGGCCCGCGCGTCGCGGGCCCGGATGTGCGGGAAGGCCTTGGCCAGCCGGTCGGTCTGCTCCGGGTCCATCCCGAGGGCCGCGCCCACGTCGCGGACCGCGTGCCGGACGCGGTAGGTCTCGGGCATGGCGACGGTGGCGACCCGCTCGCCGCCGAAGCGGTCCAGGATGCGCCGGTAGACCTCCAGCCGGCGGGCGGACTCCACGTCGATGTCGATGTCGGGCAGGGAGGCGCGCCGGCCGGACAGGAAGCGCTCCATGAGCAGGTCGTGCTCGACGGGGTCGGCGGCGGCGATGCCCAGCAGGTGGTTGACGAGCGAGCCGGCGCCCGAGCCGCGCGCCGCGACCCGGATGCCCATCTCCCGCACGTCGGCGACCACCTGGCCGACGGTGAGGAAGTACGAGGCGAACCCGAGCCGCTCGATGATCCGCAGTTCGTGGTCGAGCCGCGTCCAGTACTCCGGGTCCCGGTCGTGGCCCTCGCGGACCATCCCGGCGGCGCAGTGGGAGCGCAGCACGCGGTCGGCGGTGCGGGCGCCCGCGCCGACGACCTCCGGCTCGGGGAAGTGCACCTGCCCGAGCCCCAGGTCCTCCTCGGGGTCGACGGCGCAGCCCGCGGCGGTCTCCTCGGTGGACCGCAGCAGCCGGCGGGCGTCGCCGCGGGTGAACCCGGCCGCCTCCATGACCCTTTCGGCGGTGCGCGCCATGTCCCCGGAGTCCTTCAGCCAGCGCTCGCCGCTGTCCAGGCTCCCGGTGTCGCGCACGTCGACGGGCACCAGGCGGCGCGCCGAGTCCAGGACGTCTGCAACTTCCCCCTGCCCGGGGTCGGCGTAGCGGACGGCGTTGCTCAGCACCGGGACGACGCCCTGCTCGACGGCGAAGCCGACGGTGCGGGCGGCGAGCCGCAGCGAGCCGTACCCGGTGCCGGTGCGGCCGTGGTGCACGGCCTCCAGGCGCAGCGCGTCCCCGTACACCTCGCGCCAGGGGCGCAGCAGCCGGGCGGCCCGGTCGGGGCGTCCGGCCGCCAGCGCGCGGCCGACCTCGGAGTCCGCGCCGAGCAGCACGTACAGCCCCTCCCGTCCCAGGTCCTCCCAGCCGATGCCGCCGTCGGTGTGGGCGGCGCTGACCAGCCGGCACAGCGTGCCCCAGCCGCGGCGGTCGCGGGCGAGGAACACCGCCCGGTCGGTCGCCTCCGGCACGAAGGCCCCGCCGCGCACCGGGGTGCGCCGCCGGGCGGCCGGCGGGGCGGTCCGGGAGCCGGTCTGCGGGGCGGCGCCCCCTCCGGCGTACGCCGCCGGCACCGCCAGAGAGGCGCCGAACAGCGGCCGCACCCCGGCCCGCACGCACGCCTTGGCGAAGCGCACCACACCGGCCACGGTGTCCCGGTCGGTCAGTGCCAGCGCATCCATCCCCCGTTCGGCGGCGCGCTCGGCGAGCCGCTCGGGGTGCGAGGCCCCGTACCGCAGCGAGAAGCCGGAGACGGTGTGCAGGTGCGTGAATCCCGCCATACGCACCTCCGACCGCTCACGTCTCCCCCCTTCCGAACCCTCTGCCACCCACCATAGACCACTTGTCGAACGTATGTACGAAGACGCGCCGGATCCCTGCCCTCCGCCACCCTCCGCGTGGTTTCATGCACACGACGTCACCGACGCTCGCACCCCGACGGGGAGTCGCCATGCCGATGCTGCTGGTCAAGGGCTCTTTCCAGATAAAGAACACCGAACCGGACGGGGACACCGTCGGCTTCACCCCCACCCGCCACCCCGACTGGAACCGGGTCAGGGGCGGGCTCGGGCTCGACCTCACCGACTCCTGCTGGGGCAAGCTGCGCCTGGACGCCGTCGACGCGCTGGAGACCCACTACGGACCCACCTCCGCCCCGGCCCACCAGCCGCTGCCCTTCGCCCACACGGCCCGGGACGAGCTGCTGCGCCGGCTCGGCTTCACCGCCGTGGAGCGCGAGCCCGGCGACGAGCGCGTCGTCGCGTCCGCCCCCGAGAGCGTCCCCGGCTGGATCCTGACCGGCGGGGTCGACGTGCACGGCCGCTGCGTCGCCCTGGCCGGCCGCGGCCCGCTGCCGGAGGGCACGAAGAGCGGGCAGGAGGTCACCGTCGGCGTGCCGCTGCTGCGCGAGACCGTCAACCACCACCTGATCGCGGAGGGCCTGGCCTATCCCACCTTCTACAGCAACCTCTACGAGGACCTGCGCCAGGAGCTGACCGAGGTCGCCCGGCAGGCCCGGGACGCGGGCAAGGGGCTGTGGCCCGGCGACGTGAGCACCACCGGGGCGAAGATCACCGGGCTCTCCTCGCTCACCGACGACGCGGTGCTCGTCCCCAAGCTGTTCCGGCGGCTCTTCGACTACCTCGCGCTCGGCGAGCCCTCCCTCGCCGCCTTCCGCGCCTATCTACGGGGCGGCGGACAGCTACCGGATCCTGTCCTCGGACACCCCCCGCACGCAGGTGCGGGGACTGCACCGGGTCGTCGAGGTGACCGGCGACCACACCGTGCGGATGACCGTCCCGATCGAGGACCTGGTCTTCACCGAGGCCTGACGACCGGGGCGAACCCGGCCGCCCACCGCAGCAGTTCCTCGTCCTCGCCGGGGCGTCCGACGGCCTGCAGACCGAGCGGCAGGCCGTTCGCGGCGAACCCGGCGGGCAGGCTCACCGCGGGGAAGCCGGCGTTGCTCCACGGCAGGCACATCACCGAGTCGCCGGTGCTGCCCAGCCCGAAGGGGGCGGGGCCGGTGGCGGACGGCGCCAGCCAGACGTCGACCTCCCCCATGGCCGCCAGCAGCCGCTCGCGGAAGACCCGGCGCTCGCCCTCGGCCCGCTCGTAGTCGTCGCGGCCGACGGCGTGGCCCTCGCGGATGGCGGCGACCGTCTGCTCCCGGTACAGGTGGCCGTACCGGGGGAACCAGTCGGCGTGCGTACGGGCCGCCTCGTAGCGGTTCATGACGTACAACTGCCGTACGACCGCGTCGAACTCGCCCGGGCCCGCCATCACCGGCACCTCGCGGACCGTCCAGCCCGCCGCCTCCAGCCGCTTGACCTGGGCCGCGAAGGCCTCCCGGGCCTCCGCCCCGGCCCGGTCCAGGTAGGGGCCGACGGGGACGCCGAGCACCGGCCGGCCCTCGCCGGCCGGCGGCTCCCGCCAGTCGTCGCACAGGACGGACGCGCCGCGCGCCGCCGTGGCCACGTCGACGGCGAGCACGCCGACCGTGTCGAAGCTCGGGGCGTTGGCGATCACCCCGTCCACCGGTACGCGTCCGAAGGTCGGCTTGAAGCCCACCACCCCGCAGTAGGCCGCGGGCCGGACCACCGAGCCGACGGTCTGCGTCCCGACCGCCAGCGGCACCATGCCCGCCGCCACCGCGGCCGCCGAACCGCTGCTCGAACCACCCGGCGTGTGGGCGGTGTTGTGCGGATTACGGGTCGGCCCCGGGGCGGTCACCGCGAACTCGGCCGTCACCGTCTTCCCCGCGACCAGCGCCCCGGCCGCCCGCAGCCGGTCCACCAGCGGTGCCTGCAGCCCGGCCAGCGCCTCCGGCGGCACCGCGGACCCGGCCCTGGTCTCCATCCCGTCGATCCGGACGATGTCCTTGACGCCCACCATCACCCCGGACAGCGCACCCGGTGGCGCCGCGGCCGCCTCCGCCGCCAGCCGGCCCCGCCGGTCCGGTTCCCGTACGAACGCCTTGATCCGGGCGTCGAGCCGGTCGATGCGGTCACAAGTCCGTGCCACCAGATCCGTCACGGCCGCCACGCTACGCCGAAAAGCCCCGGCCTTCCCCGGACACGGCGTCATCGCCCCGCCCCGCGGGCCCCCGCGGGGCGGGACCGGCGGCCCGGCCCGGAAGGGGGCGAGGGTACGCGCCCTCCCGGGCGCCCCAAACACCGCGTCGGTGCGAGATTCGTCACGTCCCGATGTCACGTGGATGCTCCCTCGCCCCATCCGTCAACCCGCGTCACGCGCACGTCACCCCAGTGGCTACTCAGGGGTTGCGAAGGCAAGGGGACGGCACGATTTACTGACCGCCATGACGGCGACCGACATCCTCTCCAGACCCGTGGCGCACCCCGGCCGGCTGCGCATGGTGAGCCGCCTGCGCCGCCTCGCGGCCGCCGGCCTGGTGGAGCCGCCGTGCGGCGCACGGCCCCCGCGGTACCCGGAGGACGAGGACGCCGAGGTCTGGGACGACTTCCGGCACCGGCTCGCGGCGCTGCTGGTCGGCCTGCACGAGGACGCCAAGGCGCCGCGCCCGGCGCACCGGGCCGTGCACGTCGGCGCGACGGTCATGGCCTTCCCCCTGCACCGCCGGTTCCACTGACCCCCCGATCCCGGCCGCCCGGCACCCGGTGCGGCTCCCCCGGCCGCGCACGGCCGGGCCCCGGACTCCGCCGCAGCCCGGGGCCCGCCGGATCACGTGGGCGTCAGCCGAGTTGCGCCCCGACCGCGGCCAGCGCCGTGGTCACCGGCTGGAAGAAGGTCTCCCCGCCCGCCTGGCAGTCCCCACTGCCGCCGGAGGTGAGGCCGATCGCGCTGCCGTCACGGGTGAACAGTGCGCCCCCGCTGTCGCCCGGCTCCGCGCAGACGTCGGTCTGGATCAGCCCGGTGACGGTGCCCTCCGGGTAGTTGACCGTCGCGTCGAGCCCGAGGACCGTGCCCCCGTGCAGCCCCGTGGTGCTGCCCATCCGGAACACCTCCTGGCCCACGGCCGCCTCCGCGGCCCCGCCCACCGCCAGGGCCCGGCCGTTGCCGAGGTTCACCTGGCTGGGCGCCTGGGTGCCCGGGTCGTCGTACGTCACGAGGGCGAAGTCGCCGTCCCCCGGGAAGACCGCCTGCCGCACGGTCGCGACGGGCGCCCCGCCCTGGCTGTCCGACCAGTTCGGGAAGGCGACCCCGCAGTGGCCCGCGGTGAGGAAGGCCGGAGCGCCGTCCTTGACGACGTTGAAGCCCAGCGAACAGCGCGCCCCGTCGGCGAAGACGGCGTCCCCGCCGGCCAGCAGGGGCTTGAACTCGCCCGCGGACTTCCGGATCCGGGCCATGCCGCCGCCCAGGGACCGCACGGTGGACTCCAGGGTGTCCCACTTGCCGCCGGTGACGGTGCGGTCCGCGGTGACCAGGATCCGGTTGGTCCGGGGGTCGACGGCCCAGGCGGTGCCGGGGATCGTGGCGCGCTGCTTCAAGATCCGCGCGGCGGAGGTCAGTTCGGCGGCGCTGTTCTCGACCGTCCGGGTCTCGGCGCCCGCCCGCTGTGCCTGTGCGATCACGTCGCCGTTGTCCCCGGCGACCACGTTCACGACGAGCCGCCCGCTCGCCTTGTCGTAGTACGCCCCGGCGACGGACGGGCCGAACTCCGCGCCCAGCCGGGAGGCGAGTTCCGCGGCGGACGCGGCACTGAACTTCTTCGGCGCGGTGGCCTCACGGTCCTGCGACGGGGACTGCGAGGCGTTGGCGTTGGGCAGCAGCACGGCCGCTGCCGCGATGGCGGCGGCACCGGCCGTGACGAACACGATCTTCCTCTTGGCTATCTGTTTGTGCTGCAACTCGTGACCTCCTGTGGGGGGATACAGGCCGGATCGTCGGGCGCAGGGGGAAGCGTCGTTCCGTCCCACATACGCAGGCCCGCCCCGTTGCGTTCACCACCGCCGATCCGCTCGCGTCCGCGTTCGCGGTTGTGGTGGAATCCGCCCGATGAGCACTTTCGACCCCTCCCCCGTGGCGCTGGAGTACCGCGCCGCCTACGACCGGCAGTTGCGCGCCCGTGTGCCCGCCGACCTCTCGCGGTTCCGCTCGGTGGAACGCGACGGCCCGCTGCTGCGCAAGACCTACGAGCACGGGGAGACGGGGTTCCTGGACTACCGCGACCTCGGCGGACTGGACGGCCCCGGGCTGGACGCCCTGATCGCCCGGCAGCGGGACCACTACGCGGCGCTGGGCATGCCGGTGGAGTGGAAGTACCACGCCCACGACCTGCCGCCGGGGCTGCCCGACCGGCTGGTCGCGGCCGGCTTCGTGCCGGAGGAACCGGAGACGGTGCTGGTCGGCGAGGCGGCGGCGCTGACGGCCGCGCCGGTGCTGCCGGCGGGTCTCGCGCTGCGGGAGGTCACGTCACGGGCGGACTTCGAGCGCGTCAGGGAGATGGAGGAGGCGGTCTGGGGCGTCCCCCACGACTGGCTGCCGGGGATGCTGGAGAGCGAGGTGTCGGGGCCCGGCGACCCCTGCACCGTGGTCGTCGCCGAGACCTCCGACGGCACGGTGGTCTGCGCCGGCTGGGCCCGCTTCCACGACGGCACCGACTTCGTGTCGCTGTGGGGCGGCTCCACCCTGCCGCAGTGGCGGGGGCGGGGCGCCTACCGGGCGACGGTGGCGCACCGGGCCCGGCTGGCGGTCGCCGCGGGGCACCGCTTCGTGCAGGTCGACGCCTCCCCGGACAGCGCCCCGATCCTGGCCCGGCTGGGGCTGCTGCCGGTGGCGGTGACGGTGCCGTACGTGTGGCGGCCGGACGTGCCGCCCGCGGGCGACGGGGTCAGCTGACGTCGGGGGGCCGCTGCGGCCGGACGGTGTCCAGCAGCGGGTCCGCCGAAAGCGTCTCGCGCAGGTCGGCGGGGAGCTCCTCGGCGGGCTCCTCCAGCGGCACGCCGGACTCCGGCGGGTCGGCTTCGGCCCGTGGCGCGGGCCCGCGGGGGGCCGCCGCGCGGGGGGCCGGCGCGGGCTGCGCTTCGACCGCGGGGTACGGGCCCGGCTGGGCACGTTCGAGGAAGCGCAGCAGCTCCACCGGGAACGGCAGCACGAGCGTGGAGTTCTTCTCCGCGGCGACGGCGACGACCGTCTGCAGCAGGCGCAGCTGGAGCGCGGCGGGGGTGTCGCTCATGACCGCCGCGGCGTCGGCGAGCTTCTTGGAGGCCTGGAACTCGGCGTCCGCGTTGATGATCCGGGCCCGGCGCTCCCGCTCGGACTCGGCCTGGCGGGCCATCGAGCGCTTCATCGTCTCCGGCAGCGAGACGTCCTTGATCTCGACCCGGTCGATCTGCACGCCCCAGCCGATCGCCGGACTGTCGATCATCAGCTCCAGCCCCTGGTTGAGCTTCTCGCGGTTGGAGAGCAGGTCGTCCAGGTCGCTCTTGCCGATGATCGACCGCAGCGAGGTCTGCGCCATCTGCGAGACGGCGAACCGGTAGTCCTCGACGTTGATGATCGCGTCGGTGGCGTTGACGACCTTGAAGTACACCACCGCGTCCACCCTGACCGTGACGTTGTCGCGGGTGATGCCCTCCTGGGCGGGCACCGGCATCGTCACGATCTGCAGGTTCACCTTCCGCATCCGGTCGACGACCGGCACGATCATGGTGAATCCGGGCGTACGCACCCCGCCCCTGACCCGGCCGAGCCGGAACACCACGCCCCGCTCGAACTGCTGCACCACACGGGCCCCGGCAACGAAGTACAGCGCTCCCGCCGAGAGCACGGCGGCTATCAACTCGACGACCATCACGGCCCCCTGGGGTCCGGAATCGCAGTACTTCCACGGTACCTCGCGGGTAACCCGCCGGATACGGCCCGGGATGCCCCGTTACGGTGCCCGGTCGCCGGCCGGGCGCGCCCCGGGCGGCGCCCTACCGCGGCGCGCCCGGCTCGCCCGCCGCCCGGGCGAGCCGGTCCGCGACGACCCGCAGCCGTTCCACCAGCTCAGGGGGCTCCCGCACCTCGAAGTCGACGCCGATCATGCCGATGTAGACGGCGAGCGCGTCCAGGGAGTCGGAACCGGTGCGCAGCACGCAGCTGTCCGGCCCGGTGGACTCCACGGTCGCGTAGCCGGCGTACTCCGCCACCGCCTCGGCGGGGGCGTGCACGGCGACGACCGCCTGGTGGCGGTAGGCCCGCGAGGTGACGCCGCGGGCGACGTACGTCGCGGCGTCCGCCGGGGGCCGCCGGGGCGCGAAACGGGGGCCGGTCGGGGACTTGGGTTCCATCCGGTCCACCCGGAAGGTGCGCCAGTCCTGCCGGTCGGTGTCCCAGGCGAGCAGGTACCAGCGGCGGCCGTGGTGGACCAGGCCGTGCGGCTCGACGGTGCGGCGGCTGGCGGTGCCGCCGTGCGCCCGGTAGTCGAAGCGCAGCCGTTCGTGGTCGCGGCAGGCGGTGCCGATCGCGGTCAGCACGTCCTGGGCGACGGCGCTCCGCAGGACGGCGGGCCGGGCGACCGCGACGGCCTCCATGGCCTGCGCCCGGTGGCGCAGCCGGGAGGGCAGCACCTGCTCCAGCTTGGCCAGGGCGCGCAGCGAGGTCTCCTCGATGCCCTCGACGGTGCCGCCGGCGCCGGTGCGCAGGCACAGCGCGACCGCGATCGCCTCCTCGTCGTCGAGCAGCAGCGGGGGCAGCGCGGCACCCGCGCCCAGCCGGTAGCCGCCGGCAGTGCCGGGGGTGGCGTGCACCGGGTAGCCCAGGGCGCGCAGGCGCTCCACGTCGCGGCGCACCGTCCGGGCGGCGACCTCGAGGCGCTCGGCGAGTTCGGGCCCCGGCCAGTCGCGCCGGGACTGGAGCAGGGACAGCAGACGCAGCAGACGGGCGGAGGTTTCCAGCACGGCATCAGTCTGGCAGTCGTCGCGGACGGTTCCTGACCGCGTTCCGCCCTACCGTCACGTCCATGGAGACGATCCCCGAGGGCACCGTCCTCGACCGCCGGACGCTCAACCGCTCCCTTCTCGCGCGGCAGTCGCTGCTGGGCCGGGAGCGCACCGGCGTCGCGGAGACGGTCGAGCGGCTGGTTGGCCTGCAGGCGCAGGAGCCGCAGGACCCGTACGTGGCGCTGTGGTCCCGGATCGAGGACTTCGCGCCCCGCGAGCTGTCCGCGCTGCTGGAGGACCGGCGGGCGGTGCGGATGTCGCTGCTGCGGTGGACGGTGCATCTGGTGACGGCGCGGGACTGCATGGCGCTGCGCCCGGTGGTGCAGGACGTGATCGAACGCCGCCTGCTCGGGCAGTTCCGGCGGCAGCTGGCGGGGCTGGACCTGGCGGAGGTGGCCGCGGCGGGCCGGGCGCTGCTCGCGGCCGGCCCGCTGCCGGCGAGCCGGCTCGGGGACGCCCTGCGCGAGCGCTGGCCGGACCGGGAGCGGCTGCCGCTCAGCCTGGCCGTCACGGCCCGGGTGCCGACGGTGCAGCCGCCGCCGCGCGGCCTGTGGCGCACCTCGGGCGCGGCACTGCAGACCCCGGCCGACCGCTGGCTGGGCCGGGACTTCGACCTCGCGGACGGCGCCGCGCCCGACGCGGCCGTCCTGCGCTACCTCGCCGCCTTCGGGCCCGCCTCACCCCGGGACGTCGCCGTCTGGTCGGGGCTGACCGGGCTCGGCGCGGTCGTCGACCGGCTCCGCCCGCGGCTGCGGGTCTACCGCGACGAGAAGGGCACCACGTTGTACGACGTCCCGGGAGCGCCCTTCCCCGACCCCGGGACACCGGCGCCGCCGCGCTTCCTGCCGCAGTACGACAACATCGCCCTCTCGCACGCCGACCGGGCACGGATCATGCCGCGCGACCCCGGCACCGACCTGCCGCTGCCCGGCAGCGGCAGCAACCGCGGCTTCTTCCTGCACGACGGCTTCGTCCACGGGCTGTGGCGGATCCAGGCCGCCCGCGACGCCGCCGTGCTCCACGTCCGGCCGTGCGCGCCGCTGGGCGCCCGGGCCCGGGAGGCGGTCGCGGCGGAGGGCGGGCGGCTGCTGGCGTTCGCGGTGCCGGAGGCCGCCGCCCGGGAGGTGCGCTTCGCGGGGTGACCGCGGAGCGTTCCCGGGCGGCGGCGGGGCCGGCTCAGTACACGCTGACCCCGTACGCCGTGAGGACCTCGGGCAGCGGCTGGAAGAAGGTGGTGCCGCCCTCGGTGCAGTCGCCGCTGCCGCCGGAGAGCAGCCCCAGTGCCCTGGTCCCGTCGTACAACGGCCCGCCGGAGTCCCCGGGTTCGGCGCAGAGGTCGGTGCGGATGAGGTCGCGGACGATGTCGCCGTCGCCGTAGTTGACGGTGTAGCCGAGCCCGGTGACGGTGCCGCTGCGGACGCCCGTGGTGGAGCCGTCCCGTTTCACCGCCTCCCCGACCCGGGCCCGCGCGGCCTTCTTGATGTCCTGGCGGCCGGCCTTGCCGGGCCGGGCGACGGAGCCGCTGTAGCGGACCAGGGCGTAGTCGTCGTACGGGAAGCTGAAGGCGGTGGTGGTGCCCAGCGTCCTGGTCCGGCCGGGATCGGCGTACCAGGTCGTGGCGGCGCGTCCGCAGTGCCCCGCGGTCAGGAAGTAGTAGGTGCCCGCGGCGCGGACGTTGAAGCCGACCGAGCAGCGGAAGCCGCCGCCGTGGACGGCGTCGCCGCCGGCGACCATCCGCTTGAAGGAGCCGCCGACGCGCTCGAAGCGGACCGCGCCGCCGTGGCGTCCGGCGGCCCGCCTCAGCGCGCTGAGCCCGCTGCGCGAGACGGTGTCGTCGGTGGCGATGACCAGCGCGCCGCTCCGCGGGTCGACCGTCCAGGCGCTGCCCGCGACGTCCGCCGACTCGGCCGCCAGCCCCGCGGCGGCCAGTTGCGCGGCCGAGACGGTGCGGGCGGCGGTCGCGGAGGTGGCGGCCCGTGCGTCCGGCACGGCGACCGCGGTCGCGGCCAGCAGGCCGAGCAGCGCCGCTCCGGGCAGTGCGGCGCCTCTGGCGAGGCCGCGGCGCGGAGTGGTGCGCTTGTTCCTCATATGTTCCCCCCTACGAGGTTATGCGGTGCCTCGCGGAGTATTGCGACGATCAGCCCTGCGGACAAGAGGGCCATACGGGACGTGCCCGGCGGCCGTGGGGCCGCCGGGCACGTCCGTGACGGAAGGGAGGGCGTGGACCTCCCGGAAGGTCAGAAGACGCTGACGCCGTAGACGCTGAGCGCCTCCGTCACCGGCTGGAAGAAGGTCGTGCCGCCGGAGCTGCAGTTGCCGCTGCCGCCGGAGGTCAGACCCAGCGCGATGCCGCCGGAGGTGTACAGCGCGCCACCGGAGTCGCCGCCCTCGGCGCACACGTTGGTGCGGATCATCTGGTAGACCACGTCGCCGCCGCCGTAGTTGACGGTGGCGTTGAGGCCGGTGACCGAACCGCTGTGGATGCCGGTGGTGGAGCCGTCACGCAGGACGGCCTGGCCCACGAAGGCGTTGCCGGCGCTGGTGATGTCGGTGTTGCCGGCCGTGCCGCTCTTGGTCACGGAGGTGTTGCTGTACCGGACCAGCGCGTAGTCGTTGGTCGGGAAGCTGTAGCCGGCGTTCGAGCCCAGCACGGTGGTCTGGCTGGAGTTGGAGTACCAGGTCGAGGCGACCTCGGCGCAGTGCCCGGCGGTCAGGAAGTAGTTGGTGCTGCCGCTGCGCACGTTGAAGCCGAGCGAGCAGCGGTAGCCGCCGCCGTAGATGGCGTCGCCGCCGGCGATCAGCCGCTTGAAGGTGCCGGCCGTACGGCGGAAGGTGACCGCGTCGCCGTAGGAGGCCGTGGCCTCCTGCAGCTTGGCGAGTTCGGCACCGGAGACCGTGCTGTCGGCGGTGACCTCCAGCCGGTTGGACTTCGGGTCGACGACCCACGAGGTGCCCGCGACGTCCGCGGCGAGGGTGGCCTTGCCGGCCTTCTCCAGCTGGGCGGTGCTGTGCGCCACGAACTTCGGGACCGCGCCGGCCGCGCTGACGGCCTGGGCCGCCTTGTCGCTGGTGACGTTGACGACCATGGCCTTGGCCTTGGCGTCGTAGTACGAACCGGCGGTGGAGGCGGTGCCGAGGGACGTGGTGAGCGCGGCCGCGGCCTCGGGGGAGGCCTTGGGCGCGGGGGCGGCCTGGGCGGCGGGCAGGGTGAGCGCGGTGGCCGCCAGCAGACCGGACGCCACGGCGATCAGCCGAGCGCGTCTCGGGACGGGGGTGTGGGTGGTGCGCTTGATCCTCACGCTTTTTCCTCCTGTGGGGGAACGGAAGTTGACCCGCGTAGCGCGGGCCGGTGAGGCGCAGCCAGGACGCCGCCGTACTGTGGGGATGGCGTGCCCCTGACAAGTGCTGCGCACACGGGAGTATTCAGAGTCACGCACAAGCGCACAAGGGCAGGTTTCGGCCGCGGCACACCCCCGGGGCGCCGCGGCGGCGCCCCGGGGGTGTGCCGGGGTGACGGTGTATCACCTGATGGGACCGCCGCTCCCGCCACCCGGGCGCCACCGCCCCACCCCACCCCCGGTTTGGCGCGAACGGGCGTCTCCGCCCCGCCCCTTCCGCGGAACGCCGCACGCAACTCCGCTGTGCGGCCGCCCCGTACCCAGCCCCGCCACCGTGGTGATACCGGGCCCGCGCACCTCAGCGCCCCGCCGTACGCCGCCCGCGGCCGTCAGCCACCGCGGGGTCCCCCGCCGCACAAGGCCCGTTGAACCGCCTCACCCGCCCGGCGAGCGCACGAGACCGGACGCCCACGCCGGGAACGGGCCGCACGCCCCCTCAGCAGTCGCAGCCGCAGCAGTCGCAGTCACAGCAACAGCCGTCACCGCAGCCGCAGTCGCAGGAGGAGCAGTCGCAGTTGGAGCACCAGCCCTCGCGCCGCTTGCCGCTCCAGGGGTCTTCGTAGTGGTCCCGGCAGCAGATCTGGCAGGTGCAGCAGAGCCCCGCGAACACCGCGCACCCGGCGAGCAGGCCGCGGCGGGGGCCCTGCTGGTGCGGGGGGCCGGGGGTCAGCCAGGGCGACTGCACCGGCTGCCCGGGCCCGCCCGGGCCCGGTTGGTGGGCGCACGAGGCGCCGAACGCGCGGTCCACGGAGCGCCGCAGCTCATGGGCGAGCAGGAGGTGGGCGAGCGCGCCGTCGGCGAACTCGACGTCCCGCAGCGCCAGCCGGACCCCGTGCACGGCGTCGTCGCACAGCCGGCGCGCCTCGTCCAGGCTCGCGCCGGTGGCGGTCAGCGGGTTCCACGCGCCCGCCGCGGCGTCGGCCTCCAGGTCCTCCACGGCGTCCAGCAGGTGGGCGAGGCGGCCGAAGAGGCGGCCCGCCTCCTCCAGCGGGGCGCGGTTGGCCGGGCGCCCGGCGAGCACCGCCGTGTGGCCGAACGCGGCGGCGGTGGCCGTCTCGGTGGGCTCGGTGACGGTCAGCAGGGACGTGCCGGGACCGGCGGCCGCCTCGACGGCCGTCTGCCGGCCGACGGCGTCCAGCAGCACCGCGGTGTCGAACCCGAGCCCCGAACCGGTCACGGCGCCCGCCCGGTCCCAGCGCCGGGCCACCGTGCGCGCCGCCGCGGCGACCGGACGGCGCGCCAGCAGCCCGTCGCCGTCCGCCATGTGGTCGCGCACCTTCGCGGAGGCCAGCACCAGCGAGACCGTCGCCGCCAGCCGTGCGCCCTCCCCCTGGGCGACCGGCGCCGTCCGCATCGCGCGCAGCGGGCACGGCCCGGCGGTGCGGCGGGCGTCCCGCGCCCGCCCGGCCTGGGCCTCGACCAGCACCGAGACGATGAGCCCGTCGTAATTCGTGGCGACCCTGGCCAGTTGCCCGTGATCGTCCCTCAGGGCGAGGCAGAGGCCGCACAGATGGGCCGTCCACGATATGGCCAGCTTCTCCGGCAGACGGTGTCTGCACGGTCTGACGATTCCGAACATCGCAATCCCCCGTACGTCATTCGCAGCAATGGAGCACGTCATCGGCTGGTCGTTCGGTACGCCACCCGTTCGGCTGTCCGGCGGTGCGGCATCACTCTACCGAGCGGGACCCTTTCCGATGATCCGTCAGGATCCGTATTCCGTGGGGTGACTGGGGGCCACTAGTGCGATTTATGCACCAGGTCTGTCACGAATCCACCCCACGGTGGGTATCCGCTTGGCGCATCATCCGCATCATGGACGACCATAGGGGTGCGGACGGCAAACTGAACCGCGTGCGAGAGGAGGCGTCCATGGGATCGGTACGACGGGCGAGCGCCTGGCTGGGACTCGTCGACGACAACAGCGCCGAGGAGTACTACGACGAGGACTACGCCGATTACGGCGACGGCGCCGAGACGTCCTCCCCCGACTCCTGGGTCACCGACCCCCGCGTGCGCGTGGCGTCCGACTCGGCCGAGGAGCAGGGACGCCGGATCGCGACGGTCACCCCGGACGGCTTCCGGGACGCCCGCGGCATCGGCGAGCTGTTCCGGGACGGCGTCCCGGTCATCGTCAACCTGACGGCCATGGACCCCGCCGACGCCAAGCGCGTCGTCGACTTCGCGGCCGGACTCACCTTCGGCCTGCGCGGTTCCATCGACCGCGTGGCGAACCGCGTCTTCCTGCTGACCCCGCCCGACTACCTGGTCGTCAACGCCGACAGCAAGCGCGGGGGCGACGGCTTCTTCAACCAGAACTGACCGCGGGGGGACGGCGCCGGGTCCCGGGACCCGGCACCGTCCTCGCGGCTACCGGAAGGCGTCGATCCCGGTGAGCGCCTTGCCGAGCACGAGCTGGTGCATCTCGACGGTGCCCTCGTAGGTCAGCACGGACTCCAGGTTGGTCGCGTGCCGCATGACGGGGTACTCCAGCGAGATCCCGTTCGCGCCCAGCACGGTCCGGGCCGTGCGGCAGATCTCGATCGCCTCGCGCACGTTGTTGAGCTTGCCGAAGCTGACCTGTTCGGGACGGAGCGTGCCCGCGTCCATGCGCCGCCCGAGATGGTGCGCGAGGAGGATGCCCTTGTGCAGTTCGAGCGCCATGTCGGCGAGCTTGGCCTGGGTCAGCTGGAAGCCGCCGATGGGCCGGCCGAACTGCTCACGGGTGCGGGAGTACTCCAGGGCGGCCTCGAAGCTGCTGCGCGCGGCGCCCATGGCGCCCCAGACGATGCCGTAGCGGGCGTGGTTCAGGCAGCTGAGCGGGCCGCGCAGGCCGGTGACCCCGGGCAGGACCGCGTCGGCGGGCAGGCGGACGTCGTCCATGACCAGCTCGCTGGTGACGGAGGCGCGCAGCGACCACTTGTGCTTGATCTCGGGGGCGGAGAACCCGGGGGTGTCGGTGGGCACGGCGAAGCCGCGGATGCCCTCGTCGGTCTGGGCCCACACCACGGCGACGCCGGCGACCGAGCCGTTGGTGATCCACATCTTGCGGCCGTTCAGGATCCAGTCGGAGCCGTCCCGCTTGGCGTGGGTGCGCATGCCCGCCGGGTCGGAGCCGTGGTCGGGCTCGGTGAGCCCGAAGCAGCCGATGACCTCGCCGGCCGCCATCCGCGGCAGCCACCGCTGCTTCTGCTCCTCGGAGCCGTAGCGGTGGATCGCGTACATCGCCAGCGAGCCCTGGACGGAGACGAGCGAGCGGATGCCGGAGTCGGCGGCCTCCAGCTCCAGGCAGGCCAGGCCGTACTGGACGGCGGTGGCACCCGCGCAGCCGTACCCGGTGAGCGACATGCCCAGCGCGCCGATCGAGCCGAGTTCCCGGGCCAGCTCGCGGATCCCGGGCAGCTCGCCGCGCTCGTACCACTCGGCCACGTGCGGCAGCACGCGGTCGGCGGCCCAGACCCGGACGGTGTCCCGTACCGCGCGGTCCTCGTCGTCCAGCAGGTCGTCGAGGCCGAGCGGGTCGTACGGGTCGAACTGCGGCCTTCCAGCGGACATCGTCGTCCTCTCCGGTGATCACTGCGCTTCGCCGACGAAGCTACTTCCGCGGCGGGGGCGGGTAAAGCCCCCGGCGGTGTGCTCAGCGCGACACGTCGGCCCCGGCCAGGGCGTGCTCGCGCGGGGAGGGGATGCCGGGGGTGGCGGCCCGCTGGGCCGCCGTCCCGCATTCCATCCGGCGGGGCAGCCGCAGCGCGGCGACCGCGCCGAGCAGCAGCAGCCCGGCGCTGACCACCAGGGTGAGGTGCATCCCGTGGACGAAGGCGTGCCGTGCGGCGTGCCGCAGGGAGGCCCCGGCGGAGCCGCCGAGGTGGTCGGAGACCTCGTAGGCCTCGCCGAGCGACTTCCCGGCCGAGGCGCCGGCCTCGGCGGGCACGCCGGGGACCCGGGCGACGCCGGGGGCGTAGGCGGCGTTCATGACGCTGCCCAGCAGGGCGATGCCGAGGCCGGCGCCCATCTGGTAGGACGTCTCGCCGATCGCGGCGGCGCCGCCCGCCTGCTCGGCGGGGGCGTCGCTGAGCATGGACTCGTACGCGCCGAAGAGCGTGGTCTCCAGCCCGAAGCCGAGCAGGACGAAGCCCGTGGCCAGCACTCCCGGCCGGTCGTGCTGGCCCATCAGGGTGAGCACGAGCACCGCGCACGCGGTGAGGACGAAGCCGGAGCTGACCATGACACGCGGCCCGAGGCCGCCGAGCATCCGGGAGCCGAGCAGGCCGGCGCCCATGGCGGCGAGGGTGAGCGGCAGCAGCCGCAGCCCGGTCTGCAGGGGGCTCAGGCCGAGGACCAGCTGCAGGTACTGGACGGCGATCAGTTCCAGGCCGACGAGGGCGAGCAGCGCCAGCACGATGCAGCCCACGGAGGTGCCGAAGGCGGGCCTGGCGAACATGCGTATGTCGATGAGCGGGTGCTCGCGCCGCCGCTGCCGGCGCACGAACAGCACCAGCAGGCCCAGGCCCACGAGCAGCGGGACCAGCACGGAGGGCCCGTACGGGGCCGCGCCGCCGCCGATCCGCTTGACGCCGAGGATGGCGCCGAGGATGCCCAGCGCGGCCATCACCGCGCCCAGGACGTCCCAGGGCCCGTCCAGCTCCCCTCGGGACTCCGGCAGCAGCCAGCGGGCCACCGGAAGGATGACGGCCATCAGCGGGATGTTGATCAGGAAGACCGAGCCCCACCAGAAGTGCTCGACGAGGAAACCGCCGAGGACCGGCCCGACGGCGGCGCCGACGGCCGCGACGGCGCTCCACACGCCGATGGCGACGGCCCGCTCACGGCGGTCGGGGAAGACCTGCCGGAGGATCGACAGCGTCGCCGGCATGATCATCGCGCCGCCGACGCCGAGCAGGGCGCGGGCCGCGATCAGCACGTGCGGGTCGGGCGCGAAGGCGGCCACCGCCGACGCGGCCGCGAAGATCGTGTAGCCGATCAGCAGGATCCGGCGTCTTCCGACCCGGTCCCCGAGGGTGCCGAAGAGGATCAGCAAGGACGCGGCGACCAGCGGATAGGCGTCGACGATCCACAGCAGCTCGATCGCGCCGGGGCGCAGGTCCTCGCTCACCGCGGGAACGGCGACGTGCAGCACGGTCGCGTCGAGGGCGACGAGCAGCAGGCTGACGCAGAGGACGATCAGCACGGTCCAGCGGTTGACCGGTCGATCGTGCCGTGGGACGGCGGCCCGCGCGGGAATGCCGGCCGAGGACGTCCCTGTCATGTACGTACCTCCCAGCGGTGCTCTCGCGGTGTCCCTGGGCAGGACGAGGGGGACGGTCCCGGGGGAACCCAGTGACGAGGGCGAGTGAAGTCGTCAGACTACGCGAGTCCGCGCCGATGGTGGGTGGCGCAGGTCACGTTGCCCCGTGGCCGTCGTCACGTGAAGGTCATCCGCCGGCGGCCTGCCGGTCGTTTCCGGTGCCGGCGGGCCGTCCACCGGGGTGTCCACGCGGTCTCGTGTACCCGTCGGTTCCCGTCGCACGCACCACGGTCCGGGGGCGCGCGAGCCAACGCACACGCCCTTCACATGCGTTCACGCACCCGCCGACGGGGAATCCGCCCGGATCGCCGGCCCGCCTCCGGCCCGCGGCGGCCGGTCCGGACGGCACGGGGGCGGCCCGGGCCAAGGCCGGGCGAACTCCAGGAGAAGTGACGGCCAATCAAAGATAAACAAGGCATAAGAAAATCGAACGCACTATTTCACAAGACCCTCCGGAAGCACTTCGAAACATAAAATCAAGGAGTTCCCGCATTCGGCTCAATGCGCACGTCAGCACTACGGCCAATGGGTGGAGTGAGACGGAGTCCACATCACATCGTCATTACGAACCCGTCCCTCCGGCCGAACTCCGCCATCACACGCTGTAACGTCGATTGAGTGCGTACCGATGACAAGCTTCGCCTCATGGAGGAGCCCGAGACGGCCCAGGCGCCCCCGGGTATGAGCCGGACACGCGTACTGCTGTTCGGCTCGACGCTCGTGGCCTACGTGGCCATCGTCGTAGGCGTCCTGACCACGTCAAAGCTCGTGACCCTGGACTGGCAGGTCATGATGTGGCGGCCGTACAAGCAATGGCCGCAGATCCACGCCTTCCTGGACTACTTCGTGGTCCTGGGCCAGCGCGGCCCGACGGCCGTGATCGTGGCCTCCTGGCTGGGCTGGCGCGCATGGCGCCAGCGCACCCTGCACCCGCTGCTCGTGCTGGGCACGTCGCTCCTGCTGCTGAACGTCACCGTGGGTTCGGTGAAGTACGGCCTCGGCAGGCTCGGCCCGCACTACGCGACCAGCGCCGGATCGGCCGAACTCTTCGCCGGCGGCGATATATTTCCCTCCGGTCACACCGCGAACGCGGTGGTGACCTGGGGGGTCCTGGCCTATCTGGCCACCACCCCGTGGGTCCGCCGGGTCACCTCCGTGATCGCGGCGCTGCTGGCGCTGGGCGTCGGCATGACCACCATCTACCTCGGCACCCACTGGGTCAGCGACGTCCTGCTCGGCTGGGCGGCCGGCCTGCTGATCCTGCTGGCACTGCCCTGGTTCGAGCCCCTGATGGCCTCCGCCGAGCAGCGGATGACCGCCGCCTGGGCGCGCCGCCGCCGCACCGCGCCGGCTCCGGCCGCGGCCCCCGTCGCGAACGCGTCGATGGCCTCCGCGCAGCGCGCCGACAACCCGGACGGCCTACTCGAGCCCGTCGTTCTCAGCGGCCGCGCGACGGCGCCCACCCCGGGGGTGGCGCACCACCCGGCCCGCCCGCACACCAACCGGCACGAGCGCACCCCGGTCACCCCGGCCGGCAGCCGCCGCCCGCCCGCGGACCGGCCGGGCCGCCCGGCTCCCGTCGGCCAGGCCGGCGTGGCCCGCGGCCGCAACGCCACCGGCTGACCGCCGGCGGGGCCGGTACGCACGCCTCAGCCCCGCCCGCGCCGCCCGTACGAAGGCCCCGGCCGCCCCTCACAGGGGCGCCCGGGGCCTTCGCCGTGGTGCGGGGCGGTACGGGGGCCTCAGCCGCTCCAGCAGCGGGTCACCCGGCCGCCCTCGACGGTGAAGTTGAGCCGGCCCACCCGGTACTCCATGGTGA
Organism: Streptomyces sp. NPDC008238; assembly: GCF_042956445.1. Lineage (NCBI taxonomy): Bacteria > Bacillati > Actinomycetota > Actinomycetes > Kitasatosporales > Streptomycetaceae > Streptomyces > Streptomyces sp. NPDC008238. The sequence goes on along the minus strand of NZ_JBIBGK010000027.1, from coordinate 43,948 downwards.
TGACGGCGCCCGGCGGCAGGGCGCGCACCGCGCTCCAGCCGCGCTCGGTGGCCCGGCGCTCGGCCTCGTCGGCGGGGAGGCCGACGTAGGTCTCCGGTTCGTCCTGCGGTTGCCGTGCGGCGGTCGGATCGGTTGCCATGTGAGCAACCGTAGGCGCACACGAGCCGTGACGGAAGGCGCGACCGACTTGATCGTCACACTTCTGTCACAGAATCCCGGGCAGCGTTTGGCGTGCACCGTTCACTCTTTGGGGGCGACTTTTCCAATCGGCCGCCGAATTCGCGGTCCGGACCGCCGAAAACCGGCCGGACCGGTCCCGGCGGAATTCCGGGAAACGGTCCACACACTTCCCTCACATCACATCCCCAGCGACGACAGCTCGTCGTCCGTCAGCAGCCGGGACCGAATCAGAAACCGGTTGCCCGTGGGTGCTTCGAGCGAGAAGCCGCTGCCGCGCCCCGGCACCACGTCGATCGTCAGATGCGTGTGGCTCCAGTAGGCGAACTGGTCGCGCGACATCCACACGGGCACCGGGTCGACGCCCGGGACGTCGAGGTCGCCGAGGTGCACGTCGGAGTCCCCGGTGAGGAACTCCCCCAGCAGGTAGCACATGGGCGAACTGCCGTCGCAGCAGCCGCCGGACTGGTGGAACATCAACGGGCCGTGCTGGTCGGCGAGCAGCCGCAGCAGCCCCGCGGCCTCCTCGGTGACGTCGACCCGGCGGGCCCTCGGTGCGGTTGAGGTCATGGGGTCAGAGTGCTCCCGCCGGGCGCCGCCCGCCAGACCCCCGCAGGACATGCCGGCGGGCGGAGCCCACGGTCGACTCCGCCTCGCGTTCCGGCAGGCCGGTGCTGACGGCCGCTGCGACCATCTCCGCGGCGACCCGGTCGCCGTGCCCGTTCTCGAACGCCCGGCAGGCGGCCCAGAAGAGCCGCTCGTTGCGCTCCCCCACCGGCGAGCCGAGGACGAAGCGGATCAGCGGCTCGGCCGTGCCTCCGCCCCCGCCGCCCCCACCGCCGCCCGCACCCGCACCACCCGCCGCGGCCCGCACGGCCCGGCGCTGCGGGGTCGCCAGCAGCAGCCGCAACAGCCTCCTGGGCACGGCGGCCGGCGGCATCGAGGCCGTCGGCGGGTCCCAGCGGTAGAAGCCGGCCGTGGTGACCGAGCCGGGCCCCACGAGGTAGCCGCCGCTGCCGCGCACGTCTATCCCGTTGCCGAGCCGGCGCACGGAGTTGGGCACGATCACCTCGGCCGGCCCGCGCAGCCACAGGTGCCGGCCGCCGCTCGGGGTGATCACCGTGCGCGTCCACGGCACGGCGAAGCCCCACCGGGCGGCCAGGTCCACCAGGTCGGTCACGCCGTCGACGCCGTCCTTGCGGTCCAGGTCGAGGCCGATCAGGTAGTGCGGCGCGCGCCCGCAGGCGATCCCGTACCCGCCGGCCCAGGGGGCGGCGGCGAACAGCTCGGCTATCCGGGCGGGCTCGGTGGCGGCGTCGTGCACACCGTGGCCGAGCCGTCCGCACTGGCCGCGGCACATCCCGCGGCCGGTCTCCCCCCGGTGCGGCGAACGGACCGCCGGGAGCTTGGTCCGCGACAGCGGGATGACCGGGAAGCCGCGCCGCGCGGCGGCGAGCGCGCACTCCAGCGCGCGGTCGTGGTCCGGATGCGTCACGGGGTGCCCCCTCGATGCGCTACGGCATGGCCTCTTTATCGTACTTTCGTTCGACCGCCCACTCAATGGCGCGCCGAACAGCCCCTACGAGCCGCCGGCCCGCCCGGCACCGGGTGCCTGACGAGCCCTCACGCACCCGTTCCCGCCGGGCCGGTCACCCCCATGGTGACGCTCCGGACCGACACCCGTCGACGACGCGGCACGGCCGTCCCGTCCCGGTCCGTCGCATGACGGGCCGTCTGCCCGAGACTGTACGGAGGCTCGAGTACGCAGGACCGCGGGTACCGGCAGGATCTCCTACCGCGAGGGAACGCGCCGATGGGGACGTACGCAGCACGGACCACGACCGGACGGCCGAAGGCACCCCGGCGGCCCGGGCGGCTGATGGTGGACTGGCTGACCACCACCGACCACAAGAAGATCGGCCACCTCTACCTGATCACGTCCTTCGGCTTCTTCCTCGCCGCCGGGTTCATGGCCCTGCTGATGCGCGCCGAACTCGCCCGCCCCGGTCTGCAGCTGATGACGAACGACCGCTACAACCAGTTGTTCACCGTCCACGGCACGATCATGCTGCTGCTCTTCGCCACCCCGACCTTCGCCGGGTTCGCCAACGAGATCATGCCCTTGCAGATCGGTTCGCCGGACGTCGCCTTCCCCCGGCTGAACATGCTGTCGTACTGGCTCTTCCTCTTCGGCGGCCTGATCGTGCTCGGCAGTTTCCTGACGCCGACCGGCGGCGCCTCCTTCGGCTGGTTCGCCTACGCGCCGCTGAACAGCCTGACCCGTTCGCCGGGGATCGGCGCCGACATGTGGATCATGGGGCTGGCGCTGTCGGGCTTCGGCACCATCCTCGGCGCGGTCAACTTCGTCACGACGATCCTGGGGATGCGCGCCCCCGGCATGACCATGTTCCGGATGCCGATCTTCACCTGGAACGTTCTCTTCACCTCGGTGCTGGTGCTGATGGCCTTCCCGGTGCTGGCGGCGACGCTGCTGGTGCTGGAGGCGGACCGGCGCTTCGGCTCGGTCGTCTTCGAGCCGGGGAACGGCGGGGCGCTGCTGTGGCAGCACCTGTTCTGGTTCTTCGGCCATCCCGAGGTGTACATCATCGCGCTGCCGTTCTTCGGCATCGTCACCGAGGTCATCCCGGTGTTCTCGCGCAAGCCGGTCTTCGGCTACACGACGCTGGTCGGCGCGACGATGGCCATCACCGGCCTGTCGATGGTGGTGTGGGCGCACCACATGTTCGTCACCGGCGCCGTCCTGCTGCCGTTCTTCTCGCTGCTGTCGTTCCTCATCGCGGTGCCGACCGGGGTGAAGTTCTTCAACTGGATCGGCACGATGCTGCACGGCTCGCTGTCCTTCGAGACCCCGATGCTGTGGTCCGTCGGCTTCCTGGTGAGCTTCCTGTTCGGCGGCCTCACCGGGGTGATCCTCGCCTCGCCCCCGCTGGACTTCCAGGTCAGCGACTCGTACTTCGTGGTGGCCCACTTCCACTACGTGGTCTTCGGGACGGTGGTGTTCGCGATGTTCGCCGGCTTCCACTTCTGGTGGCCGAAGTTCACCGGGAAGATGCTCGACGAGCGGCTGGGGAAGATCCACTTCTGGACGCTCTTCGTCGGCTTCCACACCACCTTCCTCGTCCAGCACTGGCTGGGCGTGGCGGGCATGCCCCGGCGGTACGCCGACTACCTGGCGGCGGACGGCTTCACGGTGCTCAACACGATCTCGACGATCGGGGCGTTCCTGCTGGGCCTGTCCACCCTGCCGTTCCTCTACAACGTGTGGCGGACCGCCCGGTACGGCCGGCGGGTGGAGGTCGACGACCCCTGGGGCTTCGGCCGTTCACTGGAATGGGCGACCTCGTGTCCGCCGCCGCGGCACAACTTCGCGACGCTGCCGCGGATCCGCTCCGAGTCCCCGGCCTTCGACCTGCACCACCCGGAGGTCGCCGCCCTCGACCAGGCACGGTCCACCGGCCGCCGCGACGCCGTCGACCCCGGGGACGGGGAGCACGGCTGAGCGGGGCGGGGGCGCCACGACGCCGTACCGCCCCGCCCCGTCCGGCCCGCGCTACCCGCGGCCCGGACCCCGCCGTCCCGCTATCCCGCGGACCGGCCCTGCGCCGGGGACCCGGCCTTGCGCCCGCTGCCGCGGAGCTTCTTCCGCAGCTTCTTGCGGAGCCTGCGGGCCCGCCGCTTGGCCGCGCGGGCGAGGTCCTTGCCCGAGTAGGCGGCGCCCACGCCCAGGCCGCCCACGTGGCGGCCGGCCGCACGCAGCCGGCCCACGGCGCCGCCCCGCCGGGCGAGGAGTTCCTCCAGCAGCCGTTCGAAGTCGCCGGCGATCTCCGCGGGGTCGTACCTGGCACCCTTCTCCAGGGCCGCCTGGCCCATGCGGTGGCGCAACTCGTCGTCGTTGATCAGCCGGAGCATCGCCGCGGCCAGCGCGTCCACGTCCCGCGGGGGCACCAGCAGGCCGTCCACCCCGTCGCTGATGATCTCGCCGGGACCGAGCGGGCAGTCGGTGCTCACCACCGGCAGACCGACGCGCATCGCCTCGACGATGGTCATGCCGAACGACTCCATGCTGGAGGAGACCGCGAGCATCGACCCCTTGGCCATCTCCGGCTCGATCGGCGAGGCGGTGCCCATCATGGTCACCCGGTCCCCGATGTCCAGGCGCGCGATGAGCCGCTCCAGCTTCTCCTGCTGCGCACCCGAGCCGTACAGCCGCAGGCCCCAGTCCGGCCGTTCCGCCGCGACCTTGACGAAGGCCCGGATGAGGTCTCCGTATCGTTTCACCGGGGCCAGCCGGCCGGCCGCGACGACGTACTTGGCGTCCAGGGTGCTGGGGGCCACGCCCGGGTCGGGCACGCTGTTCGGCACGGTGACCACCCGCACCCCGGGCAGCCGCAGCCTGCGCCGGTAGGCGTCGGCGTCGGCCTCGGTGGTCGTGGTGACCGCGTCCAGCCGGGGGTACAACCGGCGCAGCGTGAGGATGAGCGGTACGGAGTGGGTCTCCAGCGTCAGGTGCTCCTGCGCGATCCGGACCATGTGGCGGGGGGCCAGCAGGGCGATGTGGACGTTCAGCCCGGGGCGCGTGCCGATGACGACGTCGGCGTCGAGGGACGACAGGTGGGCCTCGATCCGCCGGTCGCTGAGCACGCTGTACTGCGCGTAGCGGTTCTCGCCCTTGGGGAAGACCGCCGAGGGCTGCCTGTACAACGGGTCCGCCAGGTCGCAGGCGTCGCTGTGCGGGCGCAGGTCCACCAGGTGGCGCAGGCTGACGCGCGGGTCGAGGGCGAAGGTGGGTTCGTCACGGTGGCGGAAGACGGAGACGATCTCGACCTCGTGCCGCTCGGCCAGGGCTCCCGCCAGGTTGTACGTCGTGCGGATGGTGCCACCGACTCCGTACGCGTTTTGGATCAGTATGGAAATGCGCATGCGTCTCTGCGTTCTCCTGCTTCCCACGGACCGGTGTCCGTCCTGGTGCTGGCAAGACCGCTCCCAGGACCCACAGGTTGCCCCCGTTCACCTTCCCGTTTCCTCGTTGTATCCCCGCCGTGACGTTCGCGAGAGGTCCCGGGGCATCCTCCCCGGATCGCGTGCCATCAGGCACGGAGCCCCGTCGCGGCGCGGAGGCGCGATCGCGCCCCACACTGCGTTCCCCGGATGGCCCGAACCCCCGGGCCCACCGTCCACGGTGTCACCCCACCGGGCTACGCGCCCAGGGCCCACCGGGTGACGGGGGCGGCAGCGGGCGCCGACACGGGCGCGGGACGGCGGGCCGGGGCGGGCAGCGGGCCGCTCACGGCGTGGCCGCCGGGCTCACTTCGGCAGGCGCAGCAGTGTCCCGGGGGTGAGCGGGCGGGCCGGATCGGAGCCGACGACGTCCTGGTTGAGCCGGTACAACTCGGCCGCGCCACCGCTGACGTCGAAGCGCCGGGCCACGGTGTCCAGGGTCTCGCCGGACTGGACGGCGTGCGCACGGCCGGCCAGCCGCAGGCGCTGCGCACAGGTCGGCCAGGCCTCCCAGCCCTGGTCGCGGAGGATCTCCTCGGCGACGGTCACCTGCTGGTCGGGGGTGGCACGGTCGGGCCGGGACGCCAGGTCGAGGCCACCGTGCTCGGCCCAGGTGGGCTGGAAGATCTGCAGCCCGCCGTAGAAGCCGTTGCCGGTGTTGGTCTTCCAGCGGTTGCTGCTCTCGCAGTTCGCGAGCTCCACCCAGACGGGGGCGTGCCCGTCGGCCCGCGCGACGCCGGTGGCGAGGGCCGCCGAGGTGGCGAGCAGGGCGAGCGCGGTCACCGCGGGACGGCGGGGGCGGAACATGCGGGCCAGGCTAGGCACGGCGCGGCGGGCGTCGTCGCCCGCCGCGCCGTGGCCGCGTCCCGGGCCCACCCGGTCGGCGCACGGCCGCCGGGTGGTCCGGGGTGCGCGGGAGGTCAGACCGACAGCCGCTGACCCGGCAGGATCAGGTTGGGGTCGGCGCCGATCACGGACCGGTTGACGGCGTACAGCTTCTTCCAGGTCGTCCCGTGGGCGGCCGCGATGCCGCTCAGGGTGTCGCCGCTGCGGACGCTGTAGTCACCGTGCCCCGCCGGCCGGCTCCGGTCGCGGTCGGCGTGGTCGCCGGTACCGCGCGACTGCTTCGCCGGCGCCGGGGCGGTGTGCCGCTCCGTCCTGGGCGCTGCCGGGGCGCTGCCGCGGGCGGGCGCGCTCCCCTGGGCGCCGGCGCGGGCGGAGCAGGTGGGCCAGGCGCCCCAGCCCTGCGCGCGCTGCACCTTGGTGGCTACGGCGATCTGCTGCTCACGGCTCGCCCGGTCGGCGGTGGCCGCGTACGCGGTGCCGCCGTAGGCGCGCCAGGTACCGGCCGAGAACTGAAGTCCTCCGTAGTACCCGTTGCCGGTGTTGATGTGCCAGTTCCCGCCGCTCTCGCAACTCGCGATGCGGTCCCAGACCCCGTTTCCGGCGGCCTTCGCGGGCCCCGCGGCGGCCATCAGGGCCAGCGGGGTCAGGACGGTGACGCCGGCTGCGACTGCGGACCGGCGGTACTTGGCTGATACGGCCATGGAATCCCTCTCCACGGACCCGGGGTTCCCCCATGGCGCCGTACTCCTGGTACGGCACCCGACGGACGGGTCCCCGCGCATCCGGCGCGGTCCCCGCCCCCTTCGCCCGCCGACCGCCGGCCGTCCTGGCCGCGGTCGCCCTCCGTACGGGCCCTCCCGGGTGGTGCTCCCTGCACACGGCGGGCCAATCTAGGCAGGCTCGCGCTCCGTCACCAAACAAATCCCTTACGTCGCAGGCCACTTGAGGGTTACCGGGAGTAAAGACCTATTCAGGACACCGGATTGATGGTGCTTTTTACGGCATGTCCGCACAGCGCATATGCGCCATGTGACCCGTCTCATAGGCGAAGAGGCTTCCGGGGGTGAAAGGTGGGACGAGGAGTGACCGGCTCCGCACCTCCGCTCACCCTCCGCACGCGGACGCACGAGCACGCACCAAGAAGGCCGTGACTCCCGCCACAGATCGGCCGTTGTCACTATGTGCCGGGCGAGGCCCGGCAAAGGAGCCCGTAGCCGTACATTTCCAAGGAGGCTTCAGTGCCGCCCATGCTCGACGTCAGCGACGAGGTACGAGCCGAGATCGGCGATGAGGAGGCGGCACGCCTGCTGGCCGGCGCCAGCGCGCCCGGCACGTACGACTGCACCTCCTGCCGCACCCCCGGGGACACCGCCACGGAGCGCACCAGCACGGTGCTGTTCGTCGGCGAGGAGACCGCCGTGCTCGCCTTCGCCCACGCGACCTGCATCCCCTCCCAGGTCGTGCCGGTGTCGGAGGAGCAACTGCAGGGCGCGGTGCAGAGCATCGCCGGCGAGGAGGTGGCCGGTGCCGCGACGCCGGCCGTGCCCCGCCAGGCGGTGCTCGGCATCACCTGCGGCCTCGTCCTGGTCAAGGAGGAGGTGTGCCCGGCCCTGGTCATCGAACCGACCGGCCCGATCGCCCGCCCCGGCGACAACGGCCCGGAGGACGACTTCCTGCCGATCCTCATCGAGCAGGGCTTCCTCCCCGTCAACGACCTGTCCACGCCGCCCTCCCCGCTGCCCGGCTGGTCCGTGCTGCTGGCCATGGGGCAGCTGCACGCCATCCTGCAGCCCGGCTCCGCCGGCGCGTGGTGGCAGGCGCACCAGCCGCTCGCGGTGAGCGAGGGCTGGCGCCAGGCGGTGCACAAGACAAACGAGGTGTACGTGTACGCCGCCCCGCACGGCACCATCGGCCAGCAGCCCCGCGAGGACCTGCTGCGCGACGCCCTCGAGCGCGCCTGCGGGCGCGGGCTCCTCGTCGCGGCGACGATGCCCCTCTCCGGCACCTGATCGTCCCGGCTCCGGCCAAAGGCGCGTACGGCTGTCCGTACGCGCCTTTGGCCTATGGCAGTGCATATGCGTGATTCATCCGTACGACCCGCATCCACGCAGTTGAGCCGCTCGTTGCCACGACGTGCACACCTTTGACGCTTCCTCACGAGCCCAGTACCGGAGCCCCATTCCTCCCATGCGCACCGCGCAGGATGCGTCCGTGAGTGAGGGCACGCCGATCTACGACGCGCTCTACTCCGAGTACCGCAGGCTGTTCCGCACCCTCCCGGGCGACCGCACCGGTGAGGAGGACCTGCAGTTCAACGCGTTCGGCGACCGCGGTGGCCCCAACTCCCCGTACCGGGCAGGCCGCCACCGCGGCGACCTCCCCGCCCTCCCCCCGGGCCTCGCCGAGAACCGCATGCACGGCGGCCTCTGAGCCGCCCCGCACGAACCGCCCGCCCGACCGCCCCTCCAGGAGGCGACTGGCGGGCGGCGCCACGTCCGGCCCCGGCGGGCCCACTTGCCGCGGCCGGGCTCCGCGCGCCGCCGGACCCACGAAGAACCGCCCGCCCGGTCGGTCCCCTCGGGGACGACCGGACGGGCGGCGGAACGCCGCGCCCTCGCGGGGACTACTTCTTGCGGCCGCGCTTCTCCCGCACCCGCACCGACACCTGGATCGGCGTCCCCGCGAACCCGAACTCCTCACGCAGCCGGCGCTCGATGAAGCGGCGGTAGCCGGCCTCCAGGAAGCCGGAGGCGAAGAGCACGAAGCGCGGGGGCTTGGTGCCGGCCTGGGTGCCGAAGAGGATGCGGGGCTGCTTGCCGCCGCGGATCGGGTGCGGGTGGGCGGCGACGAGCTCGCCCAGGAAGGCGTTGAGCCGGCCGGTGGGGACCCGGGTCTCCCAGCCCGCCAGGGCGGTCTCGATGGCCGGGACCAGCTTCTCCATGTGGCGGCCGGTGCGGGCGGAGACGTTCACCCGCGGCGCCCACTGGACCTGCACCAGGTCCTTCTCGATCTCGCGCTCGAGGTAGTAGCGCCGCTCCTCGTCCAGCAGGTCCCACTTGTTGTAGGCGATGACGATGGCGCGGCCCGCCTCGACGGCCAGCGAGATGATGCGGGTGTCCTGCTCGGCCAGCGTCTCGCCCGCGTCGATCAGGACGACCGCGACCTCGGCCTTCTCCAGGGCGGCCGCGGTACGCAGCGAGGCGTAGTAGTCCGCGCCCTCCTGCAGGTGGACGCGGCGGCGGATGCCCGCGGTGTCCACGAACTTCCAGGTCTTGCCGCCGAGGTCGATGAGCTCGTCGACCGGGTCGCGGGTCGTGCCGGCCAGCTCGTTGACGACGACGCGCTCCTCCCCGGCCACCTTGTTCAGCAGCGAGGACTTGCCGACGTTCGGGCGGCCGATCAGCGCGACCCGGCGCGGGCCGCCGATGGCGTTGGCGAAGGACTGCATCGGCGCCTCGGGAAGCGCCTCCAGCATCGCGTCCAGCAGGTCGCCCGTGCCGCGGCCGTGCAGCGACGAGACGGGGAAGGGCTCGCCCAGGCCGAGGTTCCACAGCATGGCGGCGTCCGCCTCGCCCGAGGGGCCGTCGACCTTGTTGGCGGCCAGCACGACCGGCTTGCCGGCCTTGCGCAGCAGCCTGACGACGGCCTCGTCGGTGTCGGTCGCGCCGACCGTGGCGTCCACCACGAAGACGACGGCGTCGGCGGCGTCGATCGCGAACTCGGCCTGCGCGGCAACGGAGGCGTCGATGCCGAGGACGTCCTGCTCCCAGCCGCCGGTGTCGACGATCTTGAAGCGGCGGCCGTTCCAGTCCGCCTCGTAGGTGACGCGGTCACGGGTGACGCCGGGGCGGTCCTCGACGACCGCCTCTCGGCGGCCGATGATCCGGTTCACCAGAGTCGACTTGCCGACGTTCGGACGGCCGACGACCGCGACGACCGGCAGCGGGCCGTGACCCGCCGCGGCGAGGTCGCCCGCGACCTCGTCGAGGTCGAAGCCCTCCTCGGCGGCGAGCTCCATGAACTCGGCGTACTCGGCGTCGCCGAGCGCGCCGACTTCGCCGTACTCGTTCTCGATGTCCATGAAAGCTTCTCCGTCGATCGTCAAATGTGCGGGCGCTTGCACGCCCCAGTGTGGATCAGGCCGCCGCTAGGAGGCGCGGCCCGTGGTACGCCGGGCGTACTCGAGGTGGCCGGTCAGGTGCTTCTGGATGCGCACGGTGGCGGCGTCCAGCGCGGTACGCGTACGGCGGCCGCTGCCGTCGCCGGCGTCGAAGGGGTCGCCGAAGACGACGTCGACCCGGCTGCGCACCGGCGGCAGACCGCGGATGAGCCGTCCCGGCCGGGACGTGCCGAGGACCGCGACCGGCACTATGGGCGCGCCGGAGCGCACCGCGAAGTACGCAAGGCCCGCCCGCAGGTCGGCGAAGTCGCCCTCGCCGCGGGTGCCCTCGGGGAAGATCCCGAGCACCCCGCCGCGCTCCAGCACGCCGAGCGCGCTGGTCACCGCGGTGCGGTCGGTGCTGTGGCGGTCCACCGGGAGCTGGCCGATCCCACGCAGGAACGGGTCCAGCGGCCCGACGAACGCCTCCTTCTTGATCAGGAAGTGCACCGGGCGCGGGCAGGTGCCCATGAGCACCGGCCCGTCCACGTAGTGCGAGTGGTTCACGGCCAGGATCACCGGGCCCGCGGCCGGCAGCCGCCAGGCGCCGAGCACCCGGGGCCGCCAGAGGCTGTGGATGATCCCGATGCCGATGCGGCGGCCGACCGCCACGCCCTTCGGCCCCGGAACCGCTGAGGTGTCGCTCACGAAGCGGCCCGCTTCTCCTCGATCAGGGTGACGACGCACTCGATGACCTGGTCGAGGGTGAGCTCGCTGGTGTCGACCTCGAGGGCGTCGTCCGCCTTCGCCAGCGGGGAGGTCTTGCGGCCGGAGTCGGCCGCGTCGCGCCGTACCAGGGCCTCCCGGGTCGCCACGAGGTCGACCTGGGCGCCGCCGGTGGCCGTCAGCTCGCCGCCGCGGCGGGCGGCGCGGGCCTCCGGGGAGGCGGTGAGGAAGATCTTGACGGTTGCGTCGGGCAGCACCGTGGTGCCGATGTCCCGGCCCTCGACGACGATGCCGGCCGGTGCGGCGGCGGCCGCGTCGCGCTGCAGCCCGACCAGACGGGAGCGCACCTCGGGCACCGCGCTGACGGCGCTGACCGCCGCGGTGACCTCCTGGGTGCGGATCGGGCCGGAGGCGTCCAGGCCGTCCACCGTGATCGTGGGCTCCACCGGGTCGGACCCGGACACGATCACGGGCTTCTCGGCGGCGGTCGCCACGGCGGAGGCGTCGTCGATGTCGACGCCGTTGCTCAGCATCCACCAGGTCATCGCCCGGTACTGCGCCCCGGTGTCCAGGTAGCTCAGGCCGAGCTTGGCCGCGACCGCCTTCGAAGTGCTGGACTTGCCAGTGCCCGAGGGGCCGTCGATCGCGACGATCACCGGATTCGACACAGTCGGGGGACCTTCCTTGTGCGTGGAGCAGGTACACGGCTGGCGCAATGCCATCCCCACAAGGTTACCGGCCCACCCATTCGGCTCCGTACCACGATTTCCCGGCCCCCGGCCGGGCGCCCCGCCGCCGCACCGAGGACCACCCGCTCCGGGGCCCGCGGGGCCGTCGGCGCACCGCTCGGACCCGCGTGAGGCCAGGTCCTCGGACGGCCGCACCGGACTCCGTCCGCGATTCCCCTGGCCCCTGAGGGGCCCCGGGGGTCAGGCCCGCAGGGACCAGCCGCGGTCCCGCAGGGCCACGGACAGGCGTGCCGCCGCCGCCGGCTCGACCATCAGCTGCACCAGACCCGCCTGCTGCCCCGTCGAGTGCTCGATCCGCACGTCCTCGATGTTGACCCCGGCCGCACCCGCGTCCGCGAAGAGCCGCGCCAGCTCTCCCGGCTGGTCGCCGATGAGGACGGCGACGACCTCGTACGCCTTGGGGGCGGAGCCGTGCTTCCCGGGGACCTTGGCCCGGCCGGCGTTGCCGCGGCGCAGGAGGTCCTCGATGCCGGCGGCGCCGTCGCGGCGCTTGGCGTCGTCCGCGGACTGCAGGGCCCGCAGGGACTCGACGGTCTCCGTAAGGTCGGCGGCGAGGTCGGCGAGGACGTCGGCGACCGGGCCGGGGTTGGCGGAGAGGATGTCGATCCACATGCCGGGCTCGGAACCCGCGACCCGGGTGACGTCGCGGATGCCCTGGCCGCACAGGCGCACCGTGCTGTCCTCGGCGTGCTGCAGGCGCGCCGCGACCATGCTCGAGACGAGCTGCGGGGTGTGCGAGACGAGGGCGACGGCACGGTCGTGGGCGTCGGCGTCCATGACGACCGGGACGGCGCGGCAGAGCGCGACCAGCTCCAGGGCGAGGTTGAGCACCTCGGTCTCGGTGACCGGCGTCGGGGTGAGCACCCAGGGGCTGCCCTCGAACAGGTCGGCCGTCGCGGCCAGCGGGCCGGAGCGCTCGCGGCCGGACATGGGGTGGGTGCCGATGTACGAGGTGAGGTCGCAGCCGAGCGCCTCCAGGTCGCGGCGCGGTCCGGACTTCACACTGGCGACGTCGAGGTAGCCGCGGGCCAGTCCGCGCCGCTGGGCGTCGGCGACCGTCGCGGCCACGTGGGCCGGCGGCACGGCGATGACCGCCAGGTCGACCCGGCCGGACGGGGGCTCGTCGGTGCCCGCGCCGAGCGCGGCGGCGGTCCGCACCACGGCGGGGTCGTGGTCCTCCAGGTGGACCACCACGCCGCGCGCGGCGAGCGCGAGTGCGGCGGAGGTGCCGATGAGGCCGGTGCCGATGACGAGGGCGGTCCTCACTGGGCGATGTCCTTGCGGAGGGCGGCCGCGGCGCCGAGGTAGACGTGGGAGATCTCGCCCTTGGACAGCCCGGACTCGACGTGGGCGAGGATGCGCACGACCCGGGGCATGGCGCCGGCGATGTCGAGCTCCTGCGCGCAGATCAGCGGCACGTCGGTGATGCCGAGCTTGCGCGCGGCGACCGCCGGGAAGTCGCTGTGCAGGTCCGGGGTGGAGGTGAACCAGACGCTGATCAGGTCGTCCACCGCGATGCCGTTGCGCTCCAGGATGGCGGTGAGCAGCCCGGCGACCTGCTCGTGCATGTGCTCCGCCTCGTCCCGCTCCAGCTGGACGGCTCCGCGGACCGCTCGTACCGCCACGTCATCGCTCCCTGTGTTGCTGCGCGCACGTACCTGGTCAGCGTAGTCGCGGTGGACGGGGTGCGGCGGACACGCCCGCCCTGCGAGACGCACGGGGTGCCGCGGTACACCATGAAGCATGATCTTCCACCTGGTTCCGCTGGACGACTGGCTGCGCGACCCGGACCGTCCGTACGCGCCCTCGTCGCTCGCCGAGGACGGGTTCGTGCACTGCGCGCCCGATGAGGAGGTGGCGCTCGCCGTCGCCGACGCCTTCTACCGGGACACCCCGGGTCCGTTGATGGTGCTGCTGATCGACGAGGAGGCCCTGGAGGCCCGTGTGCTGTGGGAGGACGCCGATCCGGTGCCGCCGCCGGGGGTGCCCGCGGAGACCCGGTTCCCGCACGTGTACGGGCGCGTCAACCGCAGCGCGGTGGTCGGGATGCTGGAGGTGCGGCGGGACGCGGAGGGCCGCGCGGTGGCGCTGGCGGTGTGGTCGTAAGCGCTGCTTTGTCCTGACACGCCCCTGGACGGCGGGGGGCCGGTCCGGTTCGATGGTGGCCTGACCGCGCGGCCTCGGGGGAGGCGGACATGCAGCGTTCCGGACCGCTTCACACGCTCCTGGCGGGGCTGGTGCTCGCCCTGGTCATGCTGTCGCTCAACGCGACGACGGAACCGCCGCCGGCGGGCGCGGACGCCCCGCCGCCCTCGGCGGCCACTCCGGCGACCTCCCCGGCCCCCTCCGCGCCGCCCTCGGCGTCGCGCGCGCCCACCCCCTCCCCCACGGCCGCGACGACAGCCGCCCCGCGCCCCGACGCGGACTACGCGGGCCGCACCGGCGATGGCGCGGCGGGCGTCGCGATCGCGTTGCGCGACGGGAAGGCCGTCGCGTACGTCTGCGACGGGCGCACCAAGGAGGCGTGGCTGCGCGGCGAGGTCCGGGACGACGGCCGGATGCGCCTGACCGGTGACCGGGGCGTGCGCCTGGAGGGCACCGTGGAGGGCGGCCGCGTCACCGGCGAGGTGCGGCTGACCGGGCTGGAGCAGCCCTTCACCGCGGGGCACGCGGTCAAGCCGTCCGGTCTGTACCGGGCGACCGCCTCGGTGCGCGGCGCACGGGTCGTCGGCGGCTGGATCGTGCTGCCGAACGGCAAGCAGGTGGGGATCGTCTCGCGCGACGGCCGGCCGTCCGCCGCCCCCGCCATCGACCCCGCCACCGGCGCCGTGACCGTCGACGGCACGCAGCTCACCGCACGGCCCATCCCCTGACCGTCCGCCCGCAGGCAGGCAGGAGCGCCCCATGAACGTGGACCCGAACGCCGCCACCACGTCCTTCCCCGCACCGCCGCCGCGGCCCCGGCAGCGGGCGGCCGTGCTCCTCGTCCCCGCGCTCGCCGCCGCGGCGGTCGCCGTCGCCCTGGGCGCGTACGGCAGGGTCCACGACCCGGCGGGCACCGCCTTCAACCTGGCCGGCTTCTCCAGCACGGGCGCGGTCAAGGCGTGGCTCGCGACGGCCGCCTTCGCCCTCGCCCTGGTGCAGGCGGCCTCGGCGCTGGTGATGTACGGCAAGGTGCCCGGCGTCCGCGCCCCCTCCTGGACCGGCGGGCTGCACCGCTGGTCGGGCCGGGCCGCGTTCCTGCTGACCGTCCCGGTCGCCGTGCACTGCCTGTACGCGTTGGGCTATCAGACGTACAGCGGCCGCGTGTTGTGGCACTCGCTGGTCGGGTGCTTCTTTTTCGGGACATTCACCGCAAAGATGCTCCTGCTGCGGGCCGAGCGACTGCCGGACCGGCTGCTGCCGTTCGTCGGCGGGCTGGTCTTCACGGCGCTGACGGTGCTGTGGCTGACGTCCGCGTTGTGGTTCTTCCGAACGGTCGGGGTGACGACATGAAACGACGCATCGTGCTGCTGTCGACAGCGGCGCTTGCGGGATGCAGCAAGTACGGCGAGGAGAGCGCGCCGCAGGCCGCGGCGACCTCGGCGCCACCGGCCTCGGAGCCCGCCTCCGCGCCGGCCGCGGCGCCGGCGTCGCCGCCGGGTTCGGCACCGGCCTCCCCGGCCGCGACCCCGGGCGAGGTGCTGGTGAAGACGGCCGACGTGCCCGTGGGCGGCGGCACGGTGCTCACGGACAAGAAGATCGTGGTGACCCAGCCCGAGGCCGGCGAGTTCAAGGCCTTCTCGGCCGTCTGCACCCACCAGGGCTGTCTGGTGAACAGCGTCGCCGACGGCACCATCAACTGCCCCTGCCACGGCAGCAAGTTCCGCATCACCGACGCCTCGGTGGTCGCCGGGCCGGCCGCGAAGCCGCTGCCCGCCGAGTCGATCGTCGAAAAAGACGGCGAGATCGTCCTCGCCTAGCCCGTACCATCCCGGTCCATGCGCGACCACGACCTCGTACGCCACCACACCGTCTACGCCTGTGTGATGGGCTCGCGCGCCTTCGGACTGGCCACGGACGGCAGCGACACGGACCGCCGCGGGGTGTACGTCGCGCCCACCCCGCTCTTCTGGCGGTTCGACAAGCCGCCCCGTCACGTGGACGGTCCGGAGCGCGAGCAGTTCTCCTGGGAGCTGGAGCGGTTCTGCGAGCTCGCGCTGCGCGCCAACCCCAACATCCTGGAGTGCCTGCACTCCCCCCTGGTCGAGCACGTGGACGACACCGGCAGGGAACTGCTCGCCCTGCGCGGCGCCTTCCTGTCCCGGCACGTCCACGAGAGCTTCGCCCGCTACGCCACGGGCCAGCTGCGGAAGCTGGAGGCCGACGTCCGCACGCACGGCGCGCCCCGCTGGAAGCACGCCATGCACCTGCTGCGGCTGCTGATCAGCGCCCGCGACCTGCTGCGCACCGGCGAGCTGCGCATCGAGGTCGGCGAGCACCGCGAGCGGCTGCTGGCGGTCAAGCGGGGCGAGGTGGGCTGGTCCCAGACGGAGGCCTGGATGCGCCGGCTGTACGAGGAGGCGGCGGCCGCCGCCTCGCACAGCCCGCTCCCGGACGAGCCGGACCGGGCCCGCGTCGAGGACTTCCTGTTCCGGGTCCGGCGGGCGTCAGCCGCCGTCACCGTCCCACAGGGCGCCGAAGGCCAGTAGTTCGTCCCGGTGCTCGAGGTGCTCCAGCCAGGCCTCCGGCCAGGCCGCCAGGCCGTGGTGCGCGCCGGCGAAGGCGCCCGCCAGGCAGGCGATGGAATCGGAGTCACCGGAGGAGCACGCCGCCCGGCGCACCGCGGTGACGGGCTCGTCCGGGAAGAGCAGGAAGCACAGCAGGCCGGTCGCCAGGGCCTCCTCGGCGATCCATCCGGCGCCGGTCGCCAGGCACGGATCGGCCTCGCGGTCGGGCGCCGCGAGCGCCGCGTCGAGGCGGTCGAGCACCTCGACGCACTCGTCCCAGCCACGGCGGACGAAGGCCAACGGGCCGTGGTCGTGGGCGCGCAGCCACAGGTCCCCGAGCCACCACTCGTGGTAGGTGTCGCGCTGCTGCGCCGCGTAGCCGCGCAGCAGGCCGGTCAGTTCCGTCGGCTCCGCTCCCCCCGCGAGCAGGTGGACGGCGTGCGCCGTGAGGTCGGAGGCCGCGAGCGCCGTGGGGTGGCCGTGGGTGAGCGCGGACTGCAACTGCGCCGCCCCGGACCGCTCGTCGGGGCGCAGCCCGGGGACGAGCCCGATCGGGGCGACCCGCATGTTCGCGCCGCAGCCCTTGGAGCCCGTCTGGCTGGCCTCCTGCCAGGGCCGGTCCGGGTGGTCCAGCTTCGCGCAGGCGACCAGGCAGGTGCGGCCGGGGGCGCGGTTGTTGTCGGGCGAGTGGTACCAGTCGACGTACTCCTCGCGCACCGGGCGGGCCAGCCGGGACGGCGTGAGGGGGCCGCGTTCCGTCGCCGTGCGCAGCCCGCGCGCGAGGGCGAGGGTCATCTGCGTGTCGTCGGTGACGAAGGCCGGGCGGGGCAGTTCCATCTCCCGCCACGGGCCGCACTTGGCCAGGATCGACGGGACGTCGTTGAACTCCGTGGGGAAGCCGAGCGCGTCGCCGATCGCCAGCCCCGCCATCGCCCCCGATGCGGCGCGTCTCATACGGCGGCCACCCGGGTGCGGACGACCAGGTCGTGGAGGGCGTCGTAGGCCGTCGGCTCGCCGGGCAGCCGGGTGTCGCGCTGCGCGTCGTCCAGAACCGTGTGGAGGACGTCGACGTCGGCGCGGACGCGCCGCGGGTCGAGGTCCATGGCCAGGCCGTGCTCGGCGACGGCCTTCTCGTGGATGAGTTCGCGGACGTAGCCGGGGGCGGGGACGTGCTCCAGCAGCGTCGGCAGGTGCGCCTCGACGGCGCCCGTGCGCATCAGGTGGATGCCGGTCAGCAGCACCCTGAAGGTGTAGAGCAGCGGCTTGAGTTCGCCGGTCTTCTCGTACAGCTCCCACTGGGTACGGGCGAAGCCCCGGTAGTGGTGGGCGTGGTGACCGGTGATGACGCCGGGCGCGAGGTCGACCAGCTGGGCGTGGACGCCGCTGGTGTGCACCACGAGCGGGGACAGCAACTGCTCCAGCACGTAGCCGTTGCGCCGCAGCATGAGCCGAGCGAACTTCAGCAGGTCGTGGGTGACCAGGTCGAGTTCGAGGCCGTCCTGCTCCCACATGCGGGTCTGGGTCTCCTCGCCCTCCCGCAGCCCTATCAGGTCGGCCAGCGGCAGGAGGTGGACACCGCGCAGGTCCACGTCCGAGTCACGGGACGGGAAGCCGTACAGGTGCGCACCGGAGACGGTGGCGAACAGCAACGGGTGTCCCTGCTGGGCGAGGTCCGGGGTGAGTTCGGGCAGCCCGGCCCCGCGCAGGCGTTCGGCGTGGATGGTCATGGCGCCATCCTTCCCGGAACGGCACCTTCCGGGAAAGTCCTTATCCCGGGAGCAGCCGCAGAGCGGCCGGAGGCCGGCTGGTCGCCGGGCCCGGGACGCCGGTCCGCCACGGGAGGCGGACCGGGCCCGTACCGTCGGGGTGCGGACGGCTCAGAGGTCGACCTCGCGCATCAGCATGCCCACCTCGGTGTTGGTGAGCCGCCGCAGCCAGCCCGACTTCTGGTCGCCGAGCGCGATCGGGCCGAAGCTGGTGCGGACCAGCTTGTCGACCGGGAAGCCCGCCTCGGCGAGCATGCGGCGGACGATGTGCTTGCGGCCCTCGTGCAGGGTGACCTCGACCAGGTAGTTCTTGCCGGTCTGCTGCACGACGCGGAAACTGTCGGCGCGGGCGTAGCCGTCCTCCAGCTGGATGCCGTTCTTCAGCTGCTTGCCGATGTCGCGCGGCAGCACACCGTTGATCGCGGCGAGGTAGGTCTTCTGCACGCCGTAGCGGGGGTGGGTGAGACGGTGGGCCAGCTCGCCGTGGTTGGTGAGCAGGATGATGCCCTCGGTCTCGGTGTCCAGCCGCCCCACGTGGAAGAGCCGGGTCTCACGGTTGGTGACGTAGTCCCCGAGGCACTGGCGGCCCTCGGGGTCCTCCATCGTGGAGACGACGCCGGCCGGCTTGTTCAGGGCGAAGAACAGGTACGACTGCGTGGCGACGGTCAGCCCGTCGACGCGCACCTCGTCCTTGTCGGGGTCCACCCGCAGGCCCTGCTCGGTGACGATCTTGCCGTTCACCTCGACGCGGCGCTGCTCGATCAGCTCCTCGCACGCGCGGCGCGAGCCCATGCCCGCCCTCGCCAGCACCTTCTGCAGGCGCTCGCCCTCCTGCTCCGCGCCGGGGAAGGTCTTGGGCAGGTTCAGCTTGGGCTTGCTGTGCCGCTCGCGGTTGCGCTCCTCGATCTGGGCGTCCAGCTCGCGCGGGCGCGCGGGCGCGGACTTGCGGGGCTTGCCGGACGCGCCGCCCGGCTTGCCGCCGGTGCCGCGCTTGGCGGCTCCCCCCGGTCCGCCGGAGCCGCCGGACCCACCGGCGCCGCCGCCGACGTCGTAGCGGCGCTCCTCCGGACGGGGCCGGCCCGCGCGCTTCTGCTGGTCGTCGCGCTGTCCCCCGGTCCTCGACCGGGAGCCGCCCCCATCGGCACCCCGGGGATTCCGGTTGCCGCCACTGTTCCTGCCGCTGCCGCTACTGCTTCGCATCAACTATCCGTCGTCGAGTCCGGGTCGAATGAGGGGACGCCCTCCAGGGAGTCCGCCTCGACGGCGTCCGCCTCCGGGAGGAACGGGGCGAGCTCGGGCAGCTCGTCCAGGCCGCGCAGGCCCATCCGCTCCAGGAAGTAGTTCGTCGTCCTGTACAGGATCGCACCTGTCTCGGCTTCCGTCCCACACTCCTCCACCAGACCCCGCTGCAGAAGGGTGCGCATCACGCCGTCGCAGTTGACCCCGCGCACCGCGGAGACCCGCGAACGGCTGACCGGCTGCCGGTACGCGACGACCGCCAGCGTCTCCAGCGCGGCCTGGGTGAGCCGGGCCTGCTGGCCGTCCAGGACGAACTTCTCCACGGCCGCGGCGTACGCGGGCCGGGTGTAGAAGCGCCAGCCGCCGGCGATCAGCCGCAGGTCGAAGCCGCGGCCCTGGGCGGCGTACTCCTCCGCGAGGTCGTGCAGGGCGGTGGCGATCTCCCGGCGCGGACGCTCCAGAACCTTGGACAGGGTCTCCTCGGTGACGGGCTCGTCCACGACCATCAGGACCGCCTCCAGGGCGGGCCGAAGCTCCAGCTCCGCCACGGACAGCAACCCCGCGGGCGCACCGCCGGCCGTCCCTTCGGTCCCTTCGACCGTCTCGAGCGCCTGGGACGCCGGCTCGGTCACTCCGGTCACCTCCGTCACGTCAGCCATCCTTCCCGTCCTTCGCGGCGGCGGGCGCCTGGTCGAATTCGTCGGTGACCAGCGGCTGGTCCGGCGCCGCCGCGCCGCCCGTCCAGCGGACCCGGAGCGTACCGAGGGCCTCCTCCTGGTCGAGCGCCACGGCCTTCTCCCGGTAGAGCTCCAGCAGGGCCAGGAAGCGTGCCACGACCGTCAGGGTGTCGGGGGCGTCGAAGGTGAGCTCCTGGAAGCTCGCCTCGCCGCGCTCCCGCAGCATCGCGACGACGTGCTCGGCCTGCTCGCGGACGCTCACCAGCGGCGCGTGGATGTGGTCCACGTACACCTGCGGCTTCGGCTTCGGCTGCATCGCCTTGACGGCGAGCTGCGCGAAGCGCTCCGGCCCGATGCTCAGCACCACCTCGGGCAGCAGTTCGGCGTGCTGCGGCTCCAGCCCCACGGTGCGGGGGTGGTGCAGCGCCTCGGCCTCCAGGCGCTCGGCGAAGATCGCGGCGATCCGCTTGTACGCGCGGTACTGCAGCAGCCGGGCGAAGAGCAGGTCCCGGGCCTCCAGCAGGGCGAGGTCCTCCTCGTCCTCCACCTCGGCGGCGGGCAGCAGGCGGGCGGCCTTCAGGTCCAGCAGGGTGGCCGCGACGACCAGGAACTCCGTGGTCTGGTCCAGGTCCCAGTCGGGTCCCATGGCGCGGATGTACGTCATGAACTCGTCCGTCACCTTGGAGAGGGCGACCTCGGTGACGTCGAGCTTGTGCTTGGAGATCAGCTGCAGCAGCAGGTCGAAGGGGCCCTCGAAGTTCGCCAGCCGGACGGTGAAGCGGCCGTCGTTCGCGGCGCCGCCGTCCTCGTCCCCGGGCTCGCCCCCGTCGACCGGCTCGCCCTCGTCCGCCGGCTCGTCGGTGGCGGGCGGCTCCCCGGCCTCCGGTGCGGGCGGCGGGGTGACGACGTGCGGGGGTCCCCCGGGTTCCGGGGCGGTCTCCGCCACGGCTTCGGCGACGGCGGGCGGCGGCACCGGGGACGCGGTGTGGCCGGGATCACCGGCCCCGTCGCCCGCGCCCGGGCCGTCCACGCCCTCCTCGGCCGCGGCAGGGGGCGGCACGGGGCTCGCGCCGGGGCCGCGGCCGAGGAGGCGGCGGGAGCGCTGCGGGCTGGCGGTGTCGTCGGGGGGCATGGGGGGTCCAGGTGGTGCTGACGGGGCCGTACGGAGGACGGCACCGTATCGCGCGGAGCGTGTCAGCGGCCGCGCAGGCGGCGTACGAGGATGCTCGCGTCGCCGCGGGACTCGAGGTCGGCCAGGACCACCGCGACCGCCTCGCGGACGATCCGCCCGCGGTCGACGGCGAGCCCGTGCTCCCCGCGCAGGACGAGGCGGGCGTGCTCGAGGTCCATCAGCTCCTCGGCGGAGACGTAGACGGTGATCTTCTCGTCGTGGCGCTCGCGCCCGCTGGGCCGTCTGGGAGCCCGTCCGGACTTGCGGCGCGGCTGCGGTGGCTGGGGCGGCTGCGGGGCCGCCTGGGGGCCCGTGGAGCCCGTTCCGGGGGCCTGCAGGCCGCGCCGTACGGGCGGACCGGACGGACCCGCCTGTTCCGGGACGGAGCGGGCCGCGGGGGCCGGCTGGGCGCCGGGGTCGGCGGCGGTGTCCCGTCCGCCGTGCTCGGCCGCCTCGGAAGGCGTCGCGGACTCGCTGACCGGCGCCTCCTCCGCCGCCGGCTCCTCGGCGGGGGCCGGCACCTGCCGCAGCGGGCGTTCGCCGGGGGCCGCGGGGTCCGCGCCCGGGCCACCGCCCGGACCCGCGCCGGGAGTCTCGCCGTTGGCGTGCTGCCGCGGCGCCGGGGACTGGAGCCCCCGTCCCCCCGTCGTGCGGAACAGTTCGTCGGCCCCCGGGAGACTCACTCGGCGTGACACCGGGCGAGCACCTCCCTGGCGAGCTGGCGATAGGCGGCGGCGCCCACCGAGTTGGAGGCGTAGGTGGTGATCGGCTCACCGGCGACCGTGGTCTCCGGGAAGCGGACGGTCCGTCCGATGACGGTGTGGTAGACGTGGTCGTCGAAGGCCTCGACGACGCGCGCCAGCACCTCGCGGCTGTGCACGGTCCGCGAGTCGTACATCGTGGCGAGGATGCCGTCCAGCTCCAGCTCGGGGTTGAGCCGTTCCCTGACCTTCTCGATGGTCTCGGTGAGCAGCGCGACTCCGCGCAGCGCGAAGAACTCGCACTCCAGCGGGACGATCACCTGGTGGGCCGCGGTCAGGGCGTTGACCGTCAGCAGGCCGAGCGACGGCTGGCAGTCGATGATGACGTAGTCGTAGTCGGGCAGCAGCGGCTTCAACGCGCGTTGCAGCGACGACTCCCGGGCCACCTCGCTGACCAACTGGACTTCCGCGGCGGACAGGTCGATGTTGCTGGGCAGCAGGTCCATGCCGGGCACCGCGGTCTTCAGCAGCACCTCGTCGGCCGAGAGCCCGCGCTCCATCAGCAAGTTGTAGACCGTGACGTCCAGTTCCATCGGGTTGACGCCGAGGCCGACGGAGAGCGCGCCCTGCGGGTCGAAGTCGACCAGGAGGACGCGGCGGCCGTACTCGGCGAGCGCGGCACCCAGGTTGATGGTCGAGGTCGTCTTGCCGACGCCGCCCTTCTGGTTGCACATCGCGATGATCTTCGCCGGGCCGTGGTCCGTCAGCGGGCCGGGGATCGGGAAGTACGGCAACGGGCGGCCGGTGGGGCCCACGCGCTCACGGCGCTGGCGCGCCGCGTCGGGTGCGAGGGTGGCCGCGTACTCGGGGTCGGGTTCGTACTCCGCGTCGGGGTCGTAGAACTGACCGTCCTGCAGCTCTTCTTCGTATTGGGCCATGGGGTTCGCGTAGCGCGTCTCGTTGTCTGTGCCGGCCCTGCGCGCCTCGAACGTCCGGACGGCCACGGAGGCCACCGGTCCGAGTCGTGCGGAACCGTCGGTCTGCACGGTCATTCCTGGCTGACCACCCCCGGGAGCAAATGTCGACTCATTCACAAGTCGTCTTACCTCCTTGGTGACCAGGAAACTTCTCAATAGGTCAGCGTTGCAGCATGCCGACGGTTGGCGACTCTATGGCGTGTCGGTGGTTCACAGCAACACAATCCACCGGACACGGCACGATGTGTCGGCAACCGAACGTCTCGCTGTCAAGGGTGTAACGACGACGCCGGGGATGTTTCGCGGGGGGACGAATCGGCAAAACAGTATGGTTCCACGCGAACGGCCGGGCCTTGGGACTCAAGACCCGGCCGTGCGTACCGGATTGGCGACAAGTTGACGCCAACGCGAAAAATCGATCAATCGATGAGGCGGCCGTCAGCCGAGGACGGTGCCGAGGTCCACCGCGTCCAGGCCGTGCGCCTCGGCGACCGGGCCGTAGACGACCTGGCCCTCGTGGGTGTTGAGGCCCTTGGCGAGCGCGGCGTCCCGGCGCAGCGCCTCGCGCCAGCCGCGGTTGGCGAGTTCGACGATGTAGGGCAGCGTCGCGTTGGTGAGCGCGTAGGTGGAGGTGTTCGGCACCGCGCCCGGCATGTTGGCGACGCAGTAGAAGACCGAGTCGTGCACCGCGAAGGTCGGCTCGGCGTGCGTGGTGGGACGGGAGTCCTCGAAGCAGCCGCCCTGGTCGATGGCGATGTCGACGAGCACCGAGCCCGGCTTCATGCGCGAGACCAGCTCGTTGGTGACGAGCTTGGGGGCCTTGGCACCCGGGATGAGGACCGCACCGATGACGAGGTCGGCCTCGAGGACGGCCTTCTCCAGCTCGAAGGCGTTGGAGACGATGGTCTGCACCTTGGTGCCGAAGATCTTGTCGGCCTCGCGCAGCTTGTTGATGTCCCGGTCGAGCAGGGTGACGTGGAAGCCCATGCCGACGGCGATCTGCGTGGCGTTCCAGCCGGAGACGCCGCCGCCGATGACGACGGCCTTGGCCGGGGCCACACCCGGGACGCCGCCGGGGAGCACGCCGCGGCCGCCGGCCGAGCGCATCAGGTGGTACGCGCCGACCTGCGGGGCGAGCCGGCCGGCCACCTCGGACATCGGGGCGAGCAGCGGCAGCTGGCGGTTGGCGAGCTCGACGGTCTCGTAGGCGATCGCGGTGGTGCCGGACTCCAGCAGCGCGTCGGTGCACTCGCGGGACGCGGCCAGGTGCAGGTAGGTGAAGAGGGTCTGGTCCTTGCGGAGCCGGTGGTACTCCTCCGCGATCGGCTCCTTGACCTTCAGCACCAGGTCGGCGACGGCCCACACCTCGTCGGCGGTCGGGAGGATCGTCGCGCCGGCGGAGACGTACTCCCCGTCCGGGATGGACGAGCCGACGCCGGCGTCCTGCTCGACGAACACCTCGTGGCCGCCGCGGACGAGCTCGTGCACGCCGGCGGGGGTGATGGCCACGCGGAACTCGTTGTTCTTGACCTCGCGGGGGATGCCGACCTTCACGTCGATCACGGTCCTGTTCACGGGAGTGGAGGGTTTCTAGCAGGTCTCCGGACATGTCGCCCGATGACGGGGTACATCGGACCTGACCGCGATGTTCTGCGGTGCGACCAAGTGTAGTGAAGGAAGAGTCACTGTCCAGCCTTACAAAGTGACTACTTTCAGCGAAGGCATTGGCAGTTTCGTAGGTACAGCTCGCTCTCGGCGCGATCTGAGGGGCCCCAGCGGGCCCTCGGCCCCGGAAACAGGGGCCCTCAGTCCTCCTCCGGCTGCGGAATCTCCTCGGCCGGCAGCAGCCGCCGCGCGGCGGCCCGCTGCAACCGGGCGCCCGCTGGGTCCCCCAGCCGGTCCAGGGTGTCGGCCATCCGCAGCAGCACCGCGCCCTCCAGTCGCCGCTCCTTGGCCTGCCGGGCCCAGTACAGGGCGTCACGGCAGGTCCGCAGCGCGTCCTCCGGGTGCCCCGCGTACTCCTGGACCCGGGCCACCTCGCTGAGCGCCCGGGCCTGCGCGGGCAGGTCCTTCAGCCGCCGGTGCGCGGCGGCCGCGGCACGCCACTCGCGCAATGCGTTGCCGTAGTGGCCGGCGTAGGTGAACAGGGCGCCGAGCCGGGCGTGCAGCCGCGCCTGGTGGACGAGCTCGCCGCGGGCCTGCCGCAGGGCCAGCGCCCGGCCGTACCAGTCGGAGGCCCGCTGCGGGTCGTCCAGCTCCAGGTAGGTCCCGGCGATGGCCTCCAGCGCGCGGCCCTCGGCGTCCCCGTCGTACGCCTCCCGGGAGGCGACCAGCGCGGCCCGGTAGCGGTCGAGGGCGTCCAGCGGGCGGACCGCCTCGACGTCCAGGTCGCCGATGTTCAGCAGGGCCGCCGCCTTCTCCCGGTGCAGTCCGCGCCGCTCGGCGACGTCCAGCACCAGGTGGTGGAGCCGGTAGCGCTCCGGCGCCGTCGCCCCGCCGTCGGGGTCCGCGGCCAGGGCGCGCACGAGCGCGGCCATCAGGCGGCGGGCCAGGGTGTCCAGGTCGCCGTCCGCGACCGCCAGCCGCGCGGCGGCCAGCAGGACCGGCAGCCGCATCCGCAGCCACCCCGCCGCGACCGGACGGCCGGGGAAGCGCAGGGACTTGGGCAGCCCGTCGGGCTCCTCCTCGCCCTCCAGGCACATCCGGCACGCGTGCAGCAGCCGTACCGTGCGCTCCAGCATCCGGGCGCGGGCGAGCTGCACCTCGGACGGTTTCTCCGTGCCCTCCAGCAGCGCCCGCAGCGGCGGGGTGAGCCAGCCCGGCACCCGGTACTGCGCCGGCAGTTCGCCGAGGACCGGCTCGGGGTGCAGCAGTCCGCAGGCGGCCAGGTCCGCCAGCGTGGCCTGCGCGGCCTCGACCGAGCAGCCGCCCAGCGCGGAGGCGGTGTGCGCGTCGGTCAGGCCCGAGGGGGCGAGCGCGAGCAGTCGCAGCATCCGGGACACGGCGGGCGAGAGCGCCCCGTACACGAAACGGAAGGCGCGCAGCAGCTCCGGCGCAGGAGTGGCACGCGGGGTGGACGCCGCGGCGGCGCTCCCCTTCTCCTTCGCCGTCCCGGTCCCGTCGGCCTCCCGTGCGCCGCCGGCCGCCTTCGCCGCGGGCTCGCCCGGAGCGCCCGCCCGGCGCAGCACCCGTGCCTGCCCGTCCGCGGCCAGACCGCGCAACGCCTCCGGCAGCGGGCCGCTGCCCGTGCGGTGCCCGACGTCCGCGCGGAGCGTGCCGTTGCCGCGGGTGGCCGCGCCGCCGTCGGACGCCGCGTTCGCGGCCGCCGGCTCGCCGGCGTCGGCGTGCAGCCTGCGGGTGGCCTCGGCGACGGGGGTACGCGGCTGCGCGGCGAGCCAGGCGGCGACGAGCCGCAGCGCCCCGGGGTGCCCGCCGCACTCCTGGACCAGGCCCTCCGCGGCCCGCGGGTCGTTGGTGATCCGCACCCGCCCGATCGCCTCGGTCAGCAGGTCCACGCAGGCCGCCGGGTCGAGCCCGCCCAGGGTGCACGGGCGTACGTCGTGGACGCCGGGCAGCGGCCCCTCGGCGGTGGCCACCAGCAGGTTCCCCGATCCCCTGGGCAACAGGTCGAGCAGCTGCCGGGAGTCGACGACGTCGTCCAGGACGAGGACGGCCTTGCGCCCGTTCAGGGCGGTGCGCAGCGCGGCGAGCAGCTCCTCGGGCTCCGCGGCCGGCTCGACCTCCACGTCCATCGCGCGCAGCAGGTCGCGGGCGGACTGCTCGGGCGGCACCGGACGGCCGTCGTTCTCGCTGAGCCGTACGTAGAACTGACCGCCGGGGTAGCGGTCGGCCACCTCGTGGGCGAGCCGCACGGCCAGCGCCGTGCGTCCCGAGCCCGGCCGGCCGGCCACGAGCAGGACACGACTGCCGTCGGGCGTCTGGCCGCGCAGGGCGGCCAGGCCCGGCCGGTCGATGTCGGCGCGCAGTTCCTCGAGCTCGCGGCGGCGGCCGACGAAACCCGGCAGGCCGGGGGGCAGCGTGCCGTGTGCCGGGGTCTGTGACGCCGGCTCCCACGGGCCGTCGTCAGAGGCCGCCGCCGATGCGTCGGCGTCCAGCACGTGATCCGCCACGGGCCCACTCCCGTTCTCCTACGAACGGCAAGAGCCTAGTTCACGGTGGGGGTCCAACCCCCGTACGCGACGCGGCGGATCCGGCCAATGATCACCCTCTCGGACGATCGGATGGTCAGACCGAACCAATCACGCGGAGAACGGTCGCGCGGGCCACTCGGCCTCGGCCGGGCGCAGCGCCTCCAGGCCGTCCCCGGCCCGGGCGGCCTGCAACGACAGCACTCCGACCACGAGGCAGTTGTTGTGCAGCTCGCCCGCGAGGACCCCGCGGACCAGCTCCTGCACCGGCACGCGCGCGGACTCCATGTCGGCCTCTTCCTCCGACACCTCGAAGCGCTCGCCCTCCACCTCGGACAGGCCCCGGGCCAGGAAGATCCGCACGGCCTCGTCGCAGCCGCCGGGCGTGGTGTACACGTCCGTGAGCACCCGCCAGTCCTCGGCCTTGACGTGCGCCTCCTCGTACAGCTCGCGCTGGGCGGCGTGCAGCGGGTTCTCGCCGGGGACGTCGAGGAGCCCGGCGGGGATCTCCCACAGCTTCATCCGCACGGGGTGGCGGTACTGCTTGAGGACCAGGACCCGGTCCTGGTCGTCGAGGGCGAGCACGGCCACCGAGCCCGGGTGGACCTGGTAGTCGCGCCGGGCGACGCTGCCGTCGGGCATGACGACGTCGTCGGTGCGGACGCCGGTCTTCTTCCCGGCGAAGGGGGTGGCGGTGGCGGTGACCCGCCACTCCTCGGGGGTGTCCTTCAGCATGGTGCCCTCCGTACGCGGTGCAGGGGGCGGCCCGTTCGCCGGCCCGCCCCCGCAACCGTACCGATCAACCCTTGAGGCGCTCGACGGCGGCCGCGACCAGTCCCGCGAACAGGGGGTGCGGACGGGTCGGGCGGGACTTGAGCTCGGGGTGCGCCTGGGTGGCCACCAGGTACGGGTGCACGTCGCGGGGGTACTCGACGTACTCGACCAGGGTGTTGTCCGGGGAGGTGCCGGAGAACAGCAGGCCGGCCTTCTTCTCCAGCTCGCCGCGGTAGGCGTTGTTCACCTCGTAGCGGTGGCGGTGCCGCTCCTCGACGTAGGGCTCGCCGCCGTAGACCTCGCGGACGATGGAGCCCTCGGCGAGCTTCGCCGGGTACAGGCCCAGCCGCATGGTGCCGCCGAGGTCGCCCTGGCCGGCCACGATGTCGAGCTGCTCGGCCATGGTGGAGATCACCGGGTGCGCGGTGGCGGGGTCGAACTCGGTCGAGTTGGCGTCCGGGATGCCGGCCAGGCCGCGGGCCGCCTCGATGACCACGCACTGCAGGCCCAGGCACAGGCCGAGCAGCGGGATGCGGTTCTCCCGGGCGTAGGTGATCGCCGAGACCTTGCCCTCCACGCCGCGGTCGCCGAAGCCGCCGGGGATGCAGACCGCGTCCACGTCGCCGAGCTGACGGGCGGCACCCGCCGGGGTCTTGCACTCGTCCGAGGTCACCCACTTGATGTTGACCTTGGCGTTGTTGGCGAAGCCGCCGGCGCGCAGCGCCTCGGTCACCGACAGGTAGGCGTCGGGCAGGTCGATGTACTTGCCGACGAGCGCGACCTTCACCTCGTGCTCGGGCTGGTGGACCCGGCCGAGCAGGTCGTCCCACTCCGTCCAGTCGACGTCGCGGAACGGCAGGTTCAGCTTGCGGACGACGTAGGCGTCCAGGCCCTCGGTGTGCAGCACCTTGGGGATGTCGTAGATCGACGGGGCGTCGATGGCGGCGACCACCGCCTCCTCGTCCACGTCGCACATCAGCGAGATCTTGCGCTTGATGGACGTCGGCACGTCGCGGTCGGCGCGCAGCACGATCGCGTCGGGCTGGATGCCGATGCTGCGCAGCGCCGCCACCGAGTGCTGCGTCGGCTTGGTCTTCAGCTCGCCGGAGGGGCCGATGTACGGCAGCAGTGAGATGTGCATCACGAAGACGTTGTCCCGGCCCACCTCGTGCCGGACCTGGCGGACGGACTCAAGGAAGGGCAGCGACTCGATGTCGCCCACGGTGCCGCCGACCTCGGTGATCACCACGTCCACGTCCTCGGTCGCCATGCGCCGGATGCGGGACTTGATCTCGTTGGTGATGTGCGGGATGACCTGCACGGTGTCGCCCAGGTACTCGCCGCGCCGCTCCTTGGCGATCACCGAGGAGTAGATCTGGCCGGTGGTGACGTTGGCCGAGCCGGCGAGGTTCACGTCCAGGAAGCGCTCGTAGTGGCCGATGTCCAGGTCGGTCTCGGCGCCGTCGTCCGTGACGAACACCTCACCGTGCTGGAAGGGGTTCATCGTGCCCGGGTCCACGTTGAGGTACGGGTCGAGCTTCTGCATGGTGACGCGCAGACCGCGGGCCTTCAGCAGCGCGCCGAGGCTGGAGGCGGTCAGGCCCTTGCCGAGCGAGGAGGCGACACCCCCCGTGACGAAGAGGTGCTTGGTCGTCGTGGATTTGGGCGGCAGTGCCAACAGGGGGCTCCCGTGGTCGCGAGGTGGTGGTCGGGACGGCACCATGGTGGTGAAGAGGGGTGTCGTCGCGGCGGTTCAGTGGTTCAGCCCACCGGCCCACGGGCTACCAGGGTATCAGTGACGCGCACCAGACGGTGCGGGCGGCTCTCTGACGAAAAACGAGGCCACCGGGACTTTGGTACGACAAAATGCACCCGACCGGCCCAGCGGGTGCGGTCGTCGCTTCCGCACAGCCCGCGTTGACGTCGTATCCTGCTCGGACACATCGATTCGATGCGAGTGAACCGGCACGGCACTACCCCGCCCGCTCCCGGGAAAGAGCTCGTCGACAGATCCACAGACCGCAATCACCGCCCCAGTCCCACGGGGCGCCGCCGTCGTTCGACTGGGAGACCTACGTGGCCGGGCGTATCGAGGATTACGCACTCATCGGCGATATGCAGACCGCCGCCCTGGTGTGCCGGGACGGCACGGTCGACTGGCTGTGCCTGCCCCGCTTCGACTCCCCCGCGATCTTCGCGGGCCTGCTCGGCACGGAGGAGCACGGGTACTGGCGGCTCGGTCCCGCCCACGCGAACGGCACCCGGCCCCCGGCCGCCACCCGCCGCCGCTACCGGGGCGACTCCCTGGTGCTGGAGTCCGAGTGGGACACCCCCCGCGGCACGGTCCGTGTGATCGACTTCATGCCGCCGCGTGACGGCGCCCCCCAGCTGATCCGGATCGTCGAGGGCGTCAGCGGCCGGGTGCCGATGCGCTCCGCGCTGCGCATGCGCTTCAGCTACGGCTGGGTCGTGCCCTGGGTGCACAAGGTGGGCGAGCGCACCGTCGCCGTCGCCGGCCCCGACTCCGTCTGGCACGACACCGACGTCGAGACGTACGGCAAGGACCTCACCACCTACGCGGACTTCACGGTGTCGCCCGGCGACCGCATCGCCTTCACCATCAGCTGGCAGCCCTCGCACAAGGAGCCGCCCCCGCTGGCCGAGCCCGAGGCCTCGCTGGAGGCCACCGAGGACTTCTGGCGCGAGTGGGTCGCCCAGTGCACCTACCACGGCCCCTACCGGGACGCCGTGGTCCGCTCCCTGATCACGCTCAAGGCCCTGACGTACGGGCCGACCGGCGGCATCGTCGCCGCCCCCACCACCTCCCTCCCGGAGGACATCGGCGGCGTCCGCAACTGGGACTACCGCTTCACCTGGCTCCGCGACGCGGCGATCACCCTGTCCTCCCTGCTGCGCACCGGCTACCGGGACGAGGCCCGCGCCTGGCGCGAGTGGCTGCTGCGGGCGGTCGCCGGCGACCCCGAGAACCTGCAGATCATGTACGGCATCGCCGGCGAGCGCGAGCTCGGCGAGACCGAGCTGGACTGGCTGCCCGGCTACGAGGGTTCGATCCCGGTCCGGGTCGGCAACGGCGCGGCCCACCAGCTGCAGCTCGACGTCTACGGCGAGGTCACCGAGGCCCTGCACCTGGCGCACATGACGGGCCTGGCCCGCAACGACTACGCCTCGCTGCTGCAGATCCGGCTCATCCAGTACCTGGAGGACCACTGGGACGAGCCGGACGAGGGCATCTGGGAGGTCCGCGGCCCGCGCCGGCACTTCGTCCACTCCAAGGTCATGGCCTGGGTCGCCGTCGACCGCACCGTCAAGCTCATCGAGTCCGGCGAGGTCGACGGGCCGCTGGAGCGCTGGCGCGAACTGCGCGACGAGATCCACCGCGACGTGTGCGAGAAGGGCTACGACAAGGAACGCAACACCTTCACGCAGTCCTACGGCTCGCGCGAGCTGGACGCCTCCCTGCTGCTCATCCCCCAGGTGGGCTTCCTGCCGCCGGACGACAAGCGCGTGATCGGCACCATCGAGGCGATCCAGCGGGAGCTGTCCACCGAGGACGGCTTCGTGCTGCGTTACCCGACCGACGCCCCTCCCGGCGGCGAGAACCTCGACGGCCTCCCCGGTGACGAGGGCGCCTTCCTCGCGTGCTCGTTCTGGCTCGCCGACGACCTCGCCATGATCGGCCGGGTCGACGAGGCCCGCAGGCTCTTCGAGAAGCTGCTCGCGCTCCGCAACGACCTCGGCCTGCTCGCCGAGGAGTGGGACCCGCGACTGCAGCGGCAGGTCGGCAACTTCCCTCAGGCGTTCAGCCATGTGCCGCTGATCGACACGGCCCTGCGGCTCACCGCGAGCGGCGCGTACGGCGGCTGACGGCGGGGCCGCCGCCCCCGGCGGCCCTCAGCGGGAGGTCAACTCGTCGTAGATGCTGAGCACTTGGGCGACCGTGTCATCCTCGGTCGGCCAGGTGGCGGCCTGCGCGGGACCGGCGACGGCGAGCACCGCACGCCGCGCCGGGTCCGCCAGCAGACGCGTGACGGTGTCGGCGAGCGTCTTCGGATTGCCGTACGGCACCAGCACCGCGGCCTCGCCGACGAGTTCGGCCGTACCGCCGACGGAGGTCGCCACCAGCGGCGCCCCCGCGTGCAGCGCCTCCTGCGCGGTCAGCGAGCGCGCCTCCCACCGCGACGGCAGCACCACCACGTCGGCGGCGGCGAGGAGTTCGGGCACGTCGTCACGGCGGCCGAGCAGCCGCACCGGCAGTTCCTCGGCGTCGATCCGCTCCTGCAGCTCCGTACGCAGCGAGCCCTCGCCCGCGACGATCAGCAGGGGCGCCGGCTCCAGCCCCGCCCAGCCGTGGGCCGCGTCCAGCAGCAGGTGGTAGCCCTTGCGCGGCTCCAGGCGGCCCACCGCGAGCAGCAACGGACGCTCCCCCACGGCGAATTCGTCCCGGGACTTCTGCCGGCGCCGCTCCGCCTCCGCCGCCGCCTCCGCGGACGGCGCGACCCTCGGTGGAGCCGGCACCCCGATCGGCCCGAGCCGGGCGTCGCGGGCCCCCGCCGAACGGGCCCGGTCCACCAGGTCCGAGGAGGCGCCCAGCACCACCGCCGCCGCCCGCGCCACCCGGCGCTCCAGCAGCCGCAGCACCCGCCCGCGCGCGCCCTCGGCCAGCACCGCGCCGTGCCAGGTCACCACCAGCGGCGTACGGCGCCCGCTCAGCGCCATCGTGGCCAGCAGCCCGGCCCGCAGCCCGTGCGCGTGCACCACGTCCGCTCCGGCGCACGCCGCCCGCAGGGCCGTCACCACGGCCGCGTCCGCCCTCGGCTGCGAGCGCCGCGTGATCTCGACCGGGGCGAACCTCGCGCCCGCCGCGCCGAATCCGTACCGCTCCTCGGCCTCGCCCGGCCCGCAGACGGTCACCTGCACACCGCGCGCCACCAAACCACCCGCCACGGAGGCGACATGGGCCCGCGCCGTCTCGCCCAGCACGTGGACGGCGTGCAGCTGCCCGTGCAAGGGGCTCGGTGAACTGCTCACGCGGGGTAGGACTCCTGACTGGGCATCGTGGGAAGGGCGGCGGGTCCGCTCCCTCAAGGATGCCAGGCCGATAGGCCATCCAGGGAGCGATGCCCCGCCCCCACCCGGCCACACGTACGCGGGACCACCCTTACGAGTGCCCTCGGCTCCCCCATCACGCCGACCCCGCACCCGTAAGCCGGGGTACCCGCCGTCGGCCGTGGCATCCGCGCGCGCCGGGGCGGCGCCTCCGGCGCACCCGCCCACGCGGACACCCGGAACCCCCTCCGGGCACGGCGGCCACCCACCCGCCACCGCGCGCACCCCAGGACGGCGAGGCCCACCGCAGGCCGGCCGCCGACGCCGACGCCCGCCTCCCCCGCAATCCCCGGGACCCCGGCGACCGTGGCACCCGGAACCCCCTCCGGGGCACGGCGGCCGCACCACAGAACGGCGAGGCCCACCGCGGACCGGCCACTGGACCGACCGGCGACGGTGACACTCGGAACCCCCTCCGGCACCCCGGACGGGCACCCCGTCACAACCGAGGACGGCGGTCGCCCACCCGTCACCGGGCCCGGCATCCACGCGCACCCGGCCGCGCCTCAGAACGGCGAGGCCTACCGCGGACCGGCCACGGACCGACCGGCAACGACGGCACCCGGACCCCCTCCGGCAGCCCCCGGACGACCAGACGGGCACCCCGTCACACCGGGGACGGCGGTCGCCCACCCGTCGCCGACGACGGAGCCGCACCGCGGCCCGCGCACGCCTTCAGGGCACAGAGGCTGAGCACGATGCGGCGTACCCCCGTCCTGGGGCGCGGCAGCGCGCGTCAGCGCGCTTCGCGGGCCGCCGCCAGCAGTTCCTCCGCGTGGGCGCGGCCGAGTTCCGAGTCCTCCAGGCCGGCGAGCATCCGCGACAGCTCGCGCACCCGTTCCTCGCCCTCCAGCACGCGCACCCCGCTCCGCGTCACCGACCCGTCATTGGTTTTCTCCACCAGCAACTGCCGGTCCGCGAACGCGGCCACCTGCGGAAGGTGCGTGACGACCACGACCTGCGCGCTGCGCGCCAGCTTCGCCAGGCGCCGGCCGACCTCGACCGCCGCCTTGCCGCCGACGCCCGCGTCGACCTCGTCGAACAGGTACGTCGGCACCGGGTCCGACCCCGCGAAGACGACCTCCACGGCGAGCATCACGCGGGATAGCTCACCGCCGGACGCGCCCTTGGCGATGGGCCGCGGCGGGGCGCCGGGGTGCGGCGCGAGCTGCAGCTCGACCTCGTCCGCGCCGGTCGCGCCGAAGGCCACCCGCCGGCCGCCGACCTCGATGCCCTCCTCGTCCGCCGTCTGCCGGAGGGCGACGCTGACGCGGGCGTGCGGCATGGCGAGCTGCGCGAGCTCCGCCGTGACGGCCGCGGCGAAGCGTTCCGCCGCCTCCGTCCGCGCGTCGGTGAGGGCCTGGGCGAGGTCGCCGAGCTCGGCGCGCAGCGCGTCGCGTTCGGCCGTGAGCTCATCGATCCGCTCGTCGTCGCCGTCCAGCTCGCCGAGCCGGGCCGCGCCCTGCTCGGCCCAGGCCAGGACGGCGTCGATCGTCTCCCCGTACTTGCGGGTGAGGTGGGCGAGGACGGCCCGCCGCTCCTCCACCGC
Source organism: Streptomyces sp. NPDC008238 (assembly GCF_042956445.1). Taxonomy (NCBI): domain Bacteria; kingdom Bacillati; phylum Actinomycetota; class Actinomycetes; order Kitasatosporales; family Streptomycetaceae; genus Streptomyces; species Streptomyces sp. NPDC008238. The sequence continues at coordinate 9,494 of NZ_JBIBGK010000027.1, read as the reverse complement.
CGCGAGGCGCCGCGGATCGGCGTCCAGGTCGTCGGCGTACCCGGCGAGTTCCCCGGCGACGTCGCCGAGGAGGATGCCGATCTCCCCGATCCGGTCCGCGAGCGCGGCCAGCGCCGGGTCGTGCGAGCGGACGGCGTCGAGCGCGCGCTGGGCGCCCGCGACGAGCATGCCCGCGTCGACGCCCTCGGGGTCCTCGGGGTTCCCCGCGAGCGCGGCGTGCGCCAGGGTCGCGGCCGAGGCGAGCGCCTCGGCGTGGCCCAGCCGCTCCGCCTCGGCGGCCAGGTCGGCGTCCTCGCCGGGCAGCGGCTCGGCGGCGGCGACCTCCTCCAGGCCGAAGCGCAGCAGGTCCGCCTCCTGGGCCCGCTCGCGGGCCCGCGTGGTCAGCTCGTCCAGCTCGCCCGCGACCTCGCGCACCCGCCGGTAGGCGGCCGCGTACTTGGCCAGCGGCACGGCCACGGCGTCGCCCGCGTACCGGTCCAGCGCCTCGCGCTGGCGGGCCGGCCGCAGCAGGCCCTGCTGGTCGGTCTGGCCGTGGACGGCCACCAGCTCGTCCGCCAGCTCGCCCAGCAGCCCCACGGGGACCGAGCGCCCGCCCACGAAGGCCCTGGAACGCCCCTCCGCCGAGACGGTACGGCTGAGCAGCAGTGCTCCGTCGTCCAGCTCGGCGCCGGCCTCCTCGGCCCGCACCGCGGCGGGCGCGCCCGCGTCCAGCGTGATCCGTCCTTCGACGGACGCCGATTTCGTCCCGATCCGGACCAGGCCGGGATCGGCACGGCCGCCCAGCAGCAGCCCGAGGCTCGTGACGACCATGGTCTTGCCCGCGCCGGTCTCACCGGTCACCGCGGTGAAGCCGGGCGACAGCTCCACCACGGCGTCCTCGATGACTCCCAGCGACCGGATCCGCATCTCCTCCAACACGGATACGACCATACGAGGTTTGCGGGCCGCCGCGCGACGGGCCTCACCCCTGAGGGGAAACTCAGTGCGGCGCGCCCCGCCAGCCCGCCACCGGCAGCGCGAACTTCGCGACCAGCCGATCGGTGAAGGAGGCGTGGTGGAGCCGTGCCAGCCGGACCGGCACCGCCCCCTTCCGGACCTCCACGCGGGCCCCGGCCGGCAGGTCCACCGAGCGCCGCCCGTCGCACCACAGCACGCCGTGCGGGGTCTTCGGCTGCACCTCCACCGCCAGCACCGAACGCGGCGAGGTCACCAGCGGCTTCGCGAAGAGCGCGTGCGCGCTGATCGGCACCATCAGCAGCGCCTCGACCTCGGGCCAGACCACCGGCCCGCCGGCCGAGAAGGCGTACGCGGTCGACCCCGTCGGGGTCGCCATCACCACCCCGTCGCCGCCGAAGCGGGAGACCGGGCGGCCGTCGACCTCCGTCACGACCTCCAGCAGCCGCTCGCGCGCCTGCTTCTCCACCGACGCCTCGTTCAGCGCCCAGTCGGTGTGGACGACCCGGCCGTCGTTGCGTACCAGGACGTCGATCGTCATGCGCTCCTCGACCTCGTAGTCGCGGGTGACCACCCGGTCGACGACCTTGTCCAGGTCGTCGCGCTCGGCCTCCGCGAGGAAGCCGACCCGGCCCAGGTTGACCCCGAGCATCGGCACCCCGGAGGCGCGGGCGAACTCCGCGCCGCGCAGCAGCGTGCCGTCACCGCCCAGGACGACGATCAGCTCGCAGTCCGCGACGGTGTCCGGTCCGATCTCCTGCACCCGCTGCACCGCGCCGTTCCCCGGCAGCGTCAGCTCCTCGGCCTCCTCGGCCAGCACGCGGACGCCGATGCCGCAGCGCCTGAGTCCCTGGACCACCCGCTCGGCGCTGCGGATGGCCGCCGGCCGCCCGGTGTGCGCCAGCAGGAAGACGGTGCGTCCGGACGTCCCGTGCACCTCGTGCGTCTCGTTCGTCTCGCTCAACGGGGCCCCTCCGCCACAGCGCGGTCGACATCCGCCGGGTCCAGTTCGGGCGCCCCGGCGCGCAGCCACAGAAAGTACTCCACATTCCCCGACGGTCCCGGCAACGGGCTCGCGGTCACGCCCAGCACCCCCAGTCCCAGTCCGGCCGCCTGCCCGGCGACCTGTCGTACGGCCTCTGCGCGCAGTTCGGGGCTGCGGACGACCCCGCCGCTGCCCAGTCGCTCCTTGCCCACCTCGAACTGCGGCTTGACCATCAGGACCAGGTCCGCGTCGGGCGCGGCGCAGCGTACGAGGGCGGGCAGGACGAGCCCGAGCGGGATGAAGGACAGGTCGCCGACGACAAGGTCCACCGGCTCGTCGTCGATCTGCTCGAGCGTCAACTCGCGCACGTTGGTACGGTCCTTCACGGTGACGCGTTCATCGCTCTGCAGCGACCACGCGAGCTGCCCGTAGCCGACGTCGACGGCGACGACGCGCGCCGCGCCACCGCGCAGCAGGACGTCGGTGAAACCGCCCGTGGAGGCCCCGGCGTCCAGCGCGCGGCGCCCCTCCACGAGCAGCCCACGGGGCACGAACGCCGCCAGCGCGCCGGCCAGCTTGTGGCCGCCGCGGGAGACGTAGTCCGGGTCCGATTCGTCCTTGGTCACGACGAGCGCGGCGCTGGTCTCCACCTGCGTGGCGGACTTCGTCGCGGTCGTCCCGCCCACGGTCACCCGGCCGGCGGCGATCAGCTGCCCGGCGTGTTCCCGCGAGCGGGCGAGGTTCCGGCGCACCAGCTCGGCGTCGAGTCGGCGTCGTGCCACGTGAGGTTCAGCTCCTGTTGTCGTCGTCGAGTCTCGTGAGCGTGTCGCGCAGCCCACGGTGTACATCCTCGTACACCTCGACGTGGTCCTCGGTGGGAAGCAGGTCGGCGTCCTGCAGGCGGACAAGGACGGCGTCCACCTCGGTATTCCCCGTCGCCTCCAGCACGACCCCCAGCGGACGCGGCCCCGTTTCGGCGGCCTCCGCCGCGAGGGCCGCCGGCGCGGGCCCGACCTCCGGTCCGGGCGCGGGTGCCGCGCCCTCGGGCCCCGTCTCAGTCACGGCCCTTCGCCTCCTGCGTGCGGGGGGCCGCCGTCTTCTTCGCGGTCGCGGCCTTCTTCGCGGTCGCGGCCTTCTTGGCGGGGGTGGCCTTCTTGGCCGGGGCCGCGTTCTTGGCCGGGGTGGCCTTCTTGGCGGCCGCCGTCTTCTTGGCCGGGGTGGCGGCAGCGGTGCCGGACGCCGCGGCCGTCTTCTTCGCGGGGACCGCCTTCTTGGCCGGGGTGGCCTTCCTGGCGGCCGTCGTCTTCTTCGCGGGCGCGGCCGCGGTCGTGCTCTTCGCGGCCGGGGCGGTCTTCTTCGCCGTGGACGCCCCGCCGGAGGCGGTCGCCTTCTTCGCTGGGGCCGTCTTCTTCGCGGTGGCGGTCTTCCTCGCGGCAGGCGCCGCCTTCTTCGCCGCAGGTGCCTTCGCCGGAGCGGCGTTCTTCCGGGCGACGGGCACGGCGGGCGCGGCCTCGGCCGCCTCCGGAGCCGCGGGAGTCGCGGGAGTCGCGGGGGCCTCAGGCGTCGCGGGCGCCTTCCCCGGGGCGGCGTTCTTACGGGCGACCGGCGCGGGCGCGGCCGCGTACCCGTCGACCGGCACGTGCTCCACCGGCGGCTGCGGCGGCACGTACAGACCGGGGTCCGGCTCCTCGTCCGCCAGGTCCTTTACGGCCGGCTCCCGGTCGTCGTCCTCCAGGTTGCGGATGCGGCGCTCCAGGGCCTCCAGGACGACACCGACCTTGGTGACCTCGTCCGCCAGCCGGCCGACCCGGCTCATGGCCTTGTCGATCTCCTCGCGGATGAGCCCCACGAGCAGGTCGCGGTTGGCCCGTCCCGACGCCATCAGCTCGTCCGCGAGCGACTGCACCTCGGGCGGGATGCGCTCGCCGATGCTCCGCTGGACCGCGTCGACGTCTATCCCGGTCTGGTCGAGCAGTTCCCTCGCCGCTCCGACCGCCCGTCGCCGGGTGGCCTCGGTCAGGCCGCCCGCGATCTGCAGACAGGTCCGCAACGCGTCCCGCATACGCCTCACTCCTCGCCTTCGCCAGTTCCCAGACTTCGTCGGTCACGACGCTACCGCCTATGGCGCCGCATCTCCCCGACGGTGGGCTGCGGTACCGTCGATCAGCACCAGCACCACCCGACGTCCGAACGGGAGACGCACCGCCCATGGCGACCATCGAGGAGTGCCGCAGCGCGCTCGAGCGGCTGTCCGAGAACCTCGCCAGGACCGAGGGGGACCTGCGCAGCGCGGCCGCGCTCGACCGGTCGCTCAGCTGCCGCATCACCGACCTCGACGTCACCTTCGTGGGACGTCTGGTGGACGGCAGCATCCAGGACGTGGTCACCGTGCAGGGCCCGCCGGCCGAACGCGCCGAGATAAGGCTCACCATGGCCGGTGACGACCTAGTCGCGCTCGTCGACGGCAGGCTGCACTTCGCGAAGGCCTGGGGCAGCGGCCGGGTCAAGCTGGAGGCGGGCTTCCGCGACCTGCTGCGGCTGCGCAAGCTCCTCTAGGGCCTGCCCCTAGAGCCCCAGCCGGTCCAGCGCCTTCCCCGCGTCCAGGTCGCAGGAGCCGTCCCCGGCCCGGGTCCAGGCCACCGCGCACAGCGCCCGCAGCCCGTCCATGGGTTCGCCCGGGCGCTCGCCCTCGCCCTCGCCGGCACGGTCGAGCAGCAGCGCCCCGTCGCGCACCGAGGCGGTCCAGCCCCCGCAGCGGTACGCGCCCCCGCCGGCGTCCGTGACCTCGGGCTGCGGGGTGAGCAGCCCTCGCAGGTCCGCGTCCACGTAGGTGGGCCGGTGCTGCGGCGGGGCCGCGAGCAGCAGGGCCGGGGTGGTGACCCCGGTCAGCACCAGCAGCGAGTCGACGCCGCCCGCGTGGGCGCCCTCGATGTCCGTGTCGAGGCGGTCGCCGACCACCAGCGGCCGCCGCGCACCGGTCCTGATGACCGTCTCGCGGTGCATGGGCGGCAGCGGCTTGCCCGCGACCTGCGGGTCGCCGCCGGTCGCGATCCGCACGACCTCGACGAGCGCGCCGTTCCCCGGTGCCGTGCCGCGCGCGGTCGGGATCGTCAGATCGGTGTTGGACGCGAACCACGGCACACCGCGGTTGACCGCGTACGCGGCCTCGGCGAGCTGCCCCCAGCCCACCTCGGGCGAGTAGCCCTGCACCACCGCGGCGGGGTCGTCGTCGGCCGAGTCGACCGGCTGGAGCCCGCGTTCGCGCAGCGCGTCCACGAGTCCCTCACCGCCGATCGCGAGCACCCGCGCGCCCTCCGGGACCTGATCCGCGATCAGTCGCGCCACCGCCTGCGCGGAGGTGACGACCTCTCCGGCCTCGGCCGGCACGCCGAGCCGCGTCAGGTGCTCGGCGACGGTCTGCGGCGTGCGGGCAGCGTTGTTGGTGACGTACGCCAGCCGCATGCCGTGCGCCCGCGCCGCGCCGAGCGACTCGACGGCGTGCGCGATCGCGTCACCACCCGCATAGACCACTCCGTCGAGGTCGAGCAGGGCCGTGTCGTACGCCTGATCAAGCGGGCTTTCGCTGCCGGCCGGGCCGGTCCGGTGGTTCATCGGGCGGTCTCTCCTCGTATGTCGTCGATCACTCGGCACACTTCGCGGACATGACCCGCGTAGCATGCCCGGATGAACGATTCCGGACCCGCTGTACGGGGCCTGCGGCTGGCGCCGTTCCGCGCGCTCCGCTACGTCCCCGAGCGGGTCGGCAGCCTGGCCGCGGTCACCTCGCCACCGTACGACGTCGTCGTCCGGCCCGAGGGACAGCGGCACCTGGAGACAGCCGACCCGCACAACGTCGTGCGGCTCATCCTGCCCACCGCCGAGCCCCCGGACGGGCGGCACCGCAAGGCCGCCTGGGCGCTGTTCCAATGGCAGGAGGAGGGCGTCCTGGCCCTCGACCCCAAGCCCGCCCTGTACGTGTACGAGCAGCGCGAGGGCGATCAGGTGCAACGCGGCCTGATCGGCGCCCTGCGACTGACCCCGCCCGAGGAGCGGATCGTGCTGCCGCACGAGGACGTGATGCCGGGCCCGGTCGCCGACCGCGCGGCCCTCATGCGCGCCACCGCCGCCAACCTCGAGCCGCTGCTGCTGGCGTACCAGGGCAACGACGGGGAGGCGGCCGAGGTCGTCGAACGCGCCGTGGCGGAGCCGCCCTTGCTCGCGACGACGACCGAGGACGGCATACAGCACCGGCTGTGGGCGATCACCGACCCGCCGGCGATCGCGGCGGTCGATGCCGACCTGTCCCGCCACCAGGCCGTCATCGCCGACGGCCACCACCGCTGGGCCACCTACCTGCTGCTGCAGGCCGAGCACGAGGCCCCGAGCCCGTGGGACTACGGCCTGGTGCTGCTCGTCGACACCACCCGCTACCCGCTGCGGGTCCGCGCCATCCACCGCGTGCTGCCGCAACTGCCCGTCGCACGGGCCGTCGAGGCCGCCCGCGACTCCTTCCGCGTACGGGAGCTGCCCGGCCCCCTGCCGGAGGCCCTGGCCGCCCTGGCGGCCGCCGCGGCCGAGGGCAACGCGTTCCTGCTCACCGGCGACGGCCGCTTCCACCTCCTGGACCGCCCGGACCCCGGTGCCCTCGACCGGGCCATCCCGCGCGACCGGCCCGACGCGTGGCGGCAGCTGGACGCCACCGTGCTGCACAGCCTGCTCCTGGACCGGATCTGGGAAGTGCCCGACGCCCCCGAGCACATCCACTACATCCACGACACGGAGGCCGCGGTCGAGCGGGCCGAGCAGTTCGGCGGCACGGCCGTGCTCATCCACCCGGTGCGCGAGAGCGTCGTCCACGACCTCGCCAGGCAGGGTGTGACGATGCCGCGCAAGTCGACCTCGTTCGGCCCGAAGCCGGCGACCGGCCTGGTGCTGCGAAGCCTGGAACTCGACGGCACCTGCGACTGATCCCGGCCCCGGACACCACGAAGGGCGGCATCCGCATGACGCGGATGCCGCCCTTCGTTCCGGCGATCAGCCCTCGGTGCGCTCGGAGGGCGACTTGAACGGGTCGTCGAGGAACGCCGTCGGGTCCGCCTCGTCGGTCAGATCGACGTCCGGCTCGCCGGCGTCACCGGCCCCGGCGGCCTCGCGCGCCTCGCCGCCCCGGTGGGCGTCGTCGTCCTCGTCGTCCTCGTCGTCCTCGTCGTCGGTCGCGTCGGAGTCCGCGGCCTCCGGGGCGTCCGCGGCGACGACGCCGTCGCGATCCGCCGCCGACTCCTCGTCCAGCACGTCCACGAAGGCCACGCCGTCCAGCTGCGCCAGCCGGTCGGAGGCGTCCGTGGTGCCGCTCTGGTCCGCCTCCAGCGACTTGGCGAACCACTCGCGGGCCTCGTCCTCGCGACCCGCCGCGAGCAGCGCGTCGGCGTACGCGTAACGCAGCCGCGCCGTCCACGGGTGCACGGCGTTGGACGCCAGCTCGGGGCTCTGCAGGGTGACGACGGCCGCGTCGTTCTGGCCCATGTCACGCCGGGCACCGGCGGCCACCAGCCGCATCTCCACCTGGCCCGCGCGGTCCAGCTTGTGCACCTCCGGCGCACCCGCCATCTCCAGCGCACGCTCCGGACGGCCCATGCCGCGCTCACAGTCCGCCATGACCGGCCACAGGTCGACCGTGCCCGTCATCCGCCGGCAGGCACGGAACTCGGCCAGCGCCTCGGCGTACCGCTCCGTGGCGTACGAGGCGAACCCGGCCGCCTCACGCACGGCTGCGACACGGGACGCGAGCCGCAGCGCGACCCTGGAGTAGCCGTAGGCCAGTTCCGGGTCCTCGTCCAGCAGCCGGGCCACCATGACGAGGTTGCGCGCCACGTCCTCGGCGAGCGTCTTCGGCAGGCTCATGAGCTCCTGACGCACGCTGGGGTCGATCTCCTGGCCCGTGACGTCGTCCGGGATCGGCAGCCGCTTGACGGGCTCCCGCTCCTCACGGCGCTCGTCACGGCCGCGGGTGTTCTCGAACCGCCCACGCCCCTGCACGTACGGCCGGCGCCCGCCGCCCTGGCCCCGCTCGTCCTCCCGCCGCGGCCCGCGGGGACGCTCGTCCCTGCGGTCATCGCGACGGTAGCCGCCACGGTCGTCGTCCCGCCGCGGCCCACGGGGCCGGTCGTCCCGCCGGTCGTCGCGGGGACGGTCGTAGCGCGGCCGGTCATCACGACGGAACCCACCACGATCGTCACGGCGGTCGTCACGCGGACGATCCTCACGGGGACGGTCGTAACGGGGCCGGTCATCACGACGGAACCCACCACGATCGTCACGGCGGTCGTCACGCGGACGATCCTCACGGGGACGGTCGTAACGGGGCCGGTCATCACGACG
>NZ_JBIBGK010000027.1:0-1085 GCF_042956445.1 Streptomyces sp. NPDC008238 | reverse complement strand
CACGACGGAACCCACCACGATCGTCACGGCGGTCATCGCGCGGACGATCCTCACGAGGACGGTCGTAACGGGGCCGGTCATCACGACGGAACCCACCACGATCGTCACGGCGGTCATCGCGCGGACGATCCTCACGAGGACGGTCGGTACGCGGGCGGTCGGTACGCGGGCGGTCATCACGACGGTAACCGCCGCGGTCGTCACGCGGACGGTCATCGCGGGGACGGTCGTAGCGCGGCCGGTCGTCACGACGGAACCCACCGCGGTCGTCACGCCGGTCATCGCGCGGACGATCCTCACGGGGACGGTCGTAGCGCGGCCGGTCATCACGACGGAACCCACCACGGTCATCACGGCGGTCATCCCGCCGGTCGTCACGGGGACGCTCATCGCGGGGACGGTCGGTACGCGGGCGGTCGTCACGACGGAACCCACCGCGGTCGTCACGCCGGTCATCGCGACCCCGGTCCTCGTACCGTCCGCGCGGACGGTCTTCGGGACGGCGGTAACCGCCGCCGCCGGCTCGGTCGCCTTCGCGCCGGGGGCCGCCGCTGCGGTATCCACCCCGGTCGCCGCCCTGGCGCGGAGCGCGCCGCTCAGGCCGATCCGGCCGTTCCTCGGGCGAGTTGGACATCGACGTGACTCCTGTCGTTCGTACTGCTGTAGTGCCAGTCTCTCGTACCAGTCCGCGAGTTGCGCACCACGCCAAAAACAAAAAGACCCTCGGTCCCAGCGCTTTGGCCAGGACCGAGGGTCCATAAAGATTGTTCGGCGGCGTCCTACTCTCCCACAGGGTCCCCCCTGCAGTACCATCGGCGCTGAAAGGCTTAGCTTCCGGGTTCGAAATGTAACCGGGCGTTTCCCTAACGCTATGACCACCGAAACACCATCGGGTGTCAGGCGAACAAGCACACTTTTCAGTTAAGTGACTGGTTCAACCGGTGCGACCGTTCGCAACCCGGGAACCAAACAGTGGACGCGAGCATCTGAGGACAAGCCCTCGGCTTATTAGTACCGGTCAGCTCCACCCATTACTGGGCTTCCACATCCGGCCTATCAACCCAGTCGTCTACTGGGAGCCTTAA
>NZ_JBIBGK010000026.1:0-108044 GCF_042956445.1 Streptomyces sp. NPDC008238 | reverse complement strand
ACCTGGGGGTGGCCTCGGGCAACGGCAAGGGGCAGATCTTCGTCAAGGGCGAGGTCATCAAGACCGTCCCCGAGTCGAAGATCGTCGAGACCCTCGTCGAAGAGGCCATGAAGCTCGCCGAGCGCATGCAGGCCGACGGAGCGCCGTCAGGAGAGCCCCAGATCAGTGTGAGCTAAAGCGAAACAATCCCCGGTAGGGGAGCGAGGTGGGAAAGTGTCGCTGCTCGAGAACATCCGTGGTCCGCGCGACCTGAAGGCCCTTCCGCCGGAGCGGCTGGGCGAACTCGCCGTGGAGATCCGTGAATTCCTGGTCCAGGCGGTGGCCAGGACCGGGGGGCACCTGGGACCCAATCTGGGCGTGGTCGAGCTGACGGTCGCCCTGCACCGGGTCTTCGACTCGCCGGCCGACCGCATCCTGTGGGACACGGGTCACCAAGTCTACGTGCACAAGATCCTGACCGGCCGTCAGGACTTCTCCAAACTGCGCGGCAAGGGCGGCCTGTCGGGCTACCCCTCGCGCGCCGAGTCCGAGCACGACGTCATCGAGAACAGCCATGCCTCCACGGTGCTGGGCTGGGCCGACGGCCTCGCCAAGGCCAACCAGGTGCTCGGCCGGCAGGACCACGTCGTGGCCGTCATCGGCGACGGCGCCCTGACGGGCGGCATGGCCTGGGAGGCGCTGAACAACATCGCCGCCGCCAAGGACCGCCCGCTGATCATCGTCGTCAACGACAACGAGCGCTCCTACGCGCCCACCATCGGCGGCCTCGCCAGCCACCTGGCCACCCTGCGCACCACCGACGGCTACGAGCGCTTCCTGGCCTGGGGCAAGCAGGTGCTCCAGCAGACGCCCGTCGTCGGCAAGCCGCTCTACGAGTCCCTGCACGGCGCCAAGAAGGGCTTCAAGGACGCCTTCGCCCCGCAGGGCCTGTTCGAGGACCTGGGCCTGAAGTACCTCGGCCCGATCGACGGCCACGACGTCGCCGCGGTCGAGTCGGCGCTGCGCCGGGCCCGGCGCTTCCACGGCCCCGTGCTCGTCCACTGCCTCACGGAGAAGGGCCGCGGTTACGCCTTCGCCGAGCGCGACGAGGCGGACCGTTTCCACGCGGTGGGCGCCATGGACCCGCTCACCTGCGAACCGCTCACCCCGTCCAGCGGCCCGAAGTGGACCTCGGTCTTCGGCAACGAGATGGTCAGGATCGGCGCGGAGCGCCCGGAGGTCGTGGCCATCACCGCGGCCATGCTGCAGCCGGTGGGGCTGGAGAAGTTCGCCAAGGCCTTCCCGCGCCGCGTCTACGACGTCGGCATCGCCGAGCAGCACGCGGCGGTCTCCGCGGCGGGCCTGGCCACCGGCGGCCTGCACCCGGTGGTCGCCGTCTACGCGACCTTCCTCAACCGCGCCTTCGACCAGGTGCTGATGGACGTCGCGCTCCACAAGTGCGGCGTCACCTTCGTGCTGGACCGGGCGGGCGTCACCGGCGACGACGGCGCCTCGCACAACGGCATGTGGGACATGTCGATCCTCCAGGTCGTCCCGGGCCTGCGGATCGCCGCGCCGCGCGACGCCGACCAGCTGCGCGCCCAGCTGCGGGAGGCCATCGACGTGGACGACGCGCCCACCGTCGTCCGCTTCCCCAAGGAGACCGTCGGCGAGGCGCTGCCGGCCATCGACCGGGTGGGCGGCATGGACGTGCTGCACCGCGGCGACCGGCCGGACGTGCTCATGGTCTCCGTCGGCGCCCTCGGTTCGGTCTCCCTGGCCGCGGCCGCCCTGCTGCGCGAGCGCGGCGTCGGCGTCACGGTCGTCGACCCCCGCTGGGTCAAGCCGCTCGACGCGGAGCTCCCCGCGCTCGCCGCCCGGCACCGCATGGTCGCCGTCATCGAGGACAACGGCCGTGCCGGGGGCGTCGGTTCGGCCGTCGCGCAGGCCCTGCGGGACGCCGAGACCGATGTGCCGGTCCGTGACTTCGGCATCCCGCAGCAGTTCCTGGCGCACGCCAAGCGCGGCGAGGTGCTCGCCGACATCGGGCTCACCCCCGCCGAGATCGCGGGCCGGATCGGGGCCACCCTGGCCCGTCTCGCGGCGGACCAGCAGCACCCGGACGAGAGGCACGTGAGCGATGACACCGCCCGATCCTGAACCCAAGGGGTTCGACCTGGCGACCCTGCTGGCCGAGCGCGGAGCCGAGCGCTACGACCTGCACGCCAGGTACCTCAACCACCAGTTGCCGCGCATGCTGCACACCATCGGCTTCGACAAGGTCTACGAGCGGGCCGAGGGCGCGTACTTCTGGGACGACGAGGGCCGGGACCACCTCGACATGCTCGCCGGCTTCGGGGTGATGGGCCTGGGCCGCCACCACCCCGTCGTCCGCAAGGCGCTGCACGACGTCCTGGACGCCGGGCTGGCCGACCTCACCCGCTTCGACTGCCAGCCGCTGCCGGGGCTGCTCGCGGAGAAGCTGCTGTCGTACGCGCCGGGCCTGGACCGGGTGTTCTTCGGCAACAGCGGCACCGAGGCGGTCGAGACGGCCCTGAAGTTCGCCCGCTACGCCACCGGCCGACCCCGCGTGCTCTACTGCGACCACGCGTTCCACGGGCTCACCACCGGCTCGCTGTCCGTCAACGGCGAGGGCGGCTTCCGGGAGGGCTTCGACCCGCTGCTCCCGGACACCGCCGTGCCCCTGGGCGACCTGGCGGCCCTGGAGCGGGAGCTGGCCAAGGGCGACGTGGCCGCGCTGATCGTCGAGCCGATCCAGGGCAAGGGCGTGCACGCCGCCCCGCCCGGCTACCTGCGGGCGGCGCAGGAGCTGCTGCACCGGCACAAGGCGCTGCTGATCGCCGACGAGGTGCAGACCGGCATCGGCCGCACCGGTGACTTCTTCGCCTACCAGCACGAGGAGGGCGTCGAGCCGGACCTGGTGTGCGTGGCCAAGGCCCTGTCCGGCGGCTACGTGCCGGTGGGCGCCACCCTCGGCAAGGACTGGATCTTCAAGAAGGTCTACTCGTCCATGGACCGGGTGCTGGTGCACTCCGCCAGCTTCGGCTCCAACGCCCAGGCCATGGCTGCGGGGCTGGCCACCCTCGCGGTGATGGAGGACGAGAAGGTCGTCGAGAACGCCCGGGTCACCGGGGACCTGCTCCGTGACCGGCTCGCCGCCCTCGTGGACCGCTACGAGCTGCTGCACGAGGTCCGCGGCCGGGGACTGATGATCGGCATCGAGTTCGGCCGCCCGAAGTCACTGGGGCTGCGCGGCCGCTGGACGATGCTGCAGGCGGCCCGCAAGGGCCTGTTCGCGCAGATGGTCGTCGTGCCGCTGCTGCAGCGGCACCGCGTCCTCACCCAGGTCTCCGGGGACCACCTGGAGGTGATCAAACTGATCCCTCCGCTGGTCATCGGGGAGCGCGAGGTGGACCGCTTCGTGGACGCCTTCACCGCCGTGATGGACGACGCACACGGCGGCGGTGGCCTGATGTGGGAGTTCGGCAGGACACTGGTGAAGCAGGCGGTCGCCCACCGCTGACCGGGCCCGCCGCGGGTCGCCTGGGTTCTTTGCCCCTGAGGCAAGCTTTTTGCCTCAGGGGCGAACCGCGGCTATACCTGAGTGCATGACCTCACCATCCGCGGACGAGGCGCCCCTGCCGGACGTCGCCCCCCAGCTGCGCGCGTTGCGCCGCCGGGGCGGGCTGACGCTGGAGGCTGCCGCCGCCCGCGCCGGGCTCTCGCCCGCGCACCTGTCCCGGCTGGAGACCGGCCAGCGGCAGCCCTCGCTCCCCATGCTGCTGTCCCTCGCCCGTACCTACGGCACCACGGTGTCCGACCTGCTCGGCGAGACCTCCGCGGAGCGCGACCCCGTCGTCCGCGGCGGTTCCGTACCACCCGCGGAGGCGGGCGGCTGGACGTACTGGCCGGCCGGGAACCCCGGGCGGGCCATGCAGGCGCTGCGGCTGCACGTTCCCCCCGGCCCCCAGGAGGGGCTGGTGCGCGTCCACGCCGGGGAGGAGTGGTTGTACGTCCTCAAGGGGGAGCTGCGGCTCACCCTCGGGGAGGCCGTGCACCGCCTGGTGCCCGGCGACAGCTCCCACTTCGACTCGCTCACCCCGCACCGCATCGCCGCGGCCTCGCCGGACGGTGTCGACCTGCTGTTCGTCCACACGCTGCTGCGGAGTTCCGTCGCGGAGCTGTGCCTGGGCGACGGCCGTTCCCCGCGCCCGCACGGCGCATGACGAGAGGACTGACCGTGTCCGGCGAATCCCGCGACAAGGCCCCCATGGGCTTCAAGGTGCGCGCCTTCATCTACCTGGTGGGGGTCCACGTCATCGCCGCGTTCTTCTTCCTGATCTTCCACCTGGCCGGGGCCAAGTAGGGCGGGCCCGGCAGTCCGGCTTCGTCCTGCCGGCCCGGCCCCCGTCGGTCAGGCCGGCCGCGCGCCGTCCAGGAAGAGCGCGCGCAGCCGCTCGCGCCGCGCCGGCGTGAGGCCCAGCCCCTCCTCCAGGTAGCGGTCCGCCGAGCCCCAGTGCTCCTCGATGGTGTCGAAGGCGGTCTCCAGGTACTCCTTGCGCGCGTCGAAGAGCGGGCCGAGCAGCTCCATGACCTCGGGCGTGTTCGCCGGCTCCGCGTCGTCGCCGCGCCGGATGCGGTAACGGCGGTGCGCCTCGTTGCTCTTGAGGTAGTCCTCCACGATCGCGTCGCGCTCGACCCCGAGGGCGAGCAGGATGACGGCGATCGAGGTGCCCGCCCGGTCCTTGCCCGCGGCGCAGTGCAGCAGCGCCGGTACCGACTCGTCCTCGGTGAGCAGTTCGAGCATGCGGGCGTGCTCGGCGGTGCGGTCCAGCACGATGCGGCGGTACGCCTCCACCATGCGCGCGGCGGCACGTCCCTCGCCGAGGATCTCGCGCAGCGCCGCGATGTCGCCGTCGCGGACGGTGGTCCAGAACTCGGCGCCCTGGGCGGGGTCGCTCAGCGGCATGTTCACGTTGCGGACGCCGGGCAGGCCGACGTCCGGGCCCTCCAGCCTGATGTCGGAGGCGTTGCGGAAGTCGAAGACGGTGTGCAGTCCGAGGGAGGACAGGAAGCCGGCGTCCTCGGCCGTGGCGTGGGCCAGGTGGCCGCTGCGGAAGAGCCGCCCGTACCGCACCCGGCGGCCGTCGGTCGTCGGGAGGCCGCCGACGTCACGGAAGTTGCGCACCCCGGTCAGTTCGGGTTCCGACGGGGCGGGCTGCGGCGTCTGCTCGGTCACCGGCGCTCCTTCGCTCAGCGGCCGGGCGGTGCGGGTCACCGGCGGCCGGACCACTCCCGACCTTACGGCACCCCGGGCGGCGCCGTACCGGCCGGTATGTGATCGGGGACGGGGGCCGTCGCGGCGCGGGCGGGAGGCCGTCTTATTCCGTTTCCGGCGGATCCGGGCGGGTGGGATAGATCACCCCCCGTCAACCCCTGGTTACGGTGGCGTAGGTCACTTGAGGAGGTGAAGTATGTGCTGACGTGCCAGACGATTCGAAGAGAAACAACAGTGAGGCCATCGGGTCGTACACAGCCGTGGGGGACAGCTTCACGGAAGGTGTAGGCGATCCGGCTCCCGACGGGACGTTCATCGGCTGGGCCGACCGGCTGGCGGTCCTCCTCTCCGACCGCCGCCCCGAGCACGACTTCCGCTACGCCAACCTCGCCGTGCGCGGCCGCCTCCTCGACCAGATCGTCGAGGAGCAGGTGCCGCGGGCCGTGGAGCTCGCGCCCGACCTCGTGACCTTCTGCGCGGGCGGCAACGACATCCTGCGTCCCGGCAGCGATCCCGACGACGTCGCGGAGCGCTACGAGGCGGCGGTCGCCCGCCTCACCTCCGCCGTCGGCACGGTCGTGCTGTGCACGGGCTTCGACACCCGCGGCATCCCCGTGCTGCGGCACCTGCGTGGCAAGATCGCCACCTACACGGCCCATGTGCGCGCCATCGCCGACCGGTACGACTCCCCGGTGCTGGACCTGTGGTCGCTCCGTTCGGTCCAGGACCGCAGGGCCTGGGACGCCGACCGCCTCCACCTGTCGCCCGAGGGGCACACCAGGGTCGCCCTGCGCGCCGCGCAGGTGCTGGGGCTCGAGGTGCCGGCCGACCCCGACCAGGCGTGGCCGCCGGAGCCGTTCCGCGCGCCCGCCGACATCCGCCGCGACAACATCCAGTGGGCCCGGGAGTACCTGGTGCCCTGGATCGGCCGGCGGCTGCGCGGGGAGTCCTCCGGCGACAACGTGGTGCCCAAGCGCCCGGACCTGCTGCCGCTCTAGCCGGCCGCCGGTGTTCCCGGCGGGTCGGCCTGCCGGGCCACCTCAGAAGGGCTGCGCCCCGGGGGCGAGTTCGGCCCACACGACACGGCCGCCGCCGCCGTCGTCGGTGGGCCGGACGCCCCATGCCTGCGAGAGCGCGCCCACCAGCAGCAGGCCGCGCCCGCCCTCCTCGTCCACGCCCGCCGCCCGCGGCCGGGGCGCAGTCGGCGCGCGCCCCTGGTCGCTGACCTCGAGCCGCAGCCGGGCGCCGTCGTAGCGCAACCCGCAGGTGATGAACTCACTGCCGGTGTGCATGACGGCGTTGGTGAAGAGCTCGGAAACGATCATCTCGGCGTCGTCGCGCAGTCCCTCGTCCGCCTCCCACTCCCGCAGCCGTGCCAGCACGCGATGGCGTGCGTCGGCGACGGAGGACCCGTGGGCGGGCAAACGGAACAGGTCCTGGCAGCGACGGTCGTCGAGGGTGCCACGGCGCTCTAACCGCAGAGCGTCTGGTGAGGAGGCCACGTCGACAACTATGCGGTCCCGTTCGAACTGTTGGCAAGGTGCGATCTGTAATTTACAGAACGGCCGGTGCGCAGTGTCGGTTTTCGATGACGGCATGACACACTGCTTGCAGCAGAGGGGAGTTGGGGGAAGTGGTCCTGACTGACGCACGGTCGGGCGGTGCTCCCACCGTCCTCCGCGTGGTGCTCGGCAAACGGCTCCAGGACCTGCGCGAGAAGGCCGGGTTCTCCTTCGAGGACGCCGGACGGGCCCTCGACGTCACCCACGCCACGATCCGCCGCATGGAGAAGGCCGAGGTCGGCCTGAAGATCCCCTACGTCGAGAAGCTGCTGCACACCTACGGCGTCCTGGACCCGGCGGAGCTCGAGGAGTTCCTCGCCCTGGCCCGGGAGGCCAACCAGCCCGGCTGGTGGCACCGTTACCGCGACGTCCTGCCCGACTGGTTCAGCGCCTTCGTGAGCCTGGAGGGCGAGGCCGGCGTCATCCGCGCCTACGAACCCCACTACGTCCCCGGACTGCTGCAGACCGAGGACTACGCGCGCGAGGTGCTGCGGGCGGGGAACCCGGGGGCGGCCGACTCCGAGGTCGAGCGCGGCGTCGCGCTGCGCATGGAGCGCCAGGCGCTGCTCACCCGGGAGGACGCGCCGCTGGTCTGGATCGTCATCGACGAGACGGTCCTGCGAAGACCCATCGGCCGCCCGGCGGTCATGCGCGCCCAGATCGCCAGGCTGATGGACTCCTGCGCCCTGCCCAACGTACGACTGCAGATCATGCCGTTCATGGCCGGACCGCACCCCGCCATGTACGGCCCGTTCCACATCTTCCGGTTCCAGACGCACGAACTCCCGGACGTCGTCTACTCCGAAAGCCTGGTCGGGGCCGTCTACTTCGACGACCGCGACGACGTGTCGACCTTCCTGGAGGCCCTGGACCGGATGTGCGCACAAGCCGCGCCGACCCAGAGCACCGAGCGGATCCTCGGTGGCATCCACAAGGAGACATGACCATGGAGCGGATCTACAACGGCATGCCCGCAGCGGAACTCGCCCGCGAGGGCTGGCGCAAGCCGTGGAGCGGGGGCAACGGCGGATCGTGCGTCGAAGCCCTCAGGATGGACGACGGCCGGGTGGCGTTACGGCAGTCCGCCGACCCCGACGGGCCCTGCCTGATCTACACCGGCAACGAGATGACGTCCTTCATCGAGGGCGCCAAGGCCGGCCAGGCCGACTTCCTGCTGCCGTGAGCGGCGGGACGGACCGGGAGACCACCGACCGCACCGACCCGGCCCCGCAAGGGCCACCGGAATCCGAACGGAGCAGGGCGTTGACCGACAAGGGCTTCCCCGCGGAGGAGATCGACACCAGCCGGCCGCACCCGGCCCGGATGTACGACTACTACCTCGGCGGCAAGGACAACTACGAGGCCGACCGCGAGGCGGCCGAGATGGTGATCCGCATGACCCCCGACGCGCGCCCCAGCGCACGCGCCAACCGGGACTTCATGCAGCGCGCGGTGCGCTACGCGGCGGGGCAGGGCATCCGGCAGTTCGTCGACATCGGCACCGGCATCCCCACCTCGCCCAACACCCACGAGGTCGCCCGCTCCGTCGCCCCCGACGCCCGGGTCGCCTACGTCGACAACGACCCCATCGTGGCCGCCCACGCCGGTGCGCGGCTCACCAACACCGGGAACGCCGGCTTCTTCCTCGGTGACGTCCGCGAGCCCGAGACCGTCCTGGAGCACGCCACCATCCGGGAGCTGATCGACTTCGACGAGCCCGTCGCCCTGATGCTCGTCGCGCTGCTGCACTTCGTCCGCGACGACGAGGACCCGGCCGGGATCGTGCGCACCCTCACCAAGAACCTCGCGCCCGGCAGCCTGCTGATCCTCAGCCACGGCACGACCGACTTCCACCGGGACGTCGACGCCGACGCGGGGGAGGCCTACAAGAACGCGACCTCCACGCTCACCCTGCGCGGCAAGGCGGAGATCGAGCCCTTCTTCGAAGGGTTCTCCCTGGTCGAGCCGGGCCTGGTGCAGGTGCCGCGGTGGCGCCCGGACGGCCCGCCCCCGCAGGAGGGCGAGCACGTCCGCATCGCCTTCTGGGGAGGCGTCGGCCGCAAGGGCTGACGCCGCCCCACGGGCCTGCTCAGGGGGACGCCGGCGTCAGCAGCCGCAGCGGTGCCCGCCCGGGCGGCGGCGCGGCGGGGATCCGCTCCAGGACCCCGCCGGCGAACACGTCGTACAACGGCAGCGTCTCCATGTGGACGTAGCCGATGTGGCAGTCGCAGACCGCCAGCGGGCAGGCCCGCGGGCGCAGCGCCGCCCGGTAGGAGCCGTCGTAGAGGTTGCCCAGCTCCTCGGGGACGAAGTGGCAGCGCCGGACGGTGCCCTCGCCGTCCACCGAGACGACCGACTCGCCCGTCCGGCACGGCAGGCCCGCGCTGCGGTGCGGATGCCGGCTGTAGGGGAAGAGCGGGTCGAGGTCCGTCCACCGGGCCGCCTCCGCGTCGGTGTACGTGTGGCCCTCGGCGGCGTTGACCCACAGGTAGACGTGGTCCGGGAGGTCGGCCCGCAGCCTGCGGGCCTGCTCCAGGTGCTCCGGCAGGCCGACGACGCCCACGCTGTGCCGGACCCCGCGGTCCGCCAGGTCGCGGCACTTGGCCAGGAACCGGTCGTAGGGGGTCTGACCGGGGTGGAAGGTGCACCACAGCGCGAGCGTGCCGAGGTCGGCCTCGTCCAGCCACTGCGTGCGGCAGCTCAGATTGGTCTGGATCGCCACCCGGCTCACGTGCGGCAACCGGCTCAGCTCGACCAGGGAGCGCCGGTACCAGGAGCGCACCAGGCCCTCGCCCCACGGGGTGAACAGCAGCGAGAGCCGGTCGTCCGTCCGTTCGGCCGCCCAGCCGGTGAAGCGCTCGAGCGCGGCGCGGTCGGCGGTCAGCTGGGCCCTGCTGTCCCTGCGCTTGGCGAACGGGCAGTAGGGGCAGTCGTAGTCGCAGGAGGCCAGCGGGCCGCGGTAGAGGATCGTCAGGTCCATGGCGGGGGCGCTCACCTGGGCTCGTAGGCGGCCATGCGCCGCCGCACGGCGGCCGAGAACAGCTCGGGACCGGCCGCGTCGGAATGGGCCAGGCCCTCGGGCGACAGCCGCAGCACGTCCGGACCCGCGGCGGTGTCCAGCCAGCCCCGCTCCGCGAAGCGGCCCAGCTCCTCGGCGAAGTGCTCCTCCGGAGCGGTGCCGAAGCGGGCGCGGTACTCGGCGACGGGCAGGCCGTCGGCCTGCAGCAGGGACTGCAGCAGATGACGCCGGCGCGCCTCCTCGGAGTCCATTTCCCACCCGAAGTCGGCGTGACCGAACTCCCGCGTGGTGCGCTCCGTGTAGGCGTCGATGATGCCGCGGATGCGGTGCATGTCGACGGCGTAGTCGAAGGAGTAGTGCAGCGTGGAGGTGTACGAACGGGCCCCGCAGCCGAGGCCGACCATGCCGTCGGTCTGGCAGGCGTAGTCCCCGCCGCCGGTGGTGGGGGCGTCAGCACGGCGGAACATGCGCATCGACACCTGCTCGTAGCCGTGCGCCAGCAGATGGTCGCGGCCGTGGCGGTACAGCCGCAGCCGCTGCTCGTCCCACGCCGCCTCGTCCGGCGCGGCGCCGGCGGTGTGCCGGCCGAGGCCGGTGAGCGGGCGGACGTAGAGCGGGTACAGGTACAGCTCCTCAGGGCCCCAGGCGAGCGCGGCGTCCAGGGACGTCGTCCAGGACCGCTCGGTCTGACCGTCGATGCCGTAGATCAGGTCGACGTTGAGCACGGGGATGCCCGCCTCCCGGATCCTGCCCAGCGCCGCCTCGACGTCGGCCCGGCGCTGCGGGCGGACGGCGGCGCGGGCCTCCGCCTCGACGAAGCTCTGCACCCCCAGGCTCAGCCGGGTCGTGCCGCGCTCCGCCAGCACCGACAGCCGGTCGGCGGTCGCGGTGGCCGGCGAGGCCTCCACGGAGAGCGGTATCGCCCGCAGGTCCGCGCCCAGGCCCTGTTCCGCCAGGTCGCAGAGCCGTTCCAGCTCGCCGGCCTCCAGGTACGTGGGAGTCCCGCCCCCGAACGCGGCGTTGACGAACCGCGCCCCCTCGCCCAGCGCCTCACGCACCGCGGCGGCCTGGCGCTCCAGGGCGTCCAGGTAGGCGGTGGCAAGGCCGTCCGGCGCCCCGATCCTGGTGAAGAGGTTGCAGAAGCCGCAGCGGACCTCGCAGAACGGGATGTGGAAGTAGAGGGACAGCGCGTCCTTCGGCTCGTCCGCCCACAGGTCGCGCAGCCCGGCCTGCTCGCGGGGCAGTGCGCGGTAGGCCGTCTTGTGCGGGTACGCGTACACGTAGTGCCGGTACGGGCGCACGGCGGCCGTGGCCGGGGGCGTCGGGGAGAGCGTGACGTCGGTGCGGGTCATCGGGCGGCCCCGTCGAGTATGAAGTGGGCGTAGGGCACCGTCCACACGACCTCGTGGCCGATGCGGTGGCCGGTGTGGCCGTCCTCTCCGTACGCCGTGCCGTGGTCGGAGCAGACGACGGCCAGGCACGGACGGCGGCTGGAGGCGGCGGCGAAGAGCCTGCCGATGTGGCGGTCGACGTACTCCAGGGCGGCGGCGTGGGTGGCGCGCGAGTCGCCGGCCTCCCGGGTGGCGCCGGGCAGGTGGAACCAGTTGGGCTGGTGCAGCGCCGAGACGTTCACGAAGAGGAACAGCGGCCGCTGCGGCGGCAGGGCGGCGACGACCTCCTCGGCGCGGGCCACCTGTGCCTCGAAGGAGGTGGGTGAGGGCACGCCGAACTCCGGCTCCCAGTGGCTCTCCTGGAAGAGCCCGGGCAGCACCGACCCCAGCGGGGCCTGCTTGTTGAAGAAGCCGACGCCGCCGATGCACACCGTGCGGTAGCCGGCCGCGGCGAGCCCCGACACCAGGTCGGGGGTGTCGTAGACGAAGGTGCCGTCCGCGGTGCTCTCGCTGCCGGCGAAGCGCGCCGCGAACAGCCGCGGGTGGGGGCCGGGCTCGGTGGGCGTGGGCAGGAAGCCCGCGAAGATCGCCTGGTGGGAGGCGTACGTGAAGCTGCCGGGGGCGTGCCGGCGTTCCCAGCGGCCACCGGGCAGATGGCGGGCCAGGTGGGGGATGCGGCCCGCCGCGGCCAGTTCCTCGGCCACGTCGTGGCGGAGGGTGTCCAGCGTGACCAGCAGGATGTCGTGGCTGCCCACGATCTGGTTCATGTCAAGCGGTGGCGTCATGGTGGTGCTCCTCGCGTCGCGCGCGTTCCATCGCGGCCGGTACGGCGGCGACCTGGGCGGCGTAGGTGTCCAGTCCCTCGGCCCCGCTGCCCGGGAGACCGGTGAGCCGGGGCAGCAGATCCCCGAAGGCGTTGACCTCGCCGACGGCGAAGCGGCGCCAGCCCGTCGTGGCCAGCACGTCCACGCCGACGCAGAGGGTGCCGGGGAAGCACGCCGCCGCCTGTTCGGCGGTCGCCAGCACGTCCCCGAAGTCGCCGCCCGCGGCGCTGATCGCCGCGCGGGCCGTGTCCAGGTCGCCGCGGGCGCCGCCGAGGTGCAGGTTCGTCATCGGGTGCGGGCTGGTGCGGACGACGGCGTGCGTTGCGCGGCCGGCGACCACCACCACCCGCAGGTCGGCCGCGCGCCCGTGCTGGGACGCCTTGGGCAGCCAGCGCTCCACGTGCAGCCCGTCCGGGGCCAGCGCGTCGACGAGGGCGGCCACCTCCGGTTCCGTGCGGTACTCACGCACCCGGAGCGAGTTGAACAGGCGTCCGTCGGTCGTGGTCTCCACCGAGGTCGTCGCCCTGATCCGGCCGGGCCCCGCCATCGCCAGCGCCACCACACCGGAGGCGGAGGAGCCGTGCGCGGGCTTGAGGAACGCCCGGGAGATCCGGGCGGCCCGCAGCCGCTCCTTGAGCTCGTCCCAGCCGCGCACCGGCGGCCCGCCGGGCGCGGGCGGCACCGCGACGCCCGCCGCGGCGAGCCGGGCGTGGCAGCGGCGCTTGTCGAACAGGACGGCGACCTCGCCCGCGTACGCCGACGGCACCGCGCCGGCCCGCCGGACCGCATCCGTGACCTCGTGCACCGCGGCGGTGAAACGGCGGTACCACAGCGCGGTGCCCTCGACCCGGGCCGGGTCGTCGGCGCCCCGCAGCAGCCGGTCGACCTCGGCGTCCTCACCGGGGGAGTCGACGCGCACGAACTCGCCGGGCGCGAAGGCGTACCGGCCGCGCAGCACGTCGCGCCACGCCACCACGCGCGGTGCGCGGTGCCCGGCGGCGCGTACCGCGTCGGCGAACAGCGTCGTCCTGCGGTTGCCGGGGTTGCCGACCACGGCGATCCGCGGCGCACCGCCGGTGCGGCTATTCGGAGACGGCGACATAGCGCCACTCCTCGCCCCGACGGCGGCGCGACGCGAGCTGCTCCGACAGGTCGACCTCGGTGCCCGCGGAGCCCACCGTCGCGCGCAGCCGCTCGGCCACGGCCTCGCTCAGGAAGTGGTGGTGCAGGTCGAGCCGCTTGAGGTGGGTGAGCGGCTGGCCGTTCAGCAGCGCCTCGGCGCCGGTGTCGCCGAGCGTGCCCATGGACAGGTTCAGCGTCTCCAACTGGGCGACGACGGGCGCCGAGGCCACCGCCGCCGCGATCTCGTCCTGCAGTTCGCTGTCCTGGAGGCCGAGGTGGCGCAGTGCGGGGAAGCGGCCGCCGGCGAGGACCGGCGCCAGGTCGGCGATCGTGGCGTCGCCCCCGTACTCCGACACGCCGAGCCACAGCTCCAGCCGCTCCAGTGCGGGCAGTTCACAGGCGGCGACCGCCCGCACCACCGCGCCGGGCAGTCCGCCGGACTCGAAGCGCAGCACGCGCAACGCCTCGTGGCGGACCGGCCGCAGGGACAGCGGCTCCTGGCCCATGCCCTGCGAGTCGCCGCCGCGGACACCGAACTCCTCCAGCAGCGGGAAGCGTTCGAGGACGGGCGTGACGTCGGTCAGCTGCAGCCAGGAGACCTCGCACTCCTCGTACGTCACGTCGGCGAGGAAGAGGGCGCGCAGCGCGGGGAAGCGCTCCGCGTCCGCCAGCACCAGATCCAGCGCGGGACGCAGTTCCGCGTACTCGTCGTCCCACCAGGGCCCGAGGACGAGGGCGCGCACCCGCGTGGTGTCGACCGCCGAGGTGAAGTGGCCCCACACCTCGGGGAAGGGGATCCCGCCGGCCTCGAAGCAGTCCAGCCGCCAGGCCACGGCGTCGGGCGCGGGCAGCTCGGCGGTGCCGGCCTCGGGCAGCGTGTGCACGCGCAGCCCGTGGAAGGTCTCCAGGTGGTGTGTCACTGTCATGACGGCCTCACTCCGCGACGGCGGTGTAGCGGTGGATCTCGCCGTCCCACTCGTCCTCGTCGCCGGGTTCGGAGAGGTCGACCTCGACGCCCGAGGGCTCGAGGGCGGCCCGTACGCGCTCGGCGACCGGCTCGGTGACGAAGTTGTGGTGGAGGTCGAGCCAGTTCAGGTGGGTGAGCGGCTGGCCGGCGAGCAGGGCGCTCACACCGTCGTCGGTGAGCACGCCCAGGGACAGGTCGAGCGAGGAGAGCTGGGCCACGACGGGGGCCGCGGCGACAGCGCCGGCGATCTCGTCCTGTATCTCGCTGTTGCGCAGGCCGAGGTGGCGCAGTGCCGGGAAGCGGCCGCCGGCGAGGATCGGCGCCAGGTCGGCGACCGTGGCGTCGCCCCCGTACTCCGACACGCCGAGCCAGAGCTCCAGGTGCTCCAGCGCGGGGAGTTCGCTCGCGCCGACGCCGCGGACGACCTCGCCGGGCAGGCCGCCCGCCTCGAAGCGCAGCGTGCGCAGCCGCTGGTGGCCCGTCGCCGGGAAGCGCAGCCCCGACCCGCCGCGTACGCCCAGCACCTCCAGCCGGGGGTAGGCGCCGAGCACCGGCGTCACGTCGGACTGCTCGATCCAGGAGATCTCGGCCTCCTCCATCTCCAGGTCGCCGATGAACACGGCCTCCAGCCCGGTCAGCCGCTCCCGTGCCTCCACGAGCGGCCGCACGACGGCACCGGAGTCGTTGTCGTACGGCTCCCCCCACTGCCCCAGGACCAGGGCCCGCACCCCGGCGGGCTCCACGGTCTCCAGGAAGCGGTCCCACAGCTGCGCGAAGTTCTCCTTCGCGTCGTCGTCGTACGGGTTGACGGCCAGCCGCCAGGCCACCGCGCCGGCCGCCGGGAGTTCCTGCCGCGCGCCGGGCGCGGGGAAGTCGAAGGCCGGCAGGCCGTTCAGTTCCTGCAGATGTTCGACGTAGGACATCGGTGGTCTCCCCGGGATGGACGGACGCGGTGCCTCGGCGGTGCTGCCGCCTCGGTGCGGCCACTGCCGCGGGGCGGTGTGCCCCGCTCGCGAAGAGTTCTACCAAGTCCCTCCGACAGTGCTCGCCGCGGGCTGTGCACAGTCGGCCGGGGGGCGTTGTCACACCCCCCGCGTAGCGTCGTGGACATCGGGTCGGCGGGCGCCGACGGCGAAGGGAGACACGCATGTACCGGCAGGGGGACGTCCTGATCGTGCCCGTCGCAGAGGCGGCCGTGCCGCCGGGCACGGAGCGGCTGCCGCGGCAGCCGAGGGACCCGCGGGGCAGGCTCGTGCTGGCCCTCGGCGAGGTGACCGGGCACGCCCACGCGGTGGTCGGGCCGGGGACGCTGGTGCGGGAGGCGGGGCCGTTCGGGGCGGCGTACCTCCACCTCCCGGACGGCGGGCGGGTGGTGCACGAGGAGCACGCCGCGATACCGCTGCCCAAGGGCTGGTACCGGGTCGTGCGGCAGCGCGAGTACGCGCCCGGCGCGGTGCGCGTCGTGGCGGACTGACGGGGACGGGGGAGCGGAGCGATGACGACGGTGGCGAGTACGGGCACGGGTGCGGCTGCGAACACGGGTGCGGCTGCGGGCACGGGTGCGGAGGCCGACACGACGGCGCTGTGGCGCGAGGTCGTGGCGGCGACGGGCCCGGCGGACCGGGCCGCGGCGGAGGAGGGGGTGCGCCGGGCCTACCGGCTGGCCGGGCTGACGGAGCCGGAACGGATCGTGTGGGCGGCCTCGCCGCTGGAGGCGGTGGCCCTGGCCGTGCGTCTGACGGCGGACGGCACGGCGGGCGGCAGCGTCCGCGACGCGGTGCGCACCCGGCCGTGGGCGGCCGCGCGGGAGCGGGTCGCGGGCCGGCTCGGGCCGGCCGGCTGGGCGGACCACTGGGCCGTCACCGGCGCGCAGTTGTGGGACACGACGGTGCTGCTGACCGAGCGGATACGGACCGCCGTGGCCGACGCGGCACCGGCGGTGTCCGGGGGCGGGCAGGCCGTGCGGCTGGCGCTGCTCGACGCCGTGCTCGGGCAGCACGACGCGCCGTGGCTGGCCGCCTTCGACGGCCAGGAGGACACGGGCGAGCTGGCCGGGATCGCCGCGGTCGCCAGGAACGCCGGCTGGTGGTGGCCGTACGAGCGGACGGCGGTCGTCGCCGAACGCCCCCTGGAACTGCACCGGGACGAGGCCGGCCGGCTGGACCGCGGCGACGGCCCCGCGCTGGCCTTCGCGGACGGTTTCGCGCTGCACGCCTGGCGCGGCATGCCGGTCCCCGCCGAGTTCCTCGACGGGCTTGCCGGGCTGACCCCGCGCCGCATACGCGAGGAGGAGAACGCCGAACTGCGCCGGGTGATGCTGGAGCACTACGGCTACGAGCGCTACCTGGAGGAGTCCGGGGCGGAGCCCGTCCAGCGGGACGCGGCCGGGGTGCTCTGGCGGATCGAACTGGAGGGGGACGAGCCGCTGGTCATGGTCGAGGTCGTCAACTCCACGCCGGAGCCGGACGGCACCCACCGCACCTACTGGCTGCGGGTGCCGCCGCGGACCCGGACCGCCCGTGAGGGCGTCGCCTGGACCTTCGGACTGGAGGAGGCCGACTACGAGCCGGCGCGGGAGACCTGAACGGAATCCAGCGTCGCGGCGTCGATGAGGGCCAGGTTGCCGCCCGCCGTGCAGGTGTACGCACCCGCCGTCGCACCGAGGCGGGCGCAGGACTCGAGGTCCAGTCCGCGCGTGCGCCCGTGGAGGAAGCCGCACAGGAAGGCGTCGCCCGCGCCGTTGGAGTCCACCACCGGGCCGGGCGGGACGACGGCCGGCACGTGCCGGGGCGTGCTGCTCCCGTCGCGCGCGAGCAGGTAGGCGCCGCCCGCCCCGGCGGTGGCGATCACGGCCTGCGCGCGGCCGTCGCGCAGGATGCCGCGCATCACGTCCGCGATGCGCTCGCCCGCTCCCGCCGCGCTGAGGAAGACCAGGTCGGAGCGGCGGGCGAACTCCCGCTGGTGCTCCGCCAGTCCGTCCCAGTCGTGCAGGTCCGTCGAGACGGGCACGCCGAGTTCCTCGATGTCGTCGTAGAGGAAGCGGGTGAAGTGCGAGATCGACAGGTGCACGTGCCGGGCCCGGCGCAGGTGCGGGAGGTAGAACTCGCGCGGCATCCGCAGGTCCGCCGGGTCGCGTCCGTCGTAGAAGGACATCCGCCGGCCCGTTGCGTCCACCAGGTTGACCGCCCGCCGGGTCCCGGCGGGGGAGATCAGCGGCTCGAAGTCGACGTCGCCCTTGGCCAGGCGCTCCCGGAGCAGGGTGCCGACCCAGTCCTCGCCGACGAAGTCGAGGAACTTCACGGTCATGCCGAGCGCGCGGCAGCCCAGCGCCACGTTGCCGCCGGTCTGGCCGGGCCACTCCCGGACCGGTCCCGCCCCCAGGGAGTCCACGTACGGCACGGGCAGGCTGTCCACCCGCACCACGGTGTCCACCCCGGAACCACCGACGACGAGCACGTCGTACGGCGACTCTTGCGTGGTCATGCGCACCTCCAGTCACCACCCCGCCGTCATGCTACGGCCGGGGGGTGACCCCCGTCGGGCGATCACGGATCTGCCCGGCCGCCCGGCTGCCCGGGGGTGTCACGGCGCCGGAGCGGTGACCAGCTCCGTCCACGCCTCGCGGACCGTGTCCAGCCCGAAGCTGCGGCGCAGCCAGTCCCGGGCCTGCCCGCCCGCCTCCTCCCAGCCGTCGGCCGCGAGCGCGGAGATCGCGTCCGCCATGGCCGAGGGGGAGTCGTGGATCCAGCGGCGTTCGTAGATCGCGTCGGCGCCCGGCCAGGGCAGCAGGGCGGGCACCGCCCCGGAGGCCATGCCCTCGGCGGGGGCGAGGTGGAAGCTCTCGTCGTCACTGGTGGACAGGACGAAGCCGATGCGCCGCAGCCAGCTCGCCACGTCGGGACCGAAGTCGTCGAAGACCACGGCGTCCTCCAGCGGGCCGGACTGCACCCGCCGCAGCACGGCGTCGTAGTGGGCCCGCTCCTCGGGCTTGTTCCAGATCCACCAGTAGTCCCACGGCATCTTGGACTTCACCGACAGCCGCCACCGCGGGTCCCGGGCCCGCAGGGCCTCGAGTACGTCCAGCCCCAGGTCGAGCCGCTTGCGCGAGGGCGCGACGCCGATCATGCCGAGGCGGTAGCGGGCGTCGGGGACCTTGGGACGGTCCAGCTGCCGGTCGTCGACCCAGTTGGGGACGGTGACGAGCTTCTCCTGCGGCCAGCCGGTGCGTTCCCGCGTCAGCCGGTTGTAGTGCGGGCTGACGCACACGACGCGGTCGACGGCGTCGATGTCGACCTGCGCGGGGTAGCCGGCGTACAGCTCGAAGCGGTGCAGCCGCACCACCAGGCGGGAACCGCGCCGCTTGTGGCGGCTGTACCAGACGGCCGCGGGCCCGCACCACTCCACGACCACGACATCGGCCCAGGCGGCGAGTTCGCGGCCGGCCGCCGCGTCGTGCCGGGCCAGCGCCTCCCAGGCGTCGACCCGCACCTCCACCCCGGGCAGCGCCTGGAGGTGGTCCAGCAGCCGGGTGAAGAACTTCAGGTCGTGCCCGGCGACGACGACCCGCAGCGGCCGGCCGCGTCCGGCGAGACCGGCCGGTGCGGCGGGCAGCGCCCGCTCGACCAGGCCGCGCAGCCGCTCGGCGGCCCGGTCCAGCGAGAAGTGCGCGGCGGCCTCGCGGCAGCGCCGGGCGGCCGTGCGGTAGGCCTCGGGGGAGCGGGCGGCGGCGACCGCCTCCGCCGCGTCGTCGAGGGTGCCCCGGCCGGGGACGAACAGCGGGTAGTCGGCGCCGAGCAGCGCCTCGTGCGCGGGGGTGCGGTTGAGCACGACGGGCAGCCCCAGCGTCCCGAACTCCAGCACCTTGGTGGACAGTTCCAGGCTTGCGTCCAGTTCCGGGTGACGCCAGCCCAGCCCCAGGTCGCAGCCCGCGGCGATGCGCATGGCGTCCTGGCGCGAGGTGCCCCCGTGGTGCACCACGCCGGTCGCGGTGCGCAGCGCGTGCTCCATGTCCGCGTGGAAGCCGGGGTGCCGCGGGTCGTCGTGGATCTTGTCGCCGACGGTGTGGAGTTCGGCCCTGATCCCCCGGGCCGCCAGCGCCTCGGGCAGTTCCGTCATCTCCAGGGTGTTCCAGCGCGGCGCGAACTTCCCCGTGTACACCATGCGCAGGGGGTCGCCCGCCGCCTCGTGCTCCGGCACCGCGAAGTCCGGGACGGGCACGCTGGGCGGGTACAGCACGCACTTGCCGCACGCGGCCGGCACCCAGGCCTCGATGAAGCAGCGCAACTCCTCGGTCTGGCAGAGCAGATGCCGGGACGCCTCCGCGATCCCGGTCAGCTCCTCGACGGCTTCCTCCGTCATGTGCGCCGCCGACTGCGGGATGTCCGTGAGGTACGCCCAGATCCGTCCGTCGAAGGCGCCGTCGGCGACGACCTGCGCCACCAGGCGGCGTCCGCGCAGCACGAGCAGGTCGCACGGCTCCCGCTCGTCCTGCTCGCGCAGCACCCGCGAGGCCTGGACGGCGGAGAGGACGTGGCCGGTCGGTACGACGGACACCCCCGGCAACTCCGCCAGCGGGTCGACCAGCCGCCCGGTGCGCACCGGCGCCTTCAGCACCAGCCGGGTCGCGCAGCCGGCGCGGGCCAGTGCCTGCACCGTCGACTGGGCCCAGACCGCGGAACCGTCGATGAGGTTGAGGTCCACGTCCCCGTAGACCATCGCCCTGACCGTGCGCGTGCCCGTCATCGGACCTCCTCCGGACGGATCGTGAACAGTTGTCCCGCCCCCGGGGACGGCCACAGAGCCCTGCGCACCAGCGCCGGGCGGAAGCCGTTGACGTGCGGCACGAAGCCCGCCGTGTCGGCGCTGAAGGCCACCACGTCGGCCCCGGAGCACTCCTGGGCGCACATCAGGTCCAGCAGGTGGACCGCCGAGCGTTCCTCCGCGAGGTCCGACCAGTCCGCGACCCAGGGCGCGCCCGGCCCGTCCGCCGCGGCCCGTACGGCGACCCCGCCCGCGGTGAGTTCCGCGTAGGCCGTCCCGGGCACGGGCACCAGCACCTCGGCGGGGCGGTGGCGCTGCGCCATGACCTGCGCGACCAGGCGCGAGACCTCGGCGTCGTCACGCGGGTCGGCCAGCACGGACACCCGCCGTGCGTCCAGCGGGTCCGCCGCCCCGGCGATCCTGGCGAGTTCCGACAACCGCACCCGGGTGGCCCGGGTCGTGAAGATCTCCCGGAGGCCGGCCCGGTCCACCGCCGCCGGGTCCAGCCGGGCCGGCTGCACCCCGGTGTCCCCGTCGAGCACGGCGTCCCAGGGGAACGGGGCCAGGACCGGGGCGGCCGAGGCGGGGGCGTCCCGCCACAGCACGGCGGTGCGGCCGAGCGCGTGGGCGACGGCGAGGAGTTCGGCCAGCCGCCGGTCCAGGTCGGGGGCGTCGCCGGTGCCGGTGTGCGCCCACGCACCGCGGAGGCAGGCGCTGAGCTGCACGACGAGCACGTCCGGGTCGGTGCGTTCGGTGACCTGCCGGGCGTCGTGCGGCAGCACACGGTTGACGACGGCGTCGTGGGAGAAGTCCGCGGCGGTGCCGGGGTCCAGGACGCCGGCGAGGACCAGCCGGTCGCGGGGGCCCGCCGTGAAGGCCCGGTGGGCCAGGTGCAGGTGGCCGTCGGCCGCGGCCCCGGCCGCATCCTGCGCCGCGGAGGCGACGGGCCCGCCCGGCCGGGCCGCCGACGGACGCCCGCCCCTGCCGCGGCCGCGCCACATCCCGTACAGCTCGCGCGGCAGCCGCGTCGAACCGCGCAACGGGGACCGGGCGGCCGAGACCAGCGCCTGGCCCACCCGCAGCGAGGTCGAGCCCTGCAGCATGCCGACCCGGGTCTCCAGCACCTCGATCCGCTCCCGGGCGCGCCGCAGCTCGGCGGCGATCCGGTCGCGCTCACGGGTCAGAGCCGCCGTCCGCTCCCCGTCCGTGCCGTCCTGGAGCGCCTCCAGGGCGCGGCGGTCCTCCTCGTGCCGGCGCTCCAGGTCCAGCAGCCGCGCCCGCTCGGCCCGCGTGACGAACTCCGCCAGCACGTACTCGCCGGCCAGCCGCAACGCGGTGCCGTCCTCGCCCGGTACGGGCCGACCCGACGGGTCGAGGAGCGGCAGCAGCGCGTCGGTGCAGGTGAAGACCGCGCCGCCGTGCAGGTGCAGGTAGTCCAGGCCGGCCGCCCGCAGCACCTGGCAGTGCTGCGCCACCAGGGCGTCGAGCAGCCGGTGGTAAGGCAGTTCGGCGCCGGGGTGGCCGAACACGATCAGGCCCCTGCCGCCGGGCCGCATGCGCCGCAGCCCCGCGAGGCACGCCTCCTCGTCCCCGTGCAGGGCGGGGTCGGGGCCGTACGACAGCAGGGCCAGTCGTCCCTCGCCGACCGGTTCCCCCTCGCCGGGCGGGTGGGCACGCAGCCGGACGCCCTCGGGCAGGTGCAGGTAGGGGCCGAGCGGGATGCCGCCGCCGGTCGCGTCGACGACCTCGGTCACCCCGTCCAGGTGCGGGTGGAGCAGATCGAGAAGGCGCATCAGGAGGTCCTCGTGAAGACGTGGAAACCGACCCTGCTCTCCCGGAAACCGTACGGCGTGAAGCCGCCGTGGCGCAGGCCGAGCGGTTCGACGACGGCGCGGTACTCGGCCGCCGGACGGTGCAGGACGTGGTCGCCGCGGGCCACGCGCCCGGGCGCGTCCTCGTCGGTGACGACCAGCCGGCCGGTCAGCCGGACGAGGGAGGCGAGGTTGACCAGGGCGGCCCGCCAGGCGGCGTCGTCCAGCACGTGGAAGAGCACGTCCACGGCGAGCACGACGTCGTACGGCCAGGGGCTGCGCCACGCCGACAGCTCCGCCACCCGATAGCGGGGGCCGCCGCCGAGCACGCGGCAGTGGTCCACCGCCGAGGGGCTGGCGTCGAAGGCGTCGACGAGGTGGCCGCAGCCGGCCAGCGCCCGCGCGAAGTGGCCCTTGCCGCAGCCCGCGTCCAGCACGAGCAGCCGGTCGCTCGCGCGTTCGGAGTCGCCGGTGATGCGCAGCACCTCGGCGACCCGCAGCGCGTAGAAGACCTCGTTGCCCGGCCGGTCGAGGCCGATGTGGCCGCCGGACGCGAGGTCGTCGTGCTCGCGGTGGCGGGCGTCCCAGTAGGCGAGCTGGTCGTGCGGGTGCGGCTCAGACATGGTGGTCCAGCCATTCGGTGATGACGCGGGCGATGCGGGGCCCCGAGCGGCCGTCCCACAGCGGGGGGCCCTCGGGGGCGGGCGCCTCGCCGTCCAGCGCCTTGAGCAGGGCCGGGGCCAGGCCGTCGGGGGTCACGAGGCGGTTGGTGCCGTGGGTGACCGTCACCGGCCGTTCGGTGTTCGGGCGCAGCGTCAGGCAGGGCACGCCCAGGACGGTGGTCTCCTCCTGGACCCCGCCCGAGTCGGTGACCACCGCGGCTGCGCCCCGCAGGAGCCCCATGAACTCCAGGTAGCCGAGCGGCTCCAGGATCCGGATGCCGGGCGTGTCGCCGAGCCCCGCCGCCTCCAGCGCGGCCCGTCCGCGCGGGTGCAGCGGTACGGCCAGCTCCAGGTGCCGTGCCGCCTCGCGCAGCGCCGCCACGCAGGCGGCCGCGGCGGCCGGGTCGTCGACGTTGGCGGGGCGGTGCAGCGTCACGACGCCGTAGCGGGCGGGCAACCCGTGGGCGGCGCGGGCGGCGTGCGGGTCGAACCGCGGCAGGTGGGCCAGGAGGGTGTCGATCATCGGGTTGCCGACGAAGTGCACCCGCGCGGTGTCCACGCCCTCGTCCGCCAGATGGCCCACCGCCTCCGGGCTGGTGACGAACAGCAGGTCGGCGAGCTGGTCGGTCAGCCGCCGGTTGACCTCCTCCGGCATCGTCATGTCGAAGCTGCGCAGGCCCGCCTCGACGTGCGCCACGGGCAGCCCCAGCTTGGCGGCGACCAGCGCGGCGGCGAGCGTGGAGTTCACGTCCCCGTAGACCGTGACCAGGGCCGGGGCGCGGGCCGACAGCTCGTCCTCCAGCGCGGTCAGCAGGGCGGCGGTCTGCCGGGCGTGGCTGCCGGAGCCGACGCCGAGGTCCACGTCCGGCTGGGGCAGGCCGAGCTCCCGGAAGAAGACGTGCGACATGCGCTCGTCGTAGTGCTGTCCGGTGTGCACCACCGACTGCGGCTGCCCGGCGCCGCGCAGGGCGGCGACGACCGGGGCGGCCTTGACGAAGTTGGGCCGGGCACCGACCACGTGGACTACCGAGCCGAGCACGGTGCCTCCCGTTCACTGCGGGTGCTTAGGGTGGGAATGTGCGTCGTCGTACTCTTCGTGCCTTGATTCTCGCCGCCTCCGTGGCGGTACGTCATCTGCGGGACGACCCGGTGCGCGCGGCGTCCCTGGCCCTGCGGGTCGCCCCGGGGCCGGCGCGGCGGCCCGCCCGGTGGGCGCTGGCCCGGCTGCCCGGACGCGATCCGCACCGCGGGGGCGGCGGCGCCCCGCCCTACGGGCCGCGCGGCGTGCCGGCCCCGGCCGGTGTGCCGGGGACGGCGGTGCCGGGACGGGTCCTGCACCTGGTCACCAACTCCCTGCCGTACCGGAACGCCGGTTACACCGTCAGGACGCACGCCATCGCGCGCGCCCAGCGGCAGGCGGGCCTGGACCCGCAGGTCGTGACCCGGCTGGGCTTCCCCGTCGCCCAGGGGGTCTGGGACGGGCGCCCGGCCCAGGTCGTGGACGGGGTGCCCTACCACCGCCTGCTGCCGGTGCGGATGCCGGGGACTCCGGCGGCCGCCCTCGCCCGCAACGCCGAGCTCGCCGCCCGGCTCGTCGAACGGCTGCGCCCCGCGGTCCTGCACGCGGCCACCGATCACCCGAACGGCCGAGTGGCACTCGCCCTGCGCGAATCGTTCGGCCTGCCGGTCGTCTACGAGGTGCGCGGCTTCCTGGAGGAGACCTGGCTGACGCAGGGGCCCGGCCGCGATCGCGACAGCGCCTCCTACCGGGAGCGGCGGGCCCTGGAGACGCACTGCATGAAGGCCGCCGACCTGGTGCTCACCCTCGGTGAGGCCATGCGGGAGGAGA
This sequence comes from Streptomyces sp. NPDC008238, assembly GCF_042956445.1. Classification (NCBI taxonomy): domain Bacteria; kingdom Bacillati; phylum Actinomycetota; class Actinomycetes; order Kitasatosporales; family Streptomycetaceae; genus Streptomyces; species Streptomyces sp. NPDC008238. Next base: position 83,799 of record NZ_JBIBGK010000026.1, on the reverse strand, counting down.
TCGTCTCCCGGGGGGTCCCCGAGGACCGGGTGCGGATCGTGCCCAACGCCGTGGACGACGTCTTCCTCCAGCCCCTGCCCGACCCCGGTGACCTGCGCGATCGTCTCGGCATCGGCCCCGGCGAGCTGGTCGTGGGCACCGTCTCCACGCTCACGCCCCACGAGGGCGTGGGCACCCTGCTGCGCGCGGGGGCCGAACTGCGCCGCCGCGGGGTGCCGCTGCGGCTGCTGATCGTGGGGGACGGCCCGCTGCGGCCCGAACTGGAGCGGCAGGCGGCCGGGCTCGGCCTGGGGGAGTACGCCCTGTTCACGGGCCGTGTGCCGTACGCCGAGGTGCGGGCGCACCACGCCGTGCTGGACGTCTTCGCGGTGCCCAGGACCGGGGAGCGGGTGTGCCATCTCGTGACCCCTCTCAAGCCGGTGGAGGCGATGGCGAGCGGTCTTCCCGTCGCGGCGAGTGATGTCACGGCGATGGGCGAGCTGGTCGAAGACGAGGTGAACGGCAGGCTAATTCCGCCAGGAGACGTACAAGCCTGGGCAGATGCGCTCGAAATATTGCTCTATAGTCCGAATCACCGGCAGATGATGGGCGCCGCCGCCCGTGCACGAGTGGCCCACGACCGCACGTGGGCGCACATCGCGGGGCGGACGCGCGACGCCTACCGCGTTCTCGGGGCCGTATAGCACTGGATGGTGCGACATGACGGTGGAGCTCGCAGTCGTAGGACTCGGATACGTCGGTCTGCCCCTCGCCAGGGAGGCCGCGGCGGTGGGCCTGAGCGTCGTCGGGCACGACCTGGACCCCGCGGTGGTGGACGCCCTCAACTCCGGCCGCTCGCACGTGGACGACGTCCGCGACGAGGACCTGCGGCGCATGCTGGCCGCCGGCTTCACCGCCACCACCCGCCCGGAGTGCCTGGCGGAGGCGCAGACCGTCGTCATCTGCGTCCCCACCCCGCTGTCCGGGGACGGCGGACCCGACCTCACCGCGGTCACCGGGGCCGCCGAGGCGGTCGCCGCCAGGCTGCGCCCCGGCGTCCTGGTCGTCCTGGAGTCGACGACCTACCCCGGTACCACCGACGAGGTCGTCCGGCCCATCCTCGAGGAGGGTTCAGGACTGCGCGCGGGGCCGGACTTCGCCCTCGCCTTCTCGCCCGAGCGGATCGACCCGGGCAACCACACCCACGGCCTCCGCGACACCCCGAAGATCGTCGGCGGGCACACGCCCGGGTGCGCGGCACGCGCCGTCGCGTTCTACGGGAAGCTGGTCGACACCGTCGTCCGGGCCAAGGGCACCCGCGAGGCCGAGATGGCCAAGCTGATCGAGAACACCTACCGCCACGTCAACATCGCGCTCGTCAACGAGCTGGCCGTCCTCTGCCGCGAACTGGGCGTGGACATCTGGAACGCCATCGAGTGCGCCGCCACCAAACCCTTCGGCTTCCAGGCCTTCCGCCCCGGCGCCGGCGTGGGCGGCCACTGCATCCCGATCGACCCCAACTACCTGTCGTACAAGGTGCGCACCCTCGGCTACGAGTTCCGCTTCGTCGAACTCGCCCGGGAGATCAACCACCGGATGCCGGAGTACGTGGTGCGCCGGGCGCAGGACCTGCTGAACACGGCGGGGAAGGCGCTGCAGGGATCGCGGGTGCTGCTGCTCGGCGTCACCTACAAGCCCGACGTCGCCGACCGCCGCGAGAGCCCCGCCGTCCCCGTGGCACGACTGCTGCGCAGGCTCGGCACCGGGATCTCCTTCCACGACCCCTTCGTGGACGTCTGGGAGGTCGACGGCGAAGCCGTCCCCAGGGCCGGCGACCTGCCCGCCGCCCTGCGCGAGCACGACCTGACGGTCCTGCTGCAGGACCACAGCGCGTACGACCTCCAGGTGGTGGCGGACCGGGCCCGCCTGCTGTTCGACACGCGCGGACGGATCTTCCGGCCTGACGTCGAGGTGCTGTGATGCACGTGCTGGTCGTCACCGTCGTCCACCACCCCGAGGACGCGCGCATCCTGCACCGGCAGATAGCCGCCCTCATCGCCCACGGCCACACCGTCACCTACGCCGCGCCGTTCACCGCCCGGGCGACCCCGCCCCGCCTCGGGGTCGAGGGCGTCGACCTGCCGCGGGCCACCGGCCGCGACCGGCGCGCGGCCGTCCGCGAGGCCCGCCGGCTGCTGGCGCGGCGCGGGCCCACCGTCGACGCCGTGCTGCTCCACGACCCCGAACTCCTGCTCGCCCTGCCGCGCACCCTGCGGCACTGGCACCGCACCGGCGCCCGCCGGCCCGCGGTGGTGTGGGACGTCCACGAGGACACCGCCGCCGCCCTCGCCATGAAGGCCTGGGTGCCGCGCCCGCTGCGCCCGCCGCTGCGCCTCGTCGTACGCGCGGCCGAACTCGCCGCCGAGCGGCATCTGCACCTGCTGCTCGCCGAGGACGCCTACCAGCGCCGTTTCCGCCGTACGCACCCCGTGGTGCCGAACCTGGTCACCGTCCCCGCAAAGGCCCCGCCGGCACCGGGCGACGACCGCGTGGTCTACCTCGGGCAGCTGTCCCGGGCCCGCGGCGCCGAGGAACTGGTCGCCATGGCACGGCTGCTGGCCCCGGACGTCCGGGTGGAGCTCATCGGCGCCGCCGACGGCGACGTCCGCGCGCTGCTGGCGGCGGCCGACCGCGACGGCGTGCTGCGCTGGCACGGCTTCCTGCCCAACGACGCGGCCCTGGGGCGGCTGTGCGGGGCGCTCGCCGGGGTGTCGCTGCTGCGCGACGAGGCGAACTACCGCCACTCGCGGCCCACCAAGGTCGCCGAGTACATGGCCTACGGCATCCCGGTCGTGAGCACCCCCAACCCCCTCGCCGCGGAACTCGTCCGGGGGCACGACTGCGGCCTCCTCGTCCCGTTCGGGGACCCCGCGGCGGCCGCGGACGCCGTCCGCCGCCTGCGCGACGACCCCGCACTGCGCCGCGCGATGGGCGCCCGCGGCCACGCCGCCGCCCGCGGCGCCCTGCACTGGCCCGACTGCGCGGAGCACTTCGTCACGAGCCTGGAGGGCTGGGCGGCGGCGGCCGCGACCGCCGCCCAACGCGCCCCGGCGGTACGCCCGTCGTAGCGAGGAATCAGCCGACGTGGGGTCCGTTGCGGCGAACCCCGTCCAGTTCGAGGACGAAGTCCGCGCCCAGGGCCGAGGACGGGGTCTGGGTGCCGTGCGGCAGGCGGGGCAGGCGGGTCACGACGCGCAGCACCGAATCGACCGTCAGCGCATAGGCGTTGGGCGCCGAGAGCGCCGCCTGGGCTGCGCGGCCGTGAGCGTCGCGGGCGCGCGCCCAGACCTGGGAACGGGTACGCCCCAGCGCCCGCTCGCCGGGGCCGGTCAGGAAGCGGTCGACGCCCGCGCGGGCCAGCCGCCGTACCGGGCCGAGGCCCAGCACGCGCGCCACGAGCGGGGCACCACCCGGCAGCCAGGTGTACGTCGAGACGTTCGGGACGCCGGTGGAGTGGTGGGCCGTGCTGACGTCGCCCCAGGCGACGCCTGCGACACGGCGCGGCCCGGTGCGGAAGGACGCCGTCACCCGGGGGTGCCCGAGCGGGACGTCGCGGATCACCCCGTCGACGCGGACGCGGCCTCCGGCGCCCCGGTCGAGCGCCTCCAGCGCGGAGCGCGCCGTGCCCGGACTCGCCCCGCCGCCGGCCAGGAAGGCGATGTCGAGGTGGGTGGCGGTGGGCAGCGCGGCGGCGACGGTGGCGGCGAGGCAGTCGGTGGGGACGACGTCGAATCCCGCGCCGGGCAGCAGGACCACGCCCGCCGCGCGGGCCCGGGCGCTCATCGCGTGCAGCGCCTCCAGCACGTCGATCTCGCCGGTGATGTCGAGGTAGTGCGTGCCGGTGTCCAGGCACGCCTCGGCCATCGGCAGCGCCGTCGCGGAGAAGGGCCCGGCGCAGTGCGCCACCGCGTCCACGTCCGCGAGCGCCGTGCGAAGGGCCGCGGGGTCGTCGAGGGCGAAGACCCGGTGCTCCAGGCCCAGTCCGTCCGCGAGCGGGGCCAGCGCGGCGGCCGACCGGCCCGCGAGCACCGGGCGTTCGCCGCGGGCCACGGCCTCCCGTGCGACGAGGCGGCCCGTGTAGCCCGTGGCCCCGTACAGCAACCAGGTCATGCGCGTGTGCTCCCTCGGCCCGTTCCGGGCCCCGGGGTGGGACCCGGCACCGAACCTACCGGTCGGTCACGGGGCCACGCCGCTGCGCGACGCCGTGCCCCCGGCGCGGCGCAGGGATCGCGGCTCGCCGTTGAACCGCTGACGGCCCGCGTCCGTTACCCCGGGTAAAGGTGGTGCGGCCGGTCCGTGCGCGCCCCCGTTCCGCCCCTGTTCCCCCCTGTCCCTCGAGGAGCCGCCCCCATGACCCCCACCACCGCGCGTCCGGGCGACCGGGCCGCCGCCGAGGTGGCCGCCGCGACCCGTGTCGACGCACGCACCTGGGACCTGACGGTGGCTTCGGCCGCTCTCGGGCGTCCGGCGGCGGCCCGGATCGTCCTGCCCGCGGACTTCGCGCGAGCGCCCGGGCGCACCTGGCCGGTGCTCTACCTGCTCCACGGGCCGCACGAGGACCACACCGCCTGGAGCCGGCAGACGGACGTCGAGGAGCTCACCGCTGACGCCGGGCTCATCCTCGCCATGCCCGACTGCGGCCCCGCGGGGCTGTCGAGCCGCTGGCTCGACGGCTCCGACTACGAGACCTTCCAACTGCGCGAGCTCGACGGGCTGCTGCGCCGCGACTACCGGGCCTCCGGCGTACGGGCGGTGGCGGGCGTCTCGACCGGCGGCCACGGTGCCATGGCCCACGCCGCCCGCCACCCGGGAACCTTCCGTGCCGCCGCCTCCTTCAGCGGCGTCCTGGACACCACGTTCGCCGGGGTGCCCGCCGCGCTCGACGCCCTCCTGCTCCGCGAGGACCTGTGCCCCGGGACGCTGTGGGGCGACCCCGTCGACCGGTGGGAGACCTGGCGGTCCTTCAATCCCGCCGCCCGTGCCGGCGGGTTGCGCGGCACGGCGCTCTACGTCTCCTGCGGAAGCGGTGCCGCCCCGGCCGCGGGCGGCACCGAACTGCTGCCGGAGGTGCTGGAGAGCACCCTGTGGCCGGCCGCGCACGTCTTCGCCACCGCGCTGGAGCTGCGGGGCATCACGGCGACGACGCACTACTACGAGGGTGGCCGACACGAATGGGCCTACTGGCGACGGGAGTTCGCCGCGGCATGGCCGCTGCTCTCCCGTGCCCTCGGACTGCCGGAGCCGTCTCCCGTGCGGGCGGATGAGACGACGAGACGATGAGACGGTGAAAGGAAGGCCCCTAACGAGGGGGGCGCACTCACTCGTTCCAGTGGCGCCGCCCGCCCCGGACGTACCACCGGCGCACGAGCCGCGTTGCAAGGGGACATGGACAGCAGCACATCCTCGACCCGTGGATGCCTTCTCCAGGGACATCCGGAGCACCACCGGACCTTCGCCGAACTCACCGGCGCCTACTGGACGGACCCGCCGATCTACACGGAAGTCCTGGCCGACTGGCGGGCCCGCGGGCGCGCGGTCCCCGGATTCGCGGGGGCCGACGTACCACCGCGCACGACCGGGCTCAGCGGCGGCACTCCGCCGCCACTGCTGCCTGGAACAGGGCCAGTTCGACCGATGTAGGGGTGTGCAGGGTGCCCGTCCCGTCGGGCGGTACCAGCCACCGCAGGGCCCCCGCGGCCCGGTACGGGGGCGGGACCGCGATCCAGGCGCCCCGGCCGGCGTAGCGGATCCCGGTGCCCACCCATCTGGTGACGGGATCCGGTGGGAGGAAGAAGCCGACCCGGCGGGAGGCCGTGTCGGCCAGCGTGGGGCCGGGTTCCGCGCGGGGGAGGCGCAGCAGCGCGTCGAGGGCCAGCACGCCGAGGTCCTCGGGCACGCTGAGCACGTCCCAGAAACGCCCGGCGGGCAGCAGGACCGTCCCGCTCTCGCCGTGTTCCCATTCCCGCTTGCACGCCCGCGGATCCGCCGCGGCGGCGGCCAGCCACTCCATTGCCTGTTTCGGTGCCGCATTTCTCATACGCTCAACCTTGGTAGATATTTCTAAACTGCGGAAGGGGTGGCGGGGGATGGCGTTTGGGAACGCGAAACGCCTGTTTTCCGTACGCCTGTGCGGTGTTGCGGCGCGGGCCCGGCGTGCCCTGCGCGGCGGGCCGCGGGACGGTGCCGCGCTGGAACGCCTGGTCAGGACGGCGGAAAGACTGGACTACGGCGCCGGCCCGCCCGCGGCGGCGGACCGGGAGCCGCGGCGCCGGGGCTGAGGGATTCCCGTGCGGCGGCGGAAGGCCGGATTCCGCGGGGAATCGAGGGACCGGATCGGCGGAATGCGTTCGGGCGCGTGACCGTACAGCGAAGAGGTGTTCGCCTGTACGGGGAAAACGCATCCGGGCCGGAATCCGGACGGCGCTTCGCGGCCTTTCCCCCGGACTCCGGGCGGGAGCGCGCCGGGCGCGGACCGGGCGCGGCGGCCGCCCGTGAGGAACGCCGCCCCGCGCCCGTCCGCGCCCGACTCGCGCTCGCGGACCGGTCGTTCAGGCCGCCGGCGGGGCGCCCTCGTACGCCGCCGTCAGCAGCGCGCGCAACTGCTCCGCGTCCGCGGCGCGCGGGTTGGCGTACGAGGCCGTGCCCACCAGCTCCACGACGCGGCCGATGCCGTCGGCCGGCAGACCGACCTCGGCCAGCGAACGCGGCGCGCCGAGCCGTCCGCCCAGCTCCCACAGTCCGCGCGCCGGGTCCTCGGCCCCCAGTGCCCGGCGCAGGGCGGCCGTCGCCCCCGGCGCGGCCGGGGCGTTGAAGGCGAGGACGTACGGCAGGAGCACGGTGTGGGTCGCGGAGTGCGGCAGGTCGAAGGCGCCGCCGAGCACGTGGGCCAGCTTGTGGTGCAGGCCCATCGTGGTGGCGCCGAGGCACGCCCCGCACAGCCAGGCCCCGTACAGGGCCCGGGCGCGCGCGTCGAGGCCGTCCGGGTCGGCGACGACCCGGGGCAGCGCCTCGGCCAGGGCGCGCACCCCCTCCTCGGCCATCAGCGACACGACGGGCGTGGCGTCGGGGGCGTACAGCGCCTCGACCGCGTGGGCCAGGGCGTTGACGCCGCTGGTGCCGGACAGCGCCGGCGGCATCGACAGCGTGAGCCGCGGGTCGTAGACGACGCTGCGCGGCAGGACGCGGCGGTCGCGGCCGGTGCGCTTGACGCCGTCCTCCGTCAGGCCCCACACCGGGGTCATCTCGGAGCCCGAGTAGGTCGTCGGCACGGCCAGCAGCGGCAGCCCGGTGCGCAGCGCGACCGCCTTGCCGAGGCCGACGGCCGAGCCGCCGCCGACCGCGACCAGCCCGTCGGCCGCCAGCTCCGCGGCCACCGCCACCGCCTCGTCGGCCACCTTCACCGGCACGTGCATCACCGCGCCCGGGTGGACGCCCGCGCAGGCCGTGCCGAGGGAGGCGGCGACGGAGCGCGCGGTGTCCTCGCCGTGCCGGCCGCACAGCACCAGCACGCGGCGCAGCCCGAGGCGTCCTGTCTCCTCGGCGACGGCCGTGCCGGCGGCGCCGGCGCGGAAGACGACCCGCATCGGCAGTGCCTCGTGGACGAACTCCAGGCTCATGAGCGCTGCAGCACGATGTCGAAGTTCGCCAGCCGGAAGGGGCCGGGAACCCCGTACTCGGCCGCCCGCTCCGGGTCGTCCACCACGGTGAACTCCTGGACCAGGCTCTTCTTCACCGCGAAGACCGCGTCCGACTCCAGGTAGAGGCTGTCCTGGACGAACACGTGCGTGGTGACCGGATGGTGCCCTTCGGCGGCCGCGATGAAGTGGATGTGCGCGGGCCGGTAGGGGTGCCGCCCGGTGGCGTTCAGCAGTCCGCCGACGGGGCCGTCCGTCGGGATCGGGTAGTGCGCGGGCACGACGGTGCGGAACCGGAAGCGGCCCTCCCCGTCGGCCGTGAAGAGCCCGCGCCCGTTGCCCTGGGGTTGCTCGCCCGGCTGCTGGACGTCGTAGAAGCCGTGCTCGTCGGCCTGCCACACATCCACCGTCGCACCCGGCAGCGGCGTGCCGTCCACGGAGACCACGCGCCCGGTGACGACGCACGGCTCGCCCGAACCGATCATGTCGATCGCGTCGCCGAACTCCCGCGCGGGGGAGCCGACCATGTGGAACGGGCCCAGCACGGTGGAGTCGGTGGCCCCCTCGCCGGCCGACTTCCGCTGGTTGATGGTCTCGACCAGCATCGAGACGCCGAGCACGTCCGAGAGCAGGATGAACTCCTGCCGGGTGTCGGTGCAGGCCTGCCCGGTGCGGGTGAGGAAGCCGATCGCCGCCTCCCACTCCTCCATCGTGGGTTCGACGTCCCGGACGAAGTCGTGCAGGTGCCGGGTCAGGCTGCCGAGGACATCCCGCAGCCGCGGGTCGGGCGTCCGCGCGAAGCTCTCCACGACGGCGGGCGTCGCGCTCTGTTCGGTGAAGTCCATGGTCTCTCCTCGTCAGTCCCGTCCCAGGATGCGCCGCAGCGCGGTGCCGAGCACGGACCGTGCCTCGGCGTCGTCGGCGGCCCCTTCGGAGCGCCGGAAGGCGACGTACAGGTCCGGCCGCACGAGCAGCGCGCCCGTGTCGCCGATGCCGCGCAGCCGCGCCCAGTCCCCGTAGGGATCCTCGTACTCGCGCCCGGGGCCGATCACCGCGGTCGCGATGTCCAGCCCGAGCTCGGCGCCGACCGCGCGGGCCGCTGCCGTCCAGGCCTCGCCGCCGATGCCGGTGAGCAGTGCGAACCGGCCGCCGCCGCCCAGGTCGAGGGTGGACAGGGTGCGGGGGCCCGCCGTCAGCCAGGCGTGCGGCAGCTTGGCGCCGGGGCGGCTGCTCGGCTGGTGGTACAGCTCGGGGTCGCGGTCGAAGCCCGGGTCGGGGGTGCCGTCCGGGACGACCGCGGCCGAGGTGTAGCGCTGATTGAGCTCCACGCCGTGCGCGTTGAACTCGTACCGCTTGAAGTCGATCGCCTCGCGCAGCCGGGCGCGCCGCTTCTCGCCGGCCGGGGAGGCCTCCTTGCGGGACTCCATGTTGGCGAGCAACTGCTCGGGGCTCTGCGGGGCGAGCAGGTCCAGGGCCTCGAAGACCGGGGCGGTCTCGCCGATCGACTTGTTGGCGCGGGTGACGATCTGCTCGCCGACGGGCGCCCGTTCGGCGGTGTAGGTGTCCAGCAGCGAGGGCGCGGCCGCGCCGTCCAGCACCAGCTTCAGCTTCCAGGCCAGGTTGTAGGAGTCCTGGATGGAGGTGTTGGAGCCCAGCCCGTTGGACGGCGGGTGCCGGTGGGTGGCGTCGCCCGCGCAGAAGATGCGGCCGCTGGAGTAGGTCCGCGCGTACATCTCGTTGACCGTCCACGCCGAGGTGGAGCGGATCGTGACCGGCACCTCGTCGTCGCCGACGAGCTTGCGGACCACCGACAGCGCGTACTCCTCGGTGAGGTCCGGGGGCGCCGCGTTGACGTCGTAGCCCCACACGATGAGCCACTCGTTCCACGGCCGGACGTTGCGGACCAGACCCGCGCCGATCCCGCCGACCGTCGCGCCGGGGGTGAGCACCCAGTACAGGGTGCTGGGGCGGTGGGCGACGTAGCGGCTGAGGTCGGCGTCGAAGACGATGTTGACGCTGCCCGCCACGCCCATCGTCCCGGCCATCGGGAGTCCGGCGTCCTCGGCGACCTGGCTGCGCCCGCCGTCGGCGCCGATCAGGTACTTGGCGCGGATGGTGTACGTATCGCCACGCAGCCGGTCCTCGACGAGGACGGTCACGCCGTCGTCGTCCTGCTCGAAGGACCTGTAGACGGTGCTGTGGCGCAACCGGGTGCCGCGTGCGACGGCGGCCTCGATCAGCACCGGCTCCATCCGGTGCTGCGGCATGTCGCACATGCGGCTCGGGCTGGCGAGGTCGTGCGCGGCCTGCACCAGCGGGTCGTTGCCCCACGAACGCAGCCGCCCCAGCTCCTCGCCCGCGAGGCTGGTGCAGAAGACGGTGTTCCCCATCAGGTGCTGGGGAGTCGCCCTGGCGACGACCTCCTGCTCGACGCCGAGGTCCCGCAGCACCTCCATGGTGCGCTGGTTGGTGATGTGGGCACGCGGGGTGTCGGCCAGCCGGCCGTAGCGCGTGACCACGATGTTCGGTACCCCGTACGTGCTCAGCGCGAGTGCGGCGCTTGCCCCGGCCGGCCCACTGCCCACGATGAGCACATCGGTCTCGACGGTCTCCATCAATGCGGCTCCTTGACGGATAATTGAAATGGCAACGAACGAATCGTGGATCAGAGGGAGACCGCCGGCGTGTCTCAATCCGATACATCCCCTGAAGAGCTGCTGCTCGGCGCCTACCTGCGCGAGCGGCCGGGCGGCCGGGCGGTCGTCGCCGCCGACGGCAGGACGCGGATCGTGAGCGTCGAGGCCGCGCGGCGGCTGTCCGAGGAGGCGCTGGCGCTGCTGGAGCGCCGGGCCGGCGGCATGGTGCGCGACGGCCGGACCGAGGCGTACGAGCTGCCCCTGCCGGACGGCGGCTGGCGCGCCCGGCTCCAGCCCGTCATGGACTCCGGCGAGGTCATCGGCGCCGTCGCCGTGCTGTCCGCCCCGGCCGAGGGGGCCGCAGGACCGCCCGCCCTGCCGGAGCCGAGGCTGCCGGGGCTCGTCGGCTCGTCACTGTCCTGGCGCGCCGCGGTGGCCCGCGCGGTACGGCTCGGGGGTGAACAGGGGTCCCTGCTGGTGTCCGGGGAGGCCGGAACCGGCAAGACGACGCTGGCCCGCGCCGTCCGGCCCGGCGAGCTGGAGCTGGACGCGGCCCAGACGACGGGCGCCGCCGCCGGTGACTGGGTGCGGCGGCTGGCCGTGCGCCCCGCGCCGGGACGGGTCCTGGTCCGCCACGTCGAGGCGCTGGACGCCGGTGCCGCGGCGGCGCTGGTGGCGCTCCTGGAACAGCGCCCCCACCTGCGGCTGACCGTCACCCACACCCCCGGGGACCGGACGGGCGCGTGCCTGGACCGCCTGCTGGGCCGGCTGGCGGCGCGCTCGCTGTCCGTGCCGCCGCTGCGCGAGCGCCCCGAGGACCTGCCGGTGCTGCTCGCCGCCCTCAGCCCGCGGCCCGCGCCCGGCCACCCGCCGCTGACCTGGACCGTGGAGGCCCGGCGCACCCTGGAGCGGCACACCTGGCCGGGCAACGTCGCCGAGCTGGCGACGGTCGTCAGGACGCTCGCGGAGGAGCGCCGGCTCGGCGGCCCGGTGCGCCCGGAGGAACTGCCGGACGCCGTGCGCGGCGGGGCCGGCGGGCGCCGTCTCGGCAGCCTGGAGCGGGCCGAGCGGGACGCGATCCTCGAGGCGCTGCGCACCCACGGGGGCAACAAGGCGCGGGCGGCGAAGGCGCTGGGCATCGCGCGGGCCACGGTCTACCGCAAGCTGCGGAGCTACGGCATCCAGGGAATATAGTTCGAGATTCAACATGTTAGGTTGGCCGAAAGGCACCGAAAGGCACCCCACCCCGCAGAAGGAGATCCCCGATGGCCCCCCAGCTGGATGTCCGCCGCGCCGGCCAGCGGTTCCACACCCGCGCCGGCTGGCTCGACTCGCACCACTGCTTCTCCTTCAGCCACCACTACGACCCGAAGAACACCCACTTCGGCCTGCTGCTCGTCTCCAACGACGACGTCGTCGCCCCCGGCACCGGCTTCGACACCCACCCGCACCGGGACATGGAGATCGTCACCTGGGTGCTCGACGGCGGCCTGGTCCACCAGGACTCCGAGGGCCACAACGGCGTCATCTACCCGGGCCTCGCCCAGCGGATGAGCGCGGGCACCGGCATCCTGCACAGCGAGAAGAACGACAGCTGGAAGCTGACCGGCACGCCCGAGCACAAGGACCCGGTGCACTTCGTGCAGATGTGGGTCTTCCCCGACGAGCAGGGCATCAAGCCGGGCTACGAGCAGCTCGACATCAACGACGAACTCGCCCGCGGCGGCTGGGTCACCGTCGCCTCCGGGATGGACCGCGACCGCGACGAGCGCGCCATCTCCATCGCCCAGAAGCACGCCGCGCTGCAGGCCGCCCGCATGGCCCCGCAGCAGACCCTCGCCCTGCCCACCGCCCCCTTCGTGCACCTGTACGTCGCCAAGGGCGAGGTCGCCTTCGAGGGCACCGGAATCCTTGCCAAGGGCGACGCCGTACGCGTCACCGGGGCCGAGGGCCAGCGGCTCACGGCCGGCGCCGAGGGCGCCGAGGTGCTGGTCTGGGAGATGGACGCCGCCGTCACCTTCGGGTGATCGCGTGGTAGACCTTGGGGCCATGACCCGCACCCTCGCGAGCGCGCCGATCATGGTCCTCAACGGTCCCAACCTCAACCTGCTCGGTCAGCGGCAGCCCGAGATCTACGGCTCCGAGACGCTCGGCGACGTCGAGGCGCTGTGCGCCGCCACGGCGGCGCGCCACGGCGGGACCGCCGACTGCCGGCAGAGCAACCACGAGGGACAGCTGATCGACTGGATCCACGAGGCCCGCGAACACCACGCGGGCGTCGTGATCAACCCCGGCGCCTACTCCCACACCTCGGTGGCGATCCTGGACGCTCTCAACACCTGCGACGGCCTGCCCGTCGTCGAGGTGCACATCTCCAACATCCACCGGCGCGAGGCCTTCCGGCACCACAGCTACGTCTCCGCGCGGGCCGACGCCGTGATCGCGGGCTGCGGCGTCCAGGGCTACGCCTTCGCCGTCGAGCGGATCGCCGCGCTGCTGGACGCCGGCGCCCGCTGACCCCCGGGCGGCACCCTGCCGGTCCGTCGCGCTCAGGCCTCGCCCGGCTGCCACCGCGGCCACTCGCCGGGGTGGTCCGCCCAGTGCACCTGGTCCGGGTCCGACATCTCGATGTCCGGGAAGGCACGGCGCACCCGCGGCTCGAACTCCTCCCGCTCCAGCTCCCGCCATCCCACGCCCCGGATGTGCACCCGGCGGTAACGGTGGTCGGACCCCAGCGGCGCCACGTCGACCTTGTGGGTTGTCTCCATGCCTCCAGGGTGCACCGCGGCCGGTGCCCCCGCAGGTCCGCCGACCACCACCTCCGCGGGACGCAGGAGGTGCGCCCCGACCCGGTAGCCGGAGCGTACGACCTCGCCGCACACCAGGCGCTCCGCGCCGGAGGCGCACGACGAGTCCACCGCCTCGTGGCACACCGGGTCGAAGGGCTCGCCGGGCTCGCCGAAGGACCGCAGGCCCAGCTCCGCCAGGCGCCGCTCCAGCACCTCGACCACGGCACGGAAGCCACCGGTCACCTCGCCCAGCTCCCGCGCCCGGTCGACGGCGTCCAGCACCGGCAGCAGACCCTGCAGCACGTTCGCGACGGCGGCCTCCCGCACCGCAAGCCGGTCCCGCTGCACCCGCTTGCGGTAGTTGTCGTACTCGGCCTTGAGCCGCCGCAGGTCCGCCGTGCGTTCGACGAGCCGCGCCCGCAGCTCGCCGCCCGGAGGCGGGCCGGCGCGGTTCACGCCGTGCCTCCCTCCCGCTTGTCGTCGTCGACGATCTCGGCGTCCACCACGTCCTCGTCGCCCTCCGTCGGAGCCGTGTGCGGGGCCTCGCCCTCGCCCGCCGCGGACCGCTCCGCCTGGGCCTGGGCGTACATCGCGGTGCCGACCTTCTGCGCCGAGGCGGTCAGCCGCTCGGTCGCCCGGCGGATGCCCGCCGGGTCCTCGCCCTTCAGCTGCTCCTTCAGCTCCGCCACCGCCGACTCGACCTCCGACTTCAGGTCACCGGGGACCTTGTCGGGGTTGTCCCGCAGCAGCTTCTCGGTGGAGTAGACCAAACTCTCCGCGTTGTTGCGGGTCTCGGCCTCCTCGCGGCGCTTGTGGTCCTCCTCCGCGTACTGCTCGGCCTCGCGCATCATGCGGTCGATGTCGCTCTTCGGCAGCCCGGAGCCGCCGGTCACGGTCATCTTCTGCTCCTTGCCGGTGCCGAGGTCCTTCGCCGTGACGTGCATGATGCCGTTGGCGTCGATGTCGAAGGAGACCTCGATCTGCGGGATGCCGCGCGGCGCCGGCGGTAGCCCGGTCAGCTCGAAGACCCCGAGCTTCTTGTTGTACGCCGCGATCTCGCGCTCGCCCTGGAAGACCTGGATCTGCACCGACGGCTGGTTGTCCTCGGCCGTGGTGAAGATCTCCGAACGCCTCGTGGGGATCGTCGTGTTGCGCTCGATCAGCTTGGTCATGATGCCGCCCTTGGTCTCGATCCCCAGGGACAGCGGGGTGACGTCCAGCAGCAGGACGTCCTTGACCTCGCCCTTGAGCACCCCCGCCTGGAGGCTCGCGCCGATCGCCACGACCTCGTCCGGGTTGACGCCCTTGTGCGGCTCCTTGCCGGTCAGCGACTTCACCAGGTCCGTGACCGCCGGCATCCGCGTCGAACCGCCGACCAGGATGACGTGGTCGACGTCGGCGACGTTGATCCGCGCGTCCTTCACCGCCTGGTGGAACGGGCCCTTGCAGCGCTCCAGCAGGTCCGCGGTCAGCTGCTCGAACTGGGCGCGGGTGAGCTTCTCGTCCAGGTGCAGCGGGCCCTCGGCGGAGGCCGTGACGTAGGGCAGGTTGATCGTCGTCTCGGTGGACGAGGAGAGCTCGATCTTGGCCCGCTCGGCCGCCTCGCGCAGCCGCTGCAGCGCCATCTTGTCCTTGGCCAGGTCGAGGCCGTAGGAGTTCTTGAAGCGCTCTACGAGGTGGTCGACGATCCGCTGGTCCCAGTCGTCGCCGCCCAGCTCCGTGTCGCCGTTGGTGGCCTTGACCTCGACCACGCCCTCGCCGATGTCCAGCAGGGACACGTCGAAGGTGCCGCCGCCCAGGTCGAAGACGAGGATCGTCTGGTCGTTCTCCTTGTCCAGGCCGTAGGCGAGGGCCGCGGCCGTGGGCTCGTTGATGATCCGCAGCACGTTCAGGCCGGCGATCTCCCCGGCCTCCTTGGTCGCGGTGCGCTGGACGTCGTCGAAGTACGCGGGCACCGTGATCACCGCGTCCGTCACGTCCTCGCCCAGGTACGCCTCCGCGTCCCGCTTCAGCTTCTGCAGTACCCGGGCCGAGATCTCCTGGGCCGTGTAGCGCTTGCCGTCGATGGTGCCGGACTCGGGGAACCGCCAGTCGGGATCGCCCATGTGCCGCTTGACCGAGCGGGCGGTCCGCTCCACGTTGGTCACGGCCTGGCGCTTGGCGATCTCCCCGACGAGGACCTCGCCGCCCTTGCTGAAGGCCACCACCGAGGGCGTGGTCCGCGCACCCTCCGTGTTGGTGATGACGGTGGGCTCGCCGCCCTCCAGGGCGCAGACCACCGAGTTGGTGGTGCCGAGGTCTATACCGACCGGACGTGTCATGTCAGCTCGCCTCCTCCCCTCCAGGGTGCGACGCCCGCGGGCCGACCACCAGACGGCCGGGGCGACGCGCACCGCGGACGTCCCTGCACCGACCCGCGACAATCCCGTGGCCCGCACGGCGAGCGCTGCTAGCGTCGGCGGGATGTCCTCAACTCATGCGGGAGTGCTCCTCTTCCACGACCGACGACTTGCCGTGCACAGCGACTTGAGCCTGCCGCGGGCCCCCGTCCCGCCACGCGGCGACCCCGCCGGGACCGCCCGCGAGGCCGCCCGCGAGATCCTCGGCGCCGACGTCCGCACCGACCCCCGGCCCTGCCTGGAGGTACGCGCGACCGGCGGCACCCACCTGTACTACCGGGCCGCCGTACCGCCGCCGCCCCACCCCGCCGCCGCTCGGCTGCTCAGCCGGGACGAGGCCCTGCACCTGCCGCTCGCGCCCTGGACGGCCTGGGAGGCCATACTGCGCTCCTGGGACGGACCGCCCTGGTGGCGGGGGCGCCTCGTGCTGGAGGACCCGCTGGGCCGGCCGCCCAAACGGACCCGGGCCGGGGCGGTGATCATCCGCGACGGGCACATGCTGCTGATCCGCTACGCCCACCGGCGCGGGGACTTCTACGAGATACCCGGCGGCGGGGTCGAGCCGGGGGAGACCCCCGAGACGGCCGTGCTGCGCGAGCTCGCCGAGGAGACCGGGCTGAGCGGCACCGTCGGCCCGGAGATCGCCCGCGTGGACCGGGTCCACCGCGGTTCGCACCCCGGGCACTACTTCCTCGTCGAGGCGCACGGCCGGATCGGGCCCCGCTCCACCCTCGACCTCGAGAAGGCGGCCGCCCCGGTCTGGGTCCCCGTCGAGGACCTGCGGCACCTGCCGCTGTGGCCCAAGCGGCTGGGCTGGCGCATCGCGCACTGGCACCGCGAGGGCTGGCCGCGGGTCCCCGCCGAGTTCAGCGACTCGCTGATCGACCTGCGGGTGCCCTGCGACTGGTGACCGCGGGCGCAGGACGTCCGGGCGACCGGCCACTGGCGGTGGCATGATCGCCCGCATGGCACGCATCACCCTCGTACGGGGCGACATCACGCAGCAGTCCGTCGACGCCGTCGTCAACGCCGCCAACTCCTCCCTGCTCGGCGGAGGCGGGGTCGACGGGGCCATCCACCGCCGCGGCGGCCCGGAGATCCTCGAGGAGTGCCGTGCGCTGCGCGCCTCGCGCTACGGGCGCGGCCTGCCCACCGGGCAGGCCGTCGCCACCACGGCCGGCCGCATCCCCGCCCGCTGGGTGATCCACACCGTCGGCCCGGTGCACAGCGCCACCGAGGACCGCTCCGCACTGCTCGCCTCGTGCCACCGCGAGGCGCTGCGCGTCGCCGACGAGCTCGGCGCGAGCACCGTCGCCTTCCCCGCGATCTCGACCGGCGTCTACCGCTGGCCCCTCGAGGACGCCGCGCGCATCGCCGTGGCCACCGTCCAGGACACCGACACCGCGGTGGAGGAGGTCCGCTTCGTCCTCTTCGACGAGCCGGCCTACGCCGCGTTCGCGGCGCGACTGCCCGGCGGGGGGCCCGGCGAGCAGTGACGTGCGGCTCCGGCAGGCAGGGGGCCGGTGATCCGGAGGAGGTCTTCGAACGACCTGGCGCGCGAGGGCGGGAGGGGCGGGCCGTCCCCCGGCGCCGACGAGCTGCGACGGCGCGATGAGCCGATCATGGGGCGGCCGGACTTCGGGGCCGAACCCGCGACGGCGGGCAGGAACGGCCTGACCGGGTTCAACGCCGTGGCCGGCAGGACGCCCTACCGGCCCCCGCCGCTTCGTCAGAACGCGTCACCGGTGTGGTCGGCCAGGCGGCGCCCGCACTGCTCGAGCGTGCGCGCCAGGCCGTCCTTGTCGTCTGGCCCTTGGTCGAGGAGTTCTCCGGCGGCCACCAGGGCCGCCCAGAAGGCTCTCGGCCGGCCGCCGCCGGCTGCACGGGGGCCCAGGCGCGCGAGCGAGCGGAACACGCCGGTGAGCTCGCCCCGGACGAACCCGCGCGAGAGGCCGAGAGCCGCGCCGCTCGCCACGCCGCCCATGGCGCGGATCGCGTCCCGCAGGTGTCCGGCGACGGCCGACTCCCGCTCGTCGAGCGGCCTGGGGACGTCGAAGACGCCGATCGCCGCCATCAGCTCGCCGTACCACCGCTCCTCGCCCGCGCGGAACTGCTCCTGGAGCCGGCCGGGTTCGCCGTGGAGCCGCCGGAGCAGCTCCGGCTCCGCGATGCCCAGCGCCAGGCCGACGGCCAGGGCCGAGTCCGACCACCGCGGTGTTCGCGCGGCGAGCTCACCGCAGACCGCGGCCGGGGCCGCTCCTGCCCGCAGCCGCTCCCGGGCGGCGGTGACCCATGCCTGTCCGCCACCGGTTCCGGCGTGCTCCATCCCGGATCTCCTTCCGTGCTGTGGCGCGGGTCCGGGCGGAGCCCGGGCCGGGCCGCGGGTTAACCGGGGCGGAACTCTTGGTCATCGATTCGTCTGGGAAAGGTACGGGCCCGCATGCCCTGCCTAGCATGAGGTGATCACGCACCGTACGACCCCGGGGGAGGCCCGGAATGCCGTTGTCCGGCCTCGGGGCGCGGCTCTCGCGTCCGGGCGCGCTCGCCGGGAGCCTGGGCGCGCTGCTCGTCCTGGCCCTGGCGGGGGCGCTGCTCCTCGCGCACGGATCGTCCCCGGCCCCCGTGCGGGCGGCCGGGCCGCCGCACACCGCCGTCGAGGTGTCGCGCGGTGCCTGCGGCGCCGGCTGGCGCGCGCCGCGGGCCGGGCTGCAGGTCTTCGACCTGCACAACACCTCCTCCGAGGCCGCCGAGGTCTACCTGGAGGACCCGCGCAGCAAGGCCGTCTACGGCGAGGTGGAGGACATCGGCCCCGGCACGACCCGGCCGCTGACCGTGGACCTCGGCAAGGGCGCGTACGCCTTCAGGTGCGTGCCCGACGACGCCGACGCCGTCACCGGGCCCACCGTCCGCGTCACGTCGGGGCGGGGCGGGCCGGGGGCCGCCCCCGTCACGCAGCACGACCTGATCCCGCCGTCGCTGGACTACCAGAAGTGGGTCGCCGGCGGACTCGACCGGGTGGTGCTGCTCACCGGGCGGCTGCGCGACGCCGTCGACCGCGGCGACCTCGCCGCGGCGCGCCGCGCCTGGCTGCCGGCGCACCTGGAGTACGAGCGGCTCGGCGCGGCCTACGACGCCTTCGGCGACGCCGACGCGCTGATCAACGGAACGGACGCGGGCCTGCCCGGCGGCGTCCACGACCGTTCCTTCACCGGCTTCCACCGCATCGAGCACGGGCTGTGGCACGGCGAGTCCGCCGCGCGCCTGCGCGCCCCGGCGGCCGCCCTGGTCACCGCGGTGACGGGACTGCGCGACGACTGGTCGCAGGCCCGCATGGACCCGGCCCAACTGGGCTTGCGGGCACACGAGATCTTGGAGAACACCGTGCAGTTCGAGCTGACCGGACGGACCGACTTCGGCAGCGGCAGCAACCTGGGCACCGCCCGCGCGAACCTCGACGGCACCCGGGAGGTCCTGTCGCGGCTGCGCCCACTGCTCGCCACGCGCGACGCCGACCTGCCCGAGCTCGACCGGGAGATGGACCGGGCGCAGGAGACCCTGGACGCGTTCGCCGCGGACGGCGAGTGGACCCCGCTGCCCCGGCTGAGCCGCGCCCAGCGGGAGAAGGTGGACGCCGCCCTCGACGAACTCGTGGAGCGGCTGGCCTCGGTGGCCACCCTGTGCGAACCGCGGAGGACGGTGTGAGCACCGCCGGCCACGGCACCGATCACGGCACCGGCGGCGTCGGACGGCGCGGCTTCCTGCGGGGCGCGGCGGTGGCGGGGGCCGGGATCGCCGTGGGCGGCGCGGCCGCACCGGGCCCCGCGGACGGCACAGGGGCGGGAGAGGGCGCGGCCGTCCCGCCGATCGCCCCCTTCCACGGCGGCCGGCAGGCCTCGGTGACCGCACCCGGCCGCCGGGTCACCGCGTTCACCTCCTTCGACGTGACCGCGCAGAGCCGTGCCGAACTGGCCGACCTGCTGCGCACGCTGACCGACCGCGCGCGGGCCCTCACCACCGGCGGCACACCGCGGCCGGTGGGCATCACGGGGCCGCCGGCCGACTCCGGGCTGCTCGGCGGCCGACCGCCGTCCGCCGCGCTGGCGGTGACCGTGGGCGTCGGCGCGGCCCTGTTCGACGGGCGCTTCGGCCTCGGCGCCCGCAAGCCCCGGCACCTGACGGAGATGCCCGCCTTCCCCGACGACGACCTGCGCCCCGAGTGGTGCCACGGGGACCTGAGCCTGCACCTGCACGCCGACGACACCGACACCGTGCTGCACGCGCTGCGCGACATCGCCCGGCACACCCGCGGCGGGCTGCAGGTCCGCTGGCGCCTGGACGGCTTCGGCAACCCGCCGCGCCCCTCCGGGACCCCGCGCAACCTCATGGGCTTCAAGGACGGCACCGCCAACCCGGACCCCGCCGACGCACGCGCGATGGACCGCCTGGTGTGGGTGGGCCGAGGCGGCGGCGAACCGGACTGGGCCGTCGGCGGCAGCTACCAGGTCGTGCGCCTGATCCGCATGCTCGTGGAGTTCTGGGACCGGGTCTCCCTCGCCGAGCAGGAGCGGATGTTCGGCCGGGCCCGCGAGTCCGGGGCGCCCCTGGACGGCGACCTCGAACGCGACGTCCCGAAGTACGCCGACGACCCCAAGGGCGACGTCATACCCCTGGACAGCCACATACGGCTGGCGAACCCGCGCACGCCGGGCAGCGCGGACCAGCGCATCCTGCGCCGCCCCTACAACTACGACCGCGGCGTGGACGCCAACGGCAACCTCGACATGGGACTGCTCTTCTGCTGCTACCAGCAGGACCCGGCACGGCAGTTCGAGACCGTCCAGCACCGCCTGGCGGGCGAGCCGCTCACCGACTACATCAAGCCCTTCGGCGGGGGCTACTTCTTCGCCCTCCCCGGAGTGCGGGACGTAAAGGACTGGTACGGACGCTCCTTGCTGGGCTGATGCCGCCGCCGTGCCCCCGAAGGGCCGCTCGGTCAACGCACGGTCAATTTTCGGCCCACCTTCCCTGACCCCCTGTTCATCCCCGGGCCACCATCGCTCCGCCGACGCGCAGCGCACCGGGCGGAGCATCCGTGGGCGTACGACGCACCGACGATCCTCCCCAGAGGGTGAACCAGCATGATCAGCAGGAGAAGACGAGCAACGGCCCGCGGCCTGGGAGCGCTCCTGAGCGCCGCGGCACTCACCGTCCTCGGCGGCAACGCCGCCGCCTGGGCGGCGCCCGCGCACCACACCGCCCCCTCATCGACGGCCACGCCCATCAAGCACGTGGTCGTCCTCTTCGACGAGAACGTCTCGTTCGACCACTACTTCGGGACGTACCCGAAGGCCGCCAACACCGACGGCACCAAGTTCACGGCGTCCAAGAAGACCCCGAAGGACATCGACAACCTCGCCACCGCCGGGCTGCTGAAGAAGAACCCCAACCAGTACGCGCCGCAGCGGCTCACCCCGGCGCAGGCCCTGACCTGCGACCAGAACCACTCCTACGGTCCGGAGCAGTACGCCTACAACGGCGGCAGGGCCGACCAGTTCGTGCAGAACACCGACGTCGACACCTGCAGCGGCGGGCTGTTCGGCGAGCCGGGCCTGGTGATGGACTACTACGACGGCAACACCGTCACCGCGCTGTGGAACTACGCCCAGCACTACTCCCTGGGCGACCGCTCCTTCAGCTCGGTCTACGGCCCGTCCACGCCCGGCGCGCTCGACCTGGTCTCCGGCCAGACCCACGGCGTCGTCTCCGTCGACCCGGCCACCGGGACCGAGCACCCGAAGCAGACGTCCACGCCCGACGCCTACACCGTCAAGTCGCCCGACGCCAAGGGCGTCGGCACGGTGATCAACGACCCGGACCCGGCCTTCGACGACTGCGCCGACAAGGACCACACCAGCACCAACCCGCTCGCGGTGATGCAGGGCCGCAACATCGGCGACCTGCTGAACGACAAGCGCGTCAGCTGGGGCTGGTTCCAGGGCGGCTTCCGGCCCTCCACCCCGTGGGACGGCAAGCAGGGCGACTACGCCAAGTGCGACACCACGCACGCCAACATCGGCGGCGCCCCGGTCGTCGACTACAGCCCGCACCACTCCCCGTTCGAGTACTACAGGTCGACGTCCAACCCGCACCACCTGCCGCCCCGCGGCGTCGACGAGATCGGGCACGACGGCCAGGCCAACCACAACTACGACCTGACCGACTTCGACGCCGCCCTCAAGGCCGGCAAGCTGCCCGCCGTCAGCTTCGTGAAGGCGCCCGAGTACCAGGACGGACACGCCGCCTACTCCGACCCGATCGACGAGCAGCACTTCCTCGTCCAGCAGATCAACGCGATCCAGCAGTCGCCCCAGTGGGGCTCCACCGCGGTCGTCGTCGCCTACGACGACTCCGACGGCTGGTACGACCACACCTTCGCCAAGCCGCGCAACGGCTCCACCGACACCTCCGCCGGCTCCAACGGCAAGGCCACCGACGGTCCGGCCTGCCAGGCCGGACCGAAGGCGTCCGGCGGCTACGCGGACCGCTGCGGCCCCGGCACCCGCCAGCCGCTCCTGGTGGTCTCCCCGTACAGCAAGGTCAACAAGGTCGACCACACCCTGACCGACCAGGCCTCCGTCCTCCGCTTCATCGAGGACAACTGGCGCACCGGCAGGATCGGCGACCACTCCTTCGACGCCACGGCGGGCCCGCTCACCGGGATGTTCGACTTCCGCCACCCCAACGGCAAGCAGGTGCTGCTGAACGCCGACGGCTCGGTCAGGTCGGTCGGCCCCATCCGCCCGGTGAAGGCGGTCGCCACGCACATCACCGCGGGACCGGCGATGCAGGCCACCGCCGCCATGACCGACGCCCCGGCCTTCCCCGCGCTCCCGGTCGGCGTCGGGGCGGCGGCGCTGGCCGCCGCCGCCACCGGCGGGTACCTCACCCTGCGCCGCAGGCGCCGCGGCACCGCCTGACCCCGGTGCCCCGGCGGGCCCGGCACGGTCGCCCCGTGCCGGGCCCGCCCCTCAGCGCCGCAACGCCAGCACCGTGTCGACGGTGTCCGCCTCGGCGGCCGTCTTGTCCTCGCGGTAGCGCAGGACGCGGGCGAAGCGGAGCGTGACGCCCGCCGGGTAGCGGGTGGAGCGCTGCAGGCCGTCGAAGGCGATCTCGACGACGAGCTCGGGGCGGACCCGGACCACCCATCCGTCGTCGCTGACGGCCAGTTCGCCCAGCCGCCCGGTCTGCCAGTCGAGCATGGCGTCCGTCAGGCCCTTGAAGGTCTTGCCGAGCATCGCGAAGGTGCCGTCGGGGCGGCGGGCGCCGAGGTGGAGGTTGGACAGCTTGCCGGTCCGCCGGCCGTGCCCCCACTCGGCGGCGAGGACCACCAGGTCCAGGGTGTGCACCGGCTTCACCTTGAGCCAGGCCGCACCGCGCCGCCCGGCGCTGTACGGGGCGTCGAGCGCCTTGGCGACGATCCCCTCGTGGCCCCGCTCCAGCACCTCCTCCGCGAAGTCGCGGGCCGCCTGACGGACGGCCGGGTCGCCCGGGTCGTGCGCCACCAGCCGGCGCACCCGGCGCGGCTCGGGGGCGACCCGGGCCAGCTCCTCGTGGCGCTCGGCGGTGGACAGGTCCAGCAGGTCGCGGCCGTCCACCGACAGCAGGTCGAAGAAGACCGGCGCCACGGGCAGCGACTCCCGGGCGGCCGCGACGTCCAGGCGCGAGCCCACCCGCGAGGAGGTCTCCTGGAAGGCGCGGGGCCGCCCGTCCGCGCCGAAGGAGATGACCTCGCCGTCGAGCACGGCCTCCGCCACGTCCAACTCCCGGGCCGCGGCGACGACTTCCGGCAACCGGCCGGTGATCTCGTCCAGCGTGCGGGTGTACACGCGGACGTCCTCACCCGTCCGGTGCACCTGGACCCGGATGCCGTCCAGCTTCTCCTCCAGCGCGCACGGGCCCAGCCGGTCCAGGGCCTCGTCCACGTCCTTCGCGGTCTGCGCGAGCATCGGCTGCACGGGTCGGCCCACCTCCAGACGGAACGCCGCCAGCGCCTGAGGACCACCGGCCAGCAGCGCCCGCGCCACCGCGCCCAGCGAACCGCCCAGCATCACCGCGCGCCGCACCTCCTCCGGGGGCGCCCCGGCCGCCGCGGCGAGGCCCTCGACCGCGAGCGCGTCGAGC
This sequence comes from Streptomyces sp. NPDC008238, assembly GCF_042956445.1. Taxonomy (NCBI): domain Bacteria; kingdom Bacillati; phylum Actinomycetota; class Actinomycetes; order Kitasatosporales; family Streptomycetaceae; genus Streptomyces; species Streptomyces sp. NPDC008238. The sequence continues at coordinate 60,121 of NZ_JBIBGK010000026.1, read as the reverse complement.
GCCCCCTGCCGCAGCTCGCCGCCGATCAGCCCCAGCAGGAACACCTGCTCCTCCTCGGTGGCCGCCCCCATCAGCCCCGCCACCAACCGCTTGCGTTCGGCCGCCGCCCCCTTGCCGGTGACCGCCGCGATCCGGTCCAGCGCCGCGTGGACCTCGCCCACCGTCAGCCGGGGCGCCGGCGCGGGTTCCGCGCGCTCCCGCAGCGTGCTCCAGCCGACCCCGGTACGCCGCTGGGGCAGCCGCCCCGCCAGGTACGTGATCACCACGGGCGCCTCGTCGGGCTCCGCGGTACGCAGCAGCCGGGCCAGCGCCGCCACCTTCTCCGACCGGGCGGGCGTGGCCGCCACCTCCCGGGACGTCCGGGCGAGCTCAGCGAGCAACATGGCTCCATCCTGGACCGCCCGTGCCGTGCGCGCAGCCGCCGCGGAGGTCAGGCGGAGGGCCGCCGGGCCGTCATGCCACGGTGCTGGACGATCCGGGAGACGTCGCTGCCGGTGACGATGCCGACCGGGCGGCCGCCGTCGACGACGATGACGCGGACCCCGCCGGCCCCGGGGCGCAGGCGGTCCAGGGCGTCGTTGACGTACTCCTCCGGCGTCCCGGTGGTGGTCTGCGACAGCGGGACGGCGACGTCGCGGACCCGCACCTCGGCGCGGCGCTCCGCCGGGACGGAGGCGAGCCGGCGCAGCTGCACCACCCCGCTGAGGCGGCCGTCGAAGTCGACCAGGGGCAGGGTGGAATGGCGGGCGGTGACCGCGACCTCGTCGACGAAGCGGTCCACCGGCAGCCAGTCGGGACCCGTCACGACGGGCGCCGACATGGCGTCCGCGAGGCGCACGCCGCGCAGGGCCGCGTTGATGACCGCGCGCCGCCGCTCCGCGCCCGCCGTGAGCGCCATGAAGAGCCCCACCAGGGCGAGCCACAGGCCGCTGGGCGCGCCCCGGGCGAAGACCAGCCAGCCGGCCATGACGAAGAGGAAGCCCAGCACCTGCCCGCCGCGCCCGGCGACCCGATCGGCGCGGTCGCGGTCCCCGGTCCGCCACCACAGCAGCGCCTGCAGCACCCGGCCGCCGTCCAGGGGTGCGGCGGGCAGCAGATTGAAGACGCCGAGCAGCAGGTTCGCCCAGCCCAGCCACACCAGCAGCGCCCCCGGCAGCGAGCGGGGGGCCGCCGCGTCCACACCGATACCCGCGCCGAGGGCGGCGCCGCCGATGACCAGGCTGGTCAGCGGGCCGCTGACGGCCACCATGAACGCCGCGCCCGCCGAGCCGGGCCGTCCCATGCGCGTCATCCCGCCCATGGCCCACAAGGTGACGTCCTCGACGGACAGGTGCTCGCGCCGAGCCGTGGCCGCGTGCGCCACCTCGTGCGCGAGCAGGCTCGCCATCAGCAGGACCGCGCCCGCGGCCGCGGCGAGGGTGTAGAGCCCCGACGACAGCCCCGGCACCCGGGCGGGCAGCGTCTCGCGGCCGAGTCCGTAACCGAGCAGCACGACGAGGACGGGGACGCTCCAGTGCATCCGGAGCGGGACCCCGAACACGCGCCCGACCTGGACCGAACCGTTCATGACTCCTCCCTCCAGTGTCACTCCGCCCGGACCGTGCCGGCACGGTGCTCCTGGGGGCTCACCCCCCGCACCCGCTTGAAGGCGGCGCTGAGCGCGAAGGGGCTGCCGTAGCCGACCCGGCGGGCGACCGCCCCGAGGGTGGCGTCCGGCTCCAGCAGCAGGTCCGCGGCGAGCGCGAGCCGCCAGCCGGTCAGGTACGCCATCGGCGGTTCACCGACCAGCTCCCCGAAGCGCCGGGCCAGCGCCGCCCGGGACACACCCGCCTCGGCGGCGAGCACCGCCACCGTCCACGGATGGGCCGGGTTGTTCTGCAGCAGCCGCAGCGCCCGGCCCACCACCGGGTCGGCGAAGGCCCGGTACCAGGCGGGCGCCGCCTCGCCGCGCCGGGCGAACCACGTGCGCAGCACGGAGATCAGCAGCAGGTCCAGCAGCCGGTCCAGCACCGCCTCCTGCCCTGGTTCGTCCTTGACGACCTCCTCGGCCAGCAGCGGCAGCAGCGGGCTCTCCCACTCGCGCGCCGGGAGCACCAGCAGCGGCGGCAGCGCGTCGAGCAGCCGCCGGCCGACCGCGCCGTCCAGCCGGTAGGTGCCGACCAGCAGCACGTCGCTGCCGTCGCTCCGGTTGCCCCAGGTCCGCACGCCCAGCGCCATCGCGTCGGCCAGGTCGTGGCCCTCCGCCGTACGGCACACCTCACCGGGCAGGATCCACGCCTGCGTCGGGGTCGAGGGGAGGTCGGCGACCGCGTACGGCGCCGGGCCCCGCGCCACGGCCACGTCCCCGGGCAGCAGCCGTACCGGCGCGCCGACTTGGGGCACGATCCACGCCCCGCCGCGCGCCGCCGTCATCACGCACAGCGGCGCCCGGTCCTCGATGCGCACCGACCACGGCGGCTCCATGACCATGCGCAGCAGGAAGGCGCCCCGCGCACGGGGGCCGTCGAGCAGGCCCGAGAGTGCGTCCATGTCCTCCAGCCTAGACGTCCGCGTATGAGGGCGGACCGATCGGCCAGGATGCGTCTCAGCCGCCACGACCGGGACCGCGGGGCGTCGTCGGTGTCGGCTGACTGTCCGGATCGTGGTTACGGGAGACGCGTGACGGTCTGCACAAATGTTCCCATCGCTACCTGTAAACCAACTAAGTAGCATGATCCACGTGCAGCTTCGGTACAGTTTCCGCTTGTACCCGGGCGCTGGTCAGCGTGCGGCGTTGGCGCGGGCGTTCGGGTGCGCGCGGGTGGTCTACAACGACGCCCTGCGGGCTCGGGAGACCGCCCGCAGGGAGGGCCTGTCGTTCCCGAAGACCGGGCACCTGTCGAAGGCGGTTATCACCGAGGCGAAGAAGACCTCGGAGCGGGCGTGGCTCGGCGAGGTGTCGTCGGTCGTCCTTCAGCAGTCGCTGCGGGATCTGGACGCGGCGTACCGGAACTTCTTCGACGGCCTGAAGGGCAAGCGTCCCCGCATGGGCGCACCCCGCTTCAAGTCGAAGAGGGACACGCGGCAGGCGGTGCGGTTCACGGCGAATGCCCGCTGGTCGATCACTCCCGGTGGCAGGCTGCGGCTACCGAAGATCGGCGATGTCGAAGTCAGGTGGTCACGGCGACTGCCGTCGGTGCCGTCCTCGGTGACGGTGGTCAAAGACAGTGCGGGCCGGTACTTTGCGAGTTTCGTCGTCGAGACCGGCCCAGAGGAACTGCTGCCGCAGACGACGCCCGAGATCGGGATCGACCTCGGGCTCGGGCATTTCGCGATCCTGTCCGACGGGACGAAGGTCGACAGTCCGCGCTTTCTGCGCCGAGCGGAGAAGCGCCTGAAGAGGGCGCAGCGGGCCCTGTCCCGCAAGGAGAAGGGCAGTAAGAACCGGAACAAGGCCAGGCTCCGTGTCGCGCGGGCACATGCGCGTGTGGCGGACGCACGCCACGATTTCCATCACCAGCTTTCCACGAGACTGATCCGCGAGAACCAAGCGGTCGCCGTGGAGGACCTGGCGGTGAAGGGGCTCGCCCGCACGCGCCTGGCCAAGTCCATCCACGACGCTGGTTGGTCGGCGTTCGTGGCGATGCTGGAGTACAAGGCCGCCCAGTACGGGCGCACCTTCGTCCGGATCGGCCGCTTCGAGCCCACGTCGCAGGTGTGCTCAGTATGCGGAGTCAACGACGGCCCCAAGCCGTTGCATGTCCGCGAGTGGACGTGCTCGGCGTGCGGAGCAGTCTTGGACCGGGACATCAACGCGGCGGTCAACGTCGCGAAGGCGGCCGGACTGGCCGTGACAGCCCGTCGAGCGCAGGTAAGACCGGGACTCGTCCCGGCACCGCGCAGCGAAGCGGGAACCCACCCGACACCACACCCCTCAAGGGCACGGTAGGCGGGTATCTCCCCCTTCAGCGGGAGGAGGACGTCAATACTTCCAAGGCTCCCGAGACCAGCGCCATCAGCCACACCTTCCGCGGCGCGCTCGACGACAACTGGCAGTCCACCGACAGCGTCGACGTCGCCGCGCTGGTCTGGGCACCCTGCGGTGAGCTGCGCAACTTCAAATTCAACACCGAACTGCGGGTGAGCGCGGGGAGTTCGGACCCGTCGCGGACCACGAGCTTCATGACGATGGACTCCACGGACGGGAGCATCAGGACCACCTACCACCTGGCGTGGAAGGAGTGCCCCGGCGGGTAGCCCGCCGCGCCCCGCGGGTCCCGGACCGGGCGGCGCGCGACGCCCGGTCCGGGACCCCGGTCCGTCGAGCTCTGGTCGGGGGCCGGGTCCGGGGCCGGGCCCGAGGGGTGTTCCGGCGTGCCGATAGCCTGCGTCACCATGACGCGCTCATGGACCATGCCGACGCTGATGGTGCTCTGCGGCGCGGTCGCCGCGGCGGGGCCGGCCCTCGCGGGACACCCCGGCAGGGCGGCGGTGCTGCTGCTGGTCTTCCTGGTGCTCGCGGGCGTGCTCTCGCCCTTGTTCTTCCCGAGGCCGGTCGGCGCGCTGGAGGCGCAGCGCCGCAGTGCGGCCGACGGCCGGCCGGTCGTCTTCTGGCGGCCGGGCTGCACCTACTGCATACGGCTGCGCATCCGGCTGGGCCGCGGTGCCCGCCGGCTGCACTGGGTCGACATCTGGCGCGACCCGGCGGGAGCCGCGGTGGTGAGGGCGGCCAACGGCGGCAACGAGACCGTGCCGACCGTCGTCGTGGCGGGCCGGCCGCACACCAACCCCGATCCCCGGTGGGTGCGCGAGCAGCTTCCCCCTCCCGCGTGACCGGAAGCCGGGTCCCGGGTCAGGGGGCGGTGATGGCGTCGGCGACCCGTTCGGGCTCGTCCACCTGCACGTAGTGCCCGGCGCGCATCAGCAGGCGCAGTTCGCTGTGCGGGAAGATCACGGAGAACTGCCGGGCGACACGGGTGTTGAGCCAGCGGTCGCGGGTGCCGAAGACCACCCGGACCGGCGGCTGGAACTCCCGCATCTCCGGTATGCGCCGCCGCCGGCTCAGCACCGCGTGCAGCAGTTCGTCGTTGAGCCCCCAGAACGCCGGGCGCGCCGCGGGGAATTGGGCGTAGAGCCGCTCCACGTACGCCTCGCGCACCTCCGGGTCGCGGATGAAGCCGCCCACCTGCCAGGCGTAGAGCCTGCGGTCCAGGTCGGGGCGGCGCCGGGCGACCGCGCGGGCCGCCGAGCGCAGCAGAGGGGTGGAGTACAGGGCGATCGCCGGAGGGCGGCGCAGCGCGGGCGTCCAGTGGTAGTAGGTGTTGAGCAGTACGAGCCGGGCCACGCGGTCCGGGTGGTCCAGCGCCCAGTCGATCGCGGGCGGTCCCGAGGAGTCGTGCGCCACCAGGACCAGTCGGCGGCTCGTGCGGCCCGCCGCGAGGGCGTCGGCGACGGCGGCGAGGTCGTCCACCTGCTGGGCGACGGTGTAGCGCCGGCCGGACGGCTTGTCGGAGCGCCCCCACCCGAGGAAGTCGAAGCGCACCACCGGGAGCCTGCCCGCGAGGTGCGGGAGGAGGCGGTCGTAGAGGCGGCTGCTGTCGGGGAGGCCGTGCATCAGGACCGCGGGCGCGCCCGGGCCGGGGGTGATCTCGGCGTGCAGGCGGTAGGGGCCGTGCGACACGGCCAGCGTCTCGGCGGCCGGGGCCATGGCGACCTCCCTCGGCCTGTGGGCCCCCGTGTGGTTCAGCCTAACGCGATGTGCCGCAGGGCTTGTGGGAGCGCTCCCATGCGCGCATCATGCCCGCATGACCCCACGCGCCGTGATCCGCCCGTACCGCCCGGAGGACCGGGCCGCCGTCTACGACATCTGTGTGCGCACCGGCCACGAGGGCGGCGACGCCCGGCACCTCTACGCCGACCACGACCTGCTGCCGGACAACTTCGCGGGGCCCTACGCCCACCTCGAGCCCGAACTGGCCTTCGTGGTCGACGACGGCACGCGCGCCGTCGGCTACATCGTCGGCACCGCGGACACCGCCGCCTTCGTGCGGCGCTTCCGCGTCGAGTGGCTGCCCCGCCTCGAACACCGTCACCCCAAGCCGTCCGCGCCCCCGGTCACCCCGGACGAACTGATGGCGGACCTCCTGCACCGCCCCGAGCGCATGATCGTGCCCGAACTCGCCGGGTACCCCGCACACCTGCACATCGACCTGCTGCCCGCCTACCAGCGACGCGGCTACGGACGGGAGCTGATGGGGCGTCTGTTCTCCGCCCTGGCCGGCCAGGGCGTCGGCGCCGTCCACCTCGGCATGGTCACCGCCAACACCGCGGCGCGCGCCTTCTACGACCGGATGGGTTTCCGGGAGCTCCCCGTGCCGGACCCCGGCCCCCTGACGTACCTGGGACGCCCGACCTCGCCGCCGCCGGTCAAGGGCTGAGGGGGGCGCGTCGCCGTCTCGTGCGGGGCGCAGCACGTCCTGCCGGGACGCGGCCGGCACGGGTCGTCCTGTCGCGCGCCCTGGAAAGCGCTTGCGGCGCGGCGGTAGAGTCACCCGCCGGCCGGTCGCCGCGGGAGGCCGGCGCGCCGCCCGAAGCCGTTCCCGACCCCGGAAGGGCCGCATGCGCACCATGACCAGGAGCACGCCGCCGCACCCCTTCGAACTGCCGCCGGAGGACCGGGAGCTGAGCCCGTACACGGGCTGGACCCGGGCCCACTGGGAGGCGGTCGCCGACGGCCTGCTCGCCGCCGTCGCCCCGTACGCCACGCCCGGTGGGGCGCTCTACCACCTCCCCGGGGGCCGCAACAGCCGCTCGGGCGCCCGCTCGGACGGCCTGGAGGGGTACGCGCGGACGTTCCTGCTCGCCGCGATCCGTGTGGCGGGCGCCGACGGTGATGATCCGTCAGGACTGCTGCAGCGCTACGCCGACGGCCTGGCCGCCGGCACCGCGCGCCCCGGCGGGGACGGGCCGGAGGACTGGCCCGTCGTGGCCGACCGCACACAACCGCTGGTCGAGGCCGCGTCCATCGCGATCGGGCTCCGGCTGACCCGCCGCCTGCTCTGGGACCGGCTGGACGGGCCCGTACGCGAACGCGCCACCGCCTGGCTCTCCCGGGCGGCCACCGCACAGGCGTGGCCCAACAACTGGGAGATGTTCCCCGCCACCGTGGGCGGCTTCCTCGGCGACCGGGACGCCGTCGCGCGGGGGCTGCGGCGCATCGACCGCTGGTACGTCGGCGACGGCTGGTACTCCGACGCCGACCTGCGCGCCTTTGACCACTACAACGGGTGGGCACTGCACCTCTACCCCGTGCTGGAGGCCTGGTTCTCCGGCGACACCGACCTCCTGGACCGCTACGGCGAGCGGCTGCGCGTCCATCTCGCCGACCACGCCCGGCTGTTCGGCGCCGACGGCGCGCCCCTCCACCAGGGCCGCTCGCTGACCTACCGCGTCGCCGCCGTCGCGCCGCTGTGGCTCGGCGCCCTCACCGGCCGCACCCCGCTCGCGCCCGGCACCACGCGGCGCCTTGCCTCCGGCGCCCTGCGCCACTTCCTGGACCGCGGCGCCGCGGGCCCCGACGGCCTGCTGTCGCTCGGCTGGCACGGGCCCTTCCCCGGTGTCCTGCAGGACTACTCCGGGCCGGGCTCCCCGTACTGGGCGAGCAAGGGCTTCCTCGGCCTGCTGCTGCCGCCGGGTCACGAGGTGTGGACGGCGCCCGAGGAGCCCGCCCCCGTCGAACGCGGCGACGCCCTGACCGCGCTGCCCGCGCCGAACTGGCTGATCCAGTCGACCGCCGCCGACGGCCTCGTACGCCTGCACAACCACGGCAGCGAGGACGACCGCTACGCGGCCCACTACGCGCGGTACGCCTACTCCACCGCCACCGCGCCCCTGACCGGCGACACGCCCCCCGACAACCACTTCGGGCCGCTCGGCACCGACGGCGCCGTCACCGCGCGCACCGGGCTCACCCCGCTCGGCGCCGGCGAGGGATGGGCAGCCTCCCGCTCCCGGGCGGGCGACCGGGTCCGCGTCGTCAGCCTCGTGATGGCCAGGGGCGCCGCCGAGGTCCGGGCCCACCTGGTCAGCGGGGCCGCCGCCGGCACGGCCGTACGGCAGACGGGCTGGCCCGCGGGCGAGGGGCTGACCTCCGAGCTGCTGCCGCTGCACGGTCTGTGTGCCGCCCCCGACCTGCCGCCCACCGCCACCGCGTGCGCCGCTCGCGCGGTCACCCCCGTCCTCGCCGGACAGACCACCGAGGCCGGCGGCAGCCGCGGCGACCTCTTCCTCTGCGCGGCCCGGCTCACCGGCGCCGGCGACGCCGGCCCGCTCTCCGCCGTCGCCGGGGTCCGGGTGGGCGTGTCGCCGTCGGGGGTGCACGAGGTGACCGTCGCCTGGGCCGACGGAGCCACCCACCGGGCGCGGCTGACCCGGCGGACGCGGTCGTGGAATCCTCGCCCCCGGACGGTCGTTGAGCCAGCCATGAGCGACACAGACCTCCTCCGCCTGCTCGCCGACACCGACGGCGGCGTGCTCGTCACCCTCAAGCGCGACGGCCGCCCCCAGCTGTCCAACGTCAACCACCACTACGACCCGGACACGAAGGTGCTGCGGGTCTCCCTCACCGACGACCGGGCCAAGACCCGCAACCTGCGCCGCGACCCCCGGGCGAGCTACCACGTCACCAGCGCCGACCGCTGGGCCTGGACCGTCGCGGAGGGCACGGCCGAACTCACCCCCGTCGCCGCGGAGCGCGACGACGCGACCGTCGAGGAGCTCATCGACCTCTACCGGGCCGTGCGGGGCGAACACCCCGACTGGGACGACTACCGCCGGGCCATGGTCGAGGACAAGCGCCTGGTGCTGAAGCTCCACGTCGAGCGCGCCTACGGCCAGCCCGGCCGCGGGTAGCGGCCCGTCCGGCGCGGCCCGGGTGCCGCCCGTACCCGGTGGGGCGGGCGGCACCCGGGCCGCGACGGTGGCACCATCGAAGGTACGGACACGAACTTCCGTACCGGCGAAAAGCCTGGTCACAGACGTGTGGCCGGCCCTGGGCGGGGCCGGCGGGCCGCCCCAGGACGATCCCGCGAAGGGGCGCGGAACCGGAATGACCGGTGTAGGAGTTGTCGCTGTACATACTGGTTCTGCCGGGGCCTGACGGCTCACGGCACGTTCGTGACCGCCGACCAACGGGAGGTGCCGTGTCCGGCCCCAGTCCGAAGCGTTCCCTGCTCTCCAGCCTCATCCCCGCCTTCGGCGACAACCCGTACGGGGAGCGGATGGAGCGCATCCGGCGGTCGCCGAACTTCGCCGACGGGGTGTTCACCAACCCCGTCGGCGCTCGTACGGCGCCCTCCGGATCGATGCTGCGGTTCGCCCGGACGTACTTCCGCAAGGGGGAGCGGATCCGCAGGGCCCCGGCGGGTGACATCCCGCTGCACACCACGACCCTCGCCGACCTGGCCGCCCCGCCCGCCTCGGGCCTGCGGCTCACCTGGATGGGCCACTCCACCGTCCTGGCCGAGATCGACGGGCGCCGCGTCCTGTTCGACCCGGTCTGGGGCGAGCGGTGCTCGCCGTTCTCCTTCGTCGGCCCCAAGCGGCTCCACGAGCCGCCGGTGGCGCTGAAGGAGCTGGGGGAGGCCGACGCGATCGTCATCTCCCACGACCACTACGACCACCTCGACATGCCGACGATCAAGGCGCTGGCCGGGTCCGGCACCCGTTTCGTGGTGCCGCTGGGCGTCGGCGCCCACCTGGAGCGCTGGGGCGTCCCCGCGGACCGCATGACCGAGCTGGACTGGCACGAGTCGACGCAGGTCGCCGGTCTCACCCTCACCGCGACCCCGGCGCGGCACTTCTGCGGCCGCGCGATCCGCAACACCCAGCACACGCTGTGGGCGTCCTGGGTCCTCGCGGGGCCCGAGCACCGCGTCTACCACAGCGGCGACACCGGCTACTTCCCCGGTTTCGCGGAGATCGGCGAGGCGTACGGGCCGTTCGACGCCACCATGGTGCAGATCGGTGCGTACAGCGACTTCTGGCCCGACATCCACATGACCCCCGAGGAGGGCGTCCGCGCCCACCAGGACCTGCGCGGCGAGGTCATGCTTCCCATCCACTGGGGCACGTTCAACCTGGCCCCGCACCCCTGGGAGGAGCCCGCCGAGGGCACCGTCACCGCGGCGCTCGCCGTGGGGGCCCGGGTCGCCGTGCCGCGCCCGGGAGAGCCCTTCGAGCCGGTGGCCGGGCTGCCGCTCGACCCCTGGTGGCGGGCGATCGCGCACGGGGCCGCCACCCGTACCTGGACCGCCCTCACCGACGACGCGCGGCCGGCCGCCCCCCAGCCGGACAGCGCCCCGGCCTGAGCCTCCGGGGGCGGGCGCAGCGCGCCCGCCCCTGCCGCGGGGCGGCCGGTCAGCGGGCCCCCGAGGGCGGTGAAGGTGAAGCCGTCCGCCGGCGCCCGCCACACGTCCAGCCGGGGGCCGGCGAGCGCGATGCCGTCGAGCAGCCGCGGTTTCCCCGGTGGCCGCGGTGCCCGGGCAGCAGCACCACGCCGCCCTCCGCGACCCGGGGACGGTGCGGCGCCGTGGCGGCGCCCGGCGGCGCCTGCGCGGAGGGCGGGGCGGGCCACTGGCCCCGGGCCACCTGGTGCCCTGCCGCCGCCCGTGCGATGTCCCGCGCCAGGACCGCCCGCACCTGCCAGAACGCCTCCCCGGCCGCCTGCCCGTCCGCCACGGCCGGCTCCGGCGGCTTCGGTTCCGTCGTGCCGCCCGCGGCGAGCGGCGGCGCCTCGAGGTCGCCCTGGGCCGCGACCACCCCGTCCGCCGTTCCCCGCCGGGTGCCGCCCGTACGCGCGGGGCCGTGGCGTCCGCCGCGTGCGGCGGACGTAGGCGGTCGTGGAGGTGCCGCGGTGCGCCGCGACGGGCGGCCCGCCGTCCTCGCGCGGGCGTACCCGGGCCGGTGCGCCCCGGCACGAGCGCCCGTGTCCCCTTCCCGTGCCGCCGCCGGCGCCGACGGGTCCTCACGCCAGGCGGCGGGCGGGAGCCGGACTAGCACTTCGCGCACAGCCCGCCGTGCGTCACAGCGCCGGGAAAGGACCGCCCGCGATCCGCAGCGCCAGCTGTACGACGTCCACCGGGCGGGTGGTGTCCACCCGGTGCACGCTGCCCAGGCCGAGCGGTTCGGCCATCTCCGTCCAGAACCGCCACTCCTCCTCGGGGAAGCGCGCGCCCTCCGTGTGCACCGGGTGCCGCGCCGCCGCCCGCTCCCGGAACCTGCGGCGCGCTGTGTCCGGCGGCACCGCGCACCACACCTCGTGCACCTCGGACGCGCCGGCCCGCGCGAGGCCCGCCGCCACCACGGGCCGCATGTGCGCCAGCCACGGGCTCTCCAGCACCGCGCCGACGGGTGCGTCCGCGAGCAGCGTCCACAACGTCTCGCCCGCCGCGGCACCGAGGCAGCGGCTCCACTCCCGCGCCCCGCTGCCCTCCGGGCGCAGCGCGGCCAGCGCGTCGGCCAGGGTCTCCTTCACCGAGTCCTTGCTGAACAGCGGGAGCTCGAGTTCGCGGGCTAGCATCCGGGCGAGGGTCGTCTTCCCGGCGCCGGGGAGACCGTTGACCAACACAGCTAACATGCCGCGACCTTAACCACGACACGGCCCGCGCAGGAGGGCGCCGCCCCGCCCTGCGCGCGGCGGGCCTCACGGGTGTGTCGCGGCCGCCTCCTCGGTGACGTCGATGCCCGTGAACCGGGCCCAGTTGCGGCCGATCTCGCCCCAGGCCGCCACCGGCCCGCCGCCCAGGCGGCCGGTGAACAGTGGCCGCAGATCGGTGTCGCGTTCCGCCCAGGCCGCGGAGAACTGGCTGCGGGTCACCCGCAGGCTGGTGTTGAGCTGGACGACGGCCGCCCGGGCGCAGTCCTCGCGCCATTCGTCGTCCGTCCAGGCGGCGGAGCCGACCGGGGGCCGCGCGGCCAGCGCCAGGCTGAGGAAGCACGCCGCGTTGTAGTTGACGAGGTATCCGGCGGCGGCCCTGTTGGAGCCGCGGTGCCGTGGCGCGGAACCGGCGATGCCCGCCCGGCTGTGTGTGTCCCCGCCCACGTGGTCGGCACCGGTGTGGTGGTCGGCGTACAGCAGCCGGCGCAGGCCCCAGTCGCGGCCGCCCCACAGTCGGCCCCAGCGCGCCCAGCCCCCGGTGACCTCCCGCGCCACGTTCCGGAACGCCGTGCGGACGTCGTCGGGTTCGGGCGAGCCGTTCTGGCGCAGCACCTCGGCGGCGCCGGCGATGCGTACCGCCCCGCGGAAGGAGCGGCGCCGGGTGCGCAGGGAGGGGCGGGGCCGCTCCATGGCCCACCACTGCCGCCAGTAGCGGCGTTCGCCCAGGTTGCGGCGGCCGGGCAGCAGGGTGCGGGCGTAGCGCCGCAGAATGGCCCGCCGCGACAGGCGCTTGAGCAGCCGTTCCAGGTGCTCCCGCGAACCGGGTTCGCGGCGCCTGCTGCGCTCCGCGTGCCGCGCCGGGTGGCGGCTCTCCTCGGCGCGGGCGATGGAGAGCCGGTAGGCCGTCTCGATGTGCTCGGGCCACAACTGGACGCAGTACGTGTAGATCTCGACGGCCTGCCGGATGTGGTCGCCGGGGTCGGCGACACCGGGGAACTGGCTCATCAGCTCCAGGACGCCCGCCTGGTGCTGGCGGACGGTGAGGTTCGCCGGCACCAGCGCCGCGGCCTCCTCGAAGTGCTCCAGTGCCCGCTCGTGGGCGGCGCGCTCGCCGCCCACGTCCCGGCGCTTGTTCGCGGCGAGCGCCTCCTCCTGCGCCCTGGTGCCCATGCGGTAGTGGCGGTAGGCGTCGGGGTCGTCGCCCCAGCTCTCCCAGCGGGGGATGCGGTCCTGCGAGCGCGGATCGGCGAGGATCTTGACGGTGCAGTAGCAGGCCACGCGTTCGTACAGCTCCCGCTCGGCGTCGCGCCTGTCCCGGTCGGTGGCGCCCGGCGCGGGGGTGCGGCCCTCCAGGATGGTCGCGGCCACCACCGTGTTCTTCGGCATGTACAGGATCCGCACCGAGAAGCGGGTGGGCTGGTCGCCCGTCGACAGGCAGTGCAGCATCACGTGGTACGCCCGGGGGCGGAAGAACGCGAGCCGCTTCATCACGTCCACCCAGCCGTGCGGGGAGGAGGCGGTCTCCGGTGCCGGGTCGGGCCCGATGGTCGTGCCGCTGCCCGGGGTGAGGACGTTCGGGCCGAGCGCGTCGGCGGCCATGTGCTCCGTGATGTACGCGGCGAGTTCGGCGGTGACCGCGGACTCGTGGCCGTGCCGTGATCGGGGGTGCCGGGGGCGCCGCCGTTGCCACGGTGCCCGTTGCCGTGGCCGCCGAGCAGACCGCGGTCCTCGCACACCACCACGGGCAGCAGCCGGCTGCTGCGATGCCGCCGCAGCAGCCCGGAGCCCAGCCGCAGCAGGCCGATGAACACGGCCACCGCGAAGATGCCGAGCACCCACACGGCGGTGCCCCCGGACTGCTCCCAGAACCCCTCCGGCCACGGGCCGCCGTCCCCGGCGGCCGCGGGCGCGGCGAAGACCGTCCCCATGGCACATCCCCCCGTCACATCCCCTTTGTGTGCTCTTATGACGATCCCCGTCCGGGGAGATCGCCAAGCCCGTACAGGGGTGGCGAATCGTCGACTCTCGGCAGAGGAAGGGGCTATGGGGCGCGGAGGACGGACGGTGCCGAAGGGGTCGGTGCCGCGGAGCGGACCGGCCCGTCGGGCGGGCGGGGCGCCCAGCGCGTCCGGCGTCCCGGAAGGGCCCCGCGCGGGGCCTCCCGGCGCCGGCGCCGCGCCCTTCCGGTTGTGGCCGGACGCGTCGTCAACAGGGTGGCGGGGGCGTTGTCAGTGGCCTCGCCTAGTGTTCCGGTCACTTGATCACGGCGTTGCAGGGAGGCACGCATGGGGTGGGTCACCGTGGGCGACTACGAAGTCGCCCTCGACGAGGGGAAGGTCGTGTGCCGCAACGCGGCCGGCCGCCGGCTGAAGTCGGTGCCGTCCAAGCTGGCGGACGACCCGGTGGTCACGGGGTTGCGGCAGCTCACCGAGTGGCTGGAACGGCACGAACGCCAGTGCCTCGCCGACGTCGAGCGCTGGATGGTGCGGTCGCTGCCCGTGCCCCTCGCCGTGATCGGCGGCGTGTGGCCCGACCCGGCCTGGCGGGCGGCCCTGCGCGATCTCGTCGTCACCGGGGAGGACGGAGAGGTCGCCGGCTTCCTGCGGGACGCCGACGGCGAGCGCGGCCTCGGCCTGGTCGACCTCGACGGCGACACCGTGCGGATCGCCCCGGAGCTGGTCCGGATCCCGCACCCCGTCCTCCTCGACGACCTGGAGGAGCTGCGGGAGTTCGCCGTCGAGCTGGGCGTGGAGCAGAGGGCCGGGCAGCTCTTCCGCGAGGTGTGGCGGCGGCCCGAGGGGCTCGACCCCGAGGGCACCCTCGTCGAGGAGTACGCGGGCGGCAGCTTCAAGGAGCTGCGTTTCCTGCACGGCCGCGCCACCTCCCTCGGCTACCGGGTGCGCGGCGGGCACTCCGTCTGCCCCGTGCTGGAGGACGGGCGTGCCGTCGAGGCCCGCATCTGGATCGGCGACTACGACGGCTGGAGCGAGACCGAGACCGGGCCCCTGACCTGGACCGACACCGCAGGCAAGACCCTGACGCTCGGCCAGGTCGGCCCCGTCGCCTGGTCGGAGGGCATGCGCATGGCGGCCGCGCTCTACGCGGGACGCGACATCGAGGACGAGGAGCAGGCGGCATGACCACGTACGACCCCACCACCACGGCCGCGCTGCTCGACGCCGGCGCGGTGCTGCCCCCCGGCACCACCACGCGTGAGGACGCCGACACGCTCACCGTCCGCACCTACACCCACCCCGTGCTCGACGACCGGCGGGTCGTCCGGCTCGTGCCCGGCACCCTCGGCGAGGCCGAGGACCTCGCCCTGGACTTCCTCGGCCTCACCCGCGAGGACGAGGCCCCCGAGGTCGGCCAGGTCCGCCGGGAGACCCTCGGGTTCCCCGCCTGGGCGCTGGTCAACGACCCGGCCAACGGCCACCACGCGCTCGCCCTGGTCAAGGACGTCGAACGGCTCGCCCGGATGGCCAAGTCCCGCGCCGGCGCCGCCAAGGACGGCTTCGACGCGCTCGCCGAGCGCCTGGGCCGGGCCGTGCCGCACTTCCTGCCCACCTTCCACGAGCAGGCCGCCCGCGTCTTCCTCCAGCACGAGAACACCACGTACGCCGCCGCCTTCTTCGGCAAGGCCCGCGCCGCCGAACGCGTCCACGGCCTCGCCGTCGACGAGGACCGGCAGCGCGCGGTGTTCCTGGAGTTCGCCTTCGCGGGCGCCCTCACCGTCAAGGCCCTCAAGGAGCACGTCAAGGACCTGGCGCGGCGGCTGGACCCGGCGGAGGCCTGGGGGCAGTTCCGGCAGCTGATCGTGGAACGCTGCGCCGCCGGGATGCCCCCGTACGCCTCCCTCCCGCAGGACGCCAGGAGCCTGATCAAGGCCGCCGGGCTCGACCGGGTCACCGAGGAGTGCGCCCTCGTCGCCGACCTCGTCGCCTCGCCCGCGGTCGTCCGCGCGCCGGGCTCCTTCTGGACCGCCTACCGTGCCACCCTCGTCGTCCTCGCCGGGAGCGAACCGGCCGTGCGGGCACGGCTGCTGGAGATCATGCCGGCCGGGCTCGGCCGTGACGCCGAGGGCGACGAGTCCTGGCTCGCCCTGCTCGTCGAGACCGGCGCCGACACCCTGCTCACCGGCGAGGCGGGGGAGGCCGCGCGGGCCGTCGACGCCGCCGACTGGCTGAGCCGCTGGGCGAGCCACCGCAAGCACGGCTCCGGCGCCTCAGAACGCTCCGCGGCCACCCTCGACCTCGTCACCCGCATGGCGCCCCGGCTGCGGGCCGACGGCCGGCCCGTCGACCTCTTCACCGGCCGCTGGCACCAGGGCGCCGAGATCGACCTGCTCGACCTGTGCGCCGCCGAGCGCGTGCCGCTGACCGTCCCCGGTGCGGACGTCACCGTGCACCTGCCGCTGCGCCGCTGGCTGGAGACCGCCGACCCGGCCCGCCGCGACCTCGTCGCCACCGGCGCCGACCCGCGCCTGCGCCGCCTGCTGCACGAGGCCGTCGGCAGCCTCGGCGAGGACCGGGGGCTGCCCGGCGTGCTGCAGGCCCTGGCCGGTCACCCGGTGCTCGGCGACGTCCTGCACACCTGGCTGGACGAGGCCGCCGGGCAGTTCACCCGCGCCGCGGGCCTGCCCGCCGCCCGCGCCGCCGTCAGCCGGCTGCGCCCCTTCCGCGCCGTCGCGGCCCGGGTCAACCCGCAGGCCGTGGCACGCGTCGCCGCGCACGACATCGCGCCGACGCTCGGCCGCACCCTCCGCGAGGGCATCCTCGACGAACTGGGCTGGCCCGCCCTCGAAGAGGGCCTGCGGCTGCTCGACGCCGCGGTCGGCAAGAGGAAGAACCACGAACTCGCCGTCGCCGAGGCCTGGCCCGCGCTGATCCTCAGCCGCGGGGACAAGGCCGTCGTCGTCGGGCCCGATACGGTGCTGCTCGAGCACGACCTGCGCATCCCCGTCGAACTCGACCGCTGGAGCCGGCCCCACTTCCGCTGGGCCGACGGCGAACTCCTCGTCATGTGGTGGCAGGACGGCAAGCAGCTCGGCTACTGGTCCGCCCGGCCCGCCGACGTGTTCACCGTCGGCGGTGAGGAACTCCCGCACTGGTGGCACGGCCACGTCGCCGCCCCGTCGATCCCGCTGCCCGGCGGCGGCCGTGCCACCGGCGGCCGCACCCTGCACGCCGGTGACACCGTGCTGCCGCCCAGCCGCCCCGTCCTCGGCGACGGCACCACGCTCTGGCGCCAGGGCAAGCAGGGCGGCCACGAGGTGTGGTTGGAGTACGACCCGGTCACCGGCACCCACGGCCGCGCCTCACTGCCCGCCTTCCTCCGTTCGGGCATCCGCGACGGAGCGCGGCTCCGCCAGGAGGACTGCGAGCTCCTGCCGCTGCAACCCGGCCTCGAACACAGCCCCTTCGGCACCGACGGCACCGTCCTCGGCCGATGGGTGCGCGTCGAGGGCGAGGGCGGCGGCTCCCGTACCGTCGCCGGCACACCCGACGGCCGTACGGTCGCCCTGCCCACCCGGCAGCGGCGGTGGTCCGCGTGCGTCCCGCTGGGCGCGCTGCGGCTCCCCGGCGGGGCCGGGCCCGTGGCCGCCCTCGTCGGCCAGAACGTGTCGCTGTACGCCGCGGGCGACGTCACCTGCGACGACGAACTCGGCAGTGTGACGCTCACGCAGCAGGGCGGCGACTTCGCCGCCGGCACCCGCTACGTACCGCCGCTCGCCTACTGGCACGCCCTGCGCCCCCGAGACGAAGGCGCCTCCGCGGTGCTGCGCGCCCTCACCGACGAGCAGGCGGCCGAACTGCTGCGCGCCGGCGCCCACGCCCTGGCGGAGCGTCAGGCCGAGGTGGACCGCACCAAGAAGTACACCGGCCCGTCCGCGGAGGCCGTCGTGCGCGCCGCGGTCGCCGCCGCCCTCCCGGCCCTCACCGACGAACGGCTCCTCATCGGCGTCACCGCCCTCGTCAGGGGCACACTCCGGCACGCCGAGTCCGTCGCCTCCTTCGTCGCCCCGCCCGCCGACAAGCCGCGGCAGCCGCGGCGCACGGAGGAGATGTTCGCCGACCACAAGCCGCTGCACGGCGACGACACCACGCTGCGCGCCGCCACCCTCGGCATCGCCGACCAGCCGGGCCACTCCTGGTGGGGCGGCGGCACGGAGTGGAGCGTGCTCCGCCAGATCCGGGCGGTCAACCACGTCCTGTCCGGCAAGGAGGCCGACGGCAAGCCGCTGCCGAACCCGGCCGAGCTCGGCGCCGTCGGCGACGGCTGGCGCAGCGAGGAGCACACCGTCCCCGCCATGGGCACCGAGTGGCCGCCCGCGCTGGCCGTGCTGCGCCCGCTGGCCTACCGTGCCGCGTCGCCGGTCACGAGCCAGGCGATCCGCGAGGGACTGCTCCTCCTCTTCGACGCGATCACCGAGGGGCCGCTCGCGGTGCCCGGCGGCGGCCTGCGCGAGGTGGTCCTCAGCGAGAGGCACGGGAAGCAGCAGCGCGCGGGACAGGTCCTGCGCAAGGACGGACGCACCGTCGTGATCCTCGGCTGCCGGCGGATCGACGGCGACCGCAACCGCGTCCACTGGCTCGCCCTCGACCACGACCCCACCGGGGCGTTCGGCGCCGTCGCGCACTTCACCCTGGAGCACGGGACGGACCGCGCGCCGGCCTTTCCCGCCGAGCGGCTCGCCGCCGTCACCCGCCTCATCCGCGACAAGGGCCCCGCACCCTGGCACCGCTGCGCCCCCGATGCGCTCGCGGCGGCCACCCGCGGCGGCCTCGGCCCCGTCCAGGCGACCCTGCTCCTCGCCGGGCGACCGGAGGAGCCGGGCGCCGAGGCACTGACCCTCATGGAGCTGAAGGCACGCCAGAAGGCCTTCGGTGAAAGCCTGCTGAGCTCGGTGCCCCGGCACGACTGCGCCGCCCTCATGGGCGCCCTCCTCCCCGACGACCCCGCCGACCTGTGGACCCACGGTCCCGACGCGGACGCCGCCGGCCGCGTCTGGCGCGAACGCCTCGGCGACGTCGTCCGCCTGCCCGAGGACATCGCGGCCGACCTCGCCGGAGTCACCGCCGCTTCCGCCGAGGCCGTGCTCAACCCGGCGCTGACGCCGTGGCTGAGCCGCACCACCGTGCAGCGCCCCGACAAGGACGGCGAGCTCGTCCCCGCCGACCCCGCGGCGCTGCCCGGCCGGTACGACATCACCCGCTCCGTCGCCGCCCTCGCCGGGCTCGCCTACGGGCTGCCGTACGGCCATCCGCTGCGCGCCGCCCTCCCCGAGGGCCTGGCCGCGCTGCGCCGGCGGATCGCCGACCCCGGCCTGCTGCTCGACATCGACATCGCCTGGACGGAGAAGGGCGGCCCCACCGCCGCCCAGATCCGCAAGGCGTACGGCCTGCCCGCCGCCGGCGGCGCCGGCACCCACGGCATGACCGACGTGGGCGAGGCGCTCGTGCTCCGCCCCTGGTACAGCGACACCGAGACGGTCCTCCTCCGCCCGGCCGGGCTCACCGGGGCCGACGACCCCGTCCTCGGCCTCGTCGAGGGACTCGTCGGCGTCCAGAGCGACAGCGGCGTGCAGGCGCTGCGCGCGGTGCTCGACGGCGAACTCGCCCGCGCTGTCGCGGCGGGCGGCGGAGCCGGGGAACCGGCGGGACACGCCCAGGACCCCACGGTCTCCGTCCCCGCCCTCGTCACCGAGGTCGCCGGCGCCCACGGCCTGGGCGAGGACGCCGCGGCGCTCTACCTCCAACTGCTCGCCCTGCCCGACCCCACGGACCGCAACTGCGCCCGCTGGACGGGCTGGAAGCCCACCCGCATGAAGAAGGCCCGCGCCGAACTGGCCGCGACCGGCCTCGTCGTCGAGGCCAAGCGCCCCCGCGCCGGCCGCACCCTCTTCCTGCCCTGCGGCTGGCGCGACCTCAAGGCGCCCGCCGTCCCCGTGGAGACGTGGAAGGAAGGCCTGTACCCCGTCCGCGACCACGCCCGCGTCGTGCCCCTGCTGCCCGTGCCCGAGCTGTTCGCCCGCGCATGGGAACGCGTCCGCTCCGGCGACGCCCCCGGCTTCGAAGAACTCACCACCCGTGCCACCCGGAAGGGCCGCCGCCGATGACCACCACCGTCCCCGCACCTGCCGCGCGGCAGATCACCCCGCCCGAGGACCGGTTCGCCACCGAACTCGCCTTCCTCGCCGCCCACGACGGCGGACCCCGCCCGCCCGCCTGGCGGCTCACCCCGCGCGCCGTCGTCACCTTCGTGATGGGCAGCGGCGGGCAGGCGCTGCGCCTGCCCGACGACGCCGAGGTCCCCGAGGGCGTGCCGCGGCGCCTCGTCGTCGAGGCCAAGTTCGTCGGCGACCGCGCCCTGGTGGAGCGGTGCGTCGTCACCCTCGCCGGGGAACGCGGCCTGCTCCTCGTCGGCGAGCCCGGCACCGCCAAGTCGATGCTCTCCGAACTGCTGTCGGCCGCGGTCTGCGGCACCAGCGGGCTCGTCGTCCAGGGCACCGCGGGCACCACCGAGGACCAGCTCAAGTACGGCTGGAACTACGCCCTGCTGCTCGCCCAGGGCCCCAGCCGGCAGGCGCTCGTCCCCTCACCCGTGCTCACCGCGATGACCCGCGGCGCCGTCGCCCGCGTCGAGGAGGTGACCCGCTGCCTGCCCGAGGTGCAGGACTCCCTGGTCTCCCTGCTCTCCGAACGGCGCATCGCCGTCCCCGAACTCGCCGGCGGCGACGACGCCCTGGCGCACGCGGCGCCCGGCTTCAACCTGATCGCCACCGCCAACCTCCGCGACAAGGGCGTCTCCGAGATGTCCGCCGCCCTCAAGCGGCGCTTCAACTTCGAGACCGTCGGTCCCATCGGCGACCTCGACGCCGAGACGGCACTCGTGCGCAGCCAGTCCCGCGCCGCCGTCGAACGGGCCGGCGCCCCCTACCAGGTCGACGACGCCGTCCTGGAGGCCCTCGTCACCGCCTTCCGCGACCTGCGCGAGGGCCGCTCCGCCGAGGGCTGGGAGGTCGAGCGGCCCTCCACGGTGATGAGCACCGCGGAGGCCGTCGCGGTCGCCGGCGCGCTCGCCCTGGCCGCCGCCTACTTCCCCGGCGACCGGGACGTGCTGGGGTTGCTGCCCGGCCACCTCCTCGGCGTCGTGCGCAAGGACGACCCGGCCGACGCCGCCCGCCTCCTCGGCTACTGGGACGGCCCCGTACGGCGCCGCGCCGAGCAGGGCTCACCGACCTGGCGCACCCTGTGGGAGCTGCGCGCCGTCCTGGAGGGCTGAGCCCGTGTCCCTCACCCCGGACGAGGCCGCCGCCGTCCTCACCGACCCGGCGGCGCCCTACCTCGTCGGCGTACGGCACCACGCCCCGTCGCTGGCGGCCGCGCTGCCCGCCCTGCTCGACGCGGCGAAGCCCGACGTGCTGCTCGTCGAACTCCCCGCCGAGATGCAGCAGTGGCTGCCCTGGCTCGCCCACGAGGACACCCGGGCCCCCGTCGCCCTCGCCGCCGCCCCCGGCGACGGGGGCGGCGGCCCCGCCTTCTACCCCTTCGCCGACTTCTCGCCCGAACTCGCCGCCGTCCGCTGGGCCGCACGCACCGGCGTCCCCGTCGTCGCCTGCGACCTGCCGCTCGCCGACCGCGCCTGGCAGGCCGGCCGCACCACGGCCGCGCCGGGCGACCCCGGCCGGGGGCTGCACGCCGCCCTGCGCGCCCGGCTCAGCGGCCGCCCCGGCGACGACCTCTGGGACCGCCTCGTCGAGGCCACCGCCCCCGGCTCGCCACCCGAAGCCCTGCGCCGCGCCGCCCTCCTGACGGGCTGGGCGCTGCGCAGGGACGCCGCCGAGGGCGCCGGGGTCCCCGCTCTCGACCTGCGCCGCGAGCAGTGGATGCGGGCCCGGATCGCCGAGGCCGCCGCGGACGGGCGCCGCACCGCCGTCGTCGTCGGCGCCTTCCACGCGCCGGCCCTGGTCCCGGCCGCCCTGTGGCCGCGGGACACCGCCCCCGCGGAAGGCCTGGACGCGGCACCCGCACCCGAGGACGGCGCGGCCTGGACGACCTCCCTGATCCCCTACGCGTACCCGCTGCTGGACGAACGCTCCGGCTATCCGGCGGGCATCCGCGACCCCGAATGGCAGCACATGGTGCTGGAGGCGGCCGGCGACCCCGCCGCCCTCGACGAGGCGCTCACCCGGGCCGCCGTCCGCGTCTGCGCCGAACTGCGCGCCCAGGGCCACCCGTCGGGCCCCGCCGACGCCCGCGAGATCAGCCGGCTCGCCGGCGACCTCGCCCGGCTCCGCGGCCTGCCCGCAGCCGGCCGCGGCGAACTCGTCGAGGCGGTGCAGACCGTGCTGGCCCAGGGGGAGCCGTACGGACGCGGACGGGCCGTGGCGCGCGCCATGGAACGCGTGCTGGTCGGCACCCGCGGCGGCCGCCCCGCCCCCGGCGCGCCGCGCAGCGGCCTCGCCCCCGCCGTCGAGCGGGAACTGACCGCACTGGGCCTGCCCGGCCCCGGCCCGGACGGCGCCGCCCCGGCCGACGTCCGGGACCTGCGCCTGGATCCGCTCCGCTCCGACCTCGACCGCCGCCGCGAACTCCTGCTGCGCAGACTGACCGTGTGCGGCGTGCCCTACGCCGAGCCGAAGGACGTCACGGGGGCAGCCGGCACCGAGGGCCTCACCACCCGCTGGGAGGTCCGCTGGACACCCGCCACCGCGGCCATGCTCACCGCCGCCGGCATCCGCGGTGTCACCGCCGCCCAGGCCGCCGAGGGCGTGCTGCGCGAACACCGCCGCCAGGAGACGGACGAGGGCGGCCCGACGGCCGCGCAGACGCTCGCCGGACTGGCCCGGGCCGCGGAGTGCGGGCTGCCCGCGCTCGCCGCGGAACGCCTCGCCGAGACCGCTGACGTGCTCCCCGCGTCCGGCACCCTTCCCGAACTCCTCGCGGGACTCGCCCTGCTGGACCGCGTCCGGGCCGGGCACATCGCCGGGCTGGACGCCGGCGAACCCCGCACCGCCCGTGCCGCCGCCGTCGCCGAGCTGCTGACCGCGGCCGCGGTCCGCCAGGTCGACGGCCTCACGGGCTCCGAGGACCCCGCCGACGCGCACGCGCTGCTCGAACTCGCCCACCGCGCCGACCTCCTGGGCGGCGTCCGGCTCACCGACGCCCTCGCGCGACTCGCCGCGGACGGCTCCCCGCTGATGCGCGGCGCGGCGGGCGCAGTCCGGGTCCTCCTCGGCCACGAGGCGCCCCAGACCCTCGGCGCCCGGGTCGCCTCCTGGGTCGACGCGGCCGGCGACCCCGACTCCCGCGCCGCCCTCACCGCCCGGCTGACCGGGCTGCTGACCGCGGCCGGCCCGCTGCTGGAGACGGCCGCCCCCGCGCTGGAACCCCTGCTCGACCGCGTCCGCGACCTGCCCGACCAGGCCTTCCTGTCGCGCCTCCCGGCCCTGCGCGGCGGCTTCGACACCCTCAGCCCGGCTGCCCGGGACCGGCTCCTGGCCGCCGTCGAGGAACGCCTGGACACCGAAGGCGTCGCCGACACCGCGGGCGTCGACCCCGTCGCGCTCGCCACCTGGACCCGCGCCGACCTCGCCGCCCGCGCGGCGCTGACCCGCTGGGGCCTGCTCCCGCCCCGCGAGACGCCACCCTCGCATGACCAGGCCGCCGATGCGGCCGGCCGGGAGGTCGGCCCCACCGGCCCGGCGGCGACGGCGTACCCGGGCGAGCCCGCCGCCACGGCGTCGCCGGGTGAACCGCAAGGTGCCACCACTCCCGACGCAGCGGTTCGCGGCGATGGCCCGACCGCAGCGCCGGCCGCCTCCGCCGACGGCGCGTCACGTGCCCCGTCCGTACCGCTTGTCCATGCGGCAGCCCGCGAGGGTGGATTGGCAGGCGGGGCGGCCGACGACGATGCGGGCCCCGCCCACGCCGCGGAAGCCCGCACCCTCGCGCCTGCCGACCGGTGGCGCCTCGTGCTGGGCCGCCGCGGCGACCGGCTGCCGCCCTCCGCCGCCGCCCTGGCCACAGCCCTTGACGAGCTGTACGGCAACGGCCGCGGCGAGGGCAGCCGCGGCGACCTCGGCGGCCACGGCACGGCCGGCGGCGGCCGCCAGGCGCCCTACCCCGGCGTACGGGAGTGGTCCGAGGAACTGGCGGCGCTGTTCGGGCCCGGCGTCCGCGAGGAGGTGCTGGCGGCGGCCGCCGCGTCCGGCCGCAAGGACGTGATCGCCGAACTCGACCCCGACAGCGTGCGCCCCTCCGTCGACCTGCTGCGCACCGTGCTGCGGCACGCGGGCGGGCTGCCGGAGGCCCGGCTGGCCGCGCTCCGCCCGCTCGTACGGCGCCTGGTCGAGGAACTCACCCGCCGACTCGCCACACGACTGCGCCCCGCACTGCACGGCACCGCCCTGCCGCGGCCCAGCCGGCGCCCCGGGGGCGGCCTCGACCTGGCGCGTACGCTGCGCGCCAACCTGGCCACCGCCCGCCGCGGTCCCGACGGCACCGTCCGGGTGATCCCGGAGCGGCCGGTGTTCCGCGCCCGGGCTCAGCGGGCGGCCGACTGGCGGCTGATCCTGGTCACCGACGTGTCGGGATCCATGGAGGCCTCCACGATCTGGGCCGCGCTCACCGCCTCCGTCCTGGCCGGGGTGCCCACCCTGTCCACGCACTTCCTGGCGTTCTCCACCGAGGTCATCGACCTCACCGACCACGTGGGGGACCCGCTCTCGCTGCTCCTGGAGGTGAGCGTCGGCGGCGGCACCCACATCGCCGCCGGGCTGCGGCACGCCCGCGAACTGGTGACGGTGCCCTCGCGCACCCTCGTCGTGGTCGTCAGCGACTTCGAGGAGGGATACCCGCTGGGAGGCCTCCTGGCCGAGGTCCGCGCCCTGGTCGGGTCCGGCTGCCACGTCCTGGGCTGCGCCAGCCTCGACGACGCGGGCCGCCCCCGCTACTCCACCGGAGTCGCCGGGCAGCTCGTCGCCGCGGGCATGCCCGTAGCCGCCCTCAGCCCCCTGGAACTCGCCCGCTGGGTGGGGGAGAAGATCGCATGAGCCACCAACCTCTGGCGGTGGCCCCGGCCGTCGTGGATGCCGTTGCCGAGGGCGTCCGCTGCGGTCGCCGCGTCCGGGCCGGTCGGATCCGCCCAGTGGGCAGGAGGGGAGGTCGCGTGAGTGGGCAACTTCCCCCGGCGGCCTGGCCGTCGTGGACGGCCCCAGCCTGCGGATCGTCGTGGACGGCGTTGCCGAGGACGTCCGCTGCGGTCGCGGCGTCCCGGCCGGTCGGATCCGCCCATTGGGCAGGGGAGGGGGTCGCGTGAGCAGGCACCTTACCTCGGTGGCCCCGGTCGCGTCTCCGGCCGTCGCGGACGACGCCGAGGATCTCCCCGCCGCGGGCGTCATCGCGGCCAGCACGTTCCACCCTCTCGAACTCGCCCGCCGGACAGGGGAGAAGACCACATGAACCAGCAACTCCCCCCGGTCGTCCCGGCTGTGACCGCGGAACTGGTCGGGGCGCTTTCGCCGCGGCTGCGCAAGCGCCTGGACGCGGGGGTGGCCAAGCTCGCCGCCCGCCCGGTCGTCGTGGACGGCGACACCGTGCGGATCGCCGTCGACGACGACACCGACCTCGAACTGCTCGCGCCCGGCGGCACGGTGACCCGGGCCGAGGACGTCCGCTGCGGTTGCCTGCTCGCCCCGGACTGCCTGCACCGCGCCGCCGCCGCGTCGGCCGCGCCCGTCGCCGAAGCCGAAGCGCCGGCCGCCGAGGAAGGCCGGCCGGGGCCCGCGGGGGAAGCGGCCACCGCGGCCGGGCCCGAGACCGCCACCCCCCAGCAACGGGCCGCCGCCGAGGCCCTGCGCGCCGCGGGGGCCGCCGCCCTCGACGCGGGCATCGACGGCTCCGGCGCCGTCGTCCAGGCCGAACTGCTCAGGGCCGCGCACTCCGCCCGCCTCGCCGGACTGCCCCGGGCCGCCGCCGCGGCGGTCTCCGTCGTCACCCGGCTGCGCGCCGCCCGTGCCGCCGACCCCGGGCACCGCCTCGCCGACCTGGTCGCCGCGCTCCGCGAACTCCTCGGCACCGCGCACCGCGTCCCGTACGCGACGGGCCCCGAACTCGCCGCCGTTCGCGGCACCGCCCGCCAGCCGTACACCCCGGACGGCTCGCTGCGGCTGTACGGGCTGTTCTCCGAGCCCGTCCTCACCGCGAGCGGCTACGCGGGCGCCGTCACCTGGACCGCTGACGCCGAGGGCCGTCTCTACACCGTCTCCGACGTCGCCCCCGGCGGCCCCGGCCGCGCGACGGGCGCCGCCGACCGGGCGGTGCGCATCGGCGACACCGCCCTCACCCACCGCGAACTCTCCCGCGCGGGCCTGGCCGTGTCCGGCGCCACGGTCTCGCCCACCGGGCGGCTCGGCGCGGGCGCCGCCGTCCGCGCCGTACGGGCCACCGGCGCCGACTGGACGGCCGAACCCCTGGACCGCCTCTGGCGGGTGCCCGTCGCCGAACAGGCCGTACGCGCCCTCGGCACCGGCGACGGCCTGCTCTTCCTCGACGTCACCCTCGTCGGCACCGTGCGTGAGGCCGGCGGCGACTGCCTGCTCGCCCAGTGCGACGACCTGACGCTGCGGCTCACCGCCGCGCACGACCACCCCGCGCTTCCCGACCGCGACAACCTGCGGCTGCTCGCCGAGGCGCCGGGCACCCGGTTGCGCGTCGTCGCCCGGCTCGATCCGGCGCCGCACCCCCGCGCACTGCTGCTGGCCACCAGTCATCCGGCCGACCCCAGGGCCCGGGTCGACACCGGCCTCGACCGCCTCCAGCGCGCCGACCTCCCCGTCGCCGTGCCCGCGGCCTCCCTGCCGCCGCTTCCCGCGCCCGACGAGGCCCCGGTCCATCTGCTGCTCCGGCGCGTGCACCAGGCCGCTTCCGGCGGCCGCCGGGTCCTCGCCCTCCCCGCGAACTCCGCCCCCGACACCCGGCGTCTGCGCCGTGCCGCCCTCCCGACCGCCGCGGACCTGGTCGACGACCTCCACCGCACCGCGGCCGACCGCGGCCGCGACCCCTTCGGCCGCCTCCTGCCCGCCGACACCGAACGCTTCGCCCTGGCCTGGCTCGCGGCCGCCGTCTACTCCGACGCGCTCTCCCGCGCCCTGTGCGCGGCGGCGTGGGGCGCCGACCCGTCCGACGACCCCTCCGCCGCCGACCCCTCCTCCGACGCGCCGGCCTCGCCCGTCGGGGCGTCGGGCGGTCAGCCGTAGGGGTCCGACCACCGGTCGGCGCGGCGTGCCGGCGGGCAGCCCCCCGCCGACCAGGCGGGGGGCGTGCACGGCTGCCCGTCACCCGGACCGGATCCCGGGGCGAAGACGCACCCGCTCCATGTGCAACGCACCCGGGCCACGGCACCGGCCGCCTCGAGCCGCCGCGCGGCGTCCTCGGCGGCCTCCAGCGAGGTGTCCTCCACGACCACGAGCGGCACGGCGTCGAGCAGTTGCCTGCTCCGCCACGCGCTCAGGCCCGTCACGGACCGCAGCGCCCGCACGACCTCCAGCTTCCGGTCCGCGTCCCCGGCCCCCGTCACGGACCGCAGCGCCCGCACGACCTCCAGCTTCCGGTCCGCGTCCCCGGCCCCCGTCAGCAGCACGCCGTACGCCGGCTCCTCCACCCGCCACCTCTCGCTCGGGAGCCCTTCAGGAGACGATGTCCTTCCCCCGGAAGCCGCGGAAGGCCAGCGCGAAGAACACCACCGCGAAGGAGAGCGACACCGAGGTGCCCTTGAGCATGCCCGTCCATTCCAGGCGAGGCTGGAGCGCGTCGATCCAGGCGTACTGCCAGTGCGTCGGCAGGACGTCCCGCAGCGAGCCCAGCGCCGTGATCGCGTCCAGGATGTTGGAGAGGATCGCGACGCCCACGGCCCCGCCGACCGCGCCCAGCGGCGCGTCGGTGAGCGTGGAGAGCCAGAAGGCGAAGCCCGCGACGGCCAACTGGCCCACGAACACGTAGAGCGCGGCGATCGCGAGCCGTCCCGTCGCGGTGCCCGGGGGCAGCGAACCGGCCGTGGTGAGCTCCAGGTCGCCCCAGCCGTAGGCGAGCGCGCCGACGCCGAGCGCCACCGCGGGCAGCGCCAGCACGGCGGCGGCGCTGAAGACCAGCGACACCAGTGCCTTGGAGGCCAGCAGCCGGGCCCGTGGCACCGGGGCGGCCAGCAGGTAGCGCAGGGAGGACCAGTTGGCCTCCGAGGCGATCGTGTCGCCGAAGAAGAGGGCGACCGGGATCGTCAGCAGGAAGCCGGAGGAGACGAAGAGCACCGCCAGCGAGAAGTTGACGCCGGAGGCGGTGGCCACGTCCATCATCGTCGGGCCGGAGTTCCGGCCCCGCGGGGTGCCGCCGATGGCGAAGGCCGCCCACACGATCACCGGCAGGCCGAGCACGACGCCGAACGCGACGAGCGTACGGCGCCGCAGCAACTGCCGTACCGCCTCGACCCGCAGCGGGAGGGTGCGGCCCGGACGGTACCCCTCGGCCAGTTCCAGGGTCTCGGTCACGCGGGAGCTCCGATCAGGGTCAGGAACGCGTCCTCCAGGCGGCGGTGCGGGCCGACGCGCTCCACCGGAACGTCGAGCCGCAGCAGTTCGGACAGCAGCTCCGGCACCGCCATCGTGCCCGGCCGGACGAGCAGCCCGCCGTCCGCGGACTCCGCCGCCTCGACGCCGGGCAGCGCCGACAGCTTCGCGGCGACCGCCTCCCGCGCCTCGTCCGCCATGCCCGGCGCGCCGACGAACAGCGTCTGCCCGCTCCCGGCGATGTCGCCGACCGGACCGGCCGCGATGAGCCGCCCCTTGTCCATGACGACCAGGTGCGTGCAGCTCTGCTCGACCTCCGACAGCAGGTGGCTGGAGACGAGGACGGTACGGCCGGCGGCCGCGTAGCGGCGCACCACGTCGCGCATCTCGCGGATCTGCGGCGGGTCGAGCCCGTTGGTCGGCTCGTCGAGGATGAGCAGGTCGGGCAGGCCCAGCATGGCCTGCGCGATGGCGAGCCGCTGCCGCATGCCCTGCGAGTACGTGCGCACCGCGCGCTCCAGCGCCTCGCCCAGGCCCGCGATCTCCAGGGCCTCCTCGACGTGGGCGTCGGCCGCCGGCCGGCCCGTGGCCCGCCAGTACAGCTCCAGGTTGGCCCGCCCCGTCAGGTGCGGCAGGAAGCCCGCGCCCTCCACGAAGGCCCCCACCCGGGACAGCACGGGCGCGCCCGGCCGGATCGCGTGCCCGAACACCCTGATGGTGCCCGCGTCGGGGCGGATGAGGCCCATCATCATGCGCATCGTCGTCGTCTTGCCGGCGCCGTTGGGGCCGAGCAGCCCCAGCACCTGGCCCCGCTCGACCCGGAACGACACCTCCCGCACCGCGTAGCGGTCCGCGGCCCCGCGGTAGCGCTTGGACAGCCCGGAGATCTCCAGCGGGACGTCCGCCAGGTCCCGGTCGGGAGCCTGCCGTACCGCGCCCGCCCGGCGGCGGCCGGTCAGCAGCAGCGCCGCGGCCAGCGCGAGCGCGGCGACCGGCAGCAGCCACACCCACGCGGGCAGCGCGCCCTGGGCGGTGGTCAGTTCCGGGTCCGTCGGCAGGGTCAGCGCGGCGCCCTCGGGCAGCGACACCCGGTAGGTGGCGGCCGCGAGGGGGGAGGAGTAGCCGAGGTCGGTGGTGGACAGCACCAGCCGCAGCCGGTGGCCGGCGGCGAACTCGTGGTCCACGGCGGGCAGCCGCACCCGCACCGTGCCGCCGCCCGCCACCCGCAGCGGTGCGACCAGTTGGTGCGGCAGCGTCTCGTTGCCGCCCGGGGCCACGTCGTACAGCTTCGCGAAGAGCACCGCGCCGGCGGGTGCGTCCGTGTCGACGGTGACCCGTGTGGTCGCCGCGCCCGTCAGACGCAGCGCGGAGGTCAGCGGCGCGGAGTCGAAGGCGGCGCGCTGACCGGGGAAGTCCAGGGACAGCGAGAGCCCCTGGCCGAGGTCGGAGAGCTGGGAGAGCGCGCCCACCCCGGGCACCGCCGAGATCGCCGGCGGGCTGCCGCCCGCGGGGTTGGCCACCGTCCGGGTACGTCCCTCGAGCGGGACCGTACGGGCCCGCGTGCCCTCGAGCCCCGGGTACGCGTCGGCGTCCGCTCCGCGCCGTACCGCCCTGCCGTCGGTGGTGTCGACGCCTCCGGTGCGGGTGACGCGGAACGCGGGCCCGGTGTCGGCGCCCTCGTCCTTCTTCAGCCAGCGGTCGAACCAGGCGGTGGTGCGCGCCTGGATCCGGGCGGTCTCCTGGTCGCCGCCGTCGTGCCCGCCGGAGAACCAGTCGACGGCCACGGGGGCGCCGTTGGCGGCGACGGCACGCGCGATGGCGTCGCCCTGGTCGAGCGGGAAGAGCGAGTCGTTCTGGCCCTGCACCACCAGGGTCGGCACCTTGATGCGCCCGGCCACCGAGGAGGGGCTGGAGCGCGTCAGCAGCCGCAGCGTCGCGGCGTCCGGACGGCCCGCGACCGCCGAGCGGTCGTACATCGCGCACAGTTCGGCGGTGAAGCCGCACGCGGCGCCGCGCGAGCCGGTGGAGAAGAAGACCCCCGCCCACAACTTCTTGAACACGCCCTGCGGGAAGAGTGCCTCACCCAGGTCCCACCAGGTGATCACGGGCACGATGGCGTCCACCCGCCGGTCGTACCCGGCGGCCAGCAGCGAGATGGCCCCGCCGTACGAGGCCCCCGCGACACCGACCCGCGGGTCGTCCCGGCCGTCGCGCAGCACCTCGGGCCGCCGGCCCAGCCAGTCGACGAGCCGTGAGACGTCGGCGACCTCCGCGTCCGGGGAGTTGAGCCCGATCCGCCCGCCGGAGGCGCCGAAGCCGCGCGCGGACCAGGTCAGCACCGCGTAGCCGCTGCGGGCGAGGGACTCGGCCTGGGCCCGCATGTCGTCCTTGCTGCCGCCGAACCCGTGCGCGAGCAGCACCGCCGGGCGCGGCGCCGACCCGCCGGAGGTGAAGTAGGAGGTGTCGATCCGCACCTTCGCGGAGCCGCCCGGGGCCTCGGGCATCGAGAAGACCCGGTCCTGGCGGCGCACGGGTGCGGGGGAGTCGGCCGTCGCAAGGGTGACGACGCCGCCTCCGGCGAGCAGGGCGAGGGCGGCGGCACCGGCCGCCAGCCGCCGCCGCGTGCGCCAGGTCCTGGGCAGGGCGAATCGCATGCGTGATCCTCGGACGGGGACGACGAGAGTGACGTTCCCACTATGCATTCCGGTGATCACCCGCGACGTCCGCCTCAGGCACCGGATCGGCGTACTCCACCGGGAGTACGGTGGCGGACGTGCCCTTCGAACGACTCGTCACCGCCCCCCTGCCGCGGCTGGGCCTCGGCCTCGCCGCCGTCGGCCGTCCGGCGTACATCGACCTCGGCCGCGCCGCCGACCTGCCCGCCGACCGCACCGTCGAGGCGATGCGGGACCGTGCCCACGCGGTCCTCGACGCCGCCTACGCGGCCGGCATCAGGTACTTCGACGCGGCCCGCTCCTACGGCCGCGCCGAGGAGTTCCTCGCGGGCTGGCTGGACGCCCACCCCGAGGCCACCGACGTGGTGGTCGGCAGCAAGTGGGGCTACACCTATACGGCCGACTGGCGGGTCGACGCCGAGGTGCACGAGGTCAAGGACCACGGCACCGCCACGTACGACCGGCAGATCGCCGAGACCCGCGCGCTGCTCGGCGACCGCCTGGACCTCTACCAGATCCACTCCGTCACCCCGGACAGCCCCGCCCTCGCCGACCGCGAACTCCACGGCCGCCTCGCCCGGCTGGCGGCCGAAGGGGTGGCCGTGGGCCTGTCCACCAGCGGTCCGCTGCAGGCCGAGGCGATCCGCGCGGCGCTGAAGGTGACGGTGGACGGGCAGCACCTGTTCACCTTCGTGCAGGCCACCTACAACCTGCTGGAGCCGTCCGCGGGGCCCGCCCTGGCCGAGGCGCACGACGCGGGAGTGACCGTGATCGTCAAGGAGGCCATGGCCAACGGCCGCCTGGCGACGGCCGATCCGGACTCCCCCCTCGCCGAGGTGGCCGGCCTGACCGGCGCCACGCCCGACGCGGTGGCCCTCGCCGCGGTCCTGCGCCGCCCCTGGGCCGGCATCGTGCTCTCCGGCGCCGCGACGCCCGGTCAGGTCGCCGCCAACGCCCGGGCCGCCACCGTCGGACTGGACGCCGGACAGCTGGCCCGGCTCACGGCCCTGGCCGAACCGGCCCCCGCGTACTGGCGGCACCGCTCGGAGCTCCCCTGGAGCTAGCGCGCCTCCGGGGGTGGGGAGGGCGCCGGACCGCTGAGGGGGTGCGGGACCGCCACCGCCCCGCCCGGACCAGGTTCCCCGGGGCCGGCACCCCCCGCCCGTCGGCCGCCGCGCGCGACAGCAGGGCCGCCCGTGCCGGCGCCCCCCCCGCCCGGCGGGGATCCGCGGCTAACGGGCGCCCGACCCCACCGCGCCCACCGGGTGCGGTGAGAGCGCCAGGAAGCCCCCGATCCGTGCGCGCAGCCCGGCGGCGTCCAGACCGTGCGCCGCCACGTGCTCCTGCCAGGTGCCGTAGCGGCGCAGCTCCTCGCGGGCGGTGCCCAGCGCGAGCACGCGGTGCGGCAGGTCGAGCAGTGCCTCGGCGGCATGGGGCGCCGACGTGCCCGCCAGGTACGGCTCGACCAGCACCACGTCCGCCGCGTCCGCGCCCGCCACGGCCGCCCGCAGCCCGGCCGCGTCGAAGGGGCGCACCGTGGCGGCGTACAGCACCGTGACGTCCAGGTCCGCGACCGCCGCCAGTGCCGCGTCCAGGAGGGGGCCGACGGCGACGACCACGCCCGCCCGGCCCTCGCGCAGCACCCGGAACCGGCCCGGCTCGACCGGCCGCGCGGTGCGGTTGGACTGCTCGCTGAGCCGTACGTAGACCCGGTTGTCGCCGTCGGCCGCCGCGTGCCGGACCAGGGCCTCGGCCTCGTCCGGGTGGCCGGGCACGTGCACGGTCCAGCCGTCGAGGGTGTCCAGCAGCGCGACGTCACCGGGGGCCTGGTGGGTGCGGCCGCCCGAGGCGATGTCGTAGGAGGCGCCCGAGCTGACCAGCACCGCGCCGGCGTCCTGGTGCCCCAGGTCCAGCTTGACCTGCTCGAAGGGCCGTTCCACGAGGAAGCTGCCGAAGCTGTGGACGATCGGCCGCAGCCCGGTCAGCGCCAGCCCGCCGGCGACACTGACCAGCAGCTGCTCGCGGATGCCGACGTCGATGACCCGGTCGGGGTGGTCGCGGGCGGCGTCCGTGAAGCGCTCCCCGGAGATGACC
This sequence comes from Streptomyces sp. NPDC008238, assembly GCF_042956445.1. NCBI lineage: Bacteria > Bacillati > Actinomycetota > Actinomycetes > Kitasatosporales > Streptomycetaceae > Streptomyces > Streptomyces sp. NPDC008238. Next base: position 27,153 of record NZ_JBIBGK010000026.1, on the reverse strand, counting down.
GCGAGCACGACGGCCAGCCGGGGGTCCTCGTCCAGCAGGCGGGTGGCGACGGCGCCGAAGCGGTCACGCATGGTGTCCATGGGAAGGTCTCCTCGGTTCGGAGCGGTGGTCACCGCTTGGGTTCGACACGGGCGACGACGGCGTGCGGCCGTCCGGGGTGCGGTGCGGTGAACGCCTCGTACAGCGCCTCGTGGTCGCGGCCGTCGGCCTCGGTGACGGACCAGCCCTCGCCCGCGAAGAGCGAGGCGGGTCCTCCCGGGCGCCGGTAGGTCGCGGAGGTGTTGTCGACGGCGACGACGTGCAGGCCCTCCAGGCCGACGGCGCCGGCGTAGGCCACGGCCTCGTGGTTGCTCCCCTCGTCCAGTTCGGCGTCGCCGACGAGCACCCACACCATGGCGTCGGTCAGGACCTGCGCCCGCAGTCCCAGGGCGCTGCCCACCGCGATCGGCAGCCCGTGGCCGAGCGAGCCGGAGCCGATCTCGGCGCCCGGCACGAGCACACGGTCCGGGTGGTGGCCGAGCGGCGAGCCGAAGGAGCCGAAGTCCGGCAGCCACTCGACCGGGAGGAAGCCCTTGGCGGCCAGCACTGCGTAGTACGCCATCGGCCCGTGGCCCTTGGAGAGCAGGAAGCGGTCCCGGCCGGCGTCCTCCGCCGTCCCCGGGGTCACCCGCAGCACCCGGTCGTAGAGCACCCACAGCACGTCGAGGGTGGAGGTGGCGGCGGGTCCGTGCTTCTCGTCGCCGGTCATGAGCGACATCAGCCGCCGGAGGTCGTCGTAGTCGTACGCGGTGTCCGCACTGGTCGGAGTCATGAGTCGAGGGTGCAACTTCAAGTCAGCTTGAGGTCAAGCGGTACCCTCGGCCGCATGAGCGACCCCGCACCCCGCCGCGACCGCCTGGCCATCGGTGAGCTCGCCGCCCGCAGCGGCCTGGCCACCTCGGCCCTGCGCTACTACGAGGACCTGGGCCTGATCCGCTCCGAGCGCACCGCCGGCGGTCAGCGGCGCTACGCGCGCACCACGCTGCGCCGCGTCGCCTTCATCCGGGCCGCCCAGCGCGTCGGCCTGTCGCTGGAGGAGGCAGGCGCGGCCCTCGCCCGGCTCCCCGAGGACCGCGCCCCCAGCGCCGCCGAGTGGAACGCCGTGGCCCGCACCTGGACCCGCCGGATCGACGAGCAGATCGCGGAGCTGCACCGGCTCAAGGACAACCTCACCGGCTGCATCGGCTGCGGCTGCCTCTCCCTGCGCAAGTGCACGCTGTACAACCCGGACGACACCGCGGCCGCCAAGGGCCCCGGCGCGCGCTACCTGCTGGGCGACGTGCCGGCTACACCCCGTCGACCTTGAACGGGTCGTGCTCGGACAGCAGCTTGTCCAGCCGGGCCTGGTCCACCCGGCTCGTCACCTGGCCGGCCTCCTGCCGGTCGCGCACGACCTTGGCGAGCGTGAACGCAGAGGTCACCACGTAGAGCAGCCCCACCGCCAGGAAGGCCCGCACCCACGGGCCGACCGGCAGGTAGGCGATGCCCACGACCATCGCCCCGAGGGCGACGGCGAACGAGATCGCGGCTTGGGCCGAGTAGGCCGCCGTGTTCTGCTGCTGGATCGGATTGGCCATACCCGAAGCATCGGCCGTCGTGGCCCGCGCCACATGAGTACGGCTACTCATCCCGGGCCGGGTACGCCGCCGCGGCGGGACCGCGCGGGGGCGGGAATGGTGCGAGCGAGCACCCGACGACGTGCGGTATTGTTCTCGTGCGCGGTCGGCCGGGTGGAAGCCCGGCGCGATCCGGCACCGGGACGTGGCGCAGCTTGGTAGCGCACTTGACTGGGGGTCAAGGGGTCGCAGGTTCAAATCCTGTCGTCCCGACGGTGCTGACCAGCGGGTTTGTCATTCGTGACAAACCCGCTGGTTGCGTTTGCGGCACAGCAGGCGCGGAAGGGGCGAGGGCACGCCGCCCGGCCGCCCCCCGTCGGGGCCGCGCCGCCCGGGGCCCCGCCCGTGCGCCGGGAAGCCTCCGTGCGCCGTGCCGCGGGGCCGGAAAACGCTTGGACTCCACCCCGGCCCTCGCGGGACACTGCCACGTCCGGACCGCCCACCGATCGCACGCCGGCCTCGTCGCGAGCCGCGCGGACCGCCGGCCCCGGTCGAGCGCCGCGCCGCGACGGTGGCAGCGGCACCTCCCGGACAAGGACGCGGCAGCGCGCCGCACGACACCGCAGGGTGGAGATGGGAACGCCTGAATCGCACAGGTTCCGGAAGTCCAGGGGCCCGGTGCTCCTGGCACTTCGTCACTACGGAAGGGAACTGGCCCGGCTCCGGCGGCTGACGCTGCCGGCGATGCTGTCGCCGGCCCTCGGCAACATCGGCATCAACTACGTCGCGCCGCTGGTCGTCGCGAAGCTCGTCGGCGGGTTCGTCGACGGCACCGCCCCCGGCCTCGGCAGCACCCTGCCCTACGTCCTGGTCTTCGCCGGCGTGCTGTTGCTCGCGGAGACGCTCTGGCGGATCGGCCTGCACTGCCTCAACCGCCTCGACGCCCTCGGCATCGAGCACCTGTACGTGGTGGGCATGGACGAGCTGTTCGCCAAGGACGCGTCGTTCTTCCACGACAACTTCGCCGGGTCCCTCACCAAGCGGGTGCTGAGCTTCGCCTCGCGCTTCGAGGAGTTCGTCGACACGCTGACCTTCAACGTCCTCGGCAGCTTCGTACCGCTGCTGTTCGGGTCGGTGGTGCTCTGGGCCTACGAACCGCTGCTGGTGGTGGGCCTGTTGGTGATGATCGCGGTGACCGGGCTGTGCGTGGCGCCCCTCATCCGGCGGCGCCAGGCGCTGGTCCGCCGGCGCGAGGAGGCCATCGCCCGGGTGTCGGGGCACGTCGCCGACAGCCTCATGAACATGGACACCGTCCGGGCGTTCGCCGCCGAGGAACGCGAGGCCGCCGAGCACCGCTCCCGCGTCGCCGAGTCGCGCAGGCTCACGCTCAAGTCGTGGGACTACGGCAACCTGCGCATCGACACCCTCGTCGCACCGCTGTCCGTGCTGACCAACGCGCTCGGCCTGCTGCTCGCGGTCACGCTCGGCGCGGGCACGCACGGCGTGGAGGCGGTGGTCGTGGCCTTCACCTACTACTCCAACGCGACGCGGATCATGTTCGAGTTCAACCAGATCTACCGCCGCCTGGAGAGCTCGATGACGGAGGCCGCGCAGTTCACCGAGCTGCTGCTGGAGCCGCCCACCGTTCTGGACCCGCCCGCGCCGGAGCCGCTGCGGTCCCGGGGCGCGGGCGTCAGCTTCGAGCGCGTGACGTTCGCCCACGGGGGCGGTAAGCCGCTCTTCGACGGGCTCGACCTGGCCGTGCCCAGCGGTGCGCGGGTCGGGCTGGTCGGCCGGTCCGGCGGCGGCAAGACCACGCTCACCCGGCTGCTGCTGCGGATGAACGACATCGACGGCGGCCGGATCCTCGTCGGCGGGCAGGACATCAGCCGGCTGCGCCAGGCCGACCTGCGCAGCCTGATCTCCTACGTGCCGCAGGACCCCGCGATGTTCCACCGCTCGCTGCGGGACAACATCGCCTTCGCCCGGCCGGACGCCACCGAGGGCGAGATCCGCCGGGCGGCCCGGGCGGCCCACGTCACGGAGTTCGCCGACGCGCTGCCCGGCGGCTTCGACACCATGGTCGGCGAGCGCGGGATCAAGCTCTCCGGCGGACAGCGGCAGCGGGTCGCCCTCGCCCGGGCGATCCTGCGGGACGCGCCGATCCTGCTGCTCGACGAGGCGACCAGCGCCCTGGACTCGGAGAGCGAGGTCCTCGTCCAGGAGGCGCTGTGGCAACTCATGGAGGGGCGGACGGCGCTCGTGGTGGCGCACCGGCTGAGCACGGTCGCCGGCATGGACCGGCTGGTCGTCCTGGACCGCGGGCGCATCGTCGAGCAGGGCACCCACCAGGAGCTGCTCGCGGAGGACGGGGCCTACGCCAAGCTGTGGCAGCACCAGTCGGGCGGCTTCCTCGACGACGCCGCCGCCGAAGCGGCGGCCGACCTGCACTGAGGCGGGCCGTACGACCGGGCGGGCGCCCGTCGCCCGCCGGTCAGGCCGCCCCGGAGGACTGCATGACCGCGATGGAGACGTCGGCGCCCGGCACCTCGCGACCGTCGTCGGTGAGGAAGCCGACGTGCACGGCCTGGCCGGTCGAGTGGGTACGCCGGAGCGCGGAGGGGCCGGACGGGCGGGGCCGGTGGCGGTCGCCCCACTGCTGGAGGGAGGCCATGACCAGGTCCAGCTCCCGCCCGGCGTCGGTCAGGTGGTAGCTCTGCCGCTGCCGGCTGCCCGGCTCCTGGTAGGTGCGGGTGCACAGCACCCCGGCGTCGACGAGCAGCTTGAGCCGGGTGCTGAGGAGGTTGGGCGCGATGCCGAGCGAGGCCTGGATCTCGGCGAAGCGGTGCCGTCCTGCGAAGACCTCGCGCAGCACCAGCAGGGACCAGCGCTCACCGAGGATCTGCAGGCTGCGCTCGATGGAGCAGGCCGGCTGGTCCTCCTCGGGACCCGACACGTGCCGTCCGGTCGCCATCGCCGCTCACCTCCTGGACGTCGTGGACGCCGCCCGGTCACGTGCTCGCGACCGCGCGGCGGGGAAGGACAGTCTACACCTAGGTTTCCTCTTGCTACTCAGCCCCGCCGGAGCGGCGCACACGCGGCGCGCCCGTTGTCGTAGGCGATGGCTACGGTGGGCGCATGCCCGATTCCGAAGACGTCCGACGCTTCGCCCTCTCGCTGCCCGAGACGGTGGAGAAGGAGGCCTGGAACATGCCCACGTTCCGGGTCGCCGGGAGGATGTACCTCACGCTGCCCGACGACGAGTCCTCCTTCGCGGTGCGCTGCCCCATGCACGAGCGGGGCGAGCTGATCGCGGCCGAGCCCGGGAAGTTCTGGGTCCCGCCGCACGAGGCCGGGTCGAACTGGGTGCGGGTGCGGCTCGCCGCCCTGGACGACATGGACGAGCTCCGCGACATCGTCGCCGACTCCTGGCGGCAGGCCGCGCCCCCGCGGCTCACCGAGGCGGCCGGCCCGGCGGCGGGAGCCGGCGCGTGACCACCGCGACCGCGCCCCTCAAGGCCGACTTCACCTTCACCGGCCCCGTCGAGCGGACCGCCGACGCGGCGGCCCGCGCCGAGGCGCACGGCGCGGACGGCGTGCTGGTCAACGAGATGCGGCACGACGCCTTCCTCCAGCTCGCCCTCGCCGCGGGCGCCACCCGCCGGGCCGACCTGGTCAGCGGTGTCGCGATCGCCTTCGCCCGCAACCCGATGACGGTGGCCACGGCCGCGTACGACGTCCAGCGGCTCTCCGGCGGGCGGCTGACCGTCGGCCTCGGCTCGCAGGTCAAGCCGCACATCACCCACCGCTACGGCATGCCATGGTCGAGGCCCGCCGCTCGTATGAAGGAGTTCGCGGGCGCCCTGCGCGCCATCTGGCACAGCTGGCAGACCGGCGAACGGCTGCGGTTCCGGGGCGAGTTCTACACCCACACCCTGATGACGCCGATGTTCGACCCCGGGCCCCTGGCGTCCGGCCCGCCCCGCATCTGGCTCGCCGGCGTCGGCCCGATGATGACCGCCGTCGCGGGCGAGGTCGCCGACGGGCTGATCTGCCACGCCCTCACCTCCGCCGACCACCTGCGGCAGGTCACCCTCCCCGCCGTCCGCAAGGCCCGGGAGTCCTCCGAGCACCCGGACCGGCCCTTCGACGTGGTGTGCAACGCCCTCGTCGCGACGGGACGCACCGAGGAGGAGTACGCGGCGGCCCTCACCGCCACCCGCGAACGGATCGCGTTCTACGCCTCCACCCCCGCCTACCGCGCCGTGCTCGACCTCCACGGCTGGGGCGGCCTCCACGACGAACTGCACCGGCTGTCCGTGCGCGGCCGCTGGGCGGAGATGGGCCGGCTGGTCGACGACGACGTCCTCGGCGCCTTCGCCGTCCACGGCGAACCGCGGGCCGTCGGCCGGGCCGTGCGCGAGCGCTTCACGGGCCTGTGCACCCGCGTCACCGTCTCCCTCTCCCACGAGGCCGACGACACCCTCGCGCTCGACGTGCTCGAAGGGGTGCGCGACTGACGGGCGGCGGACCGACGCACCGACGCGGCCTGACCAGGCCGCACGATGATCGGAGGAGCCTACATCCATCCGGCCCCCGGCACCAGACTTACGAAAGCTTCACGTGCGCGAACGCCGGCGTGCGGCAATGTGTCCCCATGAGATCGCGCCCGTACGTACTGATGTCCGTGGCCTCCTCGCTGGACGGATGCCTGGACGACACGAGCACGACCCGGCTGCTGCTCTCCAACGAGGAGGACTTCGACCGGATCGACGAGGTCCGCTCCGGGATGGACGCCATCCTCGTGGGGGCCAACACCATACGGTCCGACGACCCGCGGTTGCTGGTGTGTTCCGCCGAACGCCGCGAACGGCGCGTCCGCGCCGGGCTGTCGCCGACACCGCTCAAGGCGACGGTCACCGAGAGCGGCAAACTCGACCCCGGCGCCCGGTTCTTCACCACGGGGGAGTGCGAGAAGGTCGTCTACACGACGTCCGGCGCGAGCGACTGCGTCCGCGAACGCCTGGGCGACCGCTGCTCCGTCGTCGACGCCGGAGAGCCGCTGGACGTCCGGCTCCTGCTCGCCGACCTCGCCGCGCGCGGCGTCGAACGGCTCATGGTCGAGGGCGGGGGCGTCGTGCACACCATGTTCCTCAGCGCCGGAATCGTCGACGAACTCCACCTGGTGTACGCGCCGTTCTTCGTGGGCCAGGCCGACGCCCCGCGCATGGTGCACCCCGCGGTCTTCCCCCAGGGCCCCCAGCAGCGGATGACGCTCGCGGAGACCCGGCAGATCGGCGACGTGGTGCTGCTGCGCTACCTGCCGCGCCAGGACGCCTGAGCGCACCGGCGCGGTGGGCGCCGTGCGCGCGCCGGGCGTCGCGCCGCGACAGCCGAGCCAGGACGTGCGGCCGCCCGCCGGGCGGCGGCGTGTTGAGCCGGTCGGCGCTCAGGGGCCCGGCGACACCGCGGTGAAGCGGTGGCGGCGCTCTTCGCCGATGGGCCCGGAGCCTTTGACATCCCGGTGAGGGCCGGCCTGCCTCGCGGGCAGTGGCCTGCGGCATGCCCCGGTCCCCTGCGAACTCCGACCGTGTCGCCCGTGCGTGGCCGACCCGGGTCCCGGCCCGACGCCGGCGGCCCCGGACCGGTGGTGCGGGGACGTCCGGCCGTCGGCAGCCACGTGGTGCGGCCGGGCCCACGAGCGGGGCCTGCCGTCCGGCGGTGCCGCGCGTCGGTCTGCGGCGTGGCCCGGGGCGAGTCGTGCGGCCACGACGGAGCTATCGGCCCCGGCGGCGGAGGGCGCTGCCGGGGCCCCTGACGCGGCGGGTCAGGAGGCGGGGCCGCCCGCGGAGGCGGAGACCAGGACGCGGATGTCCTCCTCCGCCGCGCCGGCCGGCGCCGGGCCCGCCGTGGACCGCGGGGCCGGGCGGTGGCGCCACAGCCAGAGCACGTCACGGCCGAACGACCACACCAGCGACGCCAGCGCCAGCACCGTCAGCCCGGCCGAGGCCCCCGCGGGCAGCAGCCCCGAGCAGGCGAGGAGCAGGACGACGCCCTGCAGCGCCGCCACCGTCTTGCGGGCGAAGCTCGGCGGGAGCGGGGCGTTGAGCCACGGCAGCACCCAGGCCGCCGCGACGAAGGCGTACCGCATGGCGCCGATCACCAGCACCCACGGGCCCAGCGTGAAGGCGAGCCGCGCGCTGAGCACGAGGATCAGGAAGGCGTCGACCTCCATGTCGAAGCGCGCGCCCAGCGCGGACGACGTGCCCGTGCGCCGCGCGACCTTGCCGTCCACCGCGTCCAGGGCCAGCGCCACCGCGGTCAGCCCGGTGAGCAGCGGCGCACCGTGCGCGACGCCTCCCGCCACCATGGCCGTCACACCGCCGACGAGCACCGCACGGGCCAGGGTGACGTGGTCGGCCGGGCCCAGCGAGCGGCGCCCCGCCCCCCGCAGGCCCGCGGCCAGCAGCGCCCAGGTGCCCGCCGCGTAGACGGTCCCGGTCAGCCAGCCCACGGCGTCCAGGCCCACGGTGGCCCACAGCGCGGCGAACAGCGCCAACTGGGCGGCTGCCGCCCCGGCCTGCTCACGGCCCGCGGTGCCCCCACGGAACTCGGATCCAACGGTCATCACGGTCATGAGACGTCCCCGCTTGTCGCCTGTGCGGCACAGCCGCGTACGGTCGGGCCCGGCACCACCTGGATGGCCGGTGTCTGTTGCCCGCCATGGAGTACGGAGGAAAACGGTGGAGCGTTCGGCGCGCGCGTTCTGGCTTCGCGAACCAGGCGAGGGGGAGGTCAGGGAGGTGCCCCTGCCGGAGCCCGGTCCGGGGGAGGTGCTGGTGCGCACCCTGTACTCCGGGGTGAGCCGCGGCACCGAGACCCTGGTCTTCCGTGGCGGGGTGCCCGTGAGCCAGCACCAGGCGATGCGGGCGCCGTTCCAGGACGGCGAGTTCCCGGCGCCGGTGAAGTACGGCTACCTCAACGTCGGCCTCGTCGAGCAGGGGCCGCCCGAGCTGCGGGGCCGCACCGTCTTCTGCCTCTACCCGCACCAGACCCGCTACGTCGTCCCGGCCACCGCCGTGACGCCCGTGCCCCAGGACGTCCCCGCGGGACGCGCGGTGCTGGCGGGCACCGTCGAGACCGCCGTCAACGCGGTGTGGGACGCCGGCCCGCAGATCGGGGACCGGATCGCGGTCGTCGGCGCCGGCATGGTCGGATGCAGCGTCGCCGCCGTCCTCGCGGGCGTCCCCGGGACGCGGGTGCAGCTCGTCGACGTCGACCCCTCGCGCGCGGCCGTCGCCGAGGCCCTTGGTGTCGGCTTCGCCCACCCCGACACCGCCGAGGACGGCTGCGACCTGGTGGTCCACGCCAGCGCCACCGAGGCGGGGCTCGCCCGCTCCCTGGAACTCCTGGAGCCGGAGGGCACCGTCGTCGAGCTGAGCTGGTACGGCGACCGGCCGGTCGCCCTGCCGCTGGGCGAGGCCTTCCACTCCCGCCGCCTGGTCGTGCGCAGCAGCCAGGTCGGCACCGTCTCACCCACGCGCCGCACCCGGCGCACCTATGCGGACCGGATGGCACTGGCCCTGCGCCTGCTCGCCGACCCGGTCTACGACGCCCTCGTCACCGGCGAGAGCGACTTCGAGGAACTGCCCCTGCTGATGAAGAAGATCGCAGGCGGTGAACGTTCCGTGCTCTGTCACCGTATTGCCTACCGTCCCGGTTAGGCCCCTGGGGAAGGTTGTCCTCGCGTGTTCAGTATCACCGTCCGCGACCACGTCATGGTCGCCCACAGCTTCCGCGGCGAGGTCTTCGGACCGGCGCAGCGGTTGCACGGCGCGACGTTCCTGGTGGACGCCACGTTCCGCCGCCCGGAACTCGACGACGACAACATCGTCGTCGACATCGGCCTGGCCACCCAGGAGCTGGGCGCGGTGCTCGCCGCGCTCAACTACCGCAACCTCGACGACGATCCGGACTTCTCCGGCATCAACACCTCCACCGAGTTCCTGGCGAAGGTCATCGCCGACCGGCTCGCCGACCGCGTGGCGGCGGGCAAGCTCGGGGCGGGTGCGCACGGCCTGACCGGCATCTCCGTCACGTTGCACGAATCGCACGTCGCCTGGGCGAGCTACGAGCGTTCTCTGTGAGGACGCCCTCGCGTCCGGCCGTCCCCGCTCCGGCGGGGGCGGCCCCCGCCCACGTCGTCCTCCCGGGCGACGTCGACGACGCCACCGCGCCCAGCGGCGGCAACGTCTACGACCGCCGCCTGACCCAGACCCTCGCGGGGGCGGGCCGGCCGCTGCGGGAGATCTCCGTGCCGGGCGCCTGGCCGCGTCCGGACACCGCCGCCCGCCGGGCCCTGGCCGCGGCGCTCGCCGCGGTGCCGGACGGCGCCGTCGTCCTGCTCGACGGGCTCGTGGCCTGCGGCGTCCCCCAGATCGTCGTCCCGCAGTCGCGCCGGCTGCGCACCGCCGTCCTGGTCCACCTGCCGCTCGCCGACGAGACCGGCCTCGACCCCGCGGCCGCCCGCGAACTCGACGCCCTGGAACGGCAGACCCTGCGGGCCGCCGCCGCGGTCGTCGCCACCAGCCCCTGGGCCGCCCGGCGCATCGCCGAGCGGCACGCGCTGCCCGCCGGCCGGGTCCACGTCGTCATCCCCGGCACCGACCCCGCGCCGCTCGCCCCCGGCACGCCACAGGGCGGGCGCCTGCTGTGCGTCGCCTCGCTGACCCCGCGCAAGGGCCACGACCTGCTGGCCCGGGCCCTCGCCGCCGTCGCCGACCTGCCCTGGACCTGCCGCTTCGTGGGCCCGCTCGGCCGCGACCCCGAGCACCTCGCCCACGTGCGCGAACTGCTCGGCCGGCACGGCCTCGACGACCGCGTCCACCTCACCGGCCCGCTCACCGGCGAGCCCCTCGCGGCGGAGTACGCCGCCGCCGACCTGCTCGTCCTGCCGTCCCGCGCCGAGACCTTCGGGATGGTCGTCACCGAGGCCCTGATGCGCGGCACCCCCGTACTGGCCACCGCCGCCGGGGGCGTGCCCGACGCGCTCGGACGGGCACCGGACGGCACACCGCCCGGCCTCCTCGTCCCCCCGGGGAACACCACCGAACTCGCCGCGGCGCTCCGCCGCTGGCTGGACGACACCGGCCTGCGCGGCCGCCTGCGGGCGGCCGCCCGCGGCCGGCGCGAGACGCTGCACGGCTGGGAGCACACCGCGCGGCACATGGAAGCGGTGTTCGAACTGCTGCGGGAGGGAACCCGATGACCACGTCCGACACCGCCCCCTTCACACCGCACTGGCTCGCCCTGCGCGAGGACGCCGACGCCGCGGCCCGTGCCGCGGACCTGCTCGTCCCCCTCCGCGAGCACCTCGCGGGCGCGCCCCGCGGCACCGGCCCGCTCGTCGTCCGCGACCTGGGCTGCGGCACCGGCTCCATGGGCCGCTGGCTCAGCGGACGCCTCCCCGGACCGCAGGCCTGGATCCTCCACGACCACGACCCCGCCCTCCTCGCCCTCGCCGCCGCGAGCCTGACCGGCCTCACCGCGGGCGGCGGCCCCGTCACCGCCGAGACCCGCGAGGGCGACCTCACCCGGCTCACCGCCGACGACCTCGCCGGGACCTCGCTCGTCACAGGCTCCGCACTGCTGGACCTGCTCACCGCCGACGAGATCGACGCCCTCGCCGCCACCTGCACCGCCGCCGGGGTCCCGGTGCTCTTCGGCCTCTCCGTGGTCGGCGAGGTCGAACTCGGGCCCGCCGACCCCCTCGACGCGGACCTCACCGCCGCCTTCAACGCCCACCAGCGGCGCACCTGCGGCGGCCGCGCGCTGCTCGGCCCCGACGCCCTCGACGCCGCCGCCCGGGCGTTCACCCGGTACGGCGCCGCCGTCACGACCCGGCCCAGCCCCTGGCGGCTCGGCGCGGACCGGTCCGCGCTCACCGCCGAGTGGCTGCGCGGCTGGGTCGGCGCCGCCGTCGAGCAGGAGCCCGGCCTGGCCGCCCCCGCGGAGGACTACCTGCGCCGCCGCCTGGAGGACTGCGCCGCCGGGCGGCTGACCGCCGTCGTCGGCCACGGCGACCTGCTCGCCCTGCCCGGAGGTGGGGCCCGGTGAGGCGACGACTGTGGGCCTGGCTGCGGCTGCTGATCGGCGCGGGCATCCTCGCCGCTCTCGTGTGGCGGCTGGGCACCGGGGCGTTCGTCGACGGCCTGCGCGTCGTCGACGTCCCCGCCGTCCTCGCCGCCCTGGCGGTCGGCCTGTTCACCACCGTGACGAGCGCCTGGCGCTGGTGCCTGGTGGCCCGGCGGCTCGGCCTGCGGCTCCCGCTGGCCCGGGCGGTGTCCGACTACTACCGGGCGCTGCTGCTCAACGCGGTCCTCCCGGCCGGCGTGCTCGGCGACGTCGACCGGGCCGTCCGCCACGGCAAGCACTCCGGCGACGTCGGCCGCGGAGTGCGCGCCGTCGTCCTGGAGCGTGTCGGCGGCCAGGTCGTCGTCCTCGTGCTCGGCGGGGCCGTCCTGCTCACCCGGCCCACCCTGGTGACGGCCATCGCCGGCGACCTCCTGCCGGGCCGCGTCGCCGCGGAGGTCACCGCGGGCGTGCTGACGGCCGTCGCGGTGCTCGGCGGATGGCTGCTGTGGCGGCGCGGCGCCCGGGGACGGCAGGCGCTCGCCACCGGCCTGGCCGACGTCCGCAGCGGGCTCCTCGCCCGCGGTACCTGGCCGGGGGTGGTCGCGCTGTCCGCGGCCGGACTCGCCGGCCACATTGCCCTGTTCGTGGTCGCGGCCCGCGTCGCCGGCTCGACGGCGCCGGTCACCACGCTCGTACCGCCGCTCGTCCTGGCGCTGCTGGTGATGGGACTGCCCGTCAACATCGGCGGCTGGGGCCCGCGCGAGGCCGCGGCGACGCTCGCCTTCGGCGCGGCCGGACTGGGCGCCGCCCAGGGCCTCGCGACCGCCGTCGTCTACGGGGTCCTCACCCTCGTCTCCAGCCTCCCCGGCATCGCCGTGCTCGCCCTCCCCGGCCTGCGCGCGCTCGCCGCCCGCCTTCAGCCCGCGGAGGACGGCGCCGTCCCGTCCCCCAGGTCGCGGACGAACCGGAGCCCGGGACGGCCGCTCAGCTCGACCGTGCCGGCCGGCACGAACCCCGTACGGGACAGCACCGTGCGCGAGCCCGCGTTGTCCAGCGTGGTGACCGCCCGCAGCGTCGCCAGCCCGTACTCCCCGGCCGCCCGGGCGCACACCTCGTGAACCGCGGCCGTGGCGAGCCCCCGCCCGGCCGCGCTCCCGGCGATCCGGTACCCCAGCTCCGCCGCCCCGTCGGCCACGTCCACCAGGTTGATCCGGCCCAGCACCTCGTCGTCCGCGCCGACCAGCACATGGAAGTGGCAGAACCCGGACTCCTGCTCGGCGAGCAGCGCCTGGTGCCGCGCGTCGAAGTGGGCGAAGTAGTCGTCGCCCCGGTCCGGTATCGACGCGGCGAAGTACGAGCGGTTCGCCCGCTCGAACTCCAGGACCGCGGCGGCGTGATCGGTACGGAGACGTTCCAGACGAGGCATGCCCCGATGCTAGGGCCGCACGGCGCGGGAGGACTCGGCGGGCCGCAGACCTCTGACCGGCCGGTGACGGAGCACCGGCCGGCGGGGGGTCAGGAGGCGGGCGAGGGGGCCGTGCCGGGGCGGGCGTGGCGGCCGGCGCGGGGGGTCTCGACGCCCAGGGCGTCCTTGTCGGAGACGAAGAGCGCGGCGACCGCGGAGATCAGGGCCAGGCCCGTGCAGAGCAGGAAACCGGCGTGGTACGCGCCCAGGTCGGCCGTGGTGGTGCCGCCCGCGGTGACGGCCGTCGTCCCGACCGCCGTGAGCAGCGTGGCGATGAGCGCGGTACCGAAAGCACCGCCCAGTTGCCGCTGCATGTTGAACACCGTCGCGGCCCGCCCCGTGGAGGGCGCCGGGATCGTGGCGAAGGCGGCGTTCTGCGCCGACATCATCACGTGCCCGATGCAGTAGCCGAGGACGAAGAGCACCCCGCGCAGCACCCACGGCGAGGTCGCCGTCGTGAACCCGGTCATCACCGCGACGCAGACCCCCATGCCGGCCGAACCGCCCACCATGAGCCACCGCGGCCCGATCCGCCGGTACAGACGCGGGGCGACCTGCGCGGCGGCCATCACGCCCACCGCCTCCGGCCAGGTGGCCAGGCCGCTCTCGAAGGCGCTGAAGCCCAGCGCCTCCTGGAGGAACATGGGGTAGAGCCACACCGTGCCGAGGAAGACCGCGCTGAGCGGGAACATCACGACGGTGTTGGCCCGGAACAGCCGGTCCCGGAACAGCTCCAGGTCCAGCATCGGCATCGGGATCCGCCGTTCGACCAGCACCATCGCGCCGAGCGCCGCGATCCCCACGAGCAGCGGCACGAGGATGCCCGCGGTGCCCCAGCCGTCCTTGGCGCCGTTGGTCAGCGCGTACAGCGCGAGCGCCAGCCCGCCGCCCGCCAGCAGGAAGCCGACGAGGTCGAAGCGGCCGGGGCGCTCCAGGCGGTAGTCCGGCAGGAAGAGCAGGCCGAAGACCACGGCCGCGGTGCCGACCGGCAGGTTGACCAGGAACACCCAGTGCCAGGACACGGCGTCGCACAGCCAGCCGCCCAGCACCGGGCCCACGGCCGGGGCGACGGCGGTCGGCACCATCAGCGCCCGCTGCGCCTTGATCCGTTCCGCCGGCGGGTACGCCCGGAAGAGCATCGTCTGGCCGACCGGCACGAGCAGACCGCCGCCGGCGCCCTGCAGGATCCGGTAGAGGGTCAGCTGTTCGAGGCTGGTGGACATCGCGCACAGCGCCGACGCCCCGGTGAAGGCGACCAGCGCGGCGAGGAACACCCGCCGGGTGCCGTAGCGGTCGGCGAGCCAGCCCGCGACGGGGATGAAGACCGCCAGGCTGACCAGGTAGCCGATGTTGACGCCGCCCAGTCCGGAGGCCGGGACGCCGAAGTCCTCCCCGATGGCCGGCACGGCGACGTTGACGATCGTGGTGTCCATGATCGCCATGAACAGCGCGGCGACGAACACCACGGCGACCGCGACGGTCGGCGGAATCCTGCGTGCCAAAAGGAAGCTCCTCGCTCGGGGCGCCTCCTGCGCGCGGCGGACCGCGTCCGGACGACACCGGTCACGGCACCAGACAAGCCCGGACTCCGGACCGCCGCACGCCGGACTCACCCGAGTGGGGTACTGCCGGTCCCCGGCGTCGTCAGCGGCCGGTCCAGCGGGGCGGCCGGCGTTCCAGGAACGCGGCGACGCCCTCGTGCCGGTCCTCGGAGGCCAGCACCGTGCGGGTCGCCTCCTCGGTGGCCCGCCAGCCGAGCGCGTCGGAGCCGGACAGCCACGCGTCCATCGCCACCAGGCTCGCCTGCACCGCGACCGGGGCGTTCTCGCAGACGCGCGCGGCGAGTGCGAGCGCGCCCGCCAGCGCCCCGCCCTCCTCGGTGATCCGGTTGACCAGCCCCGCGGCGTACGCCCGCGAGGCGTCGACGGGGTCGCCGGTGAGCACCATCTCCCGCGCCAGGTTGACGGGCAGGGCGCGCGGGCCGCGGAACAGCCCCGCGCACGTGGGCACCAGCCCGAGCCGGACCTCCGGCAGCCCGAACCGGGCGGTCGACGCGGCGACCACCAGGTCGCAGGCGAGGACCAGTTCCAGCCCGCCGCCCAGCGCGGCGCCCTCCACCGCGGCCACCAGCGGTTTGCGGCGGTGACGGCGGATCAGCCCGTACTCGCCGCCGCGTTCGGTGACGTAGTCGCCGATGGCGTTCAGGTCGCTGCCGGCGCTGAAGACCCCGCCGGAGCCCGTGAGCACCCCGGCCCACAGCTCCGGGTCGTCCTCCAGGGTGTTGAACGCCGCGTCGAGCGCCTCGGCGAGGTGCCGGTCCACGGCGTTGCGCTTGTGCGCCCGGCACATCCGGACCACCAGCACGCGGCCGTGCCGCTCGGTGCGCACCAGCGGCTCCCCGGGCGGCTCGGGCTGGGCCATGGCTGGCACCTCCGGTCGGTGGTCGTCCGGGGCGTCCCGGGGGTCAGCCGACGATATCCCCCGGGCCGCGGCCGCCGGTGGACCGGGGCGCCCGCGCACGGCACGATGGCCAGGGAGTGCACGAGGAGGGCGCCTTGGAGGCGACGCAGGACGGACCCACCGGTGAGACGCCGCGCTGGGTCGAACTGGCGGAGGTCGACAACATCCGCGACTTGGGCGGCCTGCCCGTTCGCGGCGGGGGCACGACCCGGCGGGGCGTCGTGTTCCGGGCGAGCACCCTCCAGGAGGCCACGGCGGGCGACGTCGAACTCCTCCTCGGCCGCTACGGGCTGCGCACCGTCCTGGACCTGCGCGGCCCCGACGAGGCCGCCCGCGAGGGGCACGGCCTGCTGGCGGACACCGCGGTACGCAGGATGAACCTGCCGGTCAGCCGGGTGCGGGCGCTGGTCACCGACGCCGTCCCCGTGACGACCGCGGACGACGGCGACGCGATCGGCTTCTACCTCGGACTGCTCGACGGCAGCGGTGAGTCGCTGGTCGCCGCGGCCCGCGTCGTCGCCGACACCGACCAGCACGCGGTCGTCTTCCACTGCGCCGTCGGCAAGGACCGCACCGGCGTCCTCGCGGCCCTCCTCCTCGATGCGGTGGGCGTGCCCGCCGCCGCCATCGCCACGGACTACGCGCTCACCGCGCAGCGCGTCGTCCGCATCCGCGCCCGGCTGACCCGCTTCCCCTCCTACCGCGACCTCCCCGCGGTGGAGCACGCCTTCATGGCCTCCGAGCCGCGCGTCATGCGCCGCTTCCTCGCCACGCTCCACACCGCCCACGGCGGCGCGGATGCCTGGCTGCGCGAGCGCGGCCTGACGGCGGCCGAACTCACCCGCCTGCGCGAGGTCCTGGTCGCCCCGGCGACCCCCTGAGCCCGGGCTCGCACGGGGGCGGGGCAGCGCCTCGCCCTGCCGACGCGGGCTGCCTCCGCGCCCCTTGGAGGACAAGTAATGCGAGGGTCGAGATGCCGTCACACGCATGCCTGCGCCGCTTGGTCGGGGACCGTACCGTGGCGCCAAGGCCCGTGCGCCTGGCGCGGTTCGGCAACGCCGTCCACGTCGCGCACGCCCTGAGCGATGCCGCACGCGCACGTGCGAGCGGCATCGCTCAGGGCCGGGCGGTCACCGGCCCGTCCGTACGGCCGGGGGCTCAGAGGCCGAGGGCCTTGGCCTCCTTCGCCGGGTCGAGGCCGACCGTGGGGCGGTCGGGGCGCTGCGGGGCGGTGCCGCCGAGGGAGCTGAGCCACTGCCAGGTGTCGGCGACGGTCTCGGTGACGGGGCGGCAGCGCAGGCCGGTGGCCAGGGCGCGGGAGACGTCGCCGGTGTGGAGCGTGTCGTAGAGCTCGCCCGGGGGGAGCCAGACGGGCAGCTCGCTCCAGGGTTCGATGCCCGCGGCCAGCACCGCTTCGGGGTCCGTCCAGCGCAGTTCGGCGTCGGAGCCGGTCACCGCGGCGCAGGCGGCGAGGAGTTCGCCGGTGGTGGTGTGCCCGGGCGGGCTGACGAGGTTGTAGGCGCCGCCGAGGCCGGACCGCACGGCGTCCAGGACCCACGCGGCGAGGTCGCGGACGTCGATGTACTGCAGGGGCAGGTCGCGGGGGCCGGGGGCGAGGACGGGGCCGCCGCGGGCGATGCGGCCCAGCCACCAGGGCAGGCGGCCGATGTTCTCGTAGGGGCCGAGGATGAGGCCGGCGCGCACGAACAGGGCGTGGTCGCCGAAGGACTCGGCCGCGGCGAGTTCGCCGCCGCGCTTGGCGCGGGCGTAGTCGACGTCGGCTCCGTCGCCGGGGGAGGCGTTCACCACGGGGCCGTCCTCGTCGAGGCCGGCGGTGGCCGGGTAGGTGTACACGGAGCGGCTGGAGACGTAGGCGTACGTCCGGGCGCGTCCGGCGAGGAGGCGGGCGGTCTCGCGTACGGTGGCGGGCGCGCCGGACCAGGTGTCGAGGACGGCGTCCCACTCGCGGTCCTCCAGGGCGGCGAGGCCGCCCTCGGTGCCGCGTTCGCCGAGCAGTTCGGTGGCGCCGGGCGGCGCCTGGTGCCGGCCGCGGTGGAACACCGTGACCTCCCAGCCCCGCTCGAGCGCGTCCTCGACGACGGCGCGTCCCACGAACTCCGTACCACCCAGCGTCAGCAGCTTCATAGGGGCCACTGTGCCCTGTGGCGCGGCGGGACGTCGGCGATCACGCTGTGGGCGCAATCGTGCGGGGAGTGCGGTGGGCCGCGGGCCGGCCGGTCCCGGTGGTGGCCGCGTGCGGCACGTACCTGCGACGCTCTCCCTGCCGCGCCACGCACGCGGCACCCGCGGCCACCCTGCCCGTGTCCTTGTCCCCGCCCCTGCCCTCGCCCCCACCGCTGCCCCCGTCCCTGGAGCGCCCGCCATGTCCCAGTCCCCTGCCGACCTCGTCCTGACCGGCGGCCCGGTGCACACCGTCGATCCCGTCCTCGGCCGGGCGACCTCGGTGGCGGTGCGCGGCGGGCGGATCGCCGCCGTCGGTCACGACGAGGTGCGCGAGCTGATCGGGCCCGGCACCGAGGTCGTCGACCTGGCCGGGAAGATGCTGCTGCCCGGGTTCCAGGACGCCCACGTCCATCCGCTCGTCGCGGGGATCGAGTTGGGCCAGTGCCATCTGGCGGAGGTCCACGAGGCGGGGGAGTACCTGCGGCTGGTCCGTGCGTACGCCGACGAGCACCCCGGCGCCGAGTGGATCACCGGTGGCGGCTGGTCGCTGGACGCCTTCCCGGGGGGCACTCCCACCGCCGCGCTGCTGGACGGGGTGGTCCCCGACCGTCCGGTGTTCCTGCCCAATCGCGACCACCACGGGGCCTGGGTCAACTCCCGTGCGCTGGATCTGGCGGGGATCACCCGGGACACGCCCGATCCCGCGGACGGCCGCATCGAGCGGGACGCGGACGGCAATCCCACGGGCATGCTGCAGGAGGGGGCCCTCCATCTGGTGGGGCGGCTCCTGCCGTCCGTCACGGCCGCCGAGCGGACGGCCGCGTTGCTGCGGGCTCAGCGGGTGCTGCACTCCCTGGGCGTGACGGCCTGGCAGGACGCCATCGTCGGCGACTACGCGAACATGACGGACCCGGTGCCCGCCTACCACGCGCTGGTCGCCGACGGGCTGCTCACCGCACGGGTCGTGGGCGCGCTGTGGTGGGACCGGGACCGCGGCGCCGAGCAGATCCCGGAACTCGTGGAGCGGCGGGCCGCCGTGAGCCGGGGCCGGTTCCGCGCCACCAGCGTCAAGATCATGCAGGACGGCATCGCGGAGAACGGGACGGCCGCGCTGCTCGGTCCCTACCTCACCGCCTGCGGTTGCGCCTCCGGCAACAGCGGCATCAGCTTCGTGGATCCGGTGGCGCTGGCCGGGCACGTCACCGCACTGGACGCGCTCGGCTTCCAGGTGCACTTCCACGCGCTCGGTGACCGTGCCGTGCGTGAGGCGCTGGACGCGGTGGCGGCCGCGCGTTCGGCGAACGGGTTCCAAGACACCCGGCACCACCTGGCGCATCTGCAGGTCGTCCACCCCGATGACGTCGCCCGCTTCCGGGCGCTGGGCGCCTCGGCCACCGTCCAGGCGCTGTGGGCGGCCCACGAGCCGCAGATGGACGAGCTGACGTTGCCCTTCCTCGGGCCCGAACGGGCGGCGTGGCAGTACCCCTTCGGTGATCTGCTCCGGGGCGGCGCCACGCTGGCGGCCGGCAGTGACTGGCCGGTGAGCAGTCCCGATCCGTTGCAGGCGCTGCACGTCGCGGTCAATCGCCGTACGCCGGACGCCCCGAAGGGCACGCCGGTGTTCCTGCCGGCGCAGCGCGTCGACCTGGCCGCGGGGATCGCGGCGTACACCGCGGGGAGCGCGTACGTGAACCACCTGGACGACACCGGGACGATCACCCCGGGGAAGCTGGCCGACCTGGTCGTCCTCGACCGGGACCCGTTCGCCGGGCCGCCGGAGGAGATCGCGGCGGCCCGGGTGCTGCAGACCTTCGTGGGCGGGGAGCGGGTCCACGTGGCCGCGGACGCGTAGCCCCGTACGCGTCGGCGCGTCGGCGCGTGGGCCCGTGGGCCCGTGGGTGCCCGGGATGGTCAGTCCTGTTCGGGGAGGTCGGGGCGGACGGCGATGTGGTCGGGTTCCAGTTCGAGCATGACGCGGTTGCGGATGTCGAGGGCGTGGGTGAAGTCGCGGGGGAGCTGGAGGCGGCCGGAGCGGTCGACGGTGGCGTACTCGCTGGCGTGGACGGTGGTGCGGCCCTGGTCGTCGACGCTGGTGCGGCGGACGACCTCGGAGGCGGTGCGGCCGTCGCGGATGGCGACGGTGCGGTCGACGGCGGTGGCGACGGCCTGGTCGTGGGTGACGACGACGATGGTCGTGCCGAGTTGCTCGTTGGCGGTGCGGAAGGCGCCGAAGACCTGTTCGCCGGTGGCGGAGTCGAGCTGTCCGGTGGGCTCGTCGGCCAGCACGAGCGAGGGGTGGTTGGCCAGGGCGACGGCGATGGCGGTGCGTTGCTGTTCACCGCCGGACATCTGCTGGGGGCGGCGGTCGGCGGCGTAGCCGACGCCCATCATGTCGAGGAGTTCGGCGGCGCGCTTGGCGCGTTGGCCGCGGCCCTTGACGCTGCCTGCGAGGCGCATGGGCAGGACGACGTTCTGCAGGGCGGTGAGGTAGGGCAGCAGGTTGCGGGAGGTCTGCTGCCAGACAAAGCCGACGACCTCGCGCTGGTAGCGCAGGCGTGCGCGGGCGTCGAGGTCGAGCAGGTCGAAGCCGGCGACCGAGGCGGCTCCGGCGGTGGGGGTGTCGAGCCCGGCCAGGATGTTGAGCAGGGTGGACTTGCCGCTGCCCGAGGCGCCGACCAGGGCCATCAGTTCGCCCTGCTTCACGAGCAGGTCCAGCCCCTGGAGGGCCTGGACCTCCACGCCCTGGGCGGTGAAGATCCGCACCAGCCGGTCGCAGACGATCAGGGCGTCGTGCCCGTAGGCGGGCTCCTCCCGGCTCTCGGTGACGCGTCGTTCCAGCTCCGCCAGTGTGACGCGGCCGCGCTCGGCGGTCCCGGACGTGTCCTGACTCATGATCGTTCCCCCATCCGGAGTTCGGTTCCTTCTCCCCGTCGTCCTGTCAGCCAGGCCTGGACGGCCAGTACCGCGCAGGCCAGTACGACCAGCCCGGTGGCGGGGACCAGCAGTGACGCCGCGTCGGTGCGCAGTACGGCGCCCGACAGGTCCGTGGCGGGCGTGCGGACCGTGAAGGCGAGTGCGACCAGGTCCACGCCGGGACGTACCAGCGGCACCGTGGCCACGCTCACCAGGACACCGCCGAGGGCGCCGAGCAGGACCTGCGGGAGCATCTCCAGGACGGCCAGCCACTGCCGCTGACCGCTCGTCATGCCCATCGTGCGCAACCGGGCCAGCAGCGCCTTGCGTTGCGGCGCGTTGTGCAGCAGGGACAGCAGCAGGGCGAGCACGCTGTAGCCGGCGCCCGCGGCCACGGCGGTCAGGTACACGTGCCGGGCGCCGCTCTGGAGCGCCGACGTGGTGCCGTACGAGGCGCGTTGCTCGGGTCGCAGCGTCACCAGTGCCTTGGGTGCGGCCTTGGCCACGACGCCGCGCAGTGCCTTGGCGTCGATGCCGGTGCCCGTGACGTAGAACACGGAAGGTCCGTGGGCGGGTTCCTTGGTGGCGGGCGCGACCTTCGCCAGGGCGGCCCGTGACACGATGAGGAACTCGTGGTTGGGGGCGGCCGGGGTGGCGTCCTGTGTGGCGACGATCCTGGCCATGACCCGTCCGACGGATGACCTGACGGTCTCCGGGTCGCCGTCGCCGTTGCCGAAGGACCGGGCGACCGCCGGGGAGGCGATGGCGGGGATGGCCTCCTGTGTCCCGGCGCGCAGTTCGCCGGCGGGGAACGAGGAGCCGAGGCCGGTGGCGGCCACGAGGCGGGCGTACGGTTCGGGGTCGACGACCAGCAGGTCGAACCGGGTGCGGCTGTTCATGATCTGCTGTCCGGGCTCGACGCGGACGCCGGTGACCTCGCGTACTCCGGGGACCTTGCGGACCCGGTCGTCGAGTCCTTGCGGCAGAGCACCCAGGCTCTGCACGCGGGCGTCGGCGCCGACGGCTGTGACGGCGGCGCGGTCGCGTCCGGTCTCGACGCCGGCGAGTACGGATCCGCCGAAGGAGGTGACGGTGAGGGCCACGAGTACGGCCAGCAGTGGCAGGGCGGTGGTGGAGGGGGCGCGTCCGGCGCGGGCCAGGCCCAGGTGCAGCACGGGCCCGTCGAGCCGTGCGAAGGGCCGTGCCAGGAGCCGTACCGGCCAGGGGTACAGGCGCAGCAGTACCAGGGCGGCGACCATGGCGAGCAGTACCGGTGCCGCGGCGGTCAGCACGTCCGCGCCGCCGTCGGCGGTGCCGCGCTGCCGCAGGGCCACGACGGCGCCCGCGACGACGACCACGACGGCGAGTTCGGCGACCGTACGGCGCCGGGAGGGCCGCATGGCGACGATGTCCTCACGCTGGTCGGGGCGCGGCCGGCGGGCGGTGACCGCGGCCCGCAGGGGCAGGCCCACCGTGGCCAGGACGGCGACGGCGGCGGCCGACCACACGGCGAGCGCGGAGCGTTCGGCGGGCAGCAGGAGCAGTGCCAGGGCGAGGCCGGCCGCCGCGGAGGGCACGGCCACCACGGCGGTCTCGGCGAGCAGCCGGCCGGTGAGCGCGCTCATGCTGATGCCGCGGGCCCGCAGCAACGTGAACTCGGCGCGGCGCCGGGCGGCTGACAGTCCGGCGGCCATCAGCAGGACGACGGCGGCGACGGTGCCCACGCCCACGGCGGCGACCAGGATCAGGGGCTGCGCGGCGGTGCGTTCGGTGACGAAGGGGCCGAGGTGTTCGCCCAGTCCCTGCTCCTCGACGTGCAGGCCGCGCTGCTTGGCCTGCAGGCGTGCCCCGTCCGGTCCGGAGGTCAGGGCGGCGAGCCGGTCGTTCAGCGCGGGGACGTCGTGCGCGGTGAGCGCGTCGACGTCGGCGGGGTGGTGCCAGTAGGCCTCCGCGCCGTCCTGGAGGCTGAGCAGGGCGGTGGTGGCCCTTTCGTCGATGAGGGCGGAGAAGTGCCAGTAGCGGGGAGGGCTGCCACCGGGGTTGGGCAGTGTGCGCGGGTTGGGCGCGCGCAGGTCGGGTTCCGCGTTCCACCATGCGGCGTCCGGTGCCTGGGGAGCGACGATCCCGGTGACGTGGACGGTCACCTCGGATCCGACGGCGTCCTGGAGGTGGAAGGCCGAGCCGGTGCCCAGTTTCATGACCTTGGCGGTGCGGTCGGTGATGACCGCTTCGACGCTGCGGGTGTCGGTGCCCGGGTGCGGCAGACGTCCCTCGAGGAGCCGGGTGTTCGCCGCGAGGCGGGGCTGGGCCACCAGGGTGCCCTTGGGGGGGAGCGGGTTGTCCGAGGGGAAGCGGGGCAGTCCGGGGTCGGTGGCTGCCGTGTCCACGGAGCGCACGCCGTACACGGTCTGGTCGCGTTCGAGTGTCAGCGGGGGCTTCACGCGGCGCTGGAAGAGGGTTTCGGTCTCCTTCAGCGACGGCGGGGTGAGCAGGCCCTCGGCGTCGAAGGGGGCGGACAGCCGTGACACCTGGAGCGACATGGTGACGCTGCGGCCCGGCAGTGGGGCCTGTGACACGGTGTCGCGCAGTGCGGCGTCCTCGTATCCGTCGACGGCCCGCGGGAGCGCGGCGGCCAGGAACGCGGTGACGAGGACCAGCGCGGCCAGGGCGAGGGTGCCGCCGGGGGCGGCGCGCAGCCGGGCGCGGATCCAGGAGACGTCACCGTTGCGCGGGGTACGGGGCTCGGCCACGTCATTCACCTCCTTGGCGCCGCAGCGCCTGGGCCGGGTCGGCGGACCGCCACGCCGTCAGCATGACGCCCAGCAGGGGCAGTGCGGTGATGGTGATCATCAGCAGGGCGAGCGGACCGGACGGTAGGTGCACCCGTACGTCGGGGACGGGGCTGCGCGCGTCCGCGGTCAGGATGATCAGGGGGACGACCAGGCGGGTCAGCAGCCCGCCGAGCAGGGCGCCGACGCCCACGGCGACCAGGATGACCAGGCCCTGTTCGACGGCGATCACCCGGGCGAGCCAGCGGCGCGGGGTGCCCAGCGCTCGCAGCATCGCGAATTCCTGGGAGCGTTCGCGCAGTGCCCCGGCCGCCGCCACGATGTAGCCGAGCGCGGCCAGCACCACGGCGGTGACGACGGCGGCGGGCAGCGCGGACAGCGGCCCGGCGCCGAGCGGATCGCGTTGGAGTTCGGTGCGCTGCCGGTCGCGGACGAGGAGCGTGGTGATGTCGCCGCGGTCCTGCAGCGCGGAGGCGACGCGGGCGGTCGCGCCCGGCTCGGCCGCCAGCCACCACTCGCCGGGCACCAGGGAGCCCTGGCCGTTCCCGCTGAGGAAGGCGTTCGCCGAGTGCAGGTCGATCAGCAGTGCGCCGCCGTCGGTGCCGTCGGTCTTGGGTGTGACGGTGGGCAGGGCGCGTACGGCGGCGGTGACGCGGACCGGCACGGTGACGCCGGCGAGGGGGACCCGCACCGATTCGCCGGCCTTCGCGTTGACCGCCCGCAGGAAGGTGTCCGTGGCGACGGCCGACAGGGTGGCCGGGGCCTCGGGTTCGGAGCTCAGGATCACGGAGGCCTTGTCGTGGCCGCCCGGCACGTAGTCCTGGCGGGACATCCGCCCGGTGTCGAACTCGACGGCGAGCGGCGTGCGCGGGCTGGAGTCGGGGGATTCCGTGCCGGCGGCGACGTAGCCGTCGTAGTTCAGGTAGTCGGGGTTGCCCATGGTGGCGCTCGCCTTCCACGACGAGCCCTCCGGGACCGGGACGGGCCGCGTGGTGCCGTCGGCGGACTCCGCCCGCAGGGCGGTGACGGAGAGCCGGTGGTGCTCGGTCCGCTGGGGCAGGGTCCATTCGGCCTTGATCCGGGTCAGGCGCAGCGGCCCGGCCGGGCCGGCTCCGGGGGCCCGGCCCGCCTCGGTGCCGAAGTCCGCCGGCAGGACGTGCGCTGTGCCGTCGGCGGGGACGTCGCCCAGGGCGAGGGTGTAGGGGATGCCGTAGCGGTCCGTGAACGTCGCCGACATGCGGGCGGTGACGCCGCTGCCGTTCGGCCGGCCGTCGGGGTCGGAGGTCTGCGTGCGGACGGTCAGGAGGAGGCGCGCCGTGTCGCGGGGCAGGGTGAATCCGGCGTCCCGTGGGGCGGTGTCCTGCGGGCGAAGGGTGCGCAGCACCTCCTGGAACGGCCGGTCGGTGAGGTCGTCGCGCAGGCCGGTCACCTTGGAGGCGGCGGTGGTGTCCAGGGTGAGCACCGTCGCCTCGCGGCCCTGGGGCAGCGGCGCGATGCCGCGGTTCGCGGGGGCCGCCGCGGCGACGCCGGGTATGTGGTCGTAGACGCCGCCCTGTCCGAACGGCGGTGTCGAGGTGCCGGTCACGCGGATGTCGGCGCCCACCGAGAAGTCCGCCTGGTCGCTCTGGGACCGCTCCCATGTGGCGCTCTCGCCGATCGCGAACATGCTGATCGACACCGCGAAGACCAGCAGCAGGGCGGGGCCCGCGCCGCGCCCGGTACGCCGCGCCAGTTGCCACCCGGCCAGCGCCGTGGGCAGGCCCGGCGAGCGGGCGGCCCGCCGCTCGCCGAGCCGGGCCACCAGCGGCAGCAGGCGCAGCGCCAGCACCGCGCCCGCCAGCAGGCACAGCGCGGGCGCCACCACCAGGACCGGGTCCACGCCCAGCGCGCCGGTGGTGTCGGTGGTCAGCGCGCCGGACCCGCCGCCGCGCCGCGACAGCTGCCAGTAGCCCAGGCCGGCCACGAGCAGCAGCGCCACGTCCGCCCCCGCCTGTACGGCACCCGGCAGTGCGCCCTTGCGGGTCCGTGCCTGCCGTTCGAGGGAGTAGGTGCCGGTGCGGCGCAGCGCCGGCGAGGCCACGGCCGCGCCGCAGGCGAGCGCCGCCGCCACGCCGGCCCACCAGGCCGTGGCGTACGGCACGTCCAGCCGCACGTCCGCCCGTGCCAGGGCCCCGCGCCCGGCGAGCAGCCGCACCAGCGGGCCGGCCAGGAGCGGTGCCGCCACGGCCGCGGGCAGCGCCAGCAGCAGCGCCTCGGCGGCGGCCAGGCCGGCGATGCGGCTCCGGGAACCGCCACGGGCCCGCAGCTGGGCGGTCTCCTCGGAGCGTTCGCCGGCGAGCAGGCCCGCCACGAGCATCAGCGCCAGACCGGCCAGGACGATCAGCTGCAGGACGCTGATGAGCAGGGTCGAGCGGCTGACGAGCAGGGTGCGGCCCAGGTCGTCGGCGAGCGCGGGCAGTTCGCTGCTCGCCGTCGTCTTCCCGTCCAGCTTCTTGTCGTCCAGCCGGTCCACCGTCCGGCGCACGTCCTGTCCGGCCCGGTCGAGCCGGGCGGCGGTCACGGCGGAGAAGTCCGCCCAGGCCGCCCACTGGACCTCGCCGGCCGGGACCGCGCCCGCCGTGAACGCCCGCGGGTCCACGAGCATCGGGCCGTAGGTGGTGAACGACAGCGTCCGTACGCCGCGGCCCTCCAGCGGGTCGAGCCGCCAGTACAGGGCCGCCGGGTCGGTGGGCCGGTACAGGCCGGTCAGCCGCACGCGCAGCGACGGCCCGCCGCGGCGGTCGGCGAGCGTGATCACCTCGCCCGGCGTCACACCGAGCGCCTTCGCGGCCGACTCGGGCAGCGCGACCGGCACCGGTCCCCCGGCCTCCGGCGCGTCGGGGAGGCTTCCGCCGACGACGGTCACCCGGGAGCGGTCGAACGTGGCGAGCAGGGTGAGGTCCGGGTTGTCCGACCGCGGCGCGCCCGCGGGGCGCAGGCTCTCGGGCAGTCCGTAGGCGCCCGAGCGGGTGCTGGCGGAGATCCGCACCGGCAGTCCGTCGTAGGCACCGGTGAGGGTCTTGCGCACCTGGGTGTCCAGGCGGGCGGCGTCCTGCCCCGTCACCTCGGACGTCACGTCGATCCGTGTCCTGGCCGCCGACGGCCCCTGCAGCGCGCGCCGCAGCCCCGCGTCCCCGACCGCGTCGTTGAACGCGGCCAGCGCGGTCACCGCGCAGGTGGTCAGGACGACAGACAGCAGTGCGGCGGCGAGCAGCAGCCGGTGCGCGCGCAGGCGCAGCAAGACGAAGCCCGGCACCATGCCCCCCGTTCTCGATGCCCGTAACAGTGTGTTGCGAGTGGTCGACCAGCTCACCGCGGAGCGGTGAGAGTGACACAGACTACGCCCATGTCATGACGTGATCGCACACGTGTCCCCAAGGCCACCCAACGGCGGGGTCACGAAATGCCGCCGGGCTGATCATCGCATCCCGGGGCCGCCTCCGGTGCCACCGTGTGAACAGTGGCACATGGGTTTCCCCTTATGCTGACCGGCATGAGTGAGGGACTGCTGGAACGGCGTGAGGGCCCGGCGGGCGACGGGGCGGCCTCCGAGGCGATGGTCGTGGTCGAGGAC